>SVDD01000031.1:0-49031 GCA_015057945.1 Lachnospiraceae bacterium | reverse complement strand
TGTAAGGAGACAGAATGAGAATAGTAAATCTTATTGGAGTAGGACCGGGAAGTCCTGAAATGATGACGACCCAGGCCATAGAAGCTATTAAAAATTCAGATGTACTTATGGGAGCCAGCCGTGCCCTTAAAACAGCGGGTGAGGCTGTTTCCGGAACAAAGATAGAGACCTATGAGGCTGTGAAGACTGAGGAGATGCTGGATTACATACTGTCACATCCCGAAAAGAGAGTTATCTCTGCGGTCTTTACCGGAGATACCAGCGTATACAGCGGTGCCATACCTCTGAGAAAAGCCCTGTTAAAGGCATCCGGTGCTGATGGAAATGACGACTCCGAGGATGAGGAAAAATCTGACAGCTTCGAGATAAGGAACTTTGCGGGAGTTTCCAGTATTCAGTACTTCCTTAGCAAACGTTCCATAAGCATGGCTGATGTTAAGCTGGTCAGCCTGCACGGACGCCACAAGGACATGATCCCGCTTATCAGGGAGAACAAATTCGTCTGCGCACTTCTCGGCAGTGAGGATACGGTTTCCAATATTTCGGAGGAGCTCATTCAGTTCGGATTAAGTTCTGTGAAGATAATCGTAGGTGAGAGACTGAGCTATCCCGATGAGGCATTTACTGTCGGAAAAACCAGAGAGATGAGAGGCAAGATGTTTGACCGCCTCGCCATCGCCCTTTTTGAAAATGATGATGCCATAACACCGATTCGTTCTTATGGTATCGGAGATGAGCATTTTGAGAGAACAGGCGGAGTTCCTATCACAAAGAGAGATGTCAGAGCCCTCAGCCTTTGCCGTATGGCCATTCGTGAAAACAGCATAATTTACGATATCGGTTCCGGAAGCGGAAGTATGGCAGTGGAAGCAGGACTTGCAAGCCCTGAGGGGAAGGTGATAGCCGTTGAGATAAATCAGGATGCCATCGACACCATCGAAAGAAATCGATATCAGTTCAAGGTTGACAATATCAGAATAGTCCGCGGCAAGGCACCGGAATGTTTCTCTGAAATGGAGATGCAGAAGCCGGGTGAACGGAAGAACGTCGCGAACGAAGGTCCGCTGCCTATACCGGACTGCGTATTCATCGGAGGCAGCAAGGGCAATCTCCGGAAGATAGTAGACTGGGCTGTGGGGATCAACCCTGATGTAGTGATCGTCATAAACACAGTGACACTTGAATCAGTGGCTGAGGTACTTGAAATCGAGAAGAGACTTACGGACTATAATTTTGAAATGGTTGAGATTCAGGCAACCGGTCTCGAAAGACGAGGCAGCTACCACATGCATCACGCAGAGAATCCTATAACCATCACCAGAATTTCCAGAAGATAAATAGAGAGCAAGCCATAAAGGCTTGCTCTCAGTCATACTCAAAGATACCCTGTATCGCATCTGATATGTTCATAATCTGGTTGTAGGAAATGGTGTCAGTGTGTACACAGCTTCTGGAAGATGGATCTATGAGTTTAATCTGTTCACAGATTACTACACCGGAATAACCGTTATTTCCGATAATGCTTATGTGAAGTGGACCATCTGGAGTACCTTCTGCAACAGGACTTACATGGAATACACCTGTTGCTTTGATAAAGGCATTTTTACTGATAATTATGAATAGTTTTTTTCCAAAACCACTGATTTTTATTATGTCACCCTGATGGAAAGTTGTCATAGCATCTCCTTACCGACAGGCTCTCCCCAATCAAAGTCTGAGATGGATATATGTCCATCATATTCGGACAGTCGTTCTTCGAAGGATTTGTGTGCAAAGGACTTTTTCAGGACTATTGTGTCATTTTCCGTAGCTATATCCAGAGTGTCAGATACAGTTAATCCCAGTTTATCCAGGATATTTTTGGGGAGCCTTATACCTTGACTGTTTCCCCAGGATCTTATTGTGACCTGTGCCATTGATGTTCCCTCCTTTGTATAACATGTATATACTTGTTATACCATCGCCTATGATTAAGCGCAATATGAAGAATCCGAGTAGAACGGAAATAGAATTAAAAAAATAATGCGAGCATACTTAGCACATTCCACAATCCAAAGGACAGAGGAGTTCTGCCTACAAAAAACGAAAGGATTTTTTTAATGAAACCTAGTGTAGTTATCGCAGCAGATAAGAGCGGATCAGGAAAGACCACACTGACATGTGGTCTTATTTATGTGCTAAAAAAAAGGGGACTGAAGGTACAGAGCTTTAAGTGCGGACCTGATTATATCGATCCTATGTTTCATAGAAAGGTTCTGGGGGTTCCATCAGCAAATCTCGACAGCTTTTTTGTTTCAAGGGAGATGCTGAGAATGCTTTATGCCGAAAGAGCCGAGATGGCGGAGATTTCTGTTACGGAAGGTGTTATGGGCTACTATGACGGGCTGGGCGGAGTTTCTGTTGAAGCCTCCACCTGGGAGATTGCGGATATCATACAAAGTCCCACAGTTCTCATCATGGATTGCAAAGGAGCAAGTGTTTCTGTAGCTGCGCTGATAAGAGGGATGCTGGATTTCCCGAAGCATGCTCAGGAAATCAGGGACAGATGCTCTGTAGAGGATGCCGTATTTTTACATGAAGCCGGCAGTTCTTTTGGAATCAAAACCGGTAACAGTTCAAATGAAGAATCGTCACATAGTATAGAAAACAGATACGGAAGAATGGGCACGGATGATGAAAATCATGATTCAGGCATCCGTGGAGTTATTCTGAACAGAGTGTCACCAATGTTTTATGAGCGTCTTAAAGGAGTCATCGAAGATAACTGTCCAGGAATAAGGGTTCTCGGGTATATGCCGGAGATGAAGGACCGGAGAATCCCATCCCGGCATCTCGGGCTTGTGGAGCCCGGAGATATGGAGGATTTCACTTCATGGATAGAGGCGGTGGGGGAACAGATCGAGAAAACCGTTAGTATCGATGGGATTTTGGACATTGCGAAAACAACAAAATCCGGAAAAACCATGGATGAATCTAGGGATTATCCGGATTCTGTAAGTGAAAATACAGTTAAATATATTTCAGAGCTCAGAGTGAAAAACAAAGTTAAACTGGGAATCGCTGAAGACGAAGCCTTCAATTTTTACTATCAGGAAAACCGTGAGCTTCTGGAAAAGATGGGGGCAGAGATAGTGTCCTTCAGTCCCCTTCATGATGAGAAGCTTCCGGAGGATCTGGATGGAATCCTCATCGGAGGAGGATATCCTGAGATTTATAAAGAGAAGCTTTCCGCCAATGTTTCCATGAGGGAAGCATTGGCAGCATCCATAAAAAACGGGATCCCGGTCATCGCGGAGTGCGGTGGTTACATGTATCTGAATCATTCCATAATCGGGGAACCCGGTTTATCAGCCGATGAAGACATCCCTTATGAACAAACAAAGAATAGAATTGAAGCAGGCGGGCAGGAAACCATATCATCAGAATCCGGAAAGGACAGAGAACAGAAAATCGAAGGTACGGGGAAGACTGTTCTCGGGACCGGGAAACAGTTTGAGATGTGCGGTGTTTTTCCGGGAGATGCATGTAAAAAGGAACGTCTGGTACGGTTTGGATATGTTTCAGCTGAAACAAAAGTTCCCGGTCTCTTTGGTGATGCGGGTACGGTTCTCAAAGGTCATGAGTTCCACAGGTATGATTGTGAATATAACGGGGAGGGGTTCCGGCTGAGAAAGCCTAAGGCCCCAAACAGAGTGTACGACGGTATTTTTTATGGAAATACCATGTCCTCGGGATGGCCTCATTTTTACTATTACAGTAATCCGAAAGCGATTTTTAATTTTATGAAATGTTGTGAGAGATATCATTTTGAGAAATCGGCTCAAAAGAAATGGGATGGAATAGCGAAACCCATAGACAGCCTCGGTATTCTTGAAAGAGAGGTTACAAAGCTCTGCGGTATACAGAGAACCCTGACTCCATCTATAGAAAAAAAGGCTCTGGTTGTGCTCTGTGCCGATCATGGATGCGTTAGAGAGGGAGTGACCCAGACGGATAGCTCCGTAACAAGAAAGGTAGCGGACAGCTTTGTAAAAGGCATGACCACCACAAGTATCTTTGCAAAGGGCAATAATGTGGATGTTTACACTGTCGATGTGGGGATGACAGGTTCGAGATACAGCTACATGGGAAAGCCTTACGAGTGCAAAGCGGAATTAAGAAGAAGTGATGACGGGAAAACAGCGGATTCTAATGTGAAAAATCATCCTGCCCCGGAAAATTCACTCAACTTTCAGAAGGTGTGTCAGGATGTCCCGGAAAAATCACTCAACTTTCAGAAGCTTTGTCAGGGTGTCCCGGAAAATTCACTCAACTTTCAGAAGCTTTGTCAGGATGTCCCGGAAAATTCACTCAACTTTCAGAGGCTACGTCAGGATGTCCCGGAAAATTCACTCAACTTTCAGAAACTTCGTCAGGATGTGGTGAATGACAGACGCCTTCAGGATGGAAGCGGCAATATCGCGGTGGAACCTGCCATGAGTCCTGAAGTCGGAGAGAAGGCATTAAGACTCGGAATGGACATAGTCCGGGAGTTAAAAGAATCAGGCTATGATATCATCGCTACCGGTGAGATGGGAATAGGAAATACCACGCCGACTGCAGCGCTTTTGGCTTATTTCATGGAGAGTAAGGCTGAAGAGGCTGTAGGTTACGGAGCCGGACTCAGTGAAGAGGGTCTCAGGAGGAAGCAGGATGTGGTAAGAAGAGCGCTTAGGAGACTTGTGAAAAAATCAGGTCTGCAGGAGGGGGAGTTTCAGGCTGAGACTGATGATTTTAGTGACAGTGATTCAAAGTCCGGAGATGATTCAAACAGGTTGAATGCTGAATCAATCGAAAATAATAAAAATGATGTTTCTACGGATAAAGTCAAAACTTATTCAGCGGAAACCGCAAAGGAAGCTCTGTTTGAGATCGGGGGTCTGGAGATCGCTGTCATGTCCGGAATGTTCCTTGGCGGTGTCAGATATGAAGTTCCTGTAGTAATCGATGGCATCATCTCAACCGCGGCGGCGTTAAGCGCCTATATGATTGACGAAAGAGTCGCGGACTATGCATTTGCATCCCATATATCAAAGGAAAAGCTTGCCCGTAAGGCTCTCGAAAAAATGGGGCTTCCTGCCATAATCGATGCGGAAATGTCTCTCGGGGAAGGCTCCGGGGCCGTTCTTCTGATGCCGATACTTTCTTCGGCAGTGGAAGCCTTTAACCGGATGGGAAGTTTTTCCGATATGGAAGTAGAGGCGTATCACAGGTTTTCGCATTAACTCGGAACCATTTTAGAGAAGAAAGATTGAGGGCGAAATCATGAAAATGAAAAAAACCAGACTTATTGTGACAGCACTTTTCATGCTTTTGCTTCTGGGGCTTTTCATATGGAAAAGCAAGCCGGAGCCGGTAGTTTCCGAAAATACATCTAAAGTACCGGAAAACACTAATGAGCTTATCAAATCCGAAGATTTTACCAACTCCGAAGAGCTCACCATATGTGTTGCGACGGATATTCATTATATAGCACCGGAGCTTACGGATGGCGGGGTGTATTTTACGGAGCTTATAGAGAATGCAGACGGAAAAGCCATGCAGTACTGCGAAGAAATCACAGATGCCTTTGTGAACAGGATGAAGGAGCTAAAGCCGGATGTCCTTATCCTGTCCGGAGATCTGACCTTTAACGGCGCAAAGGCTAGTCATGAAAGACTGGCGGCAAAGCTGAAAGAAATTGAAGATACAGGAGTAAGGGTTCTCGTCATACCCGGAAATCATGATTTGAACAGCCGTATCGCAGCATGCTTCAAGGGCGATGGCTACACCCTGGTTGACAGTGTTTCTGCCGGGGCATTTGCAGAGATCTATGGGGATTACGGCTATCTGGAAGCAACGGGAAGAGACAGCTTCTCCCTGAGCTACACTTATGATGTAAGTCCTGAATTAAGGCTTCTTCTTGTGGATGTCAATACAGAAAGTGCCCCGGGTGTGTGTACGGATGAGACATTGGCATGGGTTTCGGAGCAGCTTAAGGAGGCAAAGTCGAAGAGTATGCAGGTGATAGCCGTCAGCCATCAGAATCTGATAGCCCATAACCCGATGTTCACGGATGGCTTCGTAATGGGGCAGAATGAAAGACTGCTTAAGCTGTATCAGGAATATGGTGTCAGATGCAATCTCAGCGGCCATATGCATATACAGCATGTTGCTGAAGAAAAGGGAACTAAGGATATAGCCACATCCTCACTCATGGTATCGCCATGTCAGTATGGAGTGATTGAGCTAAAACGAGATACTGCAAGCTACCATACCGAAAAGCTTGATTTCGAACACGCTAAGGATACTGAGTTATTTTTCAGGGACACTTCAACAAGGATGCTTAAAAGAAGCATCAAGGATCCAAGTGAAAGGGCATGTGAGTTCTTTACCGAAGTAAACAGTGCTTATTTTTCGGGCAGGAGAGACACCATAGAGTGGGATGAGGAAGCTTACAGGGAGATAACAGAGAAATCGCCCTTTGTCGGACTGTATCTTAAATCGGTGTATGATGATGGATTTTCGGATGACACAAGATTTAGCTTATAGATGTCAAGCATAAGTATATGATTATGGATTCTCTGATGACACCGGGTTTACCTTATAAAATAAAGCAGGGAGGAGTTTATATGTACTGTCTGGTGACGGGTGGTGCCGGATCGGGGAAATCTGAATATGCGGAATCTCTGGCCCTTTCCTTCTGTGATAAAGCAGGGAGCATGTTTTACATAGCCACCATGTACCCCTATGATGACGAGGAAACTAAAAGGCGGATTCAGCGTCACAGAAGTTTACGGGAAGGCAAGGGATTTGTTACTATAGAGAGACCGTTTGAGATATCGAAGGTTTTGGATGAAATAAAAGCTCATACGGATGAAACAGACTGCTCACCGTTTCGAGAACAGAATCTGAGAGCTGAAGCACAGAAACAGTGCTCCGGCAGGGTGAAGAAGGACATCAATACAGAGCAAGGACTTGAGAGTGGGGACAGCTCGGATCAGGAGTATGATGGAGTGAAGGATGTGGTGGTTCTTCTCGAAGATCTGACAAATCTGTATGCCAATGAGTGTTATCAGACTGATGGTCATCCCCATGAAATCGTGGCACCCCTGAGAGAACTGGCTGTCAATGTCAAAGCCCTTATCGTTGTCAGCAATGAGCTGTACTGCGACGGAATCCGGTATCCGGAGGAAACCCTGGGATTTCTGAGAGAGCTGTCCATGATAAATCGTGAGATAGCTAAGGATGCTGATAAGGTTTATGAGGTGGTGGCCGGAATTCCGGTGGCAGTGAAATGAGGATCGGTCGAGAGTCGCGTGACAGGTAACAGGTAACAGAGGGACCTGACCTATAGCGCATCAGCCTTTCTGATATTCCGAACAGTCCAATAAAGGGAGAATAACTATATGATAGATTCTTTCATTATCGCTTTTTCCACATATTCAAGACTTCCTATGCCGAAGGCAGACTGGAATGAGAAGAGCATGAAATATGCCATGAGCTTTTTTCCCATGGTAGGGGCAGTCATTGCTGTAATTGAGCTTTTAGTATGGCGACTGACCATAAGTCTTCAAACTTATAACATGATTACGGCATTTTTTTTGATGCTGGTTCCCATTATGGTAACCGGCGGGATCCATCTGGATGGGCTTTTTGATACAGAGGATGCCCTTCACAGTTATGGTGACAGGGAGAAGAAGCTTTCTATATTGAAGGATCCCCATATCGGAGCCTTTGCCGTGATTTATGGGGTAATGTATATCCTTGGGGGATATTCACTGGCAACTGAGATGGACATAGAGGCGCTGCTTTCTGTGTGTTTTGGTTTTGTTATTTCAAGAGAGTTAAGCGGGATCAGTGTTGTGAGCTTTCCAAAGGCAAAAAAGGATGGAATGGTCAGTACCTTTTCTGAGAATGCCGACAGGAAAGTTAAAAATATTCTTTTGTCAGAGCTTATATTGACTGTGGTATGCATGTTTACGGTTTTCATATATGGGAAGATAGGGATTGTGTATCCGGCAGTGACATTGGCAGCGGCAGCAGTATCATTCTTCAGGTACAGGTACAGGATCGTGCCTGAATTCGGAGGAACCACCGGGGATTTATGCGGATATTTTCTTTGTAACTGCGAGTTTTTGATTTTATTGGCAAATATCCTGACAATGAAAATACTGGATTTGATGGTGTTTCCTTAGATTTGGAACAACGAAAAGATATGCTGCATTAAGTGCAGAGTTGTTTAGATTGAGATCTGTGTGGCGGAAAACACGGCTAAATGACAGTATTAATTAGAAGATGAGGGGATAGTATTTATGATAACAAAAGGACTTAACGGTAATCAGCTCAAAATGATTGCCATAGTTGCGATGACCATTGATCATCTGACATCGGTAATATGGCCGGGATATCCTACGGACTGGTGGATCATTTTACTTCATATCATCGGAAGACTGGCAGCGCCGATTTTCTGGTTTATGGTGGCAGAGGGATATCATCATACACATGATCTTAAGAAGTATGGAATGAGACTTTTGATTTTTGCGATTATCGGTCATTTTGCATATAACTTTGCTTTTGGAATTCCTTTCATTCCTTTCCAGACAGGTGTTTTCAATCAGACTAGTGTGATATGGCCTTTATTCTTAGGGCTTATCGGACTGTGGGTATCTGATAATGAGGGATTTAAGCATTGGCAGAAAACACTTATAATTCTGCTTTTGACCATCCTTGCATTTTGTGCAGACTGGAGCAGTATCGCTGTACTTACAGTTATATATATCGGCGAAAACCGTGGAAATTTAAAAAAACAAATGACAATGGTAATGCTGTGGGTTCTTGTTTATGCCATAGTTTATGCGGTTTTTATCAATCCGGTTTACGGTATGATCCAGCTTTTCGTATGTCTCACTATTCCGCTTTTGAAATCCTATAATGGCGAGCGTGGGAAGATGAGGAATATGAAATATCTGTTTTATATTTATTATCCGGCGCACCTTATTGTATGCGGTATTTTGAGAATAATGCTCCACGGAAATGTCGGGGTTATGGTTGGTGGTTAGTTTTCCTTTAAGAGGAGGCTATGTGATGTGGTACATGTTTTGGGAACACATTTTTCTTAATTGTGTTCTGAAACTTGTACTTTCACGGAATATGGAGGAGAAATGGTCCTTATTATAGGAGGAATCTGTCAGGGAAAGCATGATTTTTGCAGGAGAGAATTTCCTGATGCGGAAGTGATAGAGCATTATGAAGAGCGGGTTCGCATTGAATTGAAAGAAGATAAGGATCCTATATCCGAAGCAGAGAAATGGCTTGAAAGCATTGCAGGGGATGATAGAGGATCAAAAACCAATGATGACGATGGTTCTGGAGTTCATTTTGGAAACGATAATCCGGGACAAATTGCAAAGGAGCTTGTGATCATCATGAATGAGGTTGGTTCCGGGGTAGTGCCCATGGACAAGGATGAACGTGTATGGTGGGAGGCAGTCGGAAGGGTGAGCTGTCTTTTTGCAAAGAGAGCGGACAGAGTTTACAGGCTAATTGCGGGAATTCCGCAGAGGTTGAAATGATGAAACTGGTCCTGATACGACATGGCATGACAAAAGGAAATCAGGAACACAGATATGTGGGCTCAACTGACGAATCGATTCTTCCTTCTGAGAAAGAGCGGCTGCAGACTTCTCTTCAAAAAACTTTTGGTAACTTTTTTGAAGGCAATGAAGATTTGAAAGATAGAAAAGAAAGCTGTGAGAGTGATTCAATGTACGAATCACATGATAAGAATGATTTTTGCGGGATTTACATCAGTCCCATGCGCCGGTGCAGGGAAACCGCAGAATGCCTTTTTCCTGAGATGATTTCACAAGGCCGATATAAAATCATCGACGATTTTCGAGAGATGGATTTCGGTGCTTTTGAGTACAAGACTTATCAGGAGATAAATGAAGATCCGAATCCGGAATACAGAGCAGCGTATCAGAGATACATCGACAGTAACGGTGAAACTGCATTTCCCGGAGGAGAATCAAAAGCTGAGTTTACAGAGAGAGTTGTCCGGGGATTTAACAGTATCGCCGGGGATTTCCTTTTATCAAAAAGAAAAAGCAGTACACTGATCTTTGTGGTACACGGCGGCACTATCATGGCACTTCTGGATAGATTATCAGAGCCCCATAGAGACTATTTCGAATGGGGAGCAAAGCCCGGAAAGGGATATGTGGCAGATGTAAGCATTACAGAAAAAAACATAATACGGTTCTTAAATTTGGAAAGAATTCCATGACACGATACATAAAACAATCGGGAAGGAATAATAGTTTTATATGTACGAAAGAATAATGATACTCATCATGGCACTGATATTAGATCTTGTTTTTGGAGACCCCCACAACTGGTTTCATCCGGTTATGGCCATGGGACGAGCCATTGAGTGGCTTGAAAAGGCATTGAGAAAAACATTCAAAATTTCCGATGAACCTGAAGCTGACAAGACAAAAAAACGTGTCGCCGGTGGCATACTGGCAGTTATCATGCTGGTGGTATTCACGGTGATACCTCTTGTGATAATGAATATCAGTAAAATGTTCGGAGATAATATTTCATGGGCCATCAGTGCATTTCTCGCATACCAGATGCTTGCCATGAAGCAGTTGAAACGTGAATCCATGAAGGTTTTTGAGGCGCTAAAAAAGCGTGATATCAAAGGGGCAAGGGAAGCAGTTTCCATGATAGTTGGAAGAGATACCAAGCGCCTGAATGAGACCGGTATCGTGAAGGCTTCCGTGGAGACGGTTGCTGAAAATGCTTCCGACGGTGTTGTGGCACCCCTCCTTTTCATGATGGTCTTCGGAGTAGCCGGAGGATGGTTCTATAAGGCAGTCAATACCATGGACTCTATGATCGGATATAAAAATGATAAATACCGATACTTTGGAACGGCAGCTGCAAAACTTGATGATGTTCTGAATTTTATTCCGGCTAGAGTGACAGCACTTTTTATGGTGATAGCTTCAGCCTTCCTTAACCTTAACTGGAAAAATGCTCTGAAAATCTGGATGCGGGATGCAAAGAAGTCTACAAGTCCGAATTCAGGACAGACTGAGGCAGTTATGGCCGGCGCCCTGGGAGTCACACTTCTCGGGGATGCCTGGTATTTCGGTAAACTTGTGAAGAAGCCGGAGATAGGCGATAAGCTTCGCGAGGTGGTGCCTGAAGACATTGAAATCGCAAACAGAGTCATGTATCTTTCGGTTTTCATGATTTATATAGTCGGGATACTTATCATGAGGGAAGTCATGCTGAAGTTCGGAGTGGTATGATACAGCAAAGGTTGCACCTTGCGACAAGCTTACTGATTCAGTTTACAAGTATGATGCCACAGGACTTTTTAAAGTGGCATAGTCCTTTAAAATAGATAAAACATTTAGACTGGCTTCGGCTGGTCTTTTTGTGTTATGAAAAAGTTTTACTGACATTTAAAAAAATTAGCCCGTATAATGAATTATGATTCAAATGAAGGAGGAAACCATTTATGAAATTTGCTATGTTATGTTGGACCTTTGGGTTCTTTGGGGAATTTCTATATCTGTTATAGGAGTTGTATTAACAAAGCAAAAAAGGAGATTTATAGATGGAATTTAAGACAGTTATAGAATCAAGAGAATCTGTTCGTAAGTACAGTAATCAGAAACCAAATGAAGAACAGGTTAAATATATTTTAGAAGCGGGACGTATGGCGCCAACTGCTTTCAATAAACAGCCACAACGCATTATATAATAAAAAGTGAAGAAGCACATCAAAAAATGGATAGTGTTCATCCTTGCCGTTATGGAGCACCTATGGTTATATTGGTATGTGCTGACAAGGATGCTGCTAGTAATTTTCAGGGTGGAAACAGTTGTTTAATGGATGGAACAATTGTTGCAACACATATGATGCTTGCTGCTACTGATATTGGATTAGATACTTGTTGGGCTGGAGTCAATGATGTTAAGCAAACACAAAAAGTCTTTAATTTGCAGAAAAATATCTATCCTATCTGTTTTTTGGATTTAGGATATCGTTCTGATGGTTTTAAAAGTCTTTTAGGCAATAAGAAAAGAAATTCCTTAGATTCAATGATTAATATTTTATAGGCACGGAATAATACGTAATCAATTCAATCATATAACTTAATTATATAGCTTTGTCCAATAACTACCCTTCTGTGATATACCAAGCTTAGTTTAGTTCGTATATACGGAGGGGTTATTTTATGCCAAAAGGGTCTAATCAAAAACTAAAGTTAAGTTATCTCTGTAAAATTATGTAGGAGAAGACTGATGATGAGCACAGCCTTACTTTACAGCAGATAATGCATGAGTTAGAAGAAGAGGGAATATATATAAACGAATATTCAAAAAGCTCCTTCTCTTGGAGCGTTAAGCGTTAGCCGCTTCTATGGCTATGTTTTTTCTATTTATCGTTAAAGATTTCCCGATTTTGTAGACAGGTATTTGTTAAATGAAATTTTAATAAATGCTGTTTGTTTTAATGCTATACTTTAGGTATATGAAGGATAATATTGTATACATTTAAAAACCTGCTCGAAGGAACGTTGTGAAATGAATCGGAAAAATGAGTCTGAAAAAATGAATCGGGAAGAGGTGTAATCAGATGTTAAAAACAGTGGGACTTGGAATACAGGATTATGAAAAGGTCATAGAGCAAAATAACTTCTATATAGACAAAACAAAGTTTGTATCCGAGTGGTGGAGAAGTAACGATGATATCACTTTGATCACCCGTCCCCGACGTTTCGGAAAAACACTGATGCTGAGCACAGTGGAGAAGTTCTTCTCGGTGAGACAGGGAAACAATGTTGAGCTGTTTAAAGGACTAAATGTTTCAGAAGACACAGAGATGATGAAGGAGTGCGGCAAGTGGCCGGTGCTCTTTGTTTCCTTTGCATCCATCAAAAGAGAAAACTTTAAAGGGGCTTTGGTTCAGTTCAATCAGTTGTTCACTGAGATGGCATCAGAGCTTTCTTTTCTTAAGGACAATCTGGATGAAAAGGAAAGGAAGTTCTATGACGCAATCGCGGATGATATGGATATGGACCTGACCATCAGGTGTCTGAATAGATATTCAGCATGGCTAAGTGATTATTATGGAAAAAAGGTCATTATCCTGATTGATGAATACGATACGCCTATGCAGGAAGCATACGTCAACGGATACTGGGATAAAATTGTCGGATTCATGCGGAATATGTTTAATGCGACATTAAAAACAAATCCGAACCTTCAAAAGGCACTTTTGACCGGGATCACAAGAGTCAGCCGAGAGTCATTGTTTTCGGATCTTAACAATCTGAAAATTGTGACGATTTCATCGGAACAGTATGCTGACTCATTTGGCTTTACCGAGAAGGAAGTGTTTGAATCACTTGATGATTATGGATACGGAGCCGAAAAGGAAAAAGTGAAGGCGTGGTACGATGGGTTCAAGTTTGGAAGTACCGAAGGAATATATAATCCATGGTCCATCATTTCATTTCTTCAGACCGGTAAATACGAGGCTTACTGGGCCAATACAAGCTCCAATTCACTGGTGTCAAAGCTTGTAAAAAAAGGAAGTGTTGAGATAAAGAAGTCCTTCGAAAATCTTCTGCAGGGCGGAAGTATCAAAACAGAGATAGATGAGCAGCTTGTATTCGGAGAAATGGACGGAAATGAAAAAGCTGTGTGGAGCCTCCTTTTTGCGAGCGGATATCTGAAGCCGATATCAGTAGAGGGAGAAGGCAGTAAAGCTATATACAGTCTTAAACTTACAAATCATGAAGTGAGGGACAGCTTTGATCTTCTCGTCAGAAGATGGTTCGAAAAATCAGATGCATATTACGGCTATTTCGTAAAGGCACTCCTTGAAGGAAACATAGACGACATGATGGACACCCTTTCGGAAATCTGTGAGGATATGATAAGCTCCTTTGACGGAAGCGGAAAGTCTGCTCCGGAAAACTTCTACCATGGGCTTGTGATAGGGCTTCTTGTGGAGCTAAGAGGCAGGTATGAGATAAAGTCAAACCGTGAAAGCGGCCTTGGGCGTTATGATGTGATGCTCCGCCCGAAAGATAAAAAGGACAATGCTGTCATCATAGAGTTTAAATCAAAGCGCAGAAGTGAAAAAGGCAAGACTCTTGAAGAGCTTTGCGACATGGCATTAAAACAGATAGAAGACAAAAAGTATGAGTCAGAGCTTCTGAGCGCAGGTTATGATAAGGATAAGATAAAGAAGTTCGCTTTTGCGTTTGAAGGGAAGGAACTTCTGATAAAAGAGGGATGAAGTAGTTGAAAAGGTACTGTTCGAAGGAACTGTGTAAGACAATAAATGGCAAGGTTGTCTTCGAAAAAAAGGAACGTAGAGTAGGAGAAATTAATTGAATTACAATCATGGTGGTGACATATACGGGAATAAGGTAAAACTTGATTATTCTGTGAATATCAATCCTTTGGGGATGCCGGAAAAAGCAAAGGAAGCGGCCAAAAGAGGAGTGGAGCTCTGCACCGGCTATCCGGATTGGAACCAAAGAGAGCTGAGAGAATCATTATCGAAATATCTCGATGTGCCTGAAAGGAATCTTCTTTTCGGAAACGGTGCCGCGGATCTCATATACCGTCTCATGCAGGTGATAAGACCGGAAAAGGTCCTGGTTCCGGCACCTTCTTTTTCCGAGTACAGTGAAGCTGCCGTAAGGAGTGGTTCAGAGGTTCAGGAGTTTGTTCTTTATGAGAAGGACGCCTTCTGCTTTACGGATGAAGCTACGGAGAATTTCATTGAACAGATAGAAAAAATGGCAGCAGGGTCTGCCGTTTTTTTATGTAATCCGAATAATCCGGACGGGGGCATGATTCCAAAGGAGATGCTTTATCGCATCTATGGGGTTTGTGAGAGAAAAGGAATCTGGCTTATAGTTGATGAATGTTTTCTTCCATTCAGTTCCCATGAAGAAGAGTATTCGATGATTCCGGAGATCAGAAAAAGATCGAAGAAAAGGCATTTAACGGAATGTAATAGGAATACTACAAAATCGTTCTTCAATACGGCTGAATGTAGTATGGGTTCTGTATTAAAATCCCAAAGCGAAATAGTTTATAATGAAAAAAATAGAACTATAGATAGTGGATTTGATGCAGAGAACGGGATTGGGAGACATCTCATAGTCCTCCGGGCATTTACAAAGATATATGGTATGCCGGGATTAAGGCTTGGATATCTGGTTACTGAAAATCAGGAGCTGATTAGTAAAATAAGAGAAAACATGTCACCATGGGAGATAAATACACCTGCGCAGATGGCGGGTGTGGCAGCTCTTTCTGATAGTGATTATCTCAAGGAAACGAGGCAAATAATAAAAGAAGAACGGAAATTTCTGATTGATGAAATCCTGAGAAACGGACTTGCTGAAAAGATATATAATATTGAATCAGAATCTAATTTCATTCTTTTCAGAGTATCTCAAGATGTTACTGATCTGAAGGAAAAACTTATAGAAAAAGGGATACTCATAAGAAGCTGCGGGGATTTTTCAGGACTTGATGGAAGATTCTTCAGAATCTGTGTACGAAGGCATGAGGAAAATGCCGAGCTGATAGAGACATGGAAGAACATGAAAAAACAAATGGGAGAATCGTGAGTCTCGTGACAGGTTTCGCAGGAACCTGGCATATAGCATAAGTCTTTCACGAAGCGAACTCAATGGACTGATGTTCCCTGTAGCTCTCTGCGCGAAATGATTCGTTGTCGGCTTTGGACACTCATGTCATAATATAATGTATATGTGGCAGATTCCTCGGGAATCCGGAATACAGCAGCACAGTTTTTGATTTTAATCGACGCATTATGCAGACAAGTAAATGAAGGAAGTAAAGGAGGGCATTTGTTTTATATGACAGGGATCAAAAAAATAATAATCGGTTTTCTTACAGTTACAGTGTCCGGCCTGATGCTTACAGGCTGCAACGTGGACATGACAAAGGAACTAAGGGAGCATTATACAAAAGAAGAAGCTGCGGATGAACTTAAGACCGGAGAAGAAAAGATGGAGGAATGGATAGGTGTAAACTGTCCGGACGGAAAGGCTTTATCCATGGAAAACAGCTTCTGTCAGCTTACCGGCGGCCCCATATTCCTGACGGGTTTTGTTGAAGGAGAGTTTTCAGACGGCAGAGAAACTTACGATTACCTGATGAATGTACAGAATGGGGAACTGTATCTTGATCCGGGAGCAAAAAAGAGACAGGAGTTTTATGATGAATGCCGGTCTCTTGTAGAAGAGGGGCTCGGAGTAGATGAATTGATATTGGATAAGTCTGAATACAGCAATATGTCATTCGTGCTCTCAATGGGAATGGATGATTGGATCATGGTTGATAAGGATGATAAACAGGGAGTTGAGACAAACGATAAACTGAAAGAAGGAGCTCTGGGATTCTGGCTGACTAATATGGAGACCCACGGGTATCTTCCGGCCTCTCTTGTGCTTTCTGATGGAGATGTGAAGGAGTTCGTCAGGGACAGAGATCGAAAGGATCTGATCGTTGTCGGTATGAATGCTTATGTACCCGAGGAAACAGATCTGTCGAGTTATACAATTGACAATATAGAAAGCATTGAAAAAGAATACGGTTTATATTTTGAACGACTGATTTTAAATACAGATAAGGAGCAGATGGATTTCAATCAAAACGGAGACGAAAGAAATGTTTCTATATCAAAGAATGAGAAATAAAAGACTACTGTTTTTTGCAAGTCTCGTAGTTGTGATCTTCCTTGTATCATGCGGTTTTTCCAGCTGTCGCGGTCCCCAGTATGAGGAGGAAGACAAGAAAAACCTGGAAGAAACCGGCGGAAAGCAGATGCAGGAATGGCTGGACCGGTATATGACAGGACGAGAGGTTCTTTCTTCCGAAGGATATGTAATTATGATTCCCAGCGGTCCCCACTATCTTACAGACCTTGTTACGGGAACATTTTCCGATAAGGGTGAAATCCGGAACTATCTTGTGGATATAAAATCCGACGGTGTATATATCACTTATGACAACACCTTGTTTAATGAAGTGTGTCTGGATTACGTTTATGAAGCACTGAATCTTGAGAATTACCGGGAAGACTGCGATGTAGTGAGACTGAGCACCGGATTCCGTATTCCGGCAGGAGGCAAAAATCATACCTATAAAGAAACATTATCAGGCGAAGTATGGCTTCCCGGTGAACTGGTCCTGAAGCTGGAGGGAGCTGCCAATGATGATGCCCGGAAAATTCTTGAGGAATTTGTACGTGATAAAGAAAACAGGCAGGTGATTGGAATCGGAGGTACCATCAGTGTTCCGGATGAAGCTGTTCTGGAGAAATACAGTATGGCTTTCTGGGTGAAAGAACGGGAAGAAAACGGATTGTTCTTTGAAAACTTTGACCTTTATGATTCTTATGAAGATATATCCACCTACAGCGGCCGTGCAGTTTATCACAGATACTGTTTCCGTCAGGTGGATGATCCGGATATTCGTATCCGTATGAAGGAAACCTACTGGGTCGAGAAGGAAGAAAAGGGAGAAATTAAGGTAATAGAAGGCCGGGAGAGCGATTTTAATGACCTGTCTTTTGAAAAAACAGAAAACGGATATCTCATTACCTTTCCTGACCGGGAACATATCTTTGATTTTACGATCTATGCAGACAAAGATTCTGAGTTCCTGAAACACGAATACCATAGCCATGAGGACAGGGAAGCATATAAGAGCCCGGGATCGGTGATCAGCGGTGACAGGTATTTTGAAAATGATCTTTACTGGAAAGAAGCGGGAGATTTGGGCTTCGTCTTAACAAATGATGATGGAATCAGAAAGTCTTTTTTCGGAGGAGAAGAGCTGATTCCGAGAAGTAATTATAAGAGCTGACATTATAAGCTGATTCCGAGAAGTAATTATAAGAGCTGACATTATAAGCTGATTCCGAGAAGTGATTATAAGAGCTGACATTGCAAGCTGATTTCGAGAATTAATTTCTGAGCGGAATAACAGAACTTCGCATATCAGTTTACAAAGGTCGTTTTTACGATTTTGGAGTGCAAAAGGATGGGATATAAACTTTAGTCATCCGCAGTCATCCGTATCACAATTTAGAATTTAAAAAGGGAAACTAATGGAGAAGAAAAGAGCAAAAGCCATCATGATACAGGGGACCATGTCCAATGCCGGAAAGAGTCTCATTGCAGCAGGTCTATGCCGCATTTTCCATCAGGACGGATACAGAGTGGCTCCGTTTAAGTCTCAGAACATGGCGCTGAACAGCTTTATAACCGATGAAGGACTGGAGATGGGCCGTGCTCAGGTGGTTCAGGCGGAGGCCGCCGGCATTAAGCCATCTGTTCTTATGAATCCCATACTATTGAAGCCCACCACCGATGTCGGTTCTCAGGTGATCATCAACGGGAAAGTCAGCAGCAACATGACCGCGCGGGAGTATTATAAACATAAGAAACAGCTGATTCCTGTAGTTCGGGAAGCCTATGATAAGCTTTCAGAGGACTACGACATCATCGTGATCGAGGGAGCGGGGAGTCCTGCGGAGGTGAACCTGAGGGATGATGATATCGTCAACATGGGTATGGCAGAGCTTGCGGATGCACCGGTGCTGCTGGTTGGTGATATAGACAGGGGCGGAGTATTTGCACAGCTCTACGGAACCATCGAGCTGCTGGAAGATTACGAGAAGGCGCGGATTAAGGGGCTGATCATAAATAAGTTCAGAGGCGACAAGACCATACTGGATTCCGGGCTTGATATCCTGAAGGAAAGGACCGGAAAGGATATTCTCGGGGTAGTGCCATATATGGATGTGGTGATAGATGATGAGGACTCGCTGTCGGAAAGACTCAATGTAAAAAGGTACATAAATACATCACGTAAAACTGATTACGGCATTTATAAAGATATTTCTGTATCGGATAAAAGAAATGCTGACAGTCATCCTGCTGATCCGTCAACTGAAAAAAGGAATCATGAGATGATTTTTACGGAGGAATATTTAAGTCGGACATTTATAGATATCGTTGTGATCCGTCTGCCACGTATCAGCAATTTCACCGACTTTACTGCATTATCCACAGAACCCGGAGTATCAGTCCGATATGTCACGAAGGTTCAAGAGCTGGGAGAGCCGGACCTCATCATTCTTCCCGGAACCAAGAGTACCATCAGGGACATGGAGTGGCTCAGGGCTACGGGACTTGAAGCGAAGATTCTTCAGAAGCATCATGCCGGAACTATGATCATAGGAATCTGCGGAGGTTATCAGATGCTTGGGGAAAGTATCGTGGATGAGTCCGGTGTGGAAACTGTTCGCGGAACAGCGACCCGGGGGCTTGGACTTTTGCCGTTGGTGACAGAATTTGCCGAAGAGAAGACAAGAACCAGAGTCACAGAGGAACTTTCCGGACTTTCCGGTGTGTTTTCCTGGCTCAATGGTAAGACTGTCACAGGCTATGAGATTCACATGGGAAGAACTTACGGGGCAGGATCAGAAAACAGATACATTGATTCTGTCGGTAATGTCTTCGGAACCTACATTCATGGCTTTTTTGACAGTGATGAACTCCGGGAAGCATTTCTTCAGATTTTATTCGGAAAAAAGGGGATAAACCGCGAACATATAACAGAATTACGGTATGAGGATTTCAAGGAGGAGCAGTATGATAAGCTGGCTTCTGTGCTGAGAGAGTCCCTTGATATGGATAAAGTGTATCGGATCATGGGGCTTGAAAACTGATTCTGAAATATCCGCTTTTGAGACATTCCTTTTGGGGAATGTCTTTTTTGTGTTTTTTAGCATCAAATTTTTTGACAGGTTCCGCGATATAATACACAGAAGTAAATGAACGTTGTTTTTTTACGATATGCTATAATGTGAAGATAAAAAGGGAAAGGCATTAAGATGATTCATATATATCAGGGAAACGGAAAAGGGAAGACCACCGCGGCTGTGGGAGCTGCTGTAAGGGCTGCCGGACATAATGTGCCGGTGGTCTTTTGTCAGTTCCTGAAGGACGGTATGTCCGGAGAGATCGGCATCCTGGAGAAGATTCCGGGAGTGCTGGTTCTTTTTCCCGAGCATTTTTTCGGCTGGACAGGAAAGATGTCTTACGAGGAGCTGAAAATAACAAGAAAAGACTGTGATGCCATGTTCGTAAAGGCTGTCAAAACCATGAAGATAAGTCTGAAGAATAAGGCTAAAAAGCAGATAGCCTGCGAGGAAAGGCTGAGAAAGGCCGGAGTCATCATGCAGGGAGAGCCTTTTAAACCTGATATAGAGGCTATGTTCATATTCGATGAGATACTGGATGCGGTGAATAAAGACCTTCTGGATCGGGATCTTCTGACCCACTTTCTTTTGAGGGTTCCGGAAAATGTGGAGGTCATACTGACAGGCCGGGATCCCGACATTACCATCCTGTCCATGGCGGATTATGTCACCAATATGGTTAAGGACAAGCATCCCTATGATGACGGGATCAAGGCAAGAGTCGGGGTAGAGCTGTGAGTGCCAGGTGGTAATGAGGATAGAACGCAAAAACATGAAGAACAAAGCTGTTTTCCTCGATCGTGACGGTACGATCAACGTTGACCGTGATTACATATACAAAATCTCTGATTTTGAATTCATTTTTGGAGTCCCTGAAGCACTTAAGCTTCTGCAAAATGCCGGTTACAAACTCATAATTATCACGAATCAAAGCGGTATAGCGAGAGGATATTACACTGAACATGACTATGAAATCTTAAACAACTGGATGATAAATACACTACGGGATACCTTTGGTGTTGAAATACTTGCATCCTATTATTGTCCGCATTTGCCGATTTCGTCCCCGGATGAAAATGTTGAAGAGGGAATGGAAAAGTACAGGAAGAATTGTAACTGCCGAAAACCAAAGCTCGGGCTGTTTGAAAGAGCGATTCAGGATTTCGATATAGATATTGGGCATAGTTATGCCATCGGTGATAAGCTTCGCGATTTGGCAATTTGTGAAAGTCAGGATTACTCAATGCTTTATAAAGGCGTTAAAGGTTTCCTGATCAACACAAGGGAATCTGAAGAGGTTATAGATTCAGTTAAACGTGGAGAGCATAAGAATATCGCTTATGAAAAAGACCTTTTATCAGCTGCAGGGAGAATTGTTACCCCGCAGCATTTTGCTCACTAAGGTGGGCGGGATATAAAAAAGATATTAATCTTCCGGAATGGAGATACTTGAAAAATACGGGGTACGATATGAAAAACGAAGGTAAGACGGAGCTGTATAAAAACAGATATATGCCGGGGCCTGTAACGAGACAGACCTCCGTAAATGGGGTAAATTTAGATTTTAATGACGGCGCGAGAGTGAAAGTGCCAAAGGGAAATTACCATGTGCGTTTTACTGATCTCGACGCCATGGCGGTGTTGTTTGATACCGATTTCAGCGATGCCATAGCTGCCAGCAACAGAAAGTATTATATAAACTTTCGTGTGGAGTTGTGGAAGGATGGAGAGCTCATACTTTCCCACGATCTGGATCTGTCGGGGAAGAATGTGCTTATGATCTTTCCCGTAGGCACGCTGGGAGATATCCTGGCGTGGTTCCCATTTGCGGAGGAATTCCGAAGGAAACACGCATGTAACCTTTATTGTTCCATGCAGAAGGAATTGGCAGAGCTTTTTGTTCCATCCTATCCCGACGTCATTTTCATAGAACCCGGTGAGAACGTTCCCGATTGTTATGCGACATATGTGATCGGATTGTATGCGCCTTCGGACGGATTTGCCCATCAGCCCGTGGATCACAGAGTGGTAGGGCTGTGGCAGTGTATTCCGCCCAGCCTGGGACTTGATACTGTTGAGACTAAGCCGGTACTGAAGCTTAGCAAGAGACGTACCATTAAGGAACCATATGTGTGTATTGCCACAAAGAGCACCGGTTATGCCAAATTCTGGAATAATCCCAACGGCTGGAATGAAGTCACAGCATATCTGAAAAAGAAGGGCTACAGGGTGCTTTGCATCGATAAGGAAAAGAGCATGGACGTCGGCGGAAGGACTGTTGGCGTTCCAAAGGGTGCCGAGGATTTTACCGGGAACCTGCCTCTTAAGAGGAGGGCGGATCTGCTTGCTCACGCTGATTTTTTTGTTGGGCTGTCGAGTGGTCTTTCATGGCTTGCCTGGGCCGTGGATATCCCTGTTGTACTGATATCGGGCTTCACGCTGCCCTTTACGGAATTCTACACACCATACCGTGTCATCAATTACCATATCTGCAACGGCTGTTGGAATGACATAAATGCTTTCTATGACCTGAAGGATTTCTACAGCTGCCCAAGACATCACGGCACGGCAAGAGCCTTTGAATGTACGCGCCTTTTGGGATCCGGACAGGTCTCTAAGGTTATCGACCGTCTCATGGATGATCATCATCTGGATCCTCTCGGGAAATGATTATTCAGCAGCGCATTTTATATGAATTTGAACGGGGCGCTATGAGTGAGCAGCAAATTCTTTTGACGCTCACAGCATTATATTTGTGAAAGGACAGTGCTATGAGTATTCTGGTCACCGGAGGAGCAGGCTTCATAGGAAGCTGTATCATACGATCACTAAATGACAGAGACAGGGGTGATATCATCATTGCGGATGATATCGCATCCACCGATAAGTGGATGAACATCAGGAACAAGCGGTATCTCAGCTATATTCACAAGACAGAACTTGCGGGCATACTTCCGGGTATAAAGGAAGTGGAGGCTATTATCCATATGGGTGCATGTTCATCAACTACGGAGAAGGATTTTGATTATCTTTGGAAGAACAATTTTGAGTACACCAAAATGCTCTGGAATTACTGTGCAGATGCGGGTATTCCTTTTATCTACGCCAGCTCTGCGGCCACATACGGAGACGGGAGCAGGGGCTTTGATGACAGACAGGACATAGATCTTCTGGAACCTCTCAATCCGTACGGTTATTCCAAGCAGATGTTTGACAGCTGGGTGAAGCATCAGGCCGATGTATTCCCATCCCAGCATGTCGGGCTTAAATTTTTTAATGTTTACGGACCGAATGAATACTGCAAGGGCAGTATGGCTAGCATGGTATTTCACGGATACAGACAGATCCGGGATACCGGAAGGATCCGACTTTTCAGGTCTTACAGGGAGGGCATCGCCGACGGGGAACAGAAGAGAGACTTTGTCTATGTCAAGGATGTCTGTGATGTTATCCTTTGGTTTCTGGATCATCCTGAGCTAAGCGGACTGTTCAATGTCGGTACCGGCAGCGCACAAAGCTTCAGAGCTCTTGCGGAAGCAACCTTTCATGCTCTTGATCTGGTGCCTGAGATCGAATATATCGATATGCCGGTGACACTGAGAGATACCTATCAGTACTATACTGAGGCTGAGACGGAAAAGCTTCGGGAAGCCGGATATACAGGTTCTTTTTCTGATCCGGCACAGGGGGTCGCCGACTATGTCAGGAACTATCTGGCAAAAGGTTATAAGGTGTACTGAAAGGTGATATGATGAACGGAATTGCGCTTATAAGACAAAGGATACTGGATACGATAGAGATAAAGCGGGAGATACTTACGGATGAAAAGATTCTTGGGCATATCCTTCTGGCATCGGAGCATATGACAGATATTCTGAAAAATGGCGGAAAGCTTGTACTGTGCGGAAATGGCGGATCGGCTTCTGATGCCATGCATTTTGCGGGAGAGCTTGTCGGAAGATTTCAGAAAGAGAGGGCATCCCTTCCCGCACTTGTTCTCAATTCCGATCCGGTGGCGATGTCATCGATAGCGAATGATTATGACTTTGCTGAAGTGTTCGCGAGGCAGATTGATGCATTCGTGCGATCCGGGGACATGCTGATCGGGATCAGTACGAGCGGGAACTCGGAGAATGTGCTGCGTGCGGTAATGGCCGCAAAGGAAAAAGGTGCATATACCATAGGGCTTCTCGGAAACGGCGGTGGCAGGATAGGCAGTGAGACGAATCTTTCTATAGTGGTACCGGCTTCCGTTGCCGCAAGAGTACAGGAGAGCCATATCGTCATCCTGCATATTCTGTGTGAGCTTATAGAGGATGCGCTGTTCGGGGAGTGAGATACGAATGGGTGTTAAGAGGATAGGAAAAAACAGGATACTGGTGGCGGGGGATATCATGCTGGATATCTACTGTGAGGGTGAGATTGACAGGATATCACCCGAGGCTCCTGTTCCGGTATTCAGATATAAAGGTGACAGGTGCAGTCCGGGCGGTGCCGCAAACGTTGCTGCAAACCTTATTGCGGCGGGACAGGAGGTGTCGATTCTTTCGACCGTCGGCGACGATGAGAACGGCAACAGGCTGCTTAATATACTTTCATCCATGGGGGCCGATACGGGTATGGTCATAAAGACCGGCAGAGTGACCACTTGTAAGACAAGGTTCATTGCAGGTCACGGCAGCCAGGTGATGCGAACGGACATCGAGGAGACCGGTGATATCCCGGATGATACGGTGACCGCTGCACTTGATATGCTTAAGGACAGGCTCGACGAATACTCTATCATCATTCTTTCCGACTACAGGAAGGGAGTTCTGACTGAAAGGTTAGTACGAGGGATTATAGGGCTTGCTGAAGAAAAAGGAATCAGGGTGACTGCCGACATCAAGGGAAACCCGGACGGAAGATTCAACGGATGTTATCTTGTAAAACCAAACAAAAAGGAGCTTTCGGAGCTCACCGGACGTGTGCTTAAGACAGGTAAGGAGGTGGAAGATGCAGCGGCGGAGCTTCTTTTAGACACAGGATGTGATTATGTTCTCGTTACTCTCGGAGCCGGAGGCATGATGCTCGTCGAGAAGGACTTAGTGACACATTTTCCGGCCTGTGCCAGAGAAGTGTTTGATGTTACGGGTGCCGGAGATACGGCCATCGCATATCTTGCTGCCTGTCTTGCTGATGATATCGATATAAAGGAGGCAGTACGGATAGCCAATATCGCTTCCGGAATCGAGGTTGGTATGGCAGGGACTTATCAGCCGGTTCTCGATGAAGTGATGGCTCTTATGGAGGATGGCCCGGAAAAGCATTCATCCGTCATACTCGACAGGTCAGATGCTGAAGTACTCAGGGACAGGATACCGGGGAAAAGGCTTGTCTTTACCAACGGCTGCTTTGATATCATCCATGCGGGGCATGTGCGGTATCTCTCCGAGGCGGCAAAGCTGGGAGATGTCCTTGTAGTCGGAGTCAATTCCGATGCGTCGGTCAGAAGACTGAAGGGAGAATCAAGGCCGGTAAACAGTCTTGGTGACCGGATGGAGGTACTGTCTGCTCTTTCTTTTGTCGATTATGTAATACCGTTTGAAGAAGATACGCCATATGAGCTTATACGGGACATTGCGCCCGATATAATCGTGAAGGGAGGAGATTACCTTCCGGAGGAGGTCGTCGGGAAAGATATCGTAGAATCCAGGGGCGGAAGAGTCGTGATCATACCGCTTACCGTAGGAAGGTCCACGACCTCCGTCATAGAAAGAATAAGGAACGGATTTTTATGACTTTTTTTGGAACGGATATGTTATTCTAATGAATAGAAGGTTTTGTGATTTGTTTTCAAGGTGGTGCTAAATGAGAAGACCGTTTAATAATATATCAAAAAGATGTGCAATGGCGATTATGACGGCTGCAGTGGTGATGTCAAACGAGGCTCATATGGTACTGCATCCGGTGATTGTGTATGCAGATACGAACGACAATTCCGAACAAAAAACTATCACTTCCGGCGAAACGATAGATAATAACAACTCCGGCGGTATAGTGACAAACAATGGCGGCACGGTAACGAATAACAACTCTGGCGGCGAAGTGACCAATAACGACGGTGGCACGGTAACGAATAACAACTCTGGCGGCGAAGTGACCAATAACGACGGTGGCACGGTAACGAATAACAACTCCGGCGGTATAGTGACAAACTCTGGCGGCACGGTAACGAATAACAACTCTGGCGGCACAGTGACAAACTCTGGCGGCACGGTAGAGAATAACAGCTCTGGCGGGCAAGTGGAAAACACCGGCGGTACAGTAACGAATAACCTGTCTGGCGGCGAAGTGACCAATAACTCCGGCGGCACGGTAACGAATAACAACTCTGGCGGCACAGTGATCAATAACTCCGGCGGCAAGACAGAGAATAACTCTGGCGGCGAAGTGACCAATAACTCCGGCGGCACGCTGGAGAATAACAGCTCTGGCGGAATAGTGACCAATTACGACGGCGGCAAGGTAGAGAATAACCTGTCCGGTGGCAAAGTGACCAATAATTCTGGTGGCAAGGTAGAGAATAACAGCTCTGGCGGGCACGTGGAAAACACCGGCGGTACAGTAACGAATAACCTGTCTGGCGGAACAGTGACCAATTACGACGACGGCACCGTGGAAGAGAATTATGGATATGTTGAAAATTCTTCCGGCGGCATAGTCACAAATAATTATTCCGGCGGCACAGTAACCGGATCGGGTACGGTTGAAAACAATTACGGCGGCATGGTGAGTGACGATATTTTGGTTTCCAACCAGTACTGGAGTGTGTCTATCACGGGACTCAATACAAATGCGGAGGCGGCCTACACAAGCGGCTTCACGAGTAAAAACAGCGGTAATTATGTACAGTCTACGAGCGACGGAACGCCCTTACAGAAAGCACAAGGTCTGATCAAAATAAGTCCTAATAATGGATACAAGATCAGCGGCAGTAATAAGGAATATAACGGAGAGGCCTTTAAGTACACCTTAACCAAAAGCGAAGGCTTTTATACACTTGTTGTATATCCAAACAAGAATACCGAGATCGGATTTGATCAACTGAATCTTGTGATCTCAGCGATCACATCGGGTGGTACAGCAACTAACACGACCATCACATCGGGCGGTACAGCAACTAACACGACCATCACATCAGGCGGTACAGCAACCAGTGCCCATGTCACATCGGGCGGCACATTCGGCGGCTCAGCAGTCGTTATTCCAAATGGAGGCATTATCATTCCTGTAGTGATACCGGGCAATGATACGAGTTATACTGACAGTGATGATGATTATTATGGAGGGAGCGCCTCTATCAGGCAGTACAGCAGCAATGCAGCAAAGTCTTCATATGATGCAGTTGTCCAGAATGGGATAACCACATCCTGGATTCCCGGTTATATTGAAACGGCACTGAATATTGCCGGCAGCGCAGTGGAAGGCATGATCCCGACACAGGTTGTTCTGGATTTCAGTACGAATCCGGTTCTTACGCAGTATGATGTTATAGCACTTTTTGCAAGTCATAGTAACATATTGAAGAGATGCGAGTTCCTGCATGACGGACAAAGGTATGAATTAGTCATACCTGCCGTATCTAATGTAATTGACCCGATGTTCGTTGCGTGCCTTAATGAGTATAAACAGGAATCATTAAATGGACCTGTGAGTCTTAAGAGGCTTGCAGAGATATTTGAAAAATGGGGAGTAAAGTTAAATAAGCTTGAATAAACGCATCATGGAATTCAAAATCGGAACAATAGCAAAAATGACAGGGCTGTCTCCAAGCGGCATACGTTTTTTGGAGGAGCAGGGTGTGCTTTCGCCCTCGGGAGGCAGAAAAGGTCGATACAGGTCGTACAGCATGTCCGACGTATCGACTATTTTAGATTACAGAAATTACAGAAAGAGCGGGCTGACTCAGGAGGAGATACTGAGACTTCTGCATAGTGAGGATGAAGTCGGGATACTGGACCAGCGGTGTGATGAGCTGGAAAGAGAGATACATGAAAGCATGAGACTCCTTCATTTCCTTCGGCACAGAAGTCATGATGCATTGGATATCAGGAGGGCGGACACTTTCTGTGAACTGACCGTGAGACCGGCTATCATCTGGATGCCTCTGGAGGTAAGGGAGGGGAAGCCCTCCAGCTGGCCGGAAAATTCAGTATTTGAGATTCCCTATGCTGATTCAGTGCTCAGATTCTCAGCACAGGAGTATCTGGAAAATTCGGATGTACCGGTTCCGGAGCTTGGTGTAGGAATGTTTGAATCGGATATTCTGAATCTGGGGTTCTTTGAAGGTGACAATGTCAGGAAATATGCCGAGTGCCAGGCTGCTCACTGTATCGTAGAGATAAATGAAGATTTCACCATCACAAAGGAGAGTCTCAGCAGAAGCCGAAGACTCCTGCAAGAACTGATGAATAAGGAGGGACTTGCTGTTTCGGAGGACGAACCGGTGATTTCAAAAAGGATACTGACATCAAGAAGGGGCGGAAAGAATCGGAGATACGATCATTTATGGATAAATGTTAAAAAAGTGTCAGATCATGATTGACTCTTCAGTAACTGTAGACTTTAGAATTGAGATATAAGTAATTTGGAAAGCCACATTCTGATCAGACCGGACTCTATGAAGCCGATAATTGCAGACAGCAAGCTGTAAGTGGAATAAGGTCCGAAAGGCAACAGTGAGATATGTGGCAGCTGTAAAGGAGTATGTATCATGAAAGAAATCAGTCGTCGTTCATTTATAAAGGGAGGCCTCGCTGCGGTGGCAGCTATGGGAGTAACCGTTGCCTGCGGACCTCAGGTGCCTCCGGCAGAGAGTCATCCGGAAAGCGAGAATGGGAAAGAGGCAGCCACCGGGGCTCCGGCAGAATCATTGGCACCGGAATCAGCAGCAGAGGTAAAGCCTGCAGAGTTTGAGACTCTTCTCTATGATGAGGCAGAGGCTTCAAAGGAAGAGGAAACAGACGTAGTTGTAGTAGGAATCGGTGTTGCGGGAACAACTGCGGCAGCAGGTGCAGCAGACAAGGGCTGCAAGGTAATAGCCCTTGACCGTGCTTCCGGCTTCGGAGGAACCAACAATGTCAATACCACAGGTGCATGGCACATTGAGTCCAGCGAGCAGCTTAAGTACGATGGATACCTTACGAAGCAGGAGGCGTTTGAGCATATCATGGCAGGCACCAACTATCAGTGCAATGCCCGTCTCGTAAGAAATATGCTGGAGGTCAGCGGACGTGCCATCGACATTGTCATTAACAGCGGAATGCCAATGATATATCCTTTTGCCATGGGAGCCACAGACTGGCTCAGCCGCGGCGGACATGTATATATGGTTGACGGTCTTGAGAGAGTTCCTTATCTTGAGAAGATATTTGAGGTGAGACCTAATGTGGAGCTTCGCTGGAACACTCAGGTAAAGAATCTTCTTAGAGAAGGTGATGCCATCGTAGGTGTGCTCACCGAAGATAAGGATGGCAACACCGTAAAGATCAGGGCTAAGAGTGTTATCGTGTGTACCGGCGGTTTCCTCCAGAACAAGGAGATGGTTGCAAAGTACTATGGCGGCGCGGAGCTGGTTCCTCAGGACAGCATCTACAATGACGGCGAAGGCATCCGGCTGCTTCAGAATGCCGGTGCTCAGATGGGTAAGAACTTCTCCATTTCCATGAATGAAATGGGAGCTGCGAATTTCAAGGCAACTCCGACCTTCTCCTGGGCTCCGGGAAGAGGAACAAATGCCACCTTCTATTTCCCGAATTTTGGTCTGATGCTTGTGAACAGGGCAGGCGACCGTTTCATGGATGAGCGTCGTATGTGCGAGGCAACCATGTACAGCGGTGAGCAGGCTCTTCGTGAGAGCACATATTACACCATTGTGGATCAGGCATTTATGGATAAGATCAGCACCACTCCGGTCATCGATTTCCTCGGGGAAGGGGCAAAGGCAAACATGGGAATGGCTCTTCTTGCAGGCTTCGAGGGAGTTGTTCTTGATCATATCTATGACGATTTTGAAGAGGCGGTATCCCAGAACTGGGCTTTCAAGGCTGACACCATAGAGGAGCTGGCTGAGCACTTCAATATGCCAAACCTCGTTAAGACTGTGGAGACTTACAATGCAGCCTGCGAGAGCGGTGTGGATGACCAGATGTATACGCCTAAGGAGTACCTCATTCCTGTAAAGACAGGTCCTTTCTACATGATAGAGTACAATGTCGGCGCATGGCTTACTCTCGGCGGAATCAAGACTGACGGAAACCTTGCGGCTCTGACTTCCGACGGAAGGACCATTCCTAACCTCTATGTATGCGGCGCGGACGCAGATCTTTGGAGCACACCTTACTATCAGGGAGGTTCAGGTCTCGGATTCTGTTACGCATCAGGACTTCTTGCAGGTGAGAGCGCCGCAGCAAATGCCGGGATGTGAGTGGAATTATAATAAATGATACACAGATAATCGATAATATACCCTATCGGGTTCAAAACAATCAAAATTGATTGAAATGATACCCGATAGGGTATATATTTTGATTATGAGTAATACTATCGCTGAATTTATTAAAACAGAGAGAAAAAAAGCCGGGCTTACCCAGGAAGAATTTGCACTTAGAGCCGGATTAGGACTAAGATTTGTCAGAGAACTGGAACAGGGAAAGGAGACTGTTCGTATGGACAAAGTAAATCAGGCGCTTAGGATGTTCGGCATGGAGGCTGTCCCGGGAAAAATAAGCAGGGATGATTTTTAAGATGAAGCAGTGGAAATAGAGTATGGGAAAAATATGAAATACGATTTTGTTTCTATAATGGATAGAAAAGGAAAAGATGCTCTTGCGGTTGATGGTCTGGGAACTAATCCCGGATTTGCTCCGGAATCGCCAAAGGATGGATTTGATATCATACCGATGTGGGTGGCTGATATGAATTTTTCTACAGTTCCAACCATTTCTGAGGCTATCATCGAGAGAGCCGGGCATCCGTTGTTTGGTTATTTTGCGCCTACAGATGAGTATTTTGATTCCATCATTAAGTGGCACGAAACAAGAAACGATGTAAAAGGGCTCACAAGGGAAGCAATCGGATATGAAAACGGAGTACTTGGCGGAGTTGTAAGTGCCATGAATGTTTTCTGTTCGAAGGGTGACAATGTCTTGGTCAACAGTCCTACATATATAGGATTTACTAAGTCCCTTAAAAACAATGGCTATAATATCGTTCACAGCCCGCTGGAGATTGATGATGAGGGCGTATGGAGAATGAACTTTTCTGATATGGAGAAAAAGATCGTTGATAATAAGATCCATACAGCCATATTCTGTTCACCTCACAATCCGTGTGGCCGTGTATGGGAGAGGTGGGAGATAGAGAAGGCCATGGAGTTGTTCAGGAAACATGATGTTTTTGTTATATCCGATGAAATATGGTCGGACATCATCCTGAACGGACATAAACATATCCCGACTCAGTCTGTCTCGGAGGATGCCAGGATGCGTACAGTGGCACTCTATGCTCCGTCAAAGACCTTTAACCTTGCAGGACTTGTGGGAAGCTACCATATCATTTACAACAAGTGGATCAGGGAGAGGATTGAAAAAGAATCATCATTGTCACATTACAATGAAATGAATGTTTTATCCATGCATGCGCTTATAGGTGCCTACAAGCCGGAAGGATATGAGTGGGCCGATGAGTTAAAGTCAGTACTCAGCGAAAATGTAAACTATGCATGTGACTATATAGCTTTCCACTTTGAGGGACTCAGGGTCAGCAAGCCGCAGGGAACCTATATGCTTTTTGTGGACTGCAGCAAGTGGTGCGAAAATCATGGGAAAACTATCGAAGACATAGAGCATGCGGCATGGGATGTGGGAGTTGCCGTTCAGGATGGAAGGATGTTCCATGGAAACTGTCATCTTAGAATGAATCTGGCCCTTCCCCTGTCCAGAGTAAAAGAAGCTTTTGAACGCTTGGATAAGTATGTTTTCAATGCTTAGATCATAGTCTGTGAGAGTGCGATATATGGATGGCAAAGCTCCGGAGACGGAGTATTCAAGGATGCTTGACGAAACTGTGAAAAAGGTTAAACGCAACGAAGCAAGGAGGACGGCGTGGATAAAACAAGATTTGAACATGTGGAACCGAAGGACATAGAGCGGAGAAGCATGGAGATCATCCGGGGGGAACTTGCACATAGAGGAGTTAAGCTTCCGGATGAAGAGGCTCCGGTAATAGAGAGGTGCATACATACATCGGCAGATTTCGATTATTATGAGAATCTTGTTTTTACTGATCGGGCAGTAGAGAGAATGAGAGCTGCCCTTTCGGCAGGTGCCACAGTAGTTACAGACACTGAGATGGCAAAATCCGGAATCAGTAAAGTGGCAATGGCGAAATACGACGGAAAGCTGAGATGTTTTATGTCGGATCCGGAGATTATGAAAGAAGCAAAAAAGAGAGGCATCACCAGAGCAACTGTAAGTATGGAACATGCCGCAAGGCTTGCCAGACATCTTCCGAAGATAAAGTTTTCCGGTGAAACTCTGAAAAACGACTTCCGGTCACAGCTTCGCGAGGATAGTTATTCAGAGACTTCCGGATCTCAGGTGAACACTCCTGAAGCCTGTACATACAGCAAAGAAAAACGAGGCGATCAGGCACTGTCAAACATTATCTTTGCCATCGGCAATGCTCCCACTGCACTCATTGAGCTGGAGAGACTGATACGAGAGGAAAATCTGAGACCTGCAGGGATCATCGCCGTTCCGGTTGGTTTTGTCAATGTGGTTGAGGCGAAGGAGCTTATATGGGAGCTGAGAAATGAACAGGAATACGGAGATATTCCTCTGATTGTCGCAAGGGGCAGAAAGGGAGGTTCCAATATCGCAGCAGCTATAGTGAATGCTTTGCTGTATGGTATGAAATGAATTGATATCACAGAGTAAAAATGTTAGTATTACCAACATAACCTGAATCATCTTAGTCCTGAAGAGGATGTGATGGACCGGGGGAAGCCTTGGAATCGTGAGATGCTGATGCATCATGGTACTACTGATTCTGAAGAAAAATTAAACTTGAAGATAGATGCTGTCTTCAGAGAAAAGAGGTTGAATTTATTTGGGAGTTGCTGGTAGAAAAAAAGATCAGACGCGGACAGAATTGACGAGAAATACATTTTTGGAGAAGAGCTATGAGCTTTTCTCATCGAGAACCATAGAATCTGTCACCATGTCGGAAATAGCTAAAGCCAGTGGGTTCAAGGATATGACATTGTATAGGTATTTTCAGTCAAAACCCATCCTTGTAGTGGCTGTGGCTACCTGGAAGTGGAAGAAGGTTTGGGAGGAAAATAAAATCAGGATACCTAATGTGGATTTTAGTAAGATGACTGCTGCAGAGCTGTTCGGATATTATCTGGATTCATTTCTCGCGATGTACAGGAATCACAGGGATCTGCTCAGATTCAATCAGTTTTTTAATATCTACATCCAATCAGAGAACATTGAGCGAGATGTCATGAAGCCCTATGATGAAATGATTCGTGACCTTAGGACGGCCTTTCATATGATCTATGTAAAAGCTGAACATGATCATACCTTCCGTACAGATGAGCCTGAGGAAGAGGTGTTCAGTAAAACACTGCATCTGATGCTTGCGGCGGTAACGAGATATGCTGTAGGTCTTGTGTATATACCGGAAAACGGTTTTAGAGATATCAAAGAGCTGGAGTTCCAGAGAGACCTTTTGCTGGAACGATATAAGCTGTAATTAATGAAGATATAACAAAAAAGAAGGGAAACGCTGATTAACCGGCGTTTCCCTTCTTTTTTAATATGCGACTGCAACTGTCAGCTTTTTAAGGACTTCTACCCCAAATTAATAATTGAAAAAAGCCGCCGATATATAGAGTATTGGGTGAATATTTGCCCGAAATAAAATAATTATTATTTTAAGAAGGGGAATTATGAGAGAAAAAAGACATTTTAGTGCGGATCTTCAAAGCATTGATGAGCTTACACGGTTTGTAAGCGAGAAGCTTTGTGAGTGCAAAACGGAAAAAAGAAACAGAGTCAAAGCAGTTCTTGCCGTGGAAGAGGCGGCAGGCAGTCTCATAAGTCACGGAGATAACAGTGACGGTACGGGAAAGATAACGGTTATTTTCAAGGCAGAATTCGGTAATGTCTCCATAGAACTGAAAGCCGATGGAAAAGAGTATTCTCTTGCGGATAACATGGCATCCACGTCTCTTCTGAATGATGAAAATAATGGAGATGATATCCAGGAATCTCTTAGAAATATCATTTTGAAATCTCTGACGGCGGATATAAGGTACACACATAAAAATGGTGTCAACTATATAAGGATGACTGTTATACGGTCCCCGAGGACATTCCTTTACAGGACTCTTGGAGCCATGGTCCTTGCCATAGTATGCGGTATATTGTTTACGGCTTTTGTTCCGGCAGAGATCAACGAAAACATTAATAACATGCTTCTTATTCCTATCAAGACCATGTACATGAATGCACTGAAGATGATAGTTGCGCCGGTGGTTTTCTTTTCCATCATTTCATGTATCGTACAGTTTTCAGATCTTTCTGCCCTGGGGAGAATAGGTGGAAAGATCATAGGAATGTATCTTTTTACAACATTTATCGCGGTAGCGATGGGTGTCGGTGCTTTTTATCTGTTAAAGCCCGGTGACGCGGCCCTTGCGGAATCTCTGGTTCAAGACGCTTCGGCAATTACATCAAAAACCATGGAGGTTTCCTTAAAGGATACTATAGTGGGAATCGTACCTTCCGATATCATTAATCCCTTCCTGAAAGCAAATATGCTTCAGCTTATCTTCATGGCTGTGATCTGTGGTGTCGCCACGGGTCTTCTCGGGAAGTATTCGGATATGCTGACGGACCTTTTCAGTGCCTGCAATGACCTGTTCCTGAAGGTTACAACCATGATCATCAAGGTTATGCCTATAGCTATATTTTGTTCCATAATGTCTATGATTATGACTCCGGGTATTGAAACCATAGTATTGGCGCTTGAAATGGTGGGAACATTTATACTGGGACTTTTTATGATGATGGCTTTTTACTGCATCCTTATCGTGGTGATGGGAAGGATTAATCCTGTCCCCTTCGTAAGGAAATATGCGCCGTGCATGCTGCAGGTGTTCTCCATGGCTTCCTCCAATGCCTCTATCCCTATAAACATGGAAGCGTGTGAGAAAAAAATAGGTATCAGCAAGAGGATTTTTTCATTAGCCCTTCCTCTTGGCGCAACTCTCAATATGGATGGAACATGTGTATATCTCGGAGTATTTGCGCTGGCACTTGCAAAAACCTATGGCGTTCATATTACTGAAGGGGCCATGCTTTCCATGCTCATATCCATAGTGGTTCTTTCAATGGGAGCTCCGGGCATCCCGGGATCAGGACTTATATGTCTTTCTGTCCTTTTGACGCAGATTGGTGTTCCTGTTGAAGCTATAGGTCTTGTTATGGGTATAGATTCCCTTTGCGGAATGTTCAGAACCATGAGTAACTGTCTCGGAGATGTGGCGGTATCTACAATCGTAGCTAAAAGTGAGGGAGAACTGGATATGGAGATATATAATAGTGCGAATATGGCATAATCTGTAGTATCAGGGCAGCTTGCTCACAGAATGATCAGTCACTTTGACACAGGACTTATACATTAAAAAAAGGCGGAAATGGAATGAAAGAGATGAAGCTAAATAATCCGGGTAAGACAAAAACTGAAGAGTATATCATTCCTCAGAAAAGTGCTTATTCAGGAACTGTGAATTTATTGATGAGTGTGTTTTTTTTATTTATCGCTTTTTTGATATTTCTGCCTATACTGCTGGTCATCATAATATCTTTTTCTTCCGATGAGAGTGTAACAGAGCTTGGGTACAGTTTTTTTCCGAAGAGCTTTTCTCTGGATGCCTACCGGTATCTTTTCAACTCCGGAGGATATCTGTTCAGAGCCTTTTTGAATTCTGTTTTTATCACTATTTCGGGTACTCTGACAGGACTTCTCGTTATGTGCCCGATTGCCTATGCGGTGTCCAGAAAAGAGTTCAGATACAGGAAAGCTGTACTTCTGTTCATCATGATCCCCATGATGTTTTCCGGGGGTCTGGTATCCTCCTATATGGTAAATACTCAGATATTTCATCTGAATAACACCTTTCTTGCGCTGATACTGCCGGGACTGTGTTCCACATGGTATATCATGATCCTCAGGAATTATTTTCATATATCCATACCGGAATCACTTATAGAGGCAGCGGAGCTTGACGGATGTGATCCATTTCAGACCTTCAGACTCGTGGTCCTGCCCATATCGAAGCCGGTTATAGTGACTGTGTCGGTGTTTCAGGCCTTCTCATATTGGAGTTCCTGGTACCCCTCCCTTTTGTATCTTGACAGCAATCACACGGAGCTTTATCCATTGCAGTATGTGCTGGTGAATATGGATATGAGTATAGAAAGACTGTCAAGGGATGCCCAGTATATGACAGGAGCCTTTACCTACACACCTCCGGCTGTGACTGTGCGAATGGTCATGGTTGTGATAGTCATACTTCCCATCATGATACTGCTTCCGTTTTTTCACAGGTTCCTGAAGAACGGAATGACCATAGGCGCCATCAAGGGATAAAACACATCTTTAACAGATGAAGATGTTTTTGAGAGTCAGAGGACATTTATGTATGAGTGAAAGATTATTTAAAAAGACCGGAATGATACTTCTTATGGCCTTGATTCCTGTGTTTTCGGTGCTGTTTACAGGATGCGGGCAAAAGGAAGAAGAGGATGGCGTAATCAATCTGAGACTTGTGACATATCAGGCAGTAGATGTACCTCTCGATATAAAAGAGGTCATGGAGAAGGCCAATGCCATATCCCGGGAAAAGATCGGTGTGACTGTGAACCTTGAGTTCCAGCCGGGAGATAAGATAAATCTCATGATGGCATCGGGGGAGTACTATGATATGGTCTATACTTCCTCCTGGATCAATAACTATGATAAAAACGCGTCGGCAGGACTTTACTACGATATAACAGAACTGGTAAAGGAGAAGACACCGGAATTATATGAGTATGTGGATCCCTACTGGGACTGTGCAGCTGTGAATGGCAGGATCTACGGAGTGCCGCTTCTTAAAGACATGGGGGCGGAGGAGATGTTCCGTCTTAATGCTGATTATTTCGAGGGGGAGAAGGGCATGGTGATTCCTGAGAGAATGACCATCAGAGACATTGAACCCTTTCTGGAGGTCTATAAAAAGGATTTTCCGGATAAGTTCCCTCTGGAAATGACTAAATCCGGTCCCGGGGGATATCTCAATTTTCTTGAGCGCATAGTGAATCCCATTGTAGTGGTGCCCTTCGGAGAGGGGCAGGAAGCGGAAGAGGTTGTGCCTTTTTATGAGTGCGAAGAGCTGGTGGAAAAATTCAGGCTTTTTCATAAATGGTACAAGGCGGGATACATACATCCGGATGCTGCCACAATTGAGTCAACTGCCGCTGACAAGTCTATCCCGGTAAGGTTCGGTGTTGCCTGGAAAGGCTATCAGGGTTACTCGGATCCTGCGGAGTGGGGGTTCAATGTCAAGATCTCCACCTTTGAGGGACCCTTCCTGTCACGATCCAGTGGACAGGGGGCCATGTTCGGTGTCTCGGCTGCCTGTGACGAAAAGCATGCGGAAGCCTGCCTTAAGTATATGGAACTTCTCAGTACGGATAAGAAATTCCGGGATATTCTTGCCTACGGTATAGAGGGTAAGCATTTTGAGTATCTGGAAAACGGTACTGTCCTGAGGACTCCTGCGGGGAGAGACAGATACTATCTGATGCTTTATCAGACCGGTCCGTCTGCAGCAGCATCTGTTGAATCTGTCAGCAGATCTTTTCTTGCGGATCCGGATCAGTGGAAAGGAGTGTTTGAAGAGTACGAGACAGAGGGTATCCACAGTGCCTTAAACGGTTTTTCCTATGATCAGACAGGAAAAGAGGATATCATCGCAGCCCTTCAGGCGATTTACAGCGATTACGGGGCAGAACTCAGGACCGGCACCAGTGATCCGGATGTGGTGCTGCCTGAGATAAAGAGGAGAATGGAGGCTGCCGGGATGGATGAGCTTCTTCAGGATATAAGATCGCAGCTTTCGGAGTGGAACAGAAGTAAGGAAACCGGAGAGAAGGGAATAAGTAATGACGGAAACTGAGAAAATGAGGGATGAAAGAGGAAGTAATGCTGCAGCGGAAGATATCAAAACCGGAGGAGAACAGACTGAGCCGGGGTCTCTTAACAGACCATCAGGATATACCGGAAAGAGAAACAGGATTTTTATGTTAATGTCTCTTCCGGCCATCGTATGGTATCTTTGTTTCTGCTATCTGCCTATGTTCGGGATTCTCTTTGCCTTTAAGCATTTTACACCGAAGCCGGGGGAGTTTCTTCTTAAAAATCTCTTCATAAACAGTCCCTGGGCAGGACTTGATAATTTCAATTTTCTGCTTCGTTCATCGGATATGCCCGGAATCATAGGGAACACGCTGTTTTATAATTTTTTCTTCATCATTCTCGGGATATGCATACCTGTATTTCTTTCGACTTTTCTTACAGAGATACACAGCGTCAGGTTTAAGGGCTTCGTTCAGACGGTGATGGTGCTTCCGTATTTTCTTTCATGGGTTATAGTGGGATATCTGGTATATGCATTTCTGGCAACCAATGAAGGTCAGATAAATCATCTTCTGAGGATCTTTGGGATGGAGGGCATAAAGTGGTATCAGTCTCCTGAGTACTGGAGAGTGATACTTATCATCACCGAGTTATGGAAGTCTGTGGGTTATGCCATGATCATATACCTGTGTGCAGTAACCGCCATTGACCGTTCCTTATATGAAGGGGCAGTGCTGGATGGGGCCACATTTTTACAGAGAGTCCGCTATATAACCCTGCCGCATCTCCGTCCCACCATTTGTACCATATTTATCCTTCGGATCGGCTCCATACTGAATTCGGATTTTGGTCTGTTCTATCAGGTACCGCTGGATTCGGGGGCACTTCAGACCGTGACCCAGACACTTGATGTATACGTATATAAGGCACTGATGCAGCAGGCCAACTTCAGTTTTTCAGCTGCCGCATCCTTCCTGCAGAGTATAGTGGGATTTATCCTTTTACTGATTACGAACATGATCATCAAGGCCATAGACAGTGACAGCAGCTTGTTCTAGGTTTGGCCTTTGGCTCCCGGTCAGAATTCGGCAGCCGGTGCGGCGGCCCACTGTGTTGAAAGTACATTCCATTCAAAAAGTCTTCCGGAGATTGGACACTTGTGTGTCCATCCACGGAAGACTTTGATAGGGGAAGTTAAATAAACTGTCGCAAATCATCAACTCAGCTGCATTATAGAAGCTCCAGGAACAGGGCAAGAGGCCGGTCTGGGGCAGAATGTTTTTTCCAGTAGACTCTTGCTTCCATTCCGGAGGAGTGGGTGAGTTCAGGACAGTCCAGAGGAACTAGTTTCAGATTTTCGCGGCAGGCTGATGCAGGGAGGAACCCGCCCCCCAGTCCTTCCTCGATAAATCGCGACACCATGAAGATCTGGGAGCTTCTGAGGACCACATTAAGGTCATAACCTCTTTCGCTGAAGATATTTTCGATGGTCCCGGAAAGAGGAAAGGCCTGATCGAACAGAATAAGAGGTTCCTTTGAAATCTCTTCAAGTGTTATGGTCTCCTTGCCTGCAAGGGGACTTTTTTCGCTTACACAGTACTCAAGGATGGAGGCTTTTATCTTTTTTGTTTCAAATCTTTTCTTCCAGAGGCTTTCCTGAGAGTAATTCTCTACAGTCAGAACTGCGTCAAGCTCGTCCTCATCCAGCTTCTGGAGAAGGTTCCATCCGGCACCCTCTGAGATCTCCAGATGGATGGAGGGATAGCTTTCCGTGAATCTTCTGTATATAAGAGGCAGGGATTCGCTGCCGATGATGGTGGAGTAGCCGAGACGGAGATAGTCGGTGTTCAAAATTCCCGATTCTATCATGGAGTTCATCTTATTGTAGTGCTCCATGATCTTTTTTATTTCATCCCTGAGCTTCCTTCCGGCTTCTGTCAATGTAATATGGGTTCCCTTCCTCATGAAAAGGTGGGTGGAGGTTTCCTGTTCCAGCTCCTTTATGGCAACGGACAGGGTAGGCTGGGAAACGAAAAGCTCTTTGGCTGATTTACTGAGATTTTCCGTTCTGCAGACGGAAAGGAAATACTTCATCTGTTTTATGGTGATCATGGACGGGCCTCTTATATTACTTGTTTTAATTGATTGATATAAGTGTCATAAGTCTTCCTCCACTTGTGCTTGCACAAAAGTGGAGGATAGACTTCATGACACGCCCACATGGAGCACGAAAGGACGATTTATCGGCCTGAGAGTGCGGAATGTGGGAGGAACGCGAGAGCGCATAGCGCGAAGCGGTCCGATATCGACTTTTGACACTAACATCATTGATTTTCCGAAGGTAGGTTTCCGGAGTTGCTGATATTATCAAAATATAGATTGTGACTATAATAAATGTGAATTGTGCTCAATATTATTAATAAAACTAATAGTATATAAAAAACCTGTATTTTTCAAATGAAATCTAAAGAACTATAGTATGATGCCAAGGGTCAAAAGTACCAAATCAACGTGCTTGCACGTTGATTTGAGACTTTATGACACCGAATATATGATTGAGTTTTTATCAGTAACACCTTGCACACGAATGTGTGCGGTGGCGTCATAAGTGAGTGGCAGATTTTTTTGACACTTACATCATAGTAATAAGGAGAAAATATATGTCTATAGGATGTCAGATAATAACAGATTTCAAGAGACCTGACAGGTCGTTGGTTTCGCTTTTTGAGGGACTTCAGGTTGCTGATCTTGATGATAACATGTCCAGAACCCAGGCGGTTTTCCATAAGATTTCATCCTTCACAGGAAAGACTGTTGTAGGTACGGCTTTTACCATAAAGCTTCCTCACGGAGACAACCTTATGTTCAGAGCTGCACTTAAGTATGTTAAGCCCGGAGATGTAATAGTAATTGATGCGGGTGGATTTGAAGACAGAGCTGTTATCGGTGAAGTCACAACAAAGTATGCCATGAAGGCAGGCGCTGCCGGAATCATCTGCGACGGTGCCCTTCGTGACAGTATGGTGCTTTCAGAGCTGGATTTCCCTGTTTTCGCAAAGGGAGTGAGCCCTAACGGTCCTTTCTTCAACGGTCCGGGCGAGGTCAATGTTCCCATCGTCTGCGGAGGACAGCTGGTTAATCCGGGAGATATCGTAGTAGGTGACCAGGACGGAATCGTCTTTATCAAGCCTGAGTACGCAAAGGAAGTTTACGAAAATACCATCAAGACAAAGCAGAAGGAAGAGCTCCTTCTCAAGGAGCTTGAAGAGACCGGCTCCATGACCCAGAACTTTGTCTGGGAGAGACTTGAGCAGATCGGCTGCACCATAGTCTGATATCTGATGCATAGATTAAAACGTGAGTATAAAGAGCACTGAAGTATCTTATTGTGTTCCGTATACTCACGTTTAATTTTTTCTCAAAAAATGCCGATGTCAACATAGGCGGGGATGTAACGGTGATATCGGAGAAACCGGCCTACGGCATTGACGCATCGGCTGATGGTTATCAATTAAAAAACAGCATATCTCTGTTCACACTATGTTATGTGACTGGAAAGCGAAAGTATGTTAGTATAGGCAGATAGATGATGGCCTGATCCGGTACTTTTAGCTCAATTGTCAGGCACTGATGTTAGTAAGAAAGGGGAAATCGATTTTCATCGATTTATAGACGGGCGCATATATGGGGGACAGGATTTTTGACTTTAACAGTAGTACGATAGTGAATCCGGAAGCAGAGGATGGTAATGAGGCCGGAACTGCGGCGTCTCATGCATTCAAGGTGGTGATAAGTGACAGCAAGGAGCTTTCTCCTGAGACTCCCATCATGATCCTTACCGAGGGGGAAGAAAAGCTTCCCCGGCACGCTGTCGGAGTTTTTATAAACCCCTTGAGAGGGAATTCCTTCGCTTATACGGGAGGCACGGTGGAGGCCAATGTCAGCGGCCTGGACAAGGACGGCAGAGACCTGAACCATCCTGTCCTCACTATAGACAAGCGATTTGTGGAGCTTGAAAGATGGCTCGGAGAGAACCATGTATCCGTGAGACTGACCGGAGAGAGCCGGGAGGAAGGATACTGTGTCTATAAGATACGTGCAGTGAATCCAAGCGGATCCGGTATCCAGACTGAACGTGACAGATTTCTTCAGATGGTGATAGAGAGACTTTCCGAGAGTGAGGCACCGGAGGATACCGATATGGATGAAGAGCCTGAAGAGTCCGGGCGGCAGGATATGAGAGACCTTAACTCAATGCAGAACTACCTTGCCTGCGCGAGACATACCCTTCCGAAGAATATGCAGATCTGGGCAGACAGAAGCCTGAATCTCATCAAATCTTCGACCATCACTCCGGAAGAGCGACGCCACGCTGAAAGAGCCCTCCAGATGGTGCTGAATATACACTGGAAGGGGGAGTATTTCGCTTCCATTGATCCTGTCAGGGCAAGGCAGATCCTGGATGAAGAGCTTTTCGGTCTTGAGCGTGTCAAGCAGCGTATCATGGAGACCATTATCCAGATAAACAGAACCCACACCCTTCCTGCCTACGGACTGCTTCTGGCGGGGCCTGCCGGAATAGGAAAGTCACAGCTCGCCTATGCTGTAGCCAGGATACTGAGGCTTCCCTGGACCAGTCTCGACATGAGTGCCATTCATGATTCGGAGGCGCTGACAGGAAGTCCCCGGGTTTATGCCAATGCCAAGGCCGGACGCATAATGGAGGCATTTACACAAAGCGGCTCCAGTAATATTGTTTTCATAATAAATGAGCTGGATAAAGCCGATAAGAACAGTGTGAACGGAAATCCGGCGGATGCCCTTCTGACACTGCTTGATAACATTGGATACACGGACAATTATATCGAGTGCCGTATCCCCACTAACGGGGTATATCCTGTGGCAACTGCCAATGACAAGTCCAGAATCTCGGAGCCTCTCATGAGCAGATTTGCGGTCATAGATATCCCGGATTACACACCTGAGGAGAAAAGGATAATATTCAGGAAATTCTCACTGCCTAAGGTACTAAGACGTATGGGCATGGATTCTTCGGAGTGTGTGGTAGAGGACAGGGCCATAGATGTGATACTTGAAAGGTATCGCGATCAGACGGGATGCAGAGATCTGGAGCAGGCAGCAGAGCACCTTGCGGCTAATGCGCTCTACCAGATCGAGACCACCGGAGTGAAGGACGTGACATTTGACGCTCATACAGTGAGAAGGCTTCTGTTTTGAGAAGATATTTTTCATACAGTGAGAGGACTTCTGTTTTGATGAGATATTTTCCATACAGTAAGAAGGCTTCTGTTTTGAGAAGATACCGTCGGATACATCTTTAGACATGGTACTTCCCATGTCGCTTCAGGTAGAGTATCATATCTACCGGCCGGTGACTTTGAAAGATTTATAAAAAGATGCATAGAGTGCCTTAGATAGATTAAAAGAGGAGGAGAGGCCTGACGGGAGACCACCGCCGGGCCTTGATTATTTGGAATGGATAATAAAAAAATGAGAACAGCACTGTTTATTCACATCATGCTGGTGGTGATGGAGCTGATAGTGGTTAATTACGTTTCCGCATTTCATGGTGGATTGAAAATGTTCATTTACTATACGGACAGCTCAAATTTTCTCTGCCTCATGGTAAGTGCCATTTTCGTGGTTTTCATGCTTCCGGCCTTGTCCAAGGGCAGGACCAGCGGCTTTGTTTCCACATATATGATGCAGCATTATAAAGGTGAAGCGGCTATGCCACGATGGATCGGCATGATTAGATATATCGCTTCCTGCTGTCTGATGCTGACATTTCTTGTGGTGCTTTTGGTTCTGGGACCAAGGGATGGTTATGAGGATCAGCTCCTCGGGGGAGTGCATCTCATCAATCATGTCATCGCGCCGGTTCTTTCTTTAATGAGTTTCCTGTTGCTGGAGACCGCAGAACCGCTTCCGAAAAAAGCGCCATTTTATGCCATCATACCCACAGTGATCTATGCTGTGATTCTGATAGGCATGAATGTTGCAGGACTTACAGAGGGACCATACTTCTTCCTGAGAGTGCGTGAGCAGTCCCTCGTTACGACAGTGCTGTGGACCATAGTCCTTTTGGGAGGAAATTATTTCATTTCATGGCTTGTTATGAAGGCGTACCATGCTATGATAGCCGGAAGGAACAGAAAGATATAAAAGAATCGGATATCACAGATTATGTGTCTTAGTGATATGAAAGCAGTGCCTTTATAGTAGCCGATTAGGGAAACGCTGATTAATGCGTTTCCCTGGACGGATTTTCGCTGCGAAGCAGCAATTTCTTTTGAAAATCCGTGCCCCTACGCCGGAGGATCTGTATGTCAGAGATAAACGGCAAAAACATACCTTTATAGAGGAGGAAGGTTTTAAATGATCATATACATGACATCTACACCGGGCGGGTTCGATCGTCGGACAGGCCTGCCGGAAAAACTGGATAACAGCAATAATTTTGTTGACCGTCTGAAGAAGGACTGGAAGGAGCACAGCAAATGTCTCCTTGTTTCTTCGGATCCGAAGGCTTCCGAGATGAACAGCGCCATAGCTCAGACCTACCTTGATGCCTTCAACAAATCAGGGCTCAGTATGGACATGATAGATGTTCTTGACGGGAGAGATGAGAAGACTGTTGAGATCATCGGCTGTTATGATGTGGTGATCCTTGCGGGGGGCCATGTACCTACGGAGAATGCCTGGTTCCGGAAGATAAATTTGAAGGAGAGGATCAGAAGCTTCAGAGGAATAGTCATCGGCATAAGTGCGGGGACCATGAACTGCGCCGATGTGGTTTATGCACAGCCGGAGCTTGCTGGAGAAGCCGGGGACAAGAATTATCAGCGTTTCATAGAGGGACTCGGGCTGACTGATACCAATGTCATTCCCCACTACAATCAGACCATAGATTCAGTTCTTGACGGCAAAAAGCTGTTTGAGGAGATCACTTATCCCGACAGTATGAACAGGGCATTTTACTGTCTTACTGACGGAGCTTACATCCGTAAGGATACAGGATCAAATAAGGAGATGCTTTACGGAGAGTCCTATCTCATTGCAGACGGAGAGATCGGACTTATCTGCAAGAACGGCGGAGAGTTCGAGATACCGGTAAGAGCGGATGTGAAAAAGCCTGCATTTCTTGCTGCCACTGCACTGACTATAGGCAGTCTCATAGGAGCTGCTATAACGAGATACGTCCTGAAGAAGCTGGATGAGAAGTGAGTTTTGTTTTGCGTTAAACATTGATGGCAAAAGGAGCTCTGTATGGAACCGATGCCATTTTTAGTTCTGAAGTATTGAAAACTTTGCATAGTTGTTTTTTAAATTCGATACCTCTTTTCGGTATTATCCATTACAATTGTTCAGGGAGTATCTGTAGCTTTAGAGGAGATGTTTTACAGTGGGAGGTTACTATGGAAGTTGAGACAGTAATGGCGGCCCTTCGTAAGAAGGCTAAGGAAGATGAAGTATTCAGACAGAGACTTCTGGACACACGGAAGGAGAAAAATCCCTTAGGGGTATTTTGCGATATTGCACGTAGTGAGGGCTATGAGCTGTATGAAATGGATATCCTCACATACGGCGAGGAATTTTATGCAGCCATCAAGAGGTCTACAAACGGCGGTGGTGAGAATTCTCCCAAGCTTGAGGGGCAGGATGACTACTATGATATGTTCATGGCAGAGCTTGCAGTGATGTGAATATAGATATAATATGATACCGGCGTCAGACATCCTGATTTCACGACAAGGGTTAATGTCAGTGGAACCAGTGATATCTGACACGCCACAGGCTTACGTTTCTACATTAAATCGGAGGTTTAGTATGGGTGTTAAGATGGAATTCCCGGATGAGTATATGCAGATCCTTAAATCATATACAGAACAGAATGACGTGACAATTGAGACTGCGATAGCAGATACCCTTGAGTTTTTGGAGCTGAAGAACGAAGCCTTCAGCCACTATCGTGTAGCCATAGAAAATCCCGAGAATTACCTGAATGATCCGGATGAGCTCAATGCCAAGGCCTTGAGACAGATATACATGGACCTTTTCGGAGAGGATACAGTGGGTGGTATGATACACTGTTACTATAATCCGGACAGATTAAATGTTCTGCTCATGGACATAGAGTATGATGATTCCGTGAATTTATGGAACCTGATAGAGACATTCCATAACAAGATTCCGGGAATGGAGCTTACTCATGATATTCTTTCACTTTTCTATGTGCATGACCGTTTTGACGGAAGTCATGACAAAATAGTGGAATTGATGGAATGGATGCTGTCAGATCATGAGGATGATGGCTTTGAGACCGCAGGATACTACGAGACAATCTTTGATGAGCCTGATGATGAAGAATTCTTCGATGATGATGAGTTCGATGACGAAGAGTTTGATGATGAGGAATATGATGACGGGGAATTTGACGAAGAATTTGACGATGAAGAGTTCGATGAAGAAGATTCGGATGAAGAGGATTCTGAGTCGACTGATGCAGAATGAACGCGAGAGCGCATGACGCGAAGCGGTACGATATTGACCTTTGGAACGCTCATCATAGAATTCATCAGAACATTGCACACGGATGTGTGCGTCAGCGCTGATAAGTGGGTGGCAAATACTTTTGACACTCACGTCATAGAATGATAAGTGAGTTAATGTAGTTGAAACTGACGCTTTTGAGAAAAAACTCAAAAGCGTCGGTTTTTTCTTTTATTAATTGAAAAATAAAGTTAGACTTATACGTGTGGGTGCATATACAGCCGTTTTATATTGGGAAATTCAGGCATTTCCCGAATAGAGGTGTTCATTATGTGGAAGGAAATAAAGAAGATAATAATTTTCATACTGGCGGTCTTAGGCATTATGTTCATCATATTGATGCTCCTGCCGGATGATGAAGATACAAGCATGGAAGAGACTGTGGTAGAACAGTCTCTCGCCGAAAAATCTGATGAACAGAAGACTTCTGCCGGAAAAACTGCCGGGGACCAAACCACCGGAGGAAAAACCACCGGAGATAAAACTGCAGGAGACCAAACCTCTGCAGGGAAAACCGCCGGAGATAAAACCACCGGGGGCAAAAACAGATCAGAACGGTCTTTGTTTGAACAGATTCAGTCTCAGGTCAGTTCGGCACAAATTAAGGAAACGGACAAGGATTCGGCTGCTCCCGAGATAAATGTAGATACAGTTACTGTGGGAACGGATGCCAGATCCGCAACTGTCATGATCTACATAAACGGTTCGGATCTTGAGTCTGAGGGAGGAGAGGCAACCGTAGACATCTCCGAGATGATAGCCTCAGGAATCGGTAACAATGTCAATGTCATCGTTCAGACTATGGGAACGAGACGCTGGCAGGATTACGGGATATCTTCAAGAAGTGCACAGACATATAAGATAGAAAACGGGAACCTCAGGCTCATACGGGACAGGCTCGGACAGCTTGACTGTACGGATAAGAGTACTTTGTCCGAATTTATCGGTTTCTGTAAATCCGAGTATCCGGCAGACCGGTATATGTTCCTGTTCTGGGATCACGGAGGAGGACCTGTTTACGGCTTTGGATATGATGAGTGGCAGTCTGAGACGGAGAGTCTCACCATAGCGGAGATGGCAAAAGCATTTTCGGAAAATGATGATGTGCATTTCGATATCATTGGCATGGACTGCTGTATCATGGCGAGCCTTGAGACCTGCTATGCACTGGCACCATACTGTAAGTATGCCCTTTTGTCCGAAGATTTTGAATCGGCCCTCGGATGGGACTACACCGGCTGGATGAAGGATCTGGAGATGGATCCCGGCATAGCAACACCTCTTCTGGGAAAATATATCATAGATGCCATTATCGCCGATAATGAGAACAGCTTTTTAGGTGGTTCAGCCTGCATGGGGCTTTTTAATATGTCCACAGCCAGGAGCCTTTATGAGTCCTGGAAGGCTTATGCGTATAAAAACGAGGCGGCCCTTTTGAAGAAGAATTACAGCAAGGCCCACAAGGCAAAGGGCAGGGGCTATTTTGACAGCTGGGGATTTGATTATAGTGATGTCACCCTGGCGGATTACTATATCAGTGATATTCTTGCACTGGTGGAGAGCATTGACAAAAACAGTGAAGAAGCGAAGAATCTTATTTCTGCCCTGAAGGCGGCTGTGGCTTACTATGGTCATACATCTGATAAAAACGAATTGACCGGACTTGCGGTATCCCTTCCCTACGGAGATTACGAGTTCTATAGTCGTCTTAAGGAGGTTTACACCGAAATCGGACTGGATAAAGAGTATATAGACTGGCTTAAGGGATTTGTGAAGAGCTCCGGCTACAGTGATTATTACGATTATAATGTCTTTGAGAACAGCTGGGGCGGCTGGGGGAACTATGAGAGTGAGTACGGCTGCAACATCAGTAACGGCGGTTCCTGCCAGTATGGCTACGATTACAGCTCCTGCTACGATGGAGATTACAGTTCAGGGTATAATTCAGGCTATAGCTCTTATTATGACAACGGACTATACTGCGACTATGACTCAGGCTGCGATCCGAACTATTATGCGGATACCGACGACTGCTTTGATGACTGGATATATGACTATGAGGAAGAGATATGGTACTGCTACGATGACGGCTATCTCTATCTTTATGATGATGAAACAGACAGTATGTACTATTATGATGAGGACACTGATTCCATGTACTGTTACGATGAATACAGTGACAGCTGGGAATACTGCGGGTAATCGGGCGTGTCATAAAGTCTCAAATCAACGTGCAAGCACGTGATTTGGTACTTTTGACCCTTACAACATATTATGATGTGAGTGTCAAAAGTCGATATCGGACCGCTTCGCGCTATGCGCTCTCGCGTTCCTCCCACATTCCGCACTC
>SVDD01000075.1:0-3875 GCA_015057945.1 Lachnospiraceae bacterium | reverse complement strand
TTTGGTTCGGAATAGTGTAGTGCTGGCGGTCTATCTCTTGTTTTCGGTTGCTTGCTTCCTTACCGTACATGAGCATTCGCTCCGGGATTGTCATTGCCGTAACCTTCCATGAGGTTTACTACTCCCCAGATTCCAAGACCTGCACCAAGTGCGACTACGAGTGTCTGAAGTACCTGAACTGCGCTGTTAAAAAATGCCATAAATATTCCTCCAAAAAAGTATAATTAAAAACGGACAGCCTCTGCTGCCCGACCCAATATGATTTATATAGTTTCAAAATATATTCCGATGACATGCTAATCGCCATCTTATAGAGCATTGATATGTACTGACAAAAAGCTTTCTGTTGGTGCTCTGGCCCAGTGTTTCATATTTCACTCCTCTTCATTCTGCATTTACATCAGGGTATTCCAATCATTTCTCTTCCACATCTGCTTTCAGACAGCCATTTCACTTGATTTATTCTTTCCAGCTGCTTTCTTTACCGGCTGCCTGGCTGACTCCTTTTTCTTGTCTTCGAGGTTTTCAAGGAGTGATTCCTTGTTTCTTGTCTTGTAGACTTCCATCATTTCCTTCAGTTCTGTATTCGGGACATCTTTCACCTCTTTGTCCCACTCCTTCTTACCATTCTCCTTGGTTCCCACTACAAACGGCTTGCTGATCCTGGTCTTCCCATCTTCAGGAAGCTTCATCCATACACCATTTCCAAACTTATTGTCATGAATCATCTTTGGTGAAATCACGAAAGATGCCCATGGTGTCTTGTCCTCAGGATCCTGATTCGGTATCTTGACCTCCACAAATTCATTTCCGCTTTTTGATGTAAACGGCCTGCCTACGAGCCCTTTTCCGAACTTGATGGTAACCTCCTTCACTTCCTTAGGTTCGGGGATCTCTCCATTGGCAACCGCTCTTTCAGCTTCCTGGATCCACTCCGGTAGATCACCCGGCATGATAGGCTTTGCTTCTGCCATATTTGTTTCTCCTTTCCTTTTTTGCATAAAAACCTGCTAAGAAAAGTCAAGCGTAAATTGCTTTTCCCAACAGTTTTTTCTTTTTACCTTGTTCTTATTATTTTTGTGTACACTAAAAAGGCTGACTTTCATCAGCCAATAATAAGCTGTTTATCTGTTTTGTTTTATAACGCCTTATATACTTCGCTTACGCGAGCATAGTAAATCCTCAGAAACTTGTTCAGCCCTGCTATTTTAGCCTGACGTTTCGATTTGCCCTCTGCTTCTTTTTTCAAAATAAAACGATATACGGCATCATCCGTCGGGACTTTGTGCGTTTTCAGGACTCTCATGGTCTCATAACCAATCTTACGTCGCACCTTAGAACCACGTTTGCTGATCTTCCGATTGGTTCCCACAAATTGGCCGGATTCATATGGCGGTGCATCAATGCCTGCAAATGCAATAAGTGCCTTTCCGCTATGAAACCTTCTTATATCACCTATCTCCGCAATCAGTTTAGGAGCCAAGACATCTCCAACCCCACCCATCGCTCGTACCGTATTGTATTCAGGAAGAGTCTTTGCCAGTTCTTTCATTCGTGCTATTATCTTCAGTAAGGTACTGTCGATTTCTCGAAGTAACCTTACGGCTTCCAATACCAGCATTTTGGTCGATGGGGTATTGGCAGGTAATGTTGAGATGCCATCAGATGCAAGATCATAAAGCTCAGCCGCTTTTGATCGGTTCTGGTGGTATTTCTTTTCAGCAGCCCAAGAAATGTAATCTTCGATAAAATCCTCTTTGGTCATTGCCGTTATGTTATCGAAATGCCAGTATCTCTCAACAAAATCACTCAACTTGTCCTTTCCGTTGCTTTCATTTCAACTATGAAACTCCTTCTTTACTCCAGGCATTGTATAATCCAACATATGCGTTAATTCAAGCAGTGCCTTTACATGAAGTTCCATATAATGGCAATACTGCCTTCCCAGAAGTTTTAGCTCAGAATAAAAATCATCGTTTCCTCGATGATTTTCCAACCGATACCAGTTATCAATCCCGTAGTTTGCAATGGTAATTGAATCCTGCTTATCTGTCTTTACTCTTCTAAGCCCTCTGGACGCGTACTCCTTCATTTCAAACGGATTGATCACAGCTACAAATAGTTTTTGGTCTTGAAGTGCCGTCAACATAGGCAAATGATATATGCCTGTCGCCTCCATAACTATGCGGATTTCGCCGTCCAGCCTTTGAATCATTTGAATCAGATTCTTCAGTTCACTCTCCGTGTGCATTACTTCAAATGGACTTGCAACAATCTCTCCATATGGTTTCAGCATGCACACTGTACTCTTCCCCTTTGAAATATCAATACCTATGCTAATCATACATAACCTCCTGTGCTTGAATTAGTAATTGTTTACCACCCACACTTATTACCATTCATTTTAGTTGGTTACGCGGGAGCTGATCCCTACCTGCTTAAGCGAATACTTATAATAAGGGGTTGGCTGACAGTTTTTGTTGCCGGATGTAAAAATCCAAAAAAGACCTCGCCATACCAATTACTCCCCTTATTATAAAAAATAAGTGCAGATGTCAGAGGTAATTACTCTCTAACAACTACACTTTTATGGTACTAAAAAAGATGTACGATTTACGCACACCCCGTTCTTACTCGTTTGATTCTGTATCCGCTTCAATGACCTGATATTTATCATCCGCATGCAGCACCAGCTTATGACTAAGGAATTTCTCTATGTCGAACCAGTTCTTCCTGTCAAAATCAGCTGTCAGTCTGTAGTTCGGATGCTGTGTCAGGTCATATTTGTCAGAGAAGAATGGTCTCACACCTCTTACCTGCACTATACACTTCGAACCGTCCATAACTGCCAGCTGGTCCATGCTCATTAGGTCATGTCCCAGCTTCTGATAATTCATGTTGTAGCTCTGGGACTGTCCCCTGGTCTCACCTGTGTTGTACATATCTATGGTCTCTTTGCCAAGGATTTCATTGAGCTCCTTTAATGTTGATTTCTCAGAACCTCCCAGGAAGATCTGAGAATCACAGTTGCCGATAATGGTGTCGGCATTATCCTTATAGATTGCTTTTAGCTGTGACTTTGCCTGTAATACAAGTGCCGCCGAGATCTCACGGCTTCGGATAGTTGCCATAAGTTTCTCTAGGTTTGGTATCTGTCCGATGTTCGCTGCCTCATCTATGAGACAGCGTACATGTACCGGAAGTCTTCCACCGTATACATCGTCAGCCTTCTCACATAAGAGATTAAAGAGCTGAGTGTAGATCATGCTGATCAAAAAATTAAATGTTGCATCCGTATCCGACATGATCAGGAACAGAGATGTCTTCCTGTCTCCAAGGGTATCAAGCTCCAGTTCATCATATGCTGTGATTTCACGAAGCTCCCTGGTGTCAAAAGGAGCCAGTCTGGCACCACAGCTTACAAGTATAGATTTAGCTGTCTTTCCAGCCGCAAGTTTGTATTTTTTATATTGTCTCACAGCAAAGTGATCAGGATCTGTTTTTTCAAGTTCTTCAAACATAAGGTCTACAGGATTTTTGAACTCTTCATCATCTTCTCTGACTTCCATAGCATTCAGCATTTCCAGTAAGGTTGAAAAGTTCTGTTCTTCCTCTGGTGCTTCATAGTGGATATACCCTATAAGAGCTGAATAAAGCAGCTTTTCGGCCTTCTCCCAAAATTCATCTCCGCTCTTGCCCTCACCTTTGGTATTAGCGATCAGGGTTGTCACCATCTTCAGGATATCCTTTTCATCATGGATATAAGCGAATGGATTATAATGCATGGATTTCTTAAAATTTATGGTGTTGAAGATTTTCATTACATAACCATTTTGCAGAAGTGCATTCCCGACCTCATTGACCACTGTGCCTTT
>SVDD01000030.1:0-49631 GCA_015057945.1 Lachnospiraceae bacterium | reverse complement strand
TGTAAGTGCTGTAAAGCATTCAGGTGATAGTTACTAATAGGTCGAGGGTTTGACCAATGAGGTTGAATTTACGGATAAGGAAATGATGAATTACTGAGAATAATTGATGATGTGGTGTGCAGTTTTCAAGGCACGATTATGTTTTTGATCATTGAATCAAAAGCGAAGATTAATATTTAATGGGGTCTTAGCTCAGCTGGGAGAGCATCTGCCTTACAAGCAGGGGGTCATAGGTTCGAGCCCTATAGGCCCCATTTTTTATTTTTGCAGGACTATATGTCCTGCTTTTTTTGATACGCTAAATAGCTGTTATAATTGACTAACCATACAGCAATGATAGATAATACTCGCTTGTTTATTTCAAGGAGTCTACTTTATGAGTTTAACATATTCATTTATCATAAACAGCATTATTCTGGGAGTCGGACTTGCTATGGACGCATTTTCCGTATCACTTGCCAATGGGCTGAACAATACTAAAATGAGAATATCGGAGATGATACGGATAGCAGGATGTTTTGCCTTTTTTCAGTGGTTCATGCCCATAATAGGCTGGATCTGTATTCATAGTATAGTGCTTTATTTTCAGTCATTTCAGAAGTTTATTCCATGGATTGCCCTGATTCTTCTCTCCTATATCGGTGGAAACATGATACTGGAGGGAATCAGAAAGAAAGAAGACGATAATTCATCCGGTACGGAAGAAAATGATCCAAATGAAGTAAGCACAGGACTTGCAAGCGGTACACTCATAATGCAGGGTATAGCCACTTCCATAGATGCGCTTTCCGTTGGGTTTACCATTGCCAATTATCATTTTGCTGAAGCGATGTTGTGCTCCGTGCTGATAGCTGTCACAACCTTTATTATCTGTATTGCCGGATTGAAAATAGGACGTGTCGCAGGTACCAGACTCAGCAACAAAGCAGATATATTTGGAGGGCTTATCCTCATAGGAATTGGACTGGAAATTTTTATTACGAATATATTCTGATTAATGATCTGTCCGTGATGTGCCTGACAGTCGCCCAGCGCTATAATATTTGTAAAAGTCTTTAAAAACTGATATGATAATATTGCCATTAATTATTACATTTTATGAACCTTGTTTTGCTTTTTGATTTGGAGAGATACATGGCAATATCGGATAATACCAATATAGTTGAAAAGGGCAAAATTCTGCTCAAGCAGGAAAATTATGAGATTCCTGTCAGTTTTTTTGAAAAGAATCTTGAGCGTATGGAGCTGCCTTGGCATTGGCAGGACGGACTTGAAGTATGCATTGTAAAAAAGGGTCAGGTGGAAGTTTGCGTTGAAGCCGAACGTTATCTGATGAACGAAGGGGAGGGCTTCTTCGTGAATTCGGGTGCATTGAATGCATGCCGGCAGTTACCGGAATCATCAGGAGAATGTATAGTAAGATCCATTGTTTTCGATCCGAGGACCGATTCGGATGCGACTGAAAGCTTATTTTTTAACAGCTATATCGCTCCCTTATTCAGTATTGAAGCTTTTAAGGGAACGGCATTGTCGCTTGATGTGGCATGGCATAAAGAAATTCTCAGACTATTCAGCAATTTGTGGAAGTCCTCCCTTGAAGAGGATGAATCTGATGAAAAGGCTGCCATAGCAACCATGTCACAGATGGTATTTCTTTTATCTTCCCACAGTGCAGAGGAACCAAGAGTCACTTCTTCAAAGGAAACGAGAGATGCGGAACGTATCCGTATCATGCTTAATTATATTGATGAACACTACAGGGATGATCTCAATGTTTCCGTCCTGTCAGACAGTGCAGAGATCAGCGAATCGGAAGCCATGAGGTGTTTCCACAATATGCTTGGTACCACACCTATTCAATATGTTAAAAATTATCGGATAAGAAAGGCGGCTGAGATGCTGCAGATTTCCGACGAAAAAATAGTAGATATAGCAATTGACTGTGGTTTCCAGGATATGAGTTATTTTGCAAAGACTTTTAGGGAATCGAAGGGTATTACCCCGACAGACTATAGAGAAAAATATAAAAAACCATAATAAACCATGAAAAACCATAAGGACTTCGATAGGTGATGGAAAATAAATCTGCGGCTTATCTCAGGATATATACAAAACTCAGAGAACAAATAGTTAACGGCAGTTATAAAAACGGTGACAGACTGCCTTCCAAGAGAATGATGGCGGATGAAACAGGCACCAGTGTCATTACCATAGAACATGCTTATGGGCTTCTTCAGGATGAAGGCTACATAGAAGCAAGAGAAAGAAGCGGATATTTTGTCTGCTATTCGGATGAAGATCTGTTTCCGATTTCAGATTATGTCATGCCGGATTTCTCGGATATGCCTATTTCTCCCACAAAAAAAGAATGTGACGAAGAAAAGCAGAAACAGGGAAGTGCTCTTCCGGATTATAATGAAATAGCATTTGAGGAATCAGGAAAACAGAATTTACATATGGCTCATGGAGTCATATATGAAAAACTGTTTACTGAAGAGGAGAGCAAGGATAAGGTATCTCCGGATAAATATGAAGAAAACAAGTATACATTTCCGTTTCCGAGTTTTGCAAGGACCATAAGAAGAGTTCTGTCAGAATATGGTGAGAAGCTGTTGGAAAAGTCTCCAAATGAAGGTTCTCTTTTTCTGAGGGAAAGCATTGTAAGATATCTTAAGCGAAGCAGGGATATAAGTGTTGAGAGCTCTCAGATCCTGGTCGGAGCCGGATCTGAATATCTCTACAGCCTTATAGTTCAAATGCTTGGAAGAGACAAGCTGTATGCATTGGAAGATCCTTCATATGAAAAAATCCGTAATGTATATGAGGCTAACGGAGCAAGTTGTGAGCTTTTGAAGCTGGGTTCAACAGGCATACACTCAAGCGAGCTGAGAAGCTCACAAGCGCAGGTGCTTCATGTGACTCCTTTTGACAGCTATCCCAGCGGTGTAACAGCGACGGCAGGAAAAAGGCGAGAATATATTGCATGGGCTCAGAATCATGATGCAATGATCATTGAGGATGATTATGCATCAGAGTTTTCTCCGTCAACAAAATCGGAAGATACCCTGTTTTCGTTGGAACCGGATCATTCGGTCATATACCTGAATACTTTCACGAAGACACTTTCTCCCGCTATCAGGGTAGGGTATATGCTTCTTCCAAAGGCTCTTTCGAACAGCCTTAAGCAGAAAATAGATTTCTACTCCTGCACAGTTCCTATGTTCGACCAATACGTTCTTGCAGAGTTTCTAAACAGCGGTGATTTTGAACGACATGTAAACAGAGTTCGCAGGAGACGTCGTCAGGAAACGAAATAAGTGATATACTCTTACTGATAAACCATTAAGAATCAGAAATCCAATGGATACAAAAAGGAGCTGACGTTTCTATAGAAAAAGGAAGTATTTGAAATAGAGGAGGGGATTATGGGGGTTTTAAAAAATCTTAGAACAACTCATTTCTTTTGGGATTTGAGCAGTGAATTTATTCATCTTCTAGGCTTTGCAGGCATCATATGTGCGGTGGACCAGATGCTGAAGAGTGCCATTGATACGGAACCGGAATCCAATTTCCCAAGGGAGATGCCTCATACAAAGGGCTATGTAAAGATTATGAGAGCTCACAATCCCGGTTTTTCAAGAGGGCATCTGGGCAAGTATCCTGAGTTCGTAAAGCTAAGCTCTGTTGCAGCTGTAGGCTTTCTTACAGGAGGACTCCAGTATCTTACAAGCTTTTATCCAAAGAAATATAAGCTTAGGAAGCTTGGAATCGCCATAGTTATAGGTGGTGCATTGTCCAATGTTCTGGACCGGGTCGTAAATGGCGAAGTCACAGATTATCTGAACATTCAGGTCACCGGGCTCAAGACCCTTATAGTGAATATTGGGGATATCGCCATATATATAGGTGGAATTATCTATGCGCTGGCAGCCCTTTTTGGAAAGGACGACTGAGCAGGTACTGCAGTAAACTGATGCTTCAGTTTACATATTCCTCTTAGAAGAGTGCACTTTAATACATAAAAGCAAAAAATGTGATCCGAAAGGGTCACATTTTTTGTTTAGAAGGAAAGGGAATGATTTTTCTTTAGCCGGAAACATGGGAGGAATTCACCGTTCCTATTAATTTCTTGTCAGAAACAAGCAGTTTTGTTATAATATCGTTTGCTGTTGACGTAGAAAAATTGCTTATTTTCTATAGGAGCAACAGTAAATATTTACAAAAAAAGGAAGATATTCCAATGAACAACAAGCTTAAGGGAGCGCTCACACTACTCCTGATTCTGGCTATCACAGCCGGTTTCTGTTTCCTGGGAGTAAACGGCGCAGGAGACATTAAACTGGGTCTCGATCTGAATGGTGGTGTTTCTATCACATATCAGACAGTTGATCCTGACCCAACATCGGAGCAGATGTCCGATACTATTTACAAGCTTCAGCTGAAGGCACAGGGCTATTCAACAGAAGCACAGGTTTACCAGGAGGGTAACAATCGTATAAACATTGATATCCCCGGTGCAACAGATGCCAATGAAATTCTTGCTGAGCTCGGTGAGCCGGGTACATTGCAGTTTGCAGACAGCACAGGTGCAGTGCTTCTTACAGGTGATGACGTAAAGAATGCTACAGCCGGCATGACAAACGATAAGGGTAAGAATGAGTATATCATTCAGCTTACATTCAATGAGTCAGGTGCCCAGAAGTTCGCAGATGCAACAGCAGCCAATGTAGGAAAGCCTATTTTCATTATTTATAACGATAATGTTATCTCAGCTCCTACAGTTCAGGAGGCTATCTCAGGCGGACAGGCATCCATCACAGGACTTACAGATTATGAGGAAGCTACAAGAATCGCATCAACAATCCGTATCGGTGCCCTTCCTGTTCAGCTTACAGAATTAAGATCCAATGTTATCGGTGCAACACTTGGTCAGGAGGCGATTTCCACATCTCTTAAGGCCGGCGCTATCGGATTAGGACTTGTAATGCTCTTCATGATACTTGTATATCTCCTCCCGGGATTTACAGCTTCAATTGCACTTGTTATGTACACAGGTCTTGAGCTGGTCATCTTACAGGCATTTGAAGTTACACTTACACTTCCGGGTATTGCAGGTATCATCCTTTCAATCGGTATGGCGGTTGATGCCAATGTCATCATCTTCACTCGTATCAAGGAAGAGCTTGGTCTCGGAAACAGTGTAGAGGGCTCAATCAAGGCCGGCTACAGCAAGGCTCTTTCCGCTATCCTTGATGGTAACATTACAACACTTATTGCAGCGGCTGTGCTCTATCTCAGAGGTTCAGGTACTGTTAAGGGCTTTGCAACAACTCTTGCAATCGGTATCGTTATATCCCTTATCACAGCACTTTTCGTAACCCGTGGACTTCTTTGGTGCTTCGTTCAGTTCGGAGCAACAAATCCTAAGCTCTATGGAGTTCGTAAGGAAATAAAGGTAATTGACTTTATCAAGTTCAGAAAGATCGCATACACAGCATCCGCTATAGTTATTCTTGCAGGCTTTGTGTTCCTTGGCATGAACAAGGCTTCAATCGGAAATCTTTTCAACTATGATCTCGATTTCCAGGGCGGTTCATCAACAAATGTTACTTTTAACGAGGATCTTTCTCTTGAGGAGATCGACGCAAAGGTTTCTCCGATATTCAAGGAGGTAACCGGTGGAGATGCTTCTGTAATGGCATCAAAGGTTTCAGGAACCAATGAGGTCATCATCAAGACAAGAACTCTTACAACGGAAGAGCGTACAAAGCTTTACAAGGATCTCGTAGATACATTCTCGGTTGACGAGAACAAGATCACAACAGAGAACATTTCCGGTGCGGTTTCAAGAGAAATGAAGATCGATGCAGTTTGGGCATTTGTTATCGCTATAATCTGTATGCTGATCTACATCTGGATCCGTTTCAAGGATATCAAGTTCGCTTCAGCATCAGTTCTGGCTCTTACACACGATGTACTTATTACTGTAGCTTTCTATGCAGGACTTAAGTGGGCTGTAGGTTCAACCTTCATCGCTTGTATCCTTACCATCGTAGGTTACTCCATCAATGCTACTATCGTTGTATTTGACCGTATAAGAGAAAATCTTGCTGATCCTGAGATGAAGAAGGATGTGGGCGCATGTGTAAATACTGCTATTTCACAGACACTTACACGTTCCATCAACACATCACTTACAACCTTCATCATGGTTATCGTGCTTTACATCCTTGGTGTTTCTTCAATTCGTGATTTCACACTGCCTCTTATGGTAGGTATCGCAGCCGGTGCATGGTCATCAATCACTATTGCCGGTCCGCTCTGGTTCGACCTTTCAAATTGGGCGAAGAAGAGAAGAGCAGATAAGCTTGCAAAAGAAAAGGCTGAGGCTAAGGCTGCAAAGAAGGCTGCCGTAAACTAAATTCGGTGAACTTAGGTTACACTGAACCGCGAGAGGAAGCGGGACTGCCTCAGGCAACGACGGAGGACAGTACCGTACAAGTCTTTGGACTTGACGGAATTGGAATATTCTTATAAATTAGAGACCGACTCTCAGGAGCCGGTCTTTTTAGTGCATAAGTCCTGCGCCAAGCGGTGATGAATTCGTCAAGCTTGCTTGTAAGGATTCATCGCCATTTGGCACGACAACAGAAATCGAGAAGTAGCGCAAAAGCGCGAATTCGAGATTTCTGTAGCATTGCGAAAGCGTATGCGAAGCAATGCGTAGGACTTATATTTATTTTATCTGAGGCTCCGGGCTGCTTTCCCGGGAAGCTTTATTGTTGAATCAAGAAATAGAGGTTCAGAAAATGAAATATGAAATTGTAAAAACCAGCGGTCGTGCCAAGTCGGCGCATATGGAGACTGTACATGGTACTATTGAAACACCTGTATTTATGAACGTAGGTACGGTTGCTGCCATAAAGGGCGGCGTGTCAACAGACGATCTCAGAAACATTGGTACTCAGGTGGAGCTGTCCAATACTTATCACCTTCATGTAAGAACAGGAGATCCACTTATCAGGAAATTCGGAGGACTTCATAAGTTCATGAACTGGGATAGACCGATCCTTACAGATTCAGGCGGATTTCAGGTTTTCTCTCTGGCAGGGACGGGTCGTAAGATAAAGGAAGAAGGTGTTTACTTCCAGAGCCATATTGATGGAAGAAAGATCTTTATGGGGCCTGAGGAGTCTATGCAGATACAGTCAAATCTAGGATCCACCATAGCGATGGCATTTGATGAGTGTCCTCCGGCTCTCGCTGACAGAGAATATATCATTCCTTCAGTAGAGAGAACTACCAGATGGCTTGAAAGATGTAAGAAGGAAATGGCAAGACTTAACAGCCTTCCGGATACAGTGAATAAAGAGCAGCTTCTTTTCGGTATCAATCAGGGCGGAATATTTGATGATATTCGTATCAGCCATGCCGAGACTATCAGCAGCATGGATCTGGACGGATATGCTGTAGGAGGACTTGCTGTAGGTGAGACTCATGAGCAGATGTATCATGTACTTGATGAAGTGGTACCTCACCTTCCCAAGAACAAGCCGACATATCTTATGGGTGTAGGAACTCCTGCCAACATTATAGAGGCTGTAGACAGGGGGATAGATTTCTTTGACTGTGTTTACCCTTCAAGAAACGGAAGACATGGACATGTCTATACCCATAAGGGAAAGATGAATCTTTTCAATCAGAAATATGAGCTTGATGAAAGACCTATAGAGGAGGGCTGTATGTGCCCTGTCTGTGCAGGGCAGAAGAGAGCCGACGGTACATATACCGGAGGATACAGCAGAGCATATATCCGTCATCTTCTGAAGGCAAAGGAAATACTCGGAATGAGAATGTGTGTACTTCATAATCTGTATTTCTATAATCACCTTACCGAGGAGATCCGCGGAGCTATCAGGGGCGGAAGCTGGGATGAGTGGAAGACAAAGGCCCTTTCCGATCTCGGTACCTATTAAGAGTGGAAGAATAAAAGCTAAGATACATGAAGCTTTAATGGATGTCGGAATGGAGCGTGTGTTTAAAATGTAATCCTCCCGGCTGGCATAAACAGTATAAAAACCGGATACTATATAGGGACTGTCCTTATATAGCATCCGGTTTTTTAGATCCTAAGCTTCATGAAAAATGCCTGAGGCGTATCATTTCTTTCTTTTATCCTGATTCTGACACCAGATATACCACAGCCCCTTAAGGAGGAGATCTTCGTCTAAAATGATCTTATGTTTTGTGTACCTGGTAATGACATGAGCTATGCCGCCTGTGGCTATGATGGTAGGAGATGTGTTATTCAGTTCCTTTGCGAACCTGTCCAGAACGCCGTCAAGGGCACCGGCAGAGCCGTATATGATGCCTGCCTTCATGGCGTCAATGGTCTGAGTACAGATTATTTTCTTCGGGGCAGCCACATCTATGGAAGGGAGAAGAGATGTACCTGAAGTCAGGGCATCCATTGAAAGATTAACTCCCGGCATGATGACTCCGCCTATGTAGGTCCCCTCTTTATTTACCACAGTAACGGTGGTGGCGGTTCCCATGTTAATGATTATGGCGGGAAGATCATAAAGATGCTTTGCACTTACGGCAGCGCAAACCAGGTTGGAAGCAATGGTCCCCGGATCATCAATCTGTATCCGTATACCTGATTTTACACCTGCCCCCACCAGAATTGCATTCTTTCCGGTGACAAGCTTCAACGCGCCTGTGAGAACATCAGAAAGGGGAGGGACAACGCAGGAAATGATGACACCATCCACGGGAGCATCCTTAAGATGGGTGAGACTGAGGATCCGATCAATGTCTGATGCGTATTCATGCATGGTCTTTTTCCGGTTAGTCTCAAGCCGGATTACAGGATCGATGACCTTTCCGTTGTCTATACATCCGATTTTTGTGTGAGTGTTACCGCAATCTACAGCTAAAATCATAGAGTTCCCCCAAAAGCATTAAAAACATAATAAGAATATAACGCAACACAGGTTACAATGCAAAAGAATATACAAATTTATGAAAAAATGATTTTTTTAAGATTTTAGCCACGTAATAAGGTTTGAAGATGAATAAAAATTATGTTATCATGACATTAAGTATAATTTCCTGCCCGAATTGTCTTTTTATGAAAGCGGGAGGAAGAAATGATGACATGTTACGATGTCATGCGGCAGTTGGTTTTGAATTGGAGAAGTGATGGCGGCAATACTCTATGAGTCGCTCAACAGCCAGGAAGAGAAGCTGGACGTAGGTCTGGACTGGCATGATGAGCCGGAGATCATTTATTTTAAAAACGGGCATTATAAACTGATGCTGAATCTAAAAGAATATGACATCACAGACGAGTGCTTTTGCATTGTGAATGCGGGTGTTATCCGTAAGCTGGAATCTCTGGATGAAAAGGGTGTTGAGTATTCCATTAAACTGGATCTAAATGAACTGTGTTTTCAAAAAGAAACAGATCCCGTAAACGAAGCCTTGCTATATCCTTTAAAGAACGGTACTATAAAATTCTCCGAATTCATCACCGTATCGGATTTTGGATTCCTTCAGATACTGAGATCCTTCAACGATATGGTGCGGAGATATCGTGAATTCGGAACAAAAGGTACCACGGATACGGTAAGCGTACGCAAGTTTGTACTTGAGTCGGTTTCCGACCAGCTCATGGTGAAGGCTGACCTTCTCCACATCATTGCTCTCATTGATTCCTTTGGTATGGTTCAGGACAAGGAAGATGTTGATGCAGAGAAGCAGGTGAGAGCTATTAAGGATTCCATAAATTACATACGTGAGCATTATAAGGAAAAGCTGTATATTCGAAATCTGTCAGAGCTGACAGGACTTAATGAGCAGTATTTTATAAGATTTTTCGGAAGTGTCACAGGCGTTTCACCCCTGGATTACATCAACAGGTACAGGGTTGAGCAGGCTTCCAGACTTCTCAGAGATACTGATACTCATGTATATGAAATTGCTGAAGAGTGCGGTTTCCACAACATAGGAAACTTCATTAAGATTTTCCGATCCGTAACAGGTGAGACACCCCATAAGTTCCGTAAACAGTTCGGCAAGGAGGATTGATTTAAGGTATGACATTTTATTACCCTGCAAAAATAAAGAAAAAACAAGACGGAAACTACAGAGTGGATTATTTTGATCTTGACCAGTGCTACGGCGAAGGTCCGACAGAGGAAGAGGCTCTCGCTGATGCCAGAGCCAATGCTATCGACTGGATACAGCTTGAGCTTAGTGATACAAACGATCTGCCTGCAGTCACACATAAGGACGATATAGTTCTCGAAAAGGATGAACGTTTCGTAGAGATGATGATCATCATGCCACGAGAGGGCTGGGACGAGTAACTGAGTTTCCTTAAGGAAACTCAGTTATTCATCCCAGTTAGATAAACTGACCATTTTTCTTACTTGCATGATTCAACACCATGTGCTATATTATCTCGGAACTTGAAGACGGTACATGTAGGAGGATATATGTTCACTCTTATTGAAAATGCACTTGATATGAAAGGCAGCGGCGTAAAGGGTCGAGGTATTTTCATTTCCGCATTTTATATTCCGTTTTTATGGTTCAGAAATATCATAATTACAAATAGTAAGGCTGCCGTTTATGACATGAACGGTTTGTTTAATATTCCAGACTTAACAAATGTGTTTTTTACATTTGTCTGAGGCTGGTTTTTTTATGCCCAAAAAAGAAAAAGTCAGGAGATTAGTGTGAAATATCACTTTTCATAACTATTTGTGCTGTCCCAAGGAGGCGGCGGAACGGAGATTTAAATGAAAGATGTTGAGTTCAAGATACTGACCAATGAACCCCTTACAGGGGACATCTTCAGGATGACATTGGACGGTGACACAAGCGATATCAGGAGACCGGGGCAGTTTGTGGAGATAGCCATTCCGGGAAGATATCTGAGACGCCCCATATCTGTATGTGACTGGTCAGACAACAGGCTTACACTTATTTACAAGGTGGTGGGTGAAGGAACTGAGGATTTAAGCTACATGGAACCGGGAGATTACATTAGCGCTCTCACGGGTCTTGGAAATGGCTATGATCTTAAGAAGATTCCGAAGAATCCTGTCATTGCCGGCGGCGGAGTGGGAGTTCCTCCCATGTATGCTCTTGCAAAGGAGCTTAAAAAGACGGGAATCACACCTTATGTGGCTCTTGGCTTCAATACAAAGGATGATGTTTTCTACGAGGCAGAGTTCAAGGCTCTGGGTGTTCCTGTAAATGTTGCGACAGTAGACGGAAGCTACGGCGCAAAGGGCTTCGTCACAGACATTATCGGGGATCATGACTATGCTCTTTGCTGCGGTCCTGAGCCTATGCTCAAGGCAGTTTACGATGTGGTAAAGGACGGACAGTTCAGCTTTGAAGCAAGAATGGGCTGCGGCTTCGGTGCCTGCATGGGCTGCAGCAAGAAGACAAAGACCGGCTTTAAGAGAGTATGCAAGGACGGACCTATATTTATGATGGAGGAGATAGCATGGTAGACATCACAACGGAACTTTCCGGAATAAAGCTCAGTAATCCTGTGATTCCGGCTTCCGGTACCTTCGGATTCGGAAAGGAATACAGGGATCTTTACGATCTTAATATCTTAGGTTCCATTTCCTTCAAGGGAACCACAGTGGAGGAGCGTTACGGAAACGAGCTTCCCAGAATCGCAGAGTGTTATCAGGGCATGATAAATTCAGTGGGACTTCAGAATCCGGGTATGGATGCTGTTATAAGCAAGGAAATACCTGAACTTGCCAAGGTTTATCACAAGCCTCTCATCGCGAACATCTCAGGCTTCAGTATTCCTGAATATGTGAAGCTTGCGGAAGCCATGAGCGAGGTCAAAGAGGTAGGCATACTTGAGGTCAATGTCTCCTGCCCGAACGTTCACGGCGGAGGAATGGCCTTCGGCACCAGCGCTCTAAATGTGGCTGAGGTCACAAGAGAGGTGAAGAAGGTTGCGAAGAAGCCGGTTTACATAAAATTAAGTCCCAATGTTACCGATATAGTTTCCATCGCAAAGGCTGCGGAGGATGCGGGGGCTGACGGTCTTGCGCTCATCAACACACTTCTTGGCATGAGGATAGACATTAGACGCCGCCAGCCTGTTATAGCGAATAAGATGGGTGGCTTCTCGGGTCCTGCCATTTTCCCTGTGGCTGTAAGAATGGTATATCAGGTAGGCAAGGCTGTGAAGATACCTCTTATCGGAATGGGCGGTGTATCAAGCGCAAAGGACGTTGTGGAGATGATGATGGCCGGTGCAAGTGCAGTTGAGGTGGGTGCCGCAAATCTGGTAGATCCATTTGCATGTAAGAAAATCATTGAAGACCTGCCTGAGCTTCTTCAGGAATTAAAAATAGAAAAGATAACAGACATCATCGGATGTGTGGAATAAAAGAGCCGGGGATACGGCGGAATGGAGATAAATATGGGAAAAGATGTCATCATAGCACTGGATTTTCCGGGGGCAAAGGAAACCTACAGCTTCCTCGATAAGTTCACAGGAAGAAAGCCTTTCGTAAAGATAGGTATGGAGCTTTTCTATGCGGAGGGTCCAAGCATCGTTAAGGAAATAAAAAACAGAGGCCACAAGGTATTCCTTGATCTCAAGCTTCACGACATTCCCAACACCGTTAAGGGCGGAATGCAGTCACTCCGTGATCTTTCGGTAGATATGACCAACGTTCATGCTTCAGGCGGAATCAAAATGATGAAGGCTGCGGTAGAGGGACTCACCAGAGAGGATGGCACAAGACCTATTCTTATCGCTGTGACACAGCTCACATCCACATCTCAGGAGACCATGACAGAGGAGCTTCTTATAGATCAGCCTATTGAGGATGTGGTAGTTAAGTATGCTGCCAATGCCAAAGCCGCAGGGCTTGATGGAGTAGTATGTTCACCACTTGAGGCAGGACGTATCCATGATGAGATTGGTGCGGATTTCATGACAGTGACACCGGGAATCAGATTTGCGGGAGATGCAAAGGGAGACCAGTCAAGAATCACAACACCTGAAAAGGCAAAGGAGATAGGCTCCGATTACATAGTTGTAGGCCGTTCCATTACAGCAGCGGAGGACCCTGTTGAAGCTTACGAGAGAGCAATGAGAGAATTCGTTAATCAGGAATAAAAAGGAGAGATATTATGGCAACTAAAGAAGAAATCGCAAAGGGACTTTTATCAATCAAGGCAGTATTTTTAAAGCCGGACGATCCATTCACCTGGGCATCGGGCATCAAATCACCTATCTACTGTGACAACCGTCTGGTTCTCAGTTACCCTGAGGTCCGCACTCTTATTGAGGACGCCATCGCTGAGAAGGTTAAGGAGCTTTATCCTGAGGCAGAGGCCCTTGAGGGTACCAGCACAGCGGGAATCGCTCATGCTGCCATCGCTGCAGACAAGCTGGGACTTCCAATGGGATATGTAAGAGGTTCAGCCAAGGATCACGGCCGTAAGAATCAGATCGAGGGTCGCCTTGAGAAGGGAGAGAAGGTAGTTGTTATCGAGGATCTCATCTCAACAGGAGGTTCGGTTCTTGATTGCGTAAATCCTCTCCGTGAGGCAGGTGCTGAGGTTCTCGGTATCATTTCCATCTTCACCTACGGTATGCAGAAGGGTATCGACAGACTGAAGGAGGCAAACATTGAAAATACTTCTCTCTGTGACCTCGACACACTTGTAAAGGTTGCGGTTCAGGAGAATTACATCAAGCCGGAGGATGAGGCAAAGCTTCTCAAGTTCCGTGATAACCCGGCTGACGAGTCATGGAGAAACTGAGAACGGCATACAATATAGAAGGAGAATAGTAATTATGGAGACAAACCGGAGAAGCATTATCAATATACTGGATCTTTCTGTTGATGAGCTTGAGCATCTTATGGATCTCGCCGATGACATCGAGAAGAACCCGGAAAAGTATCAGGATCGCTGCGCACATAAGCAGCTTGCTACACTCTTTTATGAGCCCAGTACCAGAACCAGACTCAGCTTTGAATCTGCGATGCTTGGCCTCGGCGGTCAGGTTCTGGGTTTTGCCGGTGCCGCAAGCTCCAGTGCTTCAAAGGGCGAGTCAGTAGCCGATACGATTTCGGTAATGTCTAACTATGTAGATATCATTGTCATGCGTCATCCTAAGGAGGGCGCACCTGTGGTTGCGTCAATGCATACGACGGTTCCTTTTATCAATGCCGGTGACGGGGGACATTTCCATCCGACGCAGACTCTTGCAGATCTTCTGACCATAAGAAGAACGAGAGGCTCCTTAAGCGGTATCACACTGGGACTCTGCGGAGACCTTAAGTTTGGAAGAACAGTTCATTCACTTATCGATGCCATGCTCCGTTATCCTGACAACAAGTACATACTTATCTCTCCAAAGGAGCTCCGTATACCTGAATATGAGCTCGATAAGCTGAAGGCGGCAGGAGTGGAATTCGAGGAGACAAAGTCCCTTGAGGATGCCATACCTAAGCTTGATATCCTTTACATGACCAGAGTGCAGAAGGAGCGCTTCTTCAATGAAGAGGATTACCTCCGACTGAAGGATACCTATATCCTCACTCCGGAGAAGCTTAAGAATGCAAAGAGCGATATGGCCATACTTCATCCGCTTCCGAGAGTAAATGAAATCTCAGTTGCTGTTGACAAGGATCCGAGGGCTAAGTATTTCTACCAGACTCTCTGCGGAAAGCAGATGAGAATGGCGCTTATTCTGTATTTGCTTGGACTTGACAAATGATCCGGTAAAGCTTCCTAAGGTATGGAATTACCTGTGATAAAAAGACATTGGCACAGTTGTCATAAAAGTTTTTATGAAGTAATAATAGGAGCATACAAATGAACGTAGATGGAATTGAAAACGGCATCGTACTTGACCACATAAGAGCCGGAAAGGCTATGCTGGTATATAAATATCTTCACCTGGACAAGCTTGGGTCTCAGGTGGCGCTTATTCAGAACTGCACTTCTCATGTCATGGGAAAGAAGGATATCGTGAAGATCTCAGAGGATCTGGATATCGACCTGGATGTTCTCGGCTACATAGATCCGGGTATCACCGTAAACTACATAAAGGATGGAAAGAGGGTGGAAAAGAAGACTCTTTCCCTTCCTGAGACTCTTACCAATGTTCTAAAGTGTAAGAATCCCCGATGCATCACCTCTGTGGAGCAGGAGCTTCCGCAGGTATTCAAGATCGTGGATCGTACGAAGGCACTTTACCGTTGTGTTTACTGTGATACCATAGTCAGAAGCGAAGAACTTAACTGATTCTCATAAGCATAGATATATAGTGATAAAACCGGAACATGTGGGCTGCCCTGTGTGTTCCGGCTTTTTTTAGTGTGTCGGTTTGACTTTAGTGCTTTTTCAAACTAAACTAAATTGATTTGAAAAGAGAGTATTTCGGAAAGAGGAAATATGGGAAATATAGACAGAAAGTACAAGGGACTTGTGGCATTTGATCTTGATCATACCTTGCTTGACCATAACACCTGGAAAATCACTCCTTCGGCCATGGACAGTATCGGAAAGCTGAAGGAGAAGGGATACCTGGTGGCTATAGCATCCGGAAGGGATATGAAGAACAGAACCTCCATAGAGTATCTCAGGGAAGTGAATCCCCATGCCCTGATCCACATGAATGGGACTATGGTGGAGACTGAAGATGATATAATTCTGGATCACCGTATGGATAAAGAGCTTCTTCGGAGAGTGCTTGAGTTCTGCGAAAAGCACGAGACACCAATAGGCGTCCATATAGATGATGTTGACTATTTTGTATGCCCTGAAAAGGTGCTCTTTTTTGATAAGAATTATTTCAAAATGGATATGGAAAGGCGTTTTGATGATCCGAAAAAGCTTCTTAAGCTGCCGGTCAGATCCCTTGCATACTATGGTGACAGAGCAGGGGGCAGGGATCTTCAGTATGCCTTCCCTGAACTGAATGTTATGATGTTCTCGAAGGAATATGGTGCCGATGTGGTGGAAGCGGAGTACAGTAAGGCAGAAGGAATCAAGCATCTTTGCGAGCATTTCGGTATAAGCCTTGCGGAAACCTATGCCTTCGGCGACAGCTCCAATGATGTGGAAATGCTGGAGAAGGTCCATGTGGGCATAGCCATGGGCAATGCTGTTCCCGAGGCAAAAGAGGCAGCAGATTACATCACAGATGATATAGATAAGGATGGGATCCGAAATGCCCTTTTGCATTTTGGACTGATCTGAAAAAGGACGGGAGGACCGGACTTTAATAATCGAAGATTCAATGAGAAAGTGACTGAATTACAGAAGGAGATTTAGAATGAATTTACAGCTTGATAAGCTCCGTGTGGAAATGAATAAAAGAGGTATAGATGTATATCTGGTACCGACGGATGATTTTCACCAGAGTGAATACGTGGGAGATTACTTCAGGGCCATACATTATCTTTCCGGTTTCACAGGAGAAGGAAATCTTGTGGTGACCGGAGATACGGCGGCACTCTTTACTGACGGCAGATACTTTATTCAGGCAGAGAAGGAGCTTTCCGGAAAAGATGTGGAGCTCATGAAGATGGGAGAGCCGGGAGTGCCTTCTCTTGAGGAGTATCTTTACGATAAGACACCGGAAGGGGGAGTCCTTGGATTTGACGGAAGATGCGTTGATTTTCAGCAGGGCAAAAAGCTTCAGGATAAGCTTTCAAAAAAGAAGGCTTCTATCCATGCGGGAACGGATCTTGTAGGACTTATCTGGGAAGGAAGACCTGAGATGTCCGAGTCAAAGGTATGGATACTCGGCGAGCAGTTCACAGGAAAGAGTGCTTCGGATAAGCTCAGTGATTTAAGAGATTATATGAAGGAACAGGATTCTGACCTTCATATCGTCACCAGTCTCGATGATATCGCCTGGATCCTTAACTTAAGAGGCGATGATATTCCATGTAATCCTGTATTCCTTTCCTATCTTATGGTGGATATGGAGGGGGCAAGGCTCTACGCCAACAGGAAGGATTTTGATGAAGAGACATTGGCTTACCTTTCAGAGCTCAGGGTGGAGCTTAAGGACTATGACAGCTTCTACACAGATGTTAAAGCATTGAGAAACAGTACAGTGCTTCTCGAAAAGGCAAGAACCAATTTTGAGACAATTTCGGATATAGATTCATCCAACACCGTGATTGATGAGATGCTCCCAAGTTCACTCTGGAAGTCCCGGAAGAATGATGTTGAGATCGAAAATATGAAAAAGGCACACATAAAGGACGGTGTTGCCATCACCAACTACCTGTATTTCATGAAGCACGCCTTTGACAAGGATGGAAAGCTTACAGAGGAAGCCAAGGCGCTTCTTGGGGAATCGGAGATAAATGAGTGGAACACTGCAGCAGTTCTTGAGAATTTCAGAAAGGAGCAGGAGGGCTATATAGAGCCAAGCTTCACCACCATTTCTGCATACGGTGAAAATGCTGCCCTTCCACACTATGCCCCTACTGCTGTGAGCTTTTCGAAGATCGAGCCAAAAGGACTTTACCTCGTGGATTCGGGCGGACAGTATCCGGAGGGAACCACGGACATAACGAGAACCATAGCTATGGGACCCATCACAGATGAAGAGCGTAAGCATTATACCATGGTACTTATGGCCCATCTCCGCCTGGGTGACGTAAAGTTCCTTCAGGGGTCTTCCGGAATAACCGTTGATCTTGCGGCAAGAGAGGTGTTCTGGCGCGAGGGCATGAACTTCAACCACGGAACAGGTCATGGCGTCGGATTCTGTCTCAATGTACATGAGAGACCCAATGCCATCCGCTACCGTAAGTTACAGGGCCGCATGGAGGATGCTCCGCTCTGCGAAGGCAACATCACATCTTGTGAGCCGGGTCTTTATATAGAAGGAAGTCATGGTATCCGTACCGAGAACCTGACTCTGGTAAAGAAGTGGCAGACCAATGAATTCGGCACCTTCTTCTGTTTCGAATTCATAACCATGGCTCCCTATGATCTCGATGCCGTAGACCTCAGCCTTATGGAAAAGAGGGATATAGAGCTGCTCAATTCTTACCACAGGGTAGTATTTGAAAAGCTTTCACCTTATTTCGAGGGCGAGAAGCTTCAGTGGCTTAAGGAAGCGACAAGAGAAGTCTGATATAGGAAAACACCTCATGATACAGGAGGAGAAACAATTTGGAAAAGAATGCGCTTTATTATCAGTTTCCCTATGTGAAGGAATTTGATGCCACAGTCACATCATGTGAAGAGAGGGACGGGCATTATCAGGTGGAGCTTGATGCCCATGGATTCTATCCTGAGGGCGGCGGACAGGCGGCTGATCACGGAATGATCGGTGACGCGACAGTATCTGATGTTCAGGAGAAGGCACTGAAGGATCCTGAAACCGGAGAGAAGCTCACGGATGAAAGGGGCAATGTTCTCGTTCGCATACTTCATACCGTGGACAAGGCTCTTGAGACCGGAAAAACATATCACTGCAGCATCGACTGGGAAAGAAGGATGAGAAATTCCAGAAACCACAGCGGTGAGCATATAGTGTCGGGGCTTGTCCATAAGCATTATGGATATAACAATGTGGGCTTCCACATGAGTGATGTCATGACCATCGACTTCGACGGAGTCCTCACATGGGAACAGCTCATGAAGATAGAAGAAGAGGCCAACGAGGTGGTTCTTGCAAACAGAGCCGTGAGTCAGATCTGGCCTTCGGAAACCGAACTTCAGGAGACTGAGTTCCGTTCCAAGAAAGCCCTTAAGGGCGATGTCAGACTGGTGGACCTGGGAGGTGCTGACCTCTGTGCCTGCTGCGGTACCCATGTGATGACCACGGGAGAAATCGGTCCCATCAAGATTCTGTCTGTTCTCGGACATAAGGGCGGAGTAAGAGTGGAGCTTTTCTGCGGAAAGGATGCTCTTTTGGATTACAGGAACAAACACAATGATCTTTTGGAGCTTTCCCACATGCTGTCCTTTGCTCCTTCGGAGGTGAAGGAGGCCGTAAGACAGCACATGGAGCAGAGTGCCGCTAAGGACAGGCGTATCGCTGAGCTGAATCAGAGATATTATGCCCTGAAGGCAGAGACTCTTAAGGATTTCACGGGGGTCCTCGTGGATGTGGAAGAGGGCATGAACAATGTGGAATTAAGAAAGTGCTGCGACTACTTCATGAAGCACACAAAGGCGAAGGCGGTCGGAGTTTTCGGCCTTAAGGATGTGGACAGACAGGCAGGTGACACCGCAGGCTGGAATTATGTCATCGGTTCGGAAACAGAGGATGTCCGAAGCCATGCAAAGGAGTTCAATGCTCTCGTAAAAGGACGGGGAGGCGGACAGAAGGAGATGATCCAGGGCAGTGCGGTCAGCACTGAAGAGGATATCCGTAAGGCTATGGAGAAGATTTTTGATCAGGCGTAAGGGTGTCATGAAAATAATAATATTGCGCGCTACCTGCTGTATGTTATAATATTCGCGTGTTTTGTAACGCTGTGTTATAGACTTACTCAATAGGAGAAAAAAACATGATTAGAATTGGTTTACTTGGATATGGCAACCTTTCCCGTGGAATCGAAAGTGCCATCAAGCGTAATGAAGACGAAAAGCTGGTTGCGGTTTTTACACGTCGTGATCCGTCTACAGTTAAGATCAACACAGAGGGTGTTAAGGTTGACACTGTTGACAATATTCTCGAGTATAAGGACCAGATCGATGTTTTGATGATATGCGGCGGTTCTGCTACAGATCTTCCTAAGCAGACACCGGAGTATGCAAAGTATTTTAATGTTATAGATAGTTTTGATACACATGCGAAGGTATCTCAGCACTTTGCGGCAGTTGATGCAGCTGCAAAGGAGGGCGGCAAGCTTGCCATGATTTCATGCGGCTGGGACCCGGGTATGTTCTCCATCGCAAGAATTTATGCAGAGTCAGTGCTTCCTGCAGGAAAGCACTACACATTCTGGGGAAAGGGAGTTTCTCAGGGACACAGTGATGCTGCAAGAAGAGTAGAGGGTGTTAAGGATGCACGTTCATACACAATTCCTGTAGAGGAGGCTATGGATGCTGTAAGAAGCGGAAAGCAGCCTGAGTTCACTGCCAGAGAGATGCATAAGAGAGAGGTATTTGTTGTTCTTGAGGAAGGCGCTGATGCTTCAAAGGTTGAGAATACCATCAAGACTATGCCGGACTACTACGCGGATTATGATGTTACCATCCACTTCATTTCAGAAGAGGAGATGAAGAAGAATCATGCAGAGCTTCCACACGGTGGCTTCGTTATGAGATCCGGCGTAACAGGAGACGAGGGACAGCATCATGAGCTTATCGAGTACAGCCTTAAGCTGGATTCAAATCCTGAGTTCACAGGTTCTGTTCTTGCAGCTTACGGAAGAGCAGTTTACCGTATGGCAAATAAGGGTGAGACCGGATGCATCACAGTGTTTGATGTAGCTCCGAAGTATCTTAATCCGAAATCAGAGGAAGAGCAGAGACATACTCTTCTGTAACAGGTGGGTTATGAATGGTTTAAATAAAATGCGTGCAGTGGCTGTGGCGGCCACTGCAGCCATTTCCCTGGCTATGGCGCCATGCTCCATTGCTGAGGAAAATTCAATTTCGGCCTATGTGCCATCCTTTTCAGAGGGAGCTATAGCTTCCGGAGATTATTCTGAGGTGACAAAGCAGCTTGCTCTTTACTATCAGACAACAGCAGAGCTTTTCAGATCAGTAGGGCAGCCTATACCGGCGGATATTCTTTCCGGACTTTCGGCCTATGGCAATGTGGATGTTTCCGCTTACCTGAATACAGCTTCCGATGCTCTTCAGGCTGCATCCGGAGCGCTTAATTCTGCAGCTTCAGTAAACGGAAGTGCAGTAGCTCAGGACACTTCCGTTATGTGGATGAATCAGGAGGACGGTACCTCCCTTCTGTATAAGACAGATCCTTCCACAGGAGAAGCGGCGCTCTATGAAGGCTGGTACACGGACAGTACAGGAGACAAGTACTATTTTGAAAAAGGAAAGGCGGTTTCCGGCTGGATCATCGATGACGGAAAGTTCTATTATCTTGACATGAAAACAGGTGTGCTTTCAACTTCAAAGCAGATCGGTAATTTCTATGTCGGAGAAGACGGAGCGGCTCTTATCGATACCACGGCACCGGACGGTACCAGACTTGCATACAACGGTTCACGCATGATTTCTAAAAAACCCGTAGAGCAGCTTAATGATAAGACTTATATCTATCGTGAACTTCTGGTAAAGGATCCGGATCTTTATGCGGAGTTCTCCGCCAGATCCTCCGGTAATTACCAGATCATGCCTGAAACTGAGAACGGTTTTTCCTGGTATACCTATGCAAGCATGCGCCTTTATGAACGTAAAGAGGATGGCTCCATAGGCAAGAAGGTTTATGAAGGAGACGGCTGCATCAGAAGAGATGCATCCATTGAGTTTTTGAACGATGATGGCACAGTCGGAACAATGAAACCTTCTGCTATTGTTGGATCCGGACATGAGACATGGATGGCAGAACATATCCACATCGATCCGGCCGGATTTATCACATATTCCGAAATAAAAAGATGATGATCTAAGGCGGCTTGTCCTTTTGATCTCTGGAGGCAATTATGACATTACAGCAGTTAAAGCAGGTTATCGCTGTAGCTGACTGCGGCTCCATGAACGAAGCTGCAAAACACCTTTTTATCACACAGCCTTCATTGTCCGCTGCCATAAAGGAGCTGGAAAAGGAGATAGGGCTGGAGATATTCCTAAGATCCAACCGCGGTATAGTTATCACTGCGGAAGGAGAAGAATTCCTCGGATATGCAAGGCAGATTGTCGAGCAGTACCAGCTCATGGAGGATAAATATGTTAATGTAGGATCCCGTAAAAAGAAATTTGCGGTATCCATGCAGCATTACACATTTGCTGTAGAGGCTTTTATACACCTTGCCAGAGAATTCGGCATGGATACCTATGAGTTTGCCGTCAAGGAAACAAAGACCATCGAAGTCATCAATGATGTGAAGAATCAGACTTCAGAGGTTGGAGTCATATATATGAATGACTTCAACAGTAAGGTCATAGGAAAAATACTGAGAGAGGATTCTCTTGAATTTGTTCCGCTATTTGACTGTAATATTTATGTATTTATGAGTAAGAGCAATCCTATGGCGAAGAAGGAGCTCATCACCATGGAGGATCTCAGGCATTATCCGTGCCTGAGCTTTTATCAGGGAGAGCATAACTCCTTCTATTTTGCAGAAGAGGTCCTCAGTACCTATGATTACAAGCAGATCATAAAGTGTGATGACAGAGCCACAGCCCTTAATCTGATGGTGGGGCTTAACGGGTACACTCTTTGCTCGGGTATCATCTGTCAGGAGCTTAACGGGCTGGAGTACACGACAGTTAAACTCGATACCACTGAGAAGATGACCATAGGCTATATCAAGAAAAAGAAAATTCCTCTCAGTGAGCTGGGAGAGCGTTATGTTGCTGAGCTCAAAAAATACGAGACTCATGCAGTATAAGTAGGAGACCGTTATGGATAGAGATATGATAATGATCGTTGCTGCAGTTGCTGCAGTAGCGGCTGTAATAATCGGTTACAGCATTTACAGATCCGTTAAGCGTAAAAATGCGGATAAGCTTTCCATGAAGATTGCCGAGGACGACAAGCTTCATATCACCCTGGATAACAAAGCCGATATGGAAGAGGTGGCCAGAATCATTCTGGAAGGTCTTGGGGGCAGCGGCAACGTACAGAGCGTGGACCATGACGGAGCCCGTCTTAAGGTTCAGATAAACGAGTACGGTGCCGTAGACGAAAAAAAGATCAGATCCGCAAAAGTAGGCGGAGTTCTGAGGCCGAGTAAGACAGCGGTCCACATAATCATCGGTTCAGAGGTTGAGCCTGTAGAGACTGAACTGAAAAAACTGATGAATCCGGTGGCATGATCTTCGGAGAATCATATCTTAAAGATAAATATATACCGGTATAGAGACCGGAGCTTTCGGATCATTTCGAAGGCTCCGGTTTTTTGCGTGATAAAGCTTAAACAGCAAAAATCGGCATTATCAGCAGGATTATAAGACATAACACAGGGTTATCACGAGGCTATTTAATCCCCGTGTTTGCTTGATTTTATAGGGTGAGTTTTATATAATTAGAAAGCTAAAGACCGTAGTTTACCCATTTTTAAGAGGAAGATCACATTCCCCAAAACTCGGTATAAAAAATGATTTAAGGAGATAAGGCGCTGATGTTTAAAAAAGTTGATACAAACATGAACTTCGTAGAGCGCGAGAATGAGGTTGAGGAGTTCTGGAGACAGAATCATATCTTTGAAGATTCCATCAAAGAGCATGAGGGAGATCCTTCTTACGTATTCTACGACGGTCCCCCAACCGCAAATGGAAAACCTCACATCGGACATGTTGAGACTCGTGCTTTTAAGGACATGATTCCAAGATTCCATGCCATGAAAGGTACCATGGTTCCAAGAAAGGCAGGATGGGATACACACGGTCTTCCTGTAGAGCTTGAGGTTGAGAAATCGATCGGAATCAATGGCAAGGAACAGATCGAAAAGTATGGAGTTGCGCCTTTTATTGATTTATGTAAAGAAAATGTCTGGAAGTACAAGGGCATGTGGGAGGATTTCTCATATAAGGTTGGTTTCTGGGCAGATATGGATGATCCTTATGTAACTTATCATGATGACTTCATCGAGTCAGAGTGGTGGGCACTTAAGGAAATCTGGAAGAAGGGTCTTCTTTATGAGGGATTCAAGGTCGTTCCTTATTGCCCCCGATGCGGAACGCCTCTTTCCAGCCACGAAGTTGCACAGGGCTATAAGGAGCTCAATGAGCGTTCAGCCATAGTCCGTTTCAAGGCAAGGGATAAGGATTTTTATTTCCTTGCATGGACAACAACACCTTGGACACTTCCTTCCAATACCGCACTTTGCGTTAATCCTGATCTTGAGTACGCAAAGGTAAAGGCTGCGGATGGATATACATATATTCTTGCAACAGCTCTTCTTGACAAGGTTCTTTCACCTCTTGCGGGAGAAGGCGAGAAGGCTTATGAGGTTCTGGAGACCTATAAGGGAACAGACCTTGAAGGCATCGATTATGAGCCTCTTTACCAGTGCGCAGCAGACGTTGCAGCAAAGCAGCATAAGAGAGCTCATTATGTAGTATCGGATGCATATGTAACAGCAGAGGACGGTACAGGTATCGTTCATCAGGCTCCTGCCTTCGGTGAGGATGATGCCCGTGTAGGACGTGAGCATGATATGCCTCTCGTTAAGTTCGTTGATGAAAGCGGATGCATGACACAAGAGACTCCTTTTGCAGGTATGCGTTGCAAGCCTACAGAGAAGGAAATAGCTGAAGGTGCTGTAAGCTGTGATCCTGAGGTTCTGAAGGACCTTTCATCCAGAAAGCTCCTTTTCGATGCTCCTAAGTTCACTCACTCATATCCACACTGCTGGAGATGTGACACACCTCTCATCTATTACGCTAGAGAGTCATGGTTCATCAAGATGAGTGCAGTCAAGGATGACCTCGTAAAGAACAACGCCACAGTTAAGTGGTATCCTGAGACCATCGGAACAGGCCGTTTCGGCGCATGGATCGAGAATGTTCAGGACTGGGGTCTTTCACGTAACCGTTACTGGGGCACACCGCTCAATATCTGGGTATGTAAGGATTGCGGAGAGAAGCACGCAATCGGTTCCATCAAGGAGCTCAGAGAGATGGCTTACAATTATGAGGACGTTCTCGCTGAGTTAAAGGCTTCCGGCAAGGAAGGATACAGCTCTGATTATGTGGGATATGAGCATATAGAGCTTCATAAGCCTTATGTGGACAAGCTTATATGTAAGTGTCCTCATTGCGGCGGTGACATGAAGAGAGTACCTGAGGTTATCGACTGCTGGTTCGATTCAGGAGCTATGCCATACGCTCAGCATCATTATCCGTTTGAGAACAAGGAGCTTTTTGAGGCTCAGTTCCCTGCACAGTTCATCTGCGAGGCTGTAGACCAGACAAGAGGATGGTTCTACTCACTTCTTGCGGAGAGCACCATACTCTTTAACAAAGCTCCTTATGAAAATGTTCTTGTTCTCGGACATGTTCAGGATGAGAATGGACAGAAAATGAGTAAGTCAAAGGGCAATGCGGTTGATCCGATGGATGCTCTTAGGAAGCACGGTGCCGATGCTATCCGCTGGTTCTTCTATACAAACTCCGCACCATGGCTTCCTAACAGATTCCATGACAAGGCGGTGGTTGAGGGACAGCGTAAGTTCCTTTCGACCTTATGGAACACCTATGCGTTCTTCGTACTTTATGCGAACATTGACAATTTTGACCCGACCGAGTACACACTTGAGTACGATAAGCTTGGAGTCATGGACAAGTGGCTTCTCAGCAAGCTCAATTCTGTAGTGAAGGCTGTTGATGACAACCTTTCAAACTTCAGAATTCCTGAGGCTGCTAATGCAATGCAGGAATTTGCCGATGATATGTCTAACTGGTATGTCCGCCGTTCAAGAGAGCGTTTCTGGGCAAAGGGTATGGAGCAGGACAAGATCAATGCATATATGACCTTGTATACAACTCTTGTAACCTTCTCAAAGATTGCAGCACCTATGGTGCCTTTTATTACAGAGTCCATCTATCGCAACCTTGTATGTTCAGTAGATGCAGCTGCCAAGAAGTCAGTTCATCTCTGTGATTTCCCGACTGCTGACGAGACTTTGATCGATCTTTCGCTTGAAGCAAGCATGGATAAGGTTCTCAAGGTGGTAATCCTTGGCCGTGCAGCAAGAAATACAGCAGCCGTAAAGAACCGTCAGCCTATAGGAAACATGTATGTCAAGTCAGAGGCTGCTCTCGACAGTTATTTCGTTGACATTATCGAGGACGAGCTTAATGTTAAGAACGTGAACTTCCAGGATGATCTCAGAAAGTTCACTTCATATACATTCAAGCCTCAGCTTAAGACTGTGGGACCTAAGTACGGAAAGCACTTGAATTCTATCCGTACATACCTTACAGAGGTAGACGGCTCTGCAGCCATGGATGAGCTTGAGACCAAGGGCGTACTTAAGTTCAACGTAGACGGCGATACAGAGGTAGAGCTTACAAAGGATGACCTTCTCATTGATGTTTCCGAGAAGGACGGATTTGTAACAGAAGAGGACAACGGACTTACTGTTGTACTCGATACAAACCTCACACCTGAGCTTATAGAAGAGGGATTTGTAAGAGAGATCATTTCCAAGATTCAGACCATGCGTAAAGAGGCCGGATTCGAGGTTATGGATCACATCAAGGTGTATGTAAAGGACAACGATAAGATGGCTAACCTCATGAGAAACAATGAGGAAGAGATCATCCGCATCGTTATGGCTGACGCCATCGTCTATAATCTTGCCCAGGGTTATGAAAAGGCCTGGGATATCAACGGTGAGAATCTGACGCTTGCTGTTGAGAAAGTCTGACCAGTTACATTCGGTTCCATTTATGTAGTTAAGCTGCGGCCTTCGGGGCTGCAGCTGCTATTTCAAGAAAGGAAAAGGATAGAGTAGTGGAGAAGTTCGATAAGGAATTATTCAAAAAAGAAGTTGAAAGCAGTGCCCGTAAGCTGTACCGCAGATCATTAAAGGATCTCAGTACAAAGGAAGCTTTTTTCGCAGTTGCGTATGCTGTTCAGGACACAATCATCGATGACTGGATGGCTACACAGAAAACAACCGAGAAAAAGGACTCCAAAAGGGTTTATTATCTTTCCATGGAATTCCTGATGGGAAGAGCTCTTGGAAACAATATTATTAACCTGAGCTGCAGAGAAGGCATACAGGAAGCTCTTAAAGAGCTGAAGCTGGATCTCAATACGATAGAGAATGAGGAGCCTGACTGGGCTCTGGGAAACGGCGGTCTGGGAAGACTTGCGGCATGTTTCCTGGATTCCCTTGCAACGCTGGGATATTGGGCATGCGGATGCGGCATTCGTTATAAATACGGTATGTTCAAACAGCAGATCGTTGACGGATATCAGAAGGAAGTTCCTGATGACTGGTTAAAGGACGGAAACCCTTTTGAGCTTCGTCGTGCAGAGCTTTCCAAGGAAGTAAAATTCGGCGGATGGGTAGAGTCTGTTAATGAAAACGGCAAGCTTCGCTTTGTTCAGAAGGGATATCAGTCTGTTATCGCCATTCCTTATGACACTCCGGTAGTAGGCTACAACAACCATGTGGTAGACACACTTCGTGTATGGGATGCCAAGGCCAAGGATACTTTCCGTCTGGATGAGTTTGACAAGGGTAATTACGAGGCCGCTGTTGAAAATGAGAACATGGCCCGCAACATCGTTGAGGTTCTTTATCCGAACGACAACCACTATGCAGGTAAGGAGCTTCGTCTCCGCCAGCAGTATTTCTTTATTTCCGCTTCTGTACAGACTGCGGTTAAGGAGTATGCCGACAAGCATGACGGTGATGTAAAGCATCTGTACGAGAAGGTGGCATTCCAGCTCAATGATACCCACCCTACAGTTGCGGTAGCAGAGCTTATGAGAGTCCTCATGGATGATTATGATCTTTCATGGGATGAGGCATGGGATATAACTGTTAAGACCTGTGCATATACAAACCACACAATTATGGCTGAGGCTCTTGAGAAATGGCCTATTGAGCTCTTCTCAAAGCTTCTCCCGCGTATTTATCAGATAGTTGAAGAAATCAACCGCAGATTCTGTGAGGATATACGGCATAAATATCCGGACAATGCAGAATACAAGATTTCCAAGATGGCTATCATTTATGACGGTCAGGTAAAGATGGCTCACCTTGCCATCGTTGGCGGACATGCGGTAAACGGTGTTGCACAGCTTCACACAGAGATTCTGAAGAAGGAGACTCTCAGGGATTTCTATGAGATGTATCCGGAAAAGTTCTCAAGCAAGACCAACGGTATCACACAGAGAAGATGGCTGCTTCATGCAAACCCTGAGCTGGCTGCATGGATTTCCGACAAGATCGGCGACGGCTGGATAACAGACCTTACTAAGATCAGTAAGCTTGCGGTATATGCAGACGATGAAAAGTGTCAGGCTGAGTTTATGGCTATCAAACGTCATAACAAGGAGCGTCTTGCAAAGTATATACTTGAGCATAACGGTATAGAGGTATCAACGGATGCCATCTTTGATGTCATGGTCAAGAGACTGCACGAGTACAAGAGACAGCTCATGAACATCCTTCATGTAATGTATGTATACAATCAGCTGAAGGATCACCCGGACATGAATTTCCATCCTCATGTTTATATATTCGGTGCCAAGGCGGCTGCAGGATATAAGACAGCAAAGCTGACGATCAAGCTCATTAACAATGTGGCCAATGTCATCAACAATGATGAGTCCATAAACGGACTTATAAAGGTTGTATTCATCGAGGACTACAGAGTATCCAATGCAGAGATCATCATTCCTGCGGCAGATATTTCTGAGCAGATCTCAACTGCATCCAAGGAGGCTTCAGGAACATCCAATATGAAGCTTATGCTGAACGGTGCGCTGACTCTCGGAACTATGGATGGTGCCAATGTTGAGATAGTGAAGGAAGTAGGAGAGGAGCATGCATTTACCTTTGGTATGAGCTCTGATGAGGTTATCGCCCTTGAGCATAGCCGTCAGTACAATCCTATGGAATTCTTCAACAACAATCAGGAGATCCGAAGAGTCCTTATGCAGCTTGTTAACGGTTACTACAGCCCTGATAACCCTGAGCTGTTCCGCCCGCTTTATAATTCACTCCTTAATACAATAGAGTCGGATGTTGCGGACCGCTATTTCATCCTGAAGGATTTTGCTTCTTATGACGAAGCTCAGAGAAGGGCATGTGAAAAGTATGAGGATGAATCCTGGTGGGCAAAGGCAGGTATCCTGAATACTGCTCATGCCGGAAAATTCTCTTCAGACCGTACTATCGAAGAGTACGTTAAGGAAATATGGGGACTTGAGAAAATTAAGGTCAGAGTGTGAAGTCGTTTGTGATCAGACATAAGACGACAGGGAAATAAATAATCAAAAAACGAGGAGCACATACGGGATTGTATGTGTTCCTCGTTTTTTAAATGTAAAAATAAATAATACGTTCCCGCTCTTTGTAACCCATGTGCTGATAGAGCCTGCAGGCGATCAGATTGGTGCTTGTGACCTGAAGAAGTATTTTTTTATAGGGGCCCTTTTCTTTATAGTTCTCTACTGCTTCCATAAGTTTTCTGCCGTGGCCCTGCCCCAGATACTTGTCATAGACCAGAAGACCGTAGAGGTAAAGTGTATCTTCATTGTAGCCCGTGAGATGTACTTCGCCGTAATGGCTGCACAAACTGTCACCGGGGTCCGCAATGGGACGGATCAGCTCTTTTTCCATAAAAAGCTCATCATACTGGTGTATGGCATCGATGGCGCAGAGAGTTTCATAGGTGTCAGGAGAAATAAAAGGAACAGCAGCCTTTGGCAGCTGTTCGGGAAGGGACTCACAGCTGTCTGTTTCGTCCGTATCCGCCGTGATGTCATGGAGATGACCATGATCACCTGAGTCTGATTCGAAAGAGATATGCTCATATTCCGAATCATCGAAGCCGTACAAAGGGCTTTTTATCATGAATCTGATACGATAGTTACGGAAATCATCCTTCAGACTGTTGAAACAGGTAGAGAAAAAACCTATCCTGCGCATTACAGGATGTGTAAAGGCCTCCACCTCCAGAACCTGCTTTCCCTCAATGGTTTCTCCCAGAAGATAGCCTGACAGAACTGCAAAAAGCTCTGAGTCCACACCGCTTTCTTCCTTATCATCATTCCTTATAAGGTAATAAAAATCACCATCCAGATCACAGTCATAGTTCGTGTGATCGGCATGGTTACATTCTGTCACCAGTTCACGTACCGCTGAACGGTCATTTTCACTTAATTCTTTATATAATTCTGCTTCCATGGCTGACATTATATCAAACTTGCTATCAAAATACCATTATGTTAAAATACATTGAATCAGTAGATAAAATAGTTAAAATTATAATAATTTTACAGTTAATGCTGTGATTCATAAATAAAAATAGATATATATATGACAGGAGACAATATGGAAAAGATTTATAAGACTATGCGTTATACAGGAGCCGGTTCTATTGCAGCCGGCATAATCATATTGGTTGCCGGTATCGTTGTAGGTGTTATTTCTATCATCAACGGATCACTTCTTTTAAAGAGAAAGAACGAACTGACATTCTGAGATGGCTAAACTAAGGACACGGAACCAGAAGATAGGCTGGGTTCTGTTTGTACTGTATCTGATGGCCCTTCTTTACCTCATGTTCTTCTCTGAGATGGAGCAGCGGGGATTTGGGGCTAAATCAGACTATACCTACAATCTGACCCCGTTTCTGGAGATAAGGAGATACATAGTCTTCTTCAGACAGATAGGATTAAGAGGTGTGATACTTAATCTGTACGGCAATATCATAGGTTTTATGCCCTTTGGCTTCATACTGGGTGTCATCAGTCAGAGATGCAGGGCGCACTGGTACAATGCTGTGATATGCACATATCTTTTGAGTTATGGAATAGAGATGGTTCAGCTCATTACCCGTGCAGGGAGCTGTGATGTTGATGACATCATACTGAACACTTTGGGAGGAGCTCTGGGATACCTGGTTTTCAGATATGTCCTCCATAAAAGAGCCATGAGATATGTACGGTTTGCTGAGAAGAGACGAAGATTCAGAGGTATTTAGTGGCAAAGAAGAAACGATTTAATTATATAAGGAAGAAGCTGGCAGGCGGTACCTGGTTCAGGATCATAATTACCGTTTTATCCTTTGCTTTTCTGGTTGCCTGTGTCACTGCTTCTACTATGATGAAAGGTGAGGGACCGATGTATGTGGGTGCTCTCGGTCTGACATCTGTGATATATGCTGTATATGCGGTCCTTGATATGATACCAGGCGTCAGGGATCCGGAAAAAAACTATATTCCATCACGTATAGCCGGTTTTACAGCAGGGCTTATCCTGATTATATGGGTCTGCCTTATAGTGATCGGTTTTATCAAGCTTTCCTGAGGTATTATGGAACGATATTATGATGCTATAGAGCGCATCAGACAAATCCCGGAAGAAAAGGCTGTGCCGGAAACTTTCCGGGATTATTTCATGATTTGCGCTGAATTTATTTTAAAACTTAATGATTTCCTTGAGGAAACAAAAGATCTGGATCTGTCGGTACTGGACTTTCGGGATGATGCGGAAGGGAAGCATTGGCAGAACAGGCTCAGGGAGTGGAACAGGATACTCTACAGTGAGATGGCGGAGGGATACGAGACATCATATCTGAATCCGGAGTACAGTGAAAAGAAGCTGTCTCCCTTCGGTGGTATTCTGTCTGTGCTTCTTATGGAGATAGAGAATCTGATTCCTTCGGCTTACGAAAAGAATATGGAGGATATAACCACGGTTCTCGAAACCTTTATACAGATTTACTGTATGTTCGAGTCAAGCTGCAGAGAATATCTCGAGAATCACAGGGAGAATGTACTTCCGGATGTTCAGGCGGTGAAGGATGTGCTTTATTCCTACGCTTTTGATTACTCCTATGATTTTATAAATCAGCAGATGAGCGGACAGTATATTTCCGGGGAGTCATATACCGGGAACATCATCCTTAACCACGATTTTAAAGATGCTTCCGAGATCTTCCTGTATGGAAGCTATGTTTCGGAAACTGCCTTAAAGACAGCTGAATTTGTAGCATCTCTTCCGGAGGATGAGATAGACCGTATGGCATATACCTGGTACAAGGGCTTTAAGGACGGCTTCAAAATACAGGGAAAGCCTTATGAGAAGAAGTCCCTTATAGAGTTCAGATATCAGATGGGATATGAACGTGTGCTGAAACGTGCAGCCGGATATTTTAAGGAAGACGGTTATGATTTTACCCTTCCCAGAAGATCGGGGCATTTTATTACCAGAAGTCCCAAGGGGGCGGGAGCTCTTTACGAAAGTCCCAACAGACAGATGGATTATGATCACAGCTATGATCTTTCTCTCGTCATGGGTGACCGTATTGCCGCCCGTATGCTTGAAGAGACTGAACAGATATTCCGTTCCTTTGGTACGGAGATAAAGAGATATGCAGGACCGGTGGTCATGGAGGGCTTCGGTGAGCCGGAATTTGAGCCGGTGGAAAAGGAGGAGCGCCTTCGTTTTTCGGAACATCAAAAAGAGGTTTACGGAAGTTATCGTAACGATCTCCAGATTCTTGTCCACAGATTCATACTTGAGGAAGAGAGATCCTTTACCATTATCGCATGGCCCCTTCCGACCATAGGGGAGGATTTCGAAGAGATACTTCATGAGACTGTGAAGATAAACACCATGTCCAGTGAAGCATACATGCCGGTTCAGTCAAAGCTGATAGAAGCACTTGACAAGGCAAGCTTTGTCAAAGTAAAGGGACGAGGTAACGATACGGATATGACAGTAGTGCTTCACAGGCTGGAGGATCCGGAAAAGCAGTCTAACTTCGAAAACTGTCTTTCCGATGTGAACATTCCTTTGGGAGAGGTCTTTACATCTCCGGTGCTTAAAGGAACCACAGGGGTACTTAATGTGAAGTCTGTGTTCATAGAGGGGCTTCAGTTCAGGAATCTCAGAATAGAGTTCAGGGACGGACGTGTCACGGATTACAGCTGTGACAATTTTGACAGTCCCGAGGCATCAAAGGCTCTTATAAGACGTGTCATCTTTGGCGAGAAGGAGAATCTGCCTGTCGGAGAGTTTGCCATAGGTACCAATACCCTTGCCTACAAAATGATCGAAAAGTATAAGCTTGGATCCAAGATGCCCATACTCATAGCTGAGAAAACAGGACCTCATTTTGCGGTTGGAGACACCTGCTATTCTTTTATGGAGGATATGAAGCTCTTAAATCCTGACGGGAAGGAGCTTATAGCCAAGGATAATGAGTGCTCGGCATTGAGAAAGACTTCACCGGAAAAGGCTTATTTCGCGGTTCATACGGATATAACAATTCCGTACAATGAACTAGATTCCATAGTTGCCGTTACAGAGGATGGGGAGGAGATCCGCATCATCTCCGGCGGCAGATTTGTACTTGAGGGGACGGAGGTTCTGAATGCTCCATTTGAAGATAGATGATTTTGATCTTAAAGCCATAGCGGAATCAGGACAATGCTTCCGTATGACAGAAGCCGGCAGCCTGAAACCGGGATATCCCGTATATAAGGTCCTGGCTATGGGAAAGTGCCTTCTTATTTCCGGTGACCCCGATGGAGATGAACACTCTTTTCTTGCCGGATGCACAGAATCCGAGTGGGAAGATTTCTATAAGGGATACTTTGACCTGAATAAAGACTACCGGGTCTACAGGAATTATGCCGATGAAAAGGACAGCTTCCTGATTAAATGCATGGAATACGGAAAAGGAATAAGGATACTTAATCAGGATCCCTGGGAAATGCTCATAAGCTTTATCATTTCCCAGAGGAAGTCTGTCCCTGCCATACGAACAACAGTTGAAAGACTGTGTGCGCTTTCAGGCAGGGAGGAAATACTGGATTGCTCCGAATGGCATGCTCTGAACCTATCCTTTCCGGAACGTATAAGCTATTATCCTTTCCCCGATGCAGAGACATTGGCAAAGTACAGCCCTGAGGAGATCAATTCTACGGGCACAGGCTACCGTACAGGCTATATCATGGAGGCGGCGAGAAAGGTTTTCACAGGTGAGCTTGATCTTCTGGGGCTTTTGGCACTGTCCGATGAGGAGCTTCTTCTGAAGCTTCTGGAGCTTCAGGGCGTCGGAATAAAGGTGGCCAGCTGTACGGCACTTTTCGGATTCCACAGACTTTCCATATGTCCTGAAGATGTCTGGATGAAGAGAGTCAAGGAACAGCATTATGCCGGTGAGTGGCCGGAGAGCTACAGGTCGGTCCTCGGCGTGCTTCAGCAGTATATGTTTTATTATGCAAGGCTCGAGCATGAAAAGGACAAAATAAATATTAAGAACTAAAAGAGAGAACTGATGACTACAGAAAATCACGGACGAGTGCGATATGTTACTGCGGTCCTCACAATGACATTTTTGATACTGACTATATTAAGCCCATACACAGCGGTTAAAGCTTATGCTGCCTGGAATTTTCCGAGTACAGAGCTGGTGGCTGAAGCCGGTATAGTAATGGATGCTGACACAGGAGCTATACTTTTCCAGAAGAATCCGCATCTTAAGGAATATCCCGCATCCATCACCAAGGTACTGACAGCGTTGGTGGTGCTTGATAACTGTGAACTGACAGAAAATGTCACCTTCTCACATGATGATGTATACAATGTTGACGCCGGTTCGTCCAATGCCCAGATTGATGAAGGAGATGTTTTGACTGTAGAAGACTGTCTTCATGCCCTCCTTCTTAAATCTGCCAATGAGGCGGCCAATGCACTTGCCTGCCATGTTGCAGGCTCAAGAGAGGCATTTGCCGAGCTTATGAACCGGAAGGCTCAGAGTCTCGGATGCACGGACAGTCATTTCACTAATCCCTCGGGTCTTTTTAATGAGAACCACTATACCAGTGCCTACGATATGGCTCTTATAGGTATGGCGGCCATGAAAAATGAAGCCTTTATGGAAATAGACTCTCATCTGTCCTACAAGCTGGGACCTACTGCCCGTAATCCGGAGGGACATACGGTGTATATGGAGCACAAGATGCTGAGAACGGACACCAAATACTCCGATAACAGGGTAGTGGCAGGAAAGACAGGCTATACCAGGGATTCAGGCAATACCCTCATCACCATGGCGAGAGAAAATGACAGAAATATCGTTGCTGTTGTTCTCAGGGATAAGAATCCTGCACACTATACCGACACCAAGGCACTTTTGGATCTTGGATTTTACAGTACGGAAAAGCAGCCGCTTGATGCAGCACTTTTTAATACTGAGGATATAAAGAACCGTCTTGTTGCCGATACCATAGTGGATCAGAACTGTAACGCAGCGGATCTTTCTGTGAAACAGGATATGTTCGTTTCTCTTCCGGTGGGATCCACCCAGGAAGGACTTACCTACAGACTAAACTATAATCTGCCCGGGGAAGTCAGTGCAGGAACGATAGCCGAGATAGAGTATCAGGCGGACGGGCTGACTGTTGGAAGATACAATCTCGAAAAAGAACAGACAGTGGCTGTTGCCACATCGGCTCCTGAAGAGACCTTGGCGGAAGAGAAGAAGGAAACCAAGGTGGTTTCTTCAATGGATGTAAAGACTCTTGGAAAGATCATAGGAATCGCTATCGGGATAGGAGCGCTGTGTTCCGGAATCTTCATAGTCATGAAAAATGCGAAGGATTCACGTGAGCTTGATAAAAGAATGAAAGAAAGAAGGGCGGAGCGTCTCAGGGATATCAATGTGACCGAGGAGGAGTTCATGTCTGTTCTTGCAAACAGAAGAGAGACTCGTTCGGGTGCTCACAATACAATACGGAATCACGGTCAGAACCGCCGTGAATATACTACGGGAAGACGAAATGTAAGCAGAGGACGTCACGAGCAGAGACAGTGACGGATTATGTCAGGTATAACTTTTTACGGCGCCTTGTTCTGTTGACAATCGGGTTTCGGGAGTTTATATTTCATTTTAGAACAGCAAGGGAGCTGTCGCGAAAGCGGCAGCTCCCTTTTTCGTTATACAAGATATAACCGCTTGTTCTTATATTTTTTTTCTATCAAACTTTAGGTAATAATCAGGTCTTAAATATATTGAAATAATTGCTAAAAGTGATAGAATAAAGCAAAAGTGTTTGCGTTACAAATACAAATGTGTATCGCAGACGGACATTTCAAATAAGAATGTACGATTCGGATACATTCTGTAGGAGGGAATATGAAACTGAAGAAAATCTTATCTTTTGGTCTTGCAGTGACTTGTGCCGCTTCACTCGCAGCATGTGGAAGTTCTTCCGGAGCACCTGCCGGCGGCGGATCAAATGCCGGTGGAAATGTGATCAGGATCGGTGTTTTCGAACCGACTACCGGTGAGAACGGCGGCGGTGGATATCAGGAGGTTCTCGGAATCCGTTATGCCAACGAAACTCACAAGACAGTGAAGATCGGGGATACAGAGTACACTATCGAGCTGGTTGAAGTAGATAACAAGTCCGATAAGACAGAAGCAGTAAATGCAGCCAACAAGCTCATGGGAGAAAAGGTTTCAGTAGTCCTTGGTTCCTATGGTTCCGGTGTATCCATAGCAGCCGGACAGATCTTCGCAGACGCAAAGGTACCTGCTATAGGATGTTCCTGCACAAACCCTCAGGTAACACAGGGAAATGACTATTACTTCAGAGTATGTTTCCTTGATCCGTTCCAGGGTACAGTTATGGCTAACTACGCTATGCAGAACGGATACAAGAGCGCAGCTATCCTTACACAGCTCGGCGACGACTACTCATCCGGCCTCGGTTCATATTTCAAGACAGCTTTTGAGGAGCTGGGCGGTACAGTTGTTGATGAGGAGCAGTTCCAGACAAACCAGACCGATTTCAAGGCAGTTCTTACAAATATCAAGGCTGCAAATCCTGATGTGATCTTTGCTCCTTCATCTATTACAACAGCGCCTCTTATCATCAAGCAGGCAAGAGAGCTTGGAATCACATCTCTTATCGCTGCAGGCGATACATGGGAAAATTCAACCATTATCGAAAACGCAGGTGCTGACGCAGAGGGCATAGTTCTTTCAACATTCTTCGATGAGGCAGAGCCGGCCAATGCAGAGGCTGAGGCATTCATTAAGGGCTTCAAGGAGTACTTAAAGAAGAATGACCAGTCAGATATCATTCCTGCAGTTTCAGCCCTTGGCTATGATGCTTATCTTGCAGCTTACAATGCTATCGAAAAAGCACAGTCTGCAGATGGTGAGGCTATCAAGGAAGCACTTAAGGGAGTTTCCTATGACGGTGTAACAGGAGCTGTTTCATTTAACGGTGAAGGTGATGCCAATAAGGATATGGCATTTATCAAGACTGTTAAGGATGGCGCATTCCAGTTCCTTACAACGACAACTATCAACGGCTGATTTTAGAAATTTGTGAAATCGAGTAGAGGGAGTATCCTCTACTCGATTCCATGTTAAGGATATTCTATTTTTAAGGGGAAAAGTCTTATGTCTCTTACAACGTTCCTTCAGCAGTGTCTGACAGGTATTTCGCTTGGCGGTGCTTATGCTCTTATAGCCATCGGATATACCATGGTATATGGTATTCTTCGACTTATCAATTTCGCACATGGTGATATTTTCATGATGGCAGGTTACTTCATGATATTTGCTATGGCATCCTTTCCTTGGTTCATCGCATTGCCTGTAGTACTGATCGTTACTACAGCTCTCGGTGTGGGTATCGAGAGAGTTGCTTACAAGCCCTTAAGATCCGCACCAAGAATGTCTGTCATGATTTCTGCAATCGGTGTGTCTTACCTTCTTCAGAACCTTGCTACTTACCTGTTCACGGCTCTTCCCATGGGCTATCCTGAGGTGCCGGGTCTTAAGAAGGTATATCAGCTTGGCGGTCTTTCTGCTTCTTTTGTTACTTTCCTTACGCCTGTCCTTACACTGATACTCGTGTATCTTCTTATTACACTGATACAGCACACAAAGATGGGTATGGCCATGAGAGCGGTATCCAAGGACTATGAGACTGCTTCTCTTATGGGTATAGACATTAACCGTACCATTTCGGTTACATTTGCCATCGGTTCCATCCTTGCTGCGGTAGGATCTATTCTTTACTTTACAGACCGTATGACTGTTTTCCCCTTCTCCGGTTCACTTCCGGGAATGAAGTGCTTCGTTGCGGCTGTATTTGGAGGAATCGGTTCCATTCCCGGCGCCGTTGTGGGAGGCTTCCTTATCGGAATGGGAGAGACTGCCCTTGTTGCTGCAGGATACTCGACATTCTCTGATGCATTCACATTTGTTATTTTGATCGTAATTCTTCTCGTTCGTCCTACCGGACTTTTTGGTGAGAAGACCACAAATAAGGTCTAAGGAGGTACGGAGATGAGTGCAAATAAATCAGTTAGTCAGGAAAAGAGAAGAAACACCATCCTGAGTCTTCTTCTTATCGCCCTTGTGCTCGGTGTCTGCGGATATCTTGAGGCGAACAAATATACCTACAGTTATGCTATTTCCATCATCGAGCGTTCCATGGTCTATGCTGTCGTAGCGGTTTCCATGAACCTCGTGAATGGTTTTACAGGACTTTTTTCACTGGGACAGGCAGGCTTTATGGCACTCGGTGCTTATGTGACTGCGATATTCACCATACCTGTATCTCAGAGACCGTCTGTTTACTACATATCAGGTATCAATCCGGTGATAGCTGAAATTGAACTCCCTGTTATAGTTGCATTGATACTCGGCGGTCTCGTGGCAGCAGGAGTTGCGGCATTGATAGGGTTCCCTGTTCTCAGACTTAAGTCGGATTACCTTGCCATAGCTACTCTCGGATTTGCGGAGATCATCCGTGCATGTATCGCAGCTCCCCAGTTCGATACCATCACAAACGGATCATACGGTCTCAAGTCCATTCCGGGATTTACAAGTATTTATCAGCCCCTTATCCTTTCGACCGTATGTATAGGATTTATGGTACTTCTTATTAATTCCTCCTACGGACGCATGTTCAAGGCAGTACGTGAGGATGAGATCGCGGCAGAGGCAATGGGTATCAACCTTTTCAAGACCAAGGAGCTCTCCTTCGTTATCTCTTCTTTCTTTGCGGGAGTGAGCGGCGGAATGCTTGCCATGTTCATGAGGTCCATTGACAGTAAGACCTTCCAGGTGGCACTTACCTATGACATCCTTCTTATCGTGGTCATCGGAGGAATCGGTTCCGTAACAGGGTCCGTTCTCGGTGCATTTATCGTGACAGCGGGCAGAGAGGTACTTCGTTTCTTTGATGAGCCTTTATACATCGGAAGCATTAACGTGCCTCTTTTCAGACCGGGCTTCCGTATGGTCATTTTCTCCATACTTCTCATGATAGTTGTTCTTTTCTATTCAAAGGGACTTATGGGAACAAACGAATTCAGCTGGAACGGAATAATCGGTTTCTTCAGGAATTTCGGAAAAAAGAAAGCTAAGAAAGCGGAGGGCGAGGCAAGATGAGCGATAACAAACAGAATGTCCTTCAGATGCAGAATGTTATCATGCAGTTTGGCGGTGTAAGAGCTATAGATGATCTTTCTCTTTTAGTCAACAAGGGAGAGATAGTTGCTCTTATCGGACCTAACGGTGCAGGTAAGACAACTGCATTTAACTGTATTACAGGAATCTACACACCTACATCCGGCGGTGTCAGCTTTAACGGCAAAAGCATTAAAGGAAATTCACCGGATGAAATAACAAAGCTTGGAATTGCGAGAACATTCCAGAACATTCGTCTGTTCTCCAACCTTACTGTTTTTGATAATGTTCTTATCGCGAAGCATCTTCGTGCCAGGGACAATGTTTTCTCCGCGACTCTTCGCTTGAACTTTGCCGAAGAGCGTCGAATGCGGGAAGAGACAGCACAGCTTTTAAAGGAGCAGGGACTCTATGAACTGAAGGATGAGATAGCTTCATCACTTCCTTACGGTCTCCAGAGACATCTTGAGATAGCGAGAGCTCTTGCAACACAGCCAAAGCTTCTTCTTCTGGATGAGCCGGCGGCAGGCATGAACCCTCAGGAAACGCAGGAACTCACAGATTTTATCGTGAAGATTCGTGATCGGTACGATCTCAGCATCTTCATGATCGAGCATCATATGGATCTGGTAATGCAGATCTCCGAGCGTATCTACGTTCTTAACTTCGGTAAGCTGATCGCACAGGGTACACCTTTGGAGATACAAAGCAATCCTGAAGTTATAGAAGCATATCTGGGAGGTTCTGAAGATGCTTAAAGTTGATAATCTGAAAATTCACTATGGCGGAATCGAGGCTGTTAAGGGAATTAGCTTCGAGGTACCAGATCATTCCATAGTTACACTTATAGGTGCGAACGGTGCCGGCAAGTCTTCGACTCTTCGTACCATAGCCGGACTTGTGAAGGCAAGCTCCGGAACCATCACTCTTGACGGGGAAGACATCACAAACATGCCCTCTGCAAAGCGCGTGGGCAAGGGCATAGTGCTTTGTCCCGAGGGAAGAAGAGTATTCCCTGATATGACGGTACTTGAGAATATAAAGATCGGTGCATATCTGAGAAATGATGATCTGACTAAGGATATCGAGAATGTATATAATCTGTTTCCGAGACTTAAGGAGCGTAACTGGCAGCTTGCCGGAACGCTTTCCGGGGGTGAGCAGCAGATGCTTGCCGTAGCAAGATCTCTTATGTCGAATCCTGAGATCATGATGCTGGATGAGCCTTCTCTTGGTCTTGCCCCTATCGTTGTTCAGGAGATTTTCTCCATCATCAGGAAGATCAACAAGGAGAGAGGAACAACCATCCTTCTTATCGAGCAGAATGCCAACATGGCGCTTAAGGTTGCCGACAAGGCATACGTTATGGAGACCGGTCGTATCACTCTTTCAGGAACCGGTGCCGAGCTTCTTCAGAATGATGACATCAAGGCTGCCTATCTTGGAAAGAAGAAATAATCAGATAAGTATACAGGCCCCCGGCAGGGCAGGGAATTCCTTGCACTGCCGGGGCCTTACTATGTTATTTGTGCGTAACATTACCTGATGTTCGAACAAAAATTCATTATATGTATATTATTTATATTGTACTGACGGAGTTATTTTGATATTATATTGAAAATTTGAAACAAAAGGAAAACCTATGAAATTTACAAAAATGCAGGGTTGCGGAAACGACTATGTATATGTAAATTGCTTTTCGGAAAGTGTCAAGGACCCATCCGGTCTTGCAGTGAAAATTGCTGACAGGCACTTCGGTGTGGGGGGAGACGGACTCATCCTTATCGAGCCATCCGACAAGGCAGATGCGTATATGCATATGTTCAATCTGGACGGATCCGAAGGTAATATGTGCGGCAACGGCATACGTTGTGTCGCGAAATATATTTATGATCACGGCATCATTCCTTGTGACCGTGATGAAGCAGTCATCGATACCAAATCGGGACTTAAGAAAATTAAGCTTTATACAGACAACGGGAAAATGACCCACGCAACAGTTGATATGGGAATTGCGAAACTGACTTCTTCGCTTCCTGAAGACATCACTGTTCATGGGATGCATTTACGTTTCATCGGCATTGATGTCGGTAATCCGCATGCGGTTTATTTCCTGTCTGATAATACTGAGCTTGATGTTTCTGAGGTCTCTGATTTGGATTTTCTTTTATATGGACATGATTTTGAGACCCATGAGCGCTTTCCCGAGAAGGTGAATTCAGAGTTCATCAAGGTGATCTCCGAAACTGAGATAGACTTCAGGGTATGGGAGAGAGGCTCGGGCGAGACCCTGGCATGCGGAACAGGAGCGACTGCTTCGGTCGCTGCGGGATGCATGGCCGGAAAGCTTAAGGCTGACACAGAAGTAACGGTTCACCTTATAGGTGGAGATTTAAAAATTAAATATGAATCTGCCACTGGCCGCTGCTTTATGACAGGACCTGCGGCGGAAGTCTTCAGTGGAGATTTTCCTGTTTGATTAAGTGAAAAATCCGGTGGTCTGTACCGGACCGGGAAACCCGGTTTTCGATGTTTCCCAAAGCTTATAAGATGCCTTCACAGAATAATGGCATCAGTCACTTAAATCGTATAGTATGCAGCTTTAAATTCACAGGTCCCGGATCGGTGAATTTAGATATACGTTATGCGGTTAGAGCCTCTCCGTAGAATATTTTTCCTTCGTGAGAAGCTTTACGGAACTCGGGTAATCATATCTGGACAAAAGATAGGGGTGCATCATACATCTCTATTTTTTTGAGAGAATACCTGAGATAAAAGCATGACGACAAGTTTTTACATCACAAAGGAGAAACAATGGACGCATTTCTGATTCTAGAAGATGGAACTGTTTTCAAAGGAACATCAATCGGCGCTGAGAAAGAGGTCATTTCCGAAGTTGTATTCAACACTTCCATGACCGGTTATCTTGAGGTTTTAACGGACCCTTCTTATGCCGGACAGGCAACTGTCATGACTTATCCTTTGATTGGTAATTATGGTATCTGTTACGACGATATGGAGTCGGAACGCCCATGGCTGGACGCATTTATAGTTCGTGAGCTCTCACGTATGCCGTCCAATTTCAGATCTGAGAACACAATCCAGAACTTTTTAAAGAAAAATGATATACCGGGAATCGCCGGAATCGATACAAGAGCCCTTACAAAGATCCTTCGTGACAAGGGAACCATGAACGGTATGGTTACTACCAGACGTTATAACGGTGAAGCTCTTAAGGATGTCCTTTCAAAGATAAAGGAATACTCTGTCACAGGCGTTGTGGCAAAGACAACTACAAAGGGAGTTTTCGTTGCAAAGGCTCAGAATCCCGACGGTACACGTTACACCGGAAATAAGGATCCTAAGAGAGTTGCATTCCTGGATGTTGGTGCAAAGAGAAACATCATCAGATCCCTCCAGAGACAGGGCTGTGATGTGACTGTTTATCCTGCCGACACAAGTGCCGATACTATCCTTGGTCAGAATCCTGACGGAATCATGATTTCCAACGGCCCAGGAGACCCTAAGGAGAATGTTTCCATTATTAAGGAAATCAGGAAGCTCTACGATTCAGATGTGCCTATCTTTGCCATCTGTCTCGGACACCAGCTCATGGCTCTTGCCACAGGAGCAGATACCTTCAAGCTTAAATATGGTCACCGCGGAGGAAACCATCCTGTAAAGGACCTTTCCAACGGACGTGTTTACATCACATCCCAGAACCACGGTTATGCGGTTGATCCGAAGTCACTGGATCCGAAGATCTGTGAGGAGGCCTTTGTCAATGTCAACGACGGTACAAATGAAGGTCTTAAGTATGTGGGCAAAAACATCGTTACGGTTCAGTACCATCCGGAAGCCTGTCCCGGACCTAAGGACAGTGCATACCTGTTCGAGCGTTTTATGAAGATGATGGAGGCATGAGAGAATGAAGGATAACAGCATTAAAAAAGTATTGATGATCGGTTCAGGACCTATAGTTATCGGTCAGGCCGCAGAGTTCGATTATGCGGGAACACAGGCCTGCCGTTCACTTAAGGAAGAGGGCGTTGAAGTAGTTCTTCTTAACTCAAACCCTGCCACCATCATGACAGATAAGGATATTGCAGACCATGTTTACATCGAGCCTCTTACCATAGATGTTCTGGAAAGGCTTATAGAGAAGGAGAAGCCGGATTCTATCCTTCCTACTCTCGGAGGCCAGGCCGGACTTAACCTTGCCATGGCTCTCGATGAGTCAGGCTTCCTTGAGTCTCACAATGTAAGACTCATCGGAACAACAGCCCTTACCATCAAGAAGGCCGAGGACCGTCTTATGTTCAAGGAGACCATGGAGAAGATCCATGAGCCCGTTGCTCCTTCAGAGGTGGTTCATTCAGTTGAAGACGGATTAAGAGTGGCAGAGGAAATCGGCTACCCTGTAGTGCTCCGTCCTGCATACACTCTCGGAGGATCAGGCGGCGGTATCGCAGAGAACCGTGAGGAGTGCACAGAGATACTTGAGAACGGTCTCAGACTTTCCAGAGTTCATGAGGTTCTGGTAGAGAAGTGCATCGCAGGATGGAAGGAAGTTGAGTACGAGGTAATCCGCGATTCAGCCGGTAATGTTATCACAGTCTGCAACATGGAGAACATTGACCCTGTTGGCGTCCATACAGGTGACTCCATCGTAGTTGCACCTTCACAGACACTGGGAGACAAGGAGTATCAGATGCTCCGTACCTCAGCTCTCAATATCATTACAGAGCTGGGTATCACCGGCGGATGTAACGTACAGTACGCACTTCATCCTGAGAGCATGGAGTACTGTGTAATCGAGGTTAATCCGCGTGTGTCCCGTTCTTCGGCCCTGGCTTCAAAGGCAACAGGGTATCCTATTGCAAAGGTGGCAGCCAAGATCGCTCTCGGATACACTCTTGATGAGATTAAGAATGCAGTAACAGGAAAGACCTACGCATCCTTCGAGCCTATGCTTGACTATGTGGTAGTAAAGATGCCTCGTCTTCCTTTTGATAAGTTCATAACCGCAGAGCACACTCTCGGAACACAGATGAAGGCCACAGGTGAGGTCATGGCCATCGCCAACAACTTCGAGGGCGGTCTCATGAAGGCTATACGTTCACTTGAGCAGCATGTGGATTCACTGCTTTCCTATGACTTCTCGGACCTTGACGATCACGACCTTCACAAGCTTCTTCACAGAGTTGATGACCGCCGTATATGGGTAATTGCAGAGGCTCTGCGCCGCGGTTACAGCTATGAGGAGATCCACAATATCACAAAGATAGATGAGTGGTTCATTGATAAGATAAAGATACTTGTTGACATGGAGAACCGCCTTAAGGGTGAGTCCATGAACGAGACTCTGCTCCGTGAGGCTAAGAGAATTGAGTTCCCTGACAATGTCATCGCCCGTCTCACCGGTTATGAAGAGTCAGAGATCGCAGAAATGCGTGATAAGTATGGTATCCATGCAGCCTTCAAGATGGTTGATACCTGTGCCGCCGAGTTTGAGGCGGAGACACCGTACTACTACAGTGTGTTCGGTTCAGAGAATGAGTCTACAGGTGAATTCCGTGACCCTGCAAAGAAGAAAAAGGTACTGGTTCTCGGCTCCGGACCTATCCGTATCGGTCAGGGTATCGAGTTCGACTTCTGTTCCGTACACTGCACATGGCAGTTCAAAAAGGAAGGCTACGAGACTATAATTATAAATAACAACCCGGAGACTGTTTCAACAGACTTCGATATCGCAGATAAGCTTTACTTCGAGCCCCTTACACCGGAGGATGTAAAGAATGTGGTGGATGTGGAGAAGCCTGACGGAGCAGTGGTTCAGTTCGGCGGACAGACAGCCATTAAGCTTGCTGATGCGCTGGAGAAGATGGGAGTTCCTATACTCGGAACACAGCAGGATGATGTGGATGCAGCAGAGGACCGTGAGAGATTCGATGCCATCCTTCAGGAGACCGGCTGTCAGCGTGCTGCAGGTAAGACTGTATTTACAGCTGAGGAGGCGAAGGAAGCTGCCGGTGAGCTGGGCTACCCTGTACTTGTACGTCCTTCATATGTACTTGGCGGTGCAGGAATGCGTATAGCCATCTGTGACGAGGATATAGACGAGTACATCGGAGAGATCAATCAGATCGCCCAGGAGCATCCTATACTTGTAGATAAGTACATCCGGGGAACTGAGCTTGAAGTTGATGCAATATGTGACGGCAAAGACATTCTCATCCCTGGAATCATGGAGCATATAGAAAGAACAGGTATCCATTCCGGAGACTCTATTTCCATCTACCCGGAGAGAAGCCTCACTCAGACTGCAAAACAGAGGGTTATCGATTATACAGAGCGTCTTGCAAAGGCACTCCATGTTATCGGTATGGTAAATGTTCAGTTCATAGCTGACGGTGACGATGTGTACATCATCGAGGTAAATCCACGTTCCTCAAGAACAGTACCTTACATCAGCAAGGTGACAGGCATACCTATAGTTCCGCTGGCTACACAGATTATCTGCGGACATACCATAAGAGAGCTTGGTTACGAGCCGGGTCTCCAGAAGGAAGCGGATTACTATGCTATAAAGATGCCTGTATTCTCCTTTGAGAAGATCAAGGGCGCAGATATCAGTCTCGGACCTGAAATGAAGTCCACGGGTGAGTGCCTCGGTATAGCAAAGTCCTTTAACGAGGCTCTTTACAAGGCATTCCAGGGTGCCGGAATCCAGCTCCCCAAGTACAAGAACATGGTCATCACGGTAAAGGATGAGGACAAGGGTGAGATAGTTCCTATCGCAAAGCGTTTTGAGAATCTCGGTTACAGGATCTTCGCGACCCACGGTACCTTCAAGGCTCTTTCTGACGGCGGTGTAAAGTGCTATCAGGTTCGCAAGGTAGAACAGGAGTCTCCTAACATCCTGGATCTTGTTCTCGGACATGAGCTCGATATAGTTATAGATATTCCTAAGGAAGGCGCAGAGGCAAGCAAGGATGGCTTTGTTATCAGAAGAAATGCAGTAGAGACAGGTGTCAATGTTCTTACCGCAATTGATACTGCCAATGCTCTTGCAACTTCACTTGAAAATAAATCATCAGAGCTTCACCTCATAGATATTGCGAAGCTTGATGATAATGACTGATAGGGAGGAAAATGAACATGAGTAAGAAGCGTATGGTTATAGCTCTCGGTCACAAGGATCTGGGCTTTACACTTCCTGAGCTTAAGGCTGCGACAGAAAAGACAGCCGTTATGATAGCTGATTTTATCGAAAATGGATATCAGGTGGCACTGGTCTTCTCGAATGCTCCGCAGGTAGGTATGATACATACCGCAATGAAGAATCTTTCCGACGAGTATCCTGAGCAGTATGTCACTACACCTCTCAGTGTCTGCTCTGCCATGAGCCAGGGTATGATAGGATATGATCTTCAGAATTCGGTGAGAGCAGAGCTTGTTAAGAGAGGTATCTATAAATCTGCCTCCACAGTTCTTACACAGGTACTGGTGGATCCTTATGATGAGAGCTTCTACAATCCTATCAAGAAGGTCGGAAAGATCATGAACAGAGAAGAGGCTAAAAGAGAAGAGGACAACGGAAATCATGTAGTCATGATCTCGGAGGAAAAGTTCCAGCGTATAGTTCCTGCTCCTGTACCAAAGTCCATAGTGGAGATAGATGCCATAAAGGCCCTTCTGGATGCCGACCAGGTAGTCATAGCATGCGGCGGAGGCGGAATCCCTGTATTGAGACAGGGCAACAACCTTAAGGGGGCTGCAGCGGTCATTGAAAAGGACAGAACAGCAGGTCTTCTTGCAAAGGAGATCGATGCGGATATTCTGCTCATCACAACAGCGGTTGATCAGGTATCACTCAATTTCGGACAGCCTGATGAGAAGCCTCTCAGTAAGATGTCCATAGAAGAGGCTAGACAGTACATTAAGGACGGACACTTTGAGTTTAAATCCATGCAGCCGAAGGTAGAGGCCGGAATCGAATTCGTGGAGGCCGGAAATGGCAGACGTGCCATCATCACATCAATGGAGCTGGCAGAGAAGGCTGTAGCCGGACTTGCAGGTACTACTATTGCATAATAGGGGTCTCGGATAAATAAACTTGAATTAAAAGCCACGTGGGGTTAAAATTTCCACGTGGCTTTAATTTTTCGCGATAAGGCTGCGAAGGGCATGTCTTTACGCATGAATATGCATTTGACAGCCCGGTTCATCGGGCAGGGTGCTTCTCTGCTGCTCGATTTATGATTGAGAAATATGTTCATCATGGCAGTACGTTTCTGTACTGCGCTTCGTTTAAAATTAAAGGTTTCCGGGTATGAGCATTCCGGCAATCTGAGAAAATTGTGAGGAAAATCAATGAAGTTAGTTAGTTTTGCAATCCCATGCTACAATTCTGCGGCCTATATGGGGAAGTGCATTGAGTCCATACTTGTGGGAGGAGATGAAGTTGAGATCATAGTTGTGGACGATGGTTCTCAGAAGGACAACACCTTTGAAATAGCCAGGGAATATGAAGCTAAGTATCCTGGAATCGTAAAGGCTGTCCATCAGGAGAACGGAGGTCACGGAGAGGCTGTAAATACCGGCCTAAAAAACGCCACAGGGCTTTATTTCAAGGTGGTAGACTCTGATGACTGGCTTGATGAGGAAGCTCTGCCAAAGGTGCTTTCACAGCTTCGTACCCTTGTTATGGAGGGAAATTCTGTAGATATGTTCGTCTGCAACTTCATCTATGATAAGGTGGGACAGGCACATAAGAAGGTGATGAGATATACCACAGCCCTTCCTCAGGATAAGGTATTTTCATGGAAGGATGTTAAGCATTTCCATATCGGACAGTACATACTGATGCATTCTGTCATCTATCGTACACAGATGCTCAGAGACTGTAATCTCGAGCTTCCGAAGCATACATTCTATGTGGACAATATATTCGTATATCAGCCTCTGCCATCCGTTAAGTCCATGTACTACATGAACATCAACCTTTATCATTACTTTATCGGACGCGATGACCAGTCTGTCAATGAGACGGTCATGATAGGGCGTATAGACCAGCAGCTTAAGGTCAACCGCATCATGCTTGAATGCTGTGATATCAACAAGCTGAGCTCAAGAAAGCTTCGTAAGTACATGTTCAGCTATCTTCAGATCATTACGACCATTTCTTCTGTACTTGCCATAAAGTCAGGGCTTCCTGAGAATATGGAGAAGAAAAAGGAGCTCTGGGATCATATAAGAGAGACAAACTTCCCTGTATGGCTTCGAATGAGAGCTTCATTCCTTGGTCAGGGCATGAATTTCAATACCAAGGCCGGTAACAAGCTTACCATCATGTGCTACAAGCTTGCCCAAAAGTTCTACGGATTCAACTGATTTATATTCCCCGCTTTACGGCGGGGGATTACTTTTGCTATATGGCTGTGAAACGCAAGTATCTTTTCACATGAATATATATTTGACAGCCCGGTTCATCGAATAGGGGTTTCTGGCCTGTTCGATGGCTTAAAACCCACGTAATATCGAGGCTTTTGGCGCCTGAATCAAAATAATCAAAAAAGTTTAAAATGTTTGTTGACAAAGATGGATCCATTTAGTAATATATATGAGTCGCCAAGAGACAGAGCAAAAAACAAAAAGCACTGAAACGAAAGCGATAGACGGGGTCTTAGCTCAGCTGGGAGAGCATCTGCCTTACAAGCAGGGGGTCACAGGTTCGAGCCCTGTAGGCCCCACGTCTTCGGTCTGGACTGCGCTTTATGCGCGGCCTGGGTCGAGAAAATCAAATATGGCGAGATAGCTCAGTTGGCTAGAGCACGCGGTTCATACCCGCGGTGTCGAGGGTTCAAGTCCCCCTCTCGCTATTAAAAGGGCTCTGGAGAACGTTGGGTATTCAACGTTCTCTTTTTTTGAAAACATAATCCGGGCGGCACAAAAGGATGATCTTTAGCGGTTCGGCTGAGAAAAAGCATATACGGCTCCGGGAGGGAGATAAGAATCCTGAGCGAGGACCGAAAAAATAAAAATCAAAAAGCTATTGACTAAGTGCGACAAAATGAGTATATTATACAAGTCGCAAAAAGCGAAAACCGAATATATGCAGAGGTATCGAAGTGGTCATAACGAGGCGGTCTTGAAAACCGTTTGTCCGCAAGGGCACGTGGGTTCGAACCCCACCCTCTGCGCTTGATAAGGCTTGTGTTTAAACACAAGCCTTTTTTGTGTATGACGGGCATGCCGTCAATCTGTGGTGAAAATCCACAAAGGGCGTAGTTGCCGACGAACCCCAA
>SVDD01000029.1:0-49683 GCA_015057945.1 Lachnospiraceae bacterium | reverse complement strand
TCAAACTGCCTCAATGCTCCAAGAGCCGAGTCCAAAAGAACCCGGCCCGTTACTATCTTCATTTAACTGTCCACACCCCTGCAGGCGGCGATACAGACATTTATTTCACACTGTCCTCATCAGGTTTCACTTTGTAAGGCTCCCCTTCCATGGTGAAGACGATCTCATGACCTATGATTCCTGGATAAGTAGCTGCTGCATTGGTTCCGCTGTATATACCCGCATCGGATCTTCTGTCAAATACCACATTATATCTCGTAATATATTCATGATGTGAGTATCAAAAGTCGATATCGGACCGCTTCGCGCTATGCGCTCTCGCGTTCCTCCCACATTCCGCACTCTCAGGCCGATAAATCGTCCTTTCGTGCTCCATGTGGGGCGTGTCATGAAGTCTATCCTCCACTTTTGTGCAAGCACAAGTGGAGGAAGACTTATGACACTTATATCATATTCATCTTTTCTTCGAAGACTTTATCTCCTTTACGAGACTCTTTATCTGTCTCGCCACAGTGTTTGGATCGAACTTTTGCTCCTCATCCTTTATATTCTCACGAAGGTGATCCAGCAGACCTTTTACCGTCATGACATCCTTACGGGAATCCGGGTTGTTGAGCACCGCGTCCCTGCTGGTGAACACTCCCTTTATCTCAAGAGGTATCTCCTTCATTCCGGCCTTATCCATGGCATCACGCACCAGCTCATACTGTACTCTGTCCATCACCACCGGGCTCTGAATCGAGATATCCTGATAGTTTATGTGCTGATTCCAGTTCTTCTTCCCGCTGCTTTCATTGATCACCCCGGCATAGCCGAAACAGTTTATTCCATACACCCTGGAACCTGTAACTACAAAGCACATGATGGAAGCGATTTTACCGTCATTTTCGACTGTTCCCGGATACACGAGCCCCAGCTTGTTTCTGCGGGCAAATATCATAAGGGTGGAAAGAAGCTGCATCATTTCATTGGCCCTTCCGTTAAACAGCTTGCGTTCTTTTCTTCTGATCCCGCTCCTTATTCTCTTTTCCTCTTCCGCCGCATCATACTGTCTCTTTTTCCCTGTAAAAAGAGACAGTATATATTCACCGTAGCTCATGCCCTGTCTTGAAGCCATAACGGGAACCAGAAAAATCAGGACAAGCGCCATAACGAGAGGAAAAATCGTCTTGAAGCTGACATCCATATTCATAAATGTATCCATACTAATCACCTGTATCCTTCTAATGTGTATGATATGTATCTCACATATTCACGTTATGATATGTATCTCGCACATTCATTCATGTATCTTATCATAGGAAATGAGGGGCAAATGTCATGCCCCTCACCTCATCGGCGTATCATACACGCCTTAATTTGTCATTTACCAAAAATGTTCTCACATTACAGCCGCCAAAAATGCTCTTACCCTGCAGCATCCACCACAGCAGGCTTTCTTGTAACTCCTTCACCGTAAATTGTAGTCCAGTCATTCTTCATGGATATGGGTATCCAGTTCCGTTCCCTGCTCATATCATACATCTGCTGTGCCTTCTCAAGATTTCCGTTCTCACGTTCCAGATCATCACAGCAAACCATGAATGCAAGGCTTTCATACTGATTTCCGGAGATAACATAATCCTCCATGCTGGCGTCTCCGGTGCTGTTTCCGAATGAAAGAACAGGTTTAACCCCTATCTCTCTGACTATAGCCTTTACTTTATTCATCTGAACATTTGTAGTAACAACTTTACCACCGGTGAGTATCTTATCATCGGAACCGAAGATGTATTCCATGTCATCGGCATCTCCCTGTCCGCTGGCAGTTATAGTCCTGTCAGAACCTATCAGATGGGAATTGGGAACATTGACCGGAGAGTTATGCACAACGCTTCTTAAGATCATTCTGTCTGTCCCGCTGATTATGTAAACCGTAAAATCATGGGCTTCCAGATAATTCACAACCTGAATCATAGGCAGATACCAGCTGTCTCCACGAAGCATACCTTCATAACCCGGCATCGGAAGTGTCTTGAAAGCCTGTACATAATCATCAAGCTCTTCCTCTGTAATTCCCGAAAAAGATGATGCTATACACAGTCCGACGTCATCATCGAGATTTTCATAATTCGTTCCGTTCTCCATATGCTTAAGGAGCTTATCAACTGTCTGCTTTTCAAACTTGCTGGCTTCGTCTTTATAACCTTCATCCTCCGTTACACGATGAATCAGAAGTGCGTAGACGAAAAAGATAGGATCCGTCTCACAGAAAAGTGTCCCGTCGAGATCAAAGACCGCGATACGTCTGTCCACAGGAATGAAGCTGCTGCTGTTTTCATCCGTGACTCTCTCCACATAGGCGGTGAGCTGCTGCTTCAGCGGAGCAGAATCCGACCAGTAGCCGAGCATGGCCTTGCCGGAAATGTCTATGACCTCAGCCGCCTCCGTTTCAGCTTCCTCCGCCGGCACAGTTTCCGGGACCGTTTCGGCAACATTCTCTCCGGCGGCTTTTAATTGAGCCTCCTCTCTGGCCAGATTTATCTTTGTGTTGATGACTGTAAAAAGGGCAACACAAAGCGCCGCCGTCACTGCTATAAGAATAACCGCAATATATCTCCACGTCTCAGATACTTGTCTTTTATTCAATTCTTTTACCTCTTATTTAACTAAAAATATTTTCACTCATAAGTATATCATACTCTTCCTGATCCCATATCTTTTTCCGGAGATATTCCTATGATGTTAAAATCCCTTATCTCAATCTCGCAGGGATACCCCTGCTCGATTCCGCGTTGGCTGTCCAATGCATGTTCGTGCAAGCACGACATGCGCTTGACAGACTTATCGCGAAAAAAGAGGCTCACATCTTACGATATGAGCCTCAGGGGTTTATTCATTATTTTAATTAAGTTCAGAATTACAGCAGTTCCTGATATCCCGGTACGAAAAGATGTCTCGGAATACCGTCAACCATGATAGGCGCTACATCACCCTGGATCAAAGGTCTTACATAAGTTATGAACTCATTGGTGACATAAGTTCCGTCCTCTGTGATCCACTCTCTGGGGACCAGACGCTCGTCGTTGGCGATCTTATGTACATCCTTAACCTCTGTTCCTGCCTGATACGGATCATCTGAAAGTCTTCTGATGACAACCATCTGTCCGCTGTCGCCTTCATCTGCTGCCTTCATGGCTGCACCGCCAACTTCGTATGCTTCAAGGATATCTACACGGGAAGCACAGTGGCTTGCTGCTCTCTGAAGGGTAGAAAGCTCTATGGATCTGGTCTTGCATCCGATTTCCTTGGACAGAACCGTGCAGAGATATCTGGCTGTACCTGTCAGCTGCTTGTGTCCGAATGCATCTACATATTCAGTTGTATTTCCAAGTGCACTGATGTAGGTACCGTCCTTTGTATGAATACCTTCCGAAACGGCTATAACGACCGATCTCTTCTTCTTAAGAAGCTCTTTACATCTTTCAACAAATACATCTACATCGAAATCAAGCTCAGGAAGATAGATAGCATCAGGTCCGTCACAGTCCTCGCCCTTGGAAAGTGCCGCTGCACCTGTGAGCCAGCCTGCATTACGTCCCATGATCTCAACGACTATGATCTGACCGTTCTTGGTCTCCAGACTCCATCCGTCTCTTATGATTTCCTTAACAGATGTTCCGATGTACTTTGCAGCCGAGCCATATCCCGGTGTATGATCTGTCAATGCCAGGTCATTATCAATAGTCTTTGGGCATCCCACAAAACGAATCTCTGATCCTGTTATGATAGCGTAATCTGAAAGCTTCTTGATGGTATCCATGGAATCATTACCACCGATATAGATGAAGCAGTCAATCTCCAGCTCATCGAGAATCTGGAAGATTTTCTCATAAACTTCCTTGTCTTCACTGATATTCGGAAGTTTGTAGCGGCATGATCCGAGATATGCCGATGGTGTTCTCTTCAAAAGCTCTGCATCAAGACCTGTCTGAATATGCTGTGACAAATCGATGTATCGGCCTTCCAAAAGTCCCTGCACACCATGAAGCATTCCATACACCTTCTTGTAGCCTCTGTCCATAGCAGTTCTGAACACACCTGCCAGTGATGAGTTGATCGCTGCTGTCGGTCCTCCGGACTGACCTACAATGACATTACGCTTCTCTCTTTTGGCCATAATAGTACCCCTCCTTATCCGGGAAACGTCAGCCCGCTTATATTTCGCACAGACTAAAACTTTCAAGTACCACGAAGAGCCGACGCTTCATGACAGGCTTTTATATAGAGTCCTGCCACAATTCAAGTATCCCCGTTGTTAAAAAATTATGTGGATTTAAATGTCTAACTATGTACATTATACCATACATAATCAATGTGAACATAAATTTAAGAGGATTTATATACTTTTTTGATAGAATTGCGCATGTTTCGTAACCCGTTCTGTCAATATTGCTCAAATTGTGATAAAATAGAGCATTATATAAAAAATCAATAGCACTTGTGTCAATATCCGCAGCACCCTTATTACGATAGAGGCATATATGGTTAAGAACGTAGAAATACCTATAGAAAATTTAAAAACCGGTATGGTCATAGGAAAGTCCATCGAGGACAGACTGGGCCGTCATCTCATAGAACCGGGCACCCGTGTCAATAAATATGCTATAAGCGAATTGATGAACAACGGGGTCCGGAAAGTGATCATAAGGATAGGACAGGAAGATAACAAAAGGGGATCTCTGTCTCCTGCCGCTGAATATATGGTAAAGCAGCTGAGAAAATCCGATCCTCCTACGGTGACTCTTGAGTCAAAGATAAAAAAACGTATAGCCAAAGGCATTGAACTTATATATCAGAATCCCGAAAATGAGGAAATAGCGAAGACTGCATCAGGCATCACCCGTGACCTCGTAGAAGCTATCGAAAAAAACCATGCCGTGGCCCTGAATATCAATGCTCTTAAATGCAGTGATGAATATACATTCAAACACAGTGTTGATGTGGCCATCATCAGTATGGTCATAGCCAAGGAACAGAAAAAGAGCAGCAAAGAAATATACGAGATAGGCATGGCCGGACTTTTGCATGATATAGGAAAGACAAGGGTTCCTCTGGAAATACTAAACAAGCCTGCGAGACTTACTCCGGAAGAATTTGAAATCATGAAAAAGCACAGTACTTACAGTTATGAACTTGTGGCTGAAAACAATGAGATACCTATAGATGTTAAGATAGCCATGCTCCAGCATCATGAAAAAATGGATGGAAGCGGCTATCCCTACGGTGCAACCGATGAGCACATTCATAGTTACGCGAAGATACTGACAGTTTCCGATATATATGATGCTCTGGTGACCGAAAGGCCCTATAAAACCGGCAAGTCACCCCGCGAAGCGGTGGAAATGCTCATGGCCATGACAAATGAACTTGATTTGAGCGCTTTGAACAGCTTCATGCAGATGATGATCCTGTATCCTGTAGATTCCACGGTCCAGTTAAGTAATGGCGAAACCGCAAAGGTAGTACAGCGAAATCCGGATTTTCTTTTACGCCCCGTAGTTGTCGGTGTTGAGAGCGGCAATGTCTATGACCTTAAGTCAATGGATTGTGCCGGCATAATCATACTTTAATGTGTAATGAGATTGGATTTCCCGGGAAATCCAATCTCATGTTTATGTTTCGCAGATTTTGTAATCATTCTCCTCTATAAACCCATATTTTTCGCTGTTTATCTCTGACATGCAGATGCATATCTAATCGGCTTCCATAACGGCTTCTTTTCTTCCTAGTCCGATTTCTGTATCCAGTTCTTCAAGAAGCTTATTCTTCATGATGATCCTGTCAATGATTCTGTTTTTCACATACCACTGAAGGTCAGCGTCATCACTCTCGGATGCAAGAATCAGGCAGATATCAGGATTTAGTCTTCTTGCGATTTCCAGAAACTCTATACCGTTCATGGTGTCCAGAGTATAGCTTGCGACTATTATGTCGCAGCACTTTGGATCCTTCTGGAGTCTGGAAAGGAAACGCATCTCATCGGCAGCAAAAGAAATCTCCAGGTTATTCCTGAGCCTCTCGCTGTTTCCGGTTCGGGCTTTAACCTCCAGTTCAAGTTCACCCGCAAAATGCTTATCACTGTCAATATAGACCAGCTTTCTGATTCCATCGATTTTCTTTTCTTCCTTCTGACTCATCTCCGGGAAGAAAAGTGTAAACACGGTACCGACGCCGGGCTCACTTTCAACGTCGATGCTCCCACCGAGGGAATGCATGATATTTCTTACTACAGAAAGCCCAAGTCCTGTTCCGTGATGGGAACCCTTTGTTGTATAGAAGGGTTCAAAGATACGGCTTTTAGCGTCCTTCGAAATACCCATTCCGGTATCCGAAACAGTAAGTACCGCCCCATCTTCCGTCCTCTTCAGAAGGATACCAAGTTCTTTCCGCTCACTCTTTTCCATGGCCTGAAAAGCATTTTTACAGAGATTCATGAGTATGTGCTGCATCATTCCGTCTCTGCCCATTACATTCATATCCTGGGACATTATTTCAGAAGAAAACTCTATCTTTTTCGGTGTCAGTCTTTTAATTACCTCCACCGCTGCCTCAGTTTCGGTACGAAGATTTACAGGTCCGAGATCCGCACCGGAATCCTGTCTGGAAAAATCCAGAAGTTCCCTTGAAAGGGAAGCGGCCCTGTCAGAAGACTTCAGTATCTCCCCGGCCATTCTTTTTCCACGCTCCCCAGTCTCCGGATCGTTTTCCAGAAGCTCCGCATATACCATAACCGGCGTCAGGTAGTTGTTGAACTCATGGGCGATGTGGCTTGCCATCATCCCGAGGGACTCAATCCTCTGATAATGTCTTATTTCATCCTTCTGTCTCGCCACTTCTTCCATTCCCTGATTTATCTCTCTGAGATACTTTATTTCATTTTTCTGAGCCTCGGAACGCATACGGGTCCTGTTTATATACACCACCACTCCAGCTGCTATCAGAAAATAGAGTCCTGTCAGTGTCAGAATAACGAAGAGCATGTCAGATAATGGTTCATCCAGTTCCTTCATGGGCAGGGTGGAATTCACTATCCACTGCTCCTCCAGTATGTCTACTGTTGTGAAAGCAACGATACGCTTTATGGGTGCGATGTCCGGATCATCCCACACATACGTATCGATGACGCTCATGCCCTTATCGCTCTTCCTCTGAAGGTTCAGCCAGTCTTCAAGGCTTGAAAGATCCAGCTCCGGGTAATGTTCCTTTCTGTCATAGATGGCATCCATACCTATCTGGTTCTTGGCGTGATGCATGATGATGGCGAGGTTTTTGTCCTTGACTACAGAGTAGCCTCCACTACCTATCTTTACCGGAGCCACTATGCGGCGGTATATCTCATTGAGATCCATCAGAAACATTAGCCGTAAAGTTCCATCAGTGGTCTCCACATCTTTATTTATTTCAAGCACATACCAGCCGCTGTCCGAGAGATGTTTCCCGCTTATCACTGCATCCCCGGGTCTTGTCCCCTCACCTATGGTTATGGAGTCAAAGACGGAGCTGTTCTTTTCATAATATTCCCCGACTGAACCCTCCAGCTGCTCTGCTGCCGGAATCTCATTATCCGAAAAGAAATAATCAATCTTTGTCAGCTCACTGATTATGGTGTTGTTCAGGCTCTCACCTATAGTCTCCGCCATGGCCAGAAGCTGATGCTGCTCTGAGCGGATGAGCTTTTCACGATAAACCCTGTAGCTGTAAATGTCTACGAACACCACGCAGACGGACAAAAGCACCAGAAGCATAATATTCAGAGATTCTTTATGTTTGCCCATGGCTTCACTCTCCGTCAAATCTGTAGCCTATTCCCCGGATGGTCTTAAGATATACCGGATTCTTCGGGTCATCCTCTATCTTGTCCCTTATTCTTTTTATGTAGACCATAATGGTGTTGTCATCCACCGCAGCTTCGTTCCACACATGCTGATACAGCTGCTCCTTTGTGAATACCTGTCCCGGGTGCTCCATGAAGAATCTGAAAAGGGTCAGCTCTCTTCCTGTCAGATTAAGCTCACGTCCGTTCTTAAAGCATTCCATCCTGAGAGTATCTGCCACAAAGGGGCCTCTTCTGATTTCCTGAATCTGCACACTGTACTCCCTCGTACGTCTGATAAGTGCCTTTGCATTCTGAATGAGCACACTTATTCTGAAGGGCTTAGTCAGATAACTGTCGGCACCGAAACTAAGACCCAGTACCTGATCCACTTCATCAGATTTTCCTGAAAGCATCATGACAGGGGTGTGGTCCCCTGCGGCTCTCATCTTCTGGAGCACCGTATATCCGCTCACATCAGGCATCATGACATCAAGAATCACGAGACTGTAATGATTCTTTGCCAGCATCCGAAGAGCCTCACCGCCGTCTGCTGCCTCATCCACATCTATTCCTTCCCCCATAAATCCAGCCTGTATCGCCTGCCTGATTGGAGCTTCGTCATCAACTACAAGTATTGTTTCTTTTGCCATAGTTTCTACCTGTTCTTTTATATTCAATCATCATGATCCAATGAAATCCTTCTTCGGGTTCTGGAACCCTGTCGATCCCGGAAGGATATGAACTTATGATATTTATATCATAAGTTCATATTAAATCTATATCGAAAGTCTCCCGGTCATTCCTTATTGCCTGTCATGATATTCTATATGACAAAAAGCGGCACCGAAGTGCCGCGGGGAAACTCTCTCTTTAGAGAGGTATGATGCCAAAGATGATGCCAAGGAGCAACATCAACAGACTGATCACATAGTACAGGGGGATTGAAAACTTCATATGATCCTTCAGTTCGGTGTTAGTCAGTCCGATTGCCAGGAACGTTGCCGGAACCAGAGGACTTACCATCAGCGCGATGTTCTTTCCGATGACCATGGTAAGAGCCGTACTGAGGGATGCTACACCGTATGTTTCACCAACCTGCATAACCAGTGGCATAATACCGTAGAAATATGCATCTGTACCAACACAAAGACCGAGAGGCAGTGCCAGAATACCGAAGATGATATGAATGAATCTTCCGAGAGCCGAAGGAATGATTCCCATGATGGCATTGGCCATCTCTGTAAGCATTCCAGTTCCATCAAAGATACCTACCATGGCTCCTGCTGCAAAAAGTGTTGCAGAGATAATAAGAGCTGCCGGAGCGTGCTTCTTGATGAGCTTGTCCTGGAGCTTCTGATCAGGGTAGTTAACCGCAAGTAAGATACAAAGTGCTACAAGGAATACAACATAGCTTGTTGCAAGACCTGCTGAAAGAATAGCGATAACGCCCACTGTAAGAAGGAGGTTGAAGATAAGGAAAGGATTTGACTTTCTTAATGCATCTGCCTCTGCTGCTGCCTTCTCATCCACTTCAACAGCTTCACCCTTACCGGCACCTGCGCCATGCTTCATGGCATACATTCCGAGAAGAACACCAAGAGCGATGTTGATGAGGAAACCTGCTACCTGGATGGGAATAAGGATGTGCCATAATTCATTGGCATCCATCTGAAGAACAGTTGCCGCTCTTGCTGTAGGTCCGCCCCATGGAAGAAGATTCATGACACCCATACATGCTCCTGTGATGCACAGAAGGATCTTCGGGTCAATATTCATCTTTTTGTAGATAGGATAAAGTGACGGAATAGTGATAAGAACGGTTGTTGCTGTTGTTCCGTCAAGGTGAGCGATAGTTGCTACAAGTGCTGTGGCTACTGTGATCGCCACAACATTGTTCCCTGCCTTCTTAACGAGCCAGTTAACTATAACATCGAAAAGACCTGTGTCGGAAAGGACTCCGAAATAGATAACCGAGAAGATAAACAGGATACCATTGCTTGTTGTGGTTTTGATACCTTCTTTAATGAAATCCGCAATACTGAGGGGGCTGTAGCCTAAAATCAGCGCTGCTATCACCGGTACGACTGCCAGTACGACTATCGGTGACATCTTACCCTTCAAGAGAAGAGCAACGATTGCGATTATCATCAGAAAACCGATTAATGCGACCATAATTATTTCTCCCTTCAAAACTTTGTTCGCTTATATGTACAATCTTAATCGCCCTACCTTAAATGAATATGACTCCAGTCTTACAGATCTGTAAGATTGGAGTCATTTTCCTACCGTTTATTCCCCGAATGAACTATACTTGATATGTTCAATGCTCACAATCGGAGGAAAAACCATGTCCGAAATAATAACAGGAACTGTGGCAAAAAAGGCAGATCAGATAGCCATGCAGGAAATGGGATTTAAGTCCCTTGATCTTATGGAGACCGCAAGCTCCAAGGTCGCCATATATGTGAACCGCCACTACACTTACGCCCGGGAGGCCCGCATACTGGTGCTGGCGGGAGTCGGCAACAACGGAGCAGACGCTGTGGCTGTGGCAAGGATGCTGAAGGAAACCGGGTACGATCCTGTGGTTTGGGTCATAGGAAGCATCGAAAAAGCAAGCTGGGAATTTCTTTATCAGATGTTCCACTATCAGCAGCTTCTGGGAAGAGCAGTGATCTACAAGGAGGGTGACGATCTCCCGGACTCAGACATTTGCATAGACGGCATCTTCGGGATAGGTCTGCACCGGGAGGTCACCGGCATATACAGGAGCTTTATGGATGAGGTCAATGCTCACAAACATCTCATCACCATAGCCATCGATGCTCCGTCAGGTATAGATACAGACTCCGGAGAGCTCATGGGTGCCGGTATAAAAGCCGACGTAACGATCACTTTCGGAAGAAACAAAACAGGTCTCGTGACCGGCGCCGGAAAAGAGTACAGCGGAAAGATTTTCGTTGAAGATATAGGAATACCGGATGAGGCATACGAGAGAGCCGGGGTCGCCGGCTGAAGCAGAAAACGGCCCATTTACTTATGCCTCTATAAAGATAACTCGAAAAATAATACTGAACCATCATAGGTTTTGAAGGAAGGGAGTACCTTAGATGCCGAAACAAAAACTCAAAAACAAACCGTACTTATATGATATCTTATGCTTCATAATGCTGACCATAGGTGCCATCACAGCAGCCTTTTCCATCGAAGAGTTCCTGGCTCCCAACAAAATCTTCGACGGCGGTATAGTCGGTGTTTCAATGATAGCTGCCAATTTCACGGGATTCAAACTCAGTATCATGACCTGGCTTCTCAATGCTCCGTTTCTGATACTTGGCTGGAAGAAAAGAGGCACAGCCTTTGTTGTGCGTGCGATTTATGCAATGACTGTATTTGCCGTGGCAGTTGGATTTTTTGAAACCACCCCTGCAGTCACTAAGGACCATCTCCTGGCAGTCACCTTCGGAGGACTGATTTTGGGAGTCGGTGTGGGAATCATACTAAGATACGGCGGCTGTCTGGACGGAACGGAAATCGTTGCCTCTATCCTCAGTCCAAAACTTCATATCCCCATCGGCCGTCAGGTGCTGTTTTTCAATATCTTTCTTTACCTGATAATCGGTTTCCTTTACGGCTGGAACAATGGTCTTTATTCCATACTCACCTACGTGCTGGTATCTGTTGTTATGACGAAGGTGGAAGAAGGATTCGACGCCGAACGCGGATGTCTTATATTCACTCATGATGACGTGGACGCTATAAAAAACAGGATATATGCCGAGCTTGGCCGAACCTGTACGATATGGAACACCGAAGGATTCATTGGCGGAGATAATAAAGCGCTCTATGTGGTCATAAGCAGATATGAACTCCGCCAGCTGAGAGAGATTCTTTCAAATTACAACTGCTTTGTTACTGTCAGCAACATAGAGGAAATCATCGGAAAGCATGTCAAGCTGACGCTTAAAGACTAAAAGACCCGGGCCTTCCCCTGTTTAGATCATAGGGAAGGCGCGAGCCCCGAGACTTAAGTCATAATAACCGATCACAAACAATATAATGTATAAGGAAAGCCTATGCCCCGGTGTAACTCCGCCGTGGCATAGGCTTTTATATTTACACGTCATGTCATGAAACATGTTCATCAGGCTTTTATGAAATAGGATGGAATCATATACTTTCAGGCGGAGAGGCTGTGGGAATCTGTGATGAAGGAGAAAATCTCATCACGATATGAAAGATTTTATTGCAGGCGGATTTTGCCTCTTCGATCGGGTATAAAGGATAAATATGATTCATCCCCTCTGCCACTATCAATTCATTTGAAACATCTCTGTCCAGCATATAAAACATCTTTATCACATCAGGATATAAAACCTCATCTGTTCCCACAAAGACCGTTACATTTCTAAGTCCCTTCATGTCTCCGTATATCGGACTGACTCTTGGGTCATGAAGATCCAGATCTCCCGCCCACCTTTTTGCTACAGAGACCGCCGATGCTGCTTCTATCAACGGATCCTTAGGCTGGTATTCTCCAATCTCCTCATTTTCCATCGAAATATCTACCCATGGAGAAAAGAGTATAAGTTCATCAGGCTGACGGATTGATTCCGTCTTAAAATACTCCGTCAGGGCAAGAGACAAACCGCCTCCTGCGGAATCTCCCATCATGATGATCTTCTTTTCAGGGTGCTCCACACAGTATTTTTTGTATAACGGTACTATCAGATCAAAAGCTTCCTTATAGGTTGCAAAGGGTGCAAGACGATAAGCCGGTGCGATAACAAGAGCATTTGTTTCTCTGACAAGTTTCTCTATAAAACGCCAGTGAAGCGGTAAAAAATCATAGCGATACGCTCCACCGTGGATGTAGAAAACGGTATACCTCGATACACCTTTCTCATTGGCATAAAAAATCCTGCCGTTTTCATCGTCCTCATATCTTGTCATGATATTATCAGGGGGAGGAGTCTGCTCTTCTCCTTTCTTCAGGGCTTTCAGCATTTTCTGCTCGCTTTCTTCCGCCGACAGCTTCGGCCTGAACCGAAGTATGATGGAAAAAATCTTCGCACTTATGCTTTTACCCATATCAAATCAACGCCTCCTTAAATCTCAATAATGTGCAGAGATACCGAATCAGACTGTTGCTGTATCCCCGCACATTATTGTTATCGTCATATTGATCCGATACGATAACTGTATTTTCGTTTTAATTCAGGTCACCTGATCTTCACACCATCAGCCCCTACATAATGACCATCCGGTGTTCTTTCATTGGCGTAGATACGTCCGACCTTATCACCTTCTGTTTCGAAGTAATACTCCTTTCCATCGATAGTCTGCCAGCCTGTGAGCATCTGACCGAAACGTCCGTCATGGAGAGGGCAAAGATAATAAATGTTATTATCCGAATCCGTGAACCAGCCGCTCATAATATATCCATCCTTATCGAAACGATACCACTGAACAGTTCCGTTGAATTCACACTGCTTCCACTTGTTTACAGCTGTCTCACCGTTTACGGAAGAGAATTTCCATCCCTTTTCATCCATAGACCAGAATCCCATGGTGCTTGCATCAATTCTGTTGGCACCGAGAACCTGACCGGCCTGTGAACCTGAGCCGCTTCCTCCGTCATCCGAATCGGAATCTGAACTACGGCTTCCGGAACTTCCTGTTGCCCTGCTTCTGATGTCATTCTTTGAAGCATCATCGCTCTTTTTGTCCGAAGACTCAGATGTGCCTTCCTTCTTCACATCATCCTTTGATGTATCGTTCTTTTCAGGCTTTCCTTCTTCATGTGAAGCATCATTCTTTTCAGCATCGGAATCCTTCTTATCTTCAGGCTTCGGATCCTCCTTAGGTGTTACCTTCCACTCACCTTCACAGACTTCCACAGTCCAGTGGTACGGTGCCTCATTCTTCAATGCTCTCCACCAGTTATCTCCGGCAGTGATATCAAAAACATGCTCCTTTTCAAGATCGAGTCCCGAAATTCTGAATGTGGTATCTTCTGTTGTATAAGCTCCGTTTACATGATTGAAATAATCACCATGTCCGTTATAGACCGGCTTTCCGTCAACATATACACGATATCCGAGGATACCGCTCTCGTCTTCCGCCGGATCCCAGCTGAGTACCAGATCATTTCCGTCTCTTACAACATCAAGCTCCGATGAACTCCATACAGGTGCCTTAAAATCATACATCTGCCATGTGGTGCTGACGCCTTCCTCATAATCGAATTCCTGTCCGTCATCCGCAAATGCTGCGATTCTGATACTGTTTTCCTTGCGGTTTGCTGCTTCGTCCACAACACCGTCAGTCAGACGGTCCACGATAAGAGTGACATTGTTCTCTTTAAACTTTGAACTTCCAAGCTGGTAATAGTAGTATGTCTTTTTCAGCTCGCCGTCCACATAGATCTTATAGCCACGGATTCTCTTGTCTGCCTTTCTTGCATCTGCAAGTTTTACAGGAACCGATGTATATACCTCTCCCTTGAGCTCTGACATCACGAGGTTTTCCGGTTTCTTAAGCTCTGTGCCTAAAGCATCCTCCAAATATGTTAATGACGGTCCTTCAACCTTATTTCCGGTTTCATCAAAGGCAAATACCTTAAAGAGATATTCTACTCCCGCAGAAAGATTGTCTACGGTTATCTCTGTCTTGTCAGTGAGCTTACTTACGTCAACAAGTGTCTCTCCACCGTCCACATAGGTCTCAACACTGTACTTGACTTTCATTTCATTTCCGGCAAGATCCTTATCCTCTGCCTTTGAAAAATTAAGCTTCAGACTGTATCCGTCGCTTTCCTCTGTTCTGGAAACAGCTCCGTTTTCTTCCCCGTCATCTTCGCTTTCTCTGTCAAGCTCAGATCCGGTGGCAATTTCATTTTTCTTGTCGCTCTTCTTTGTGAGTTCAGAACCTGTTGCGATATAAAGCTCTGCATCTTCAGCCCATTCCGGCTTTGTTTCGGCATTTTTAGTCTGAGCTGATTCTGTGCTGTTAACAAAGTGAAGGTCACTGCAATTTATGATTTTGTTCCATACATCGCTTCCGTCACTGTGCTTTATCTTAACATTATAAAAGACCGCATTCTCTATACCGTCCAGAACATCTCCGGCAATCTTGTCAACGCTTCTATATTTTATTTTGCCATTTTTATCTTCATCTTTATCTACGAATTCCGCCGAATTCTTCACTGTGATATCCTGAAAATACAGGTCGTGATGATGGTGTTCCGGCTTTGAAGGATCATTGGCATCTATATCTGCAATAAGACTGAAGGCATTCTTGGATGTTTTATCGCAGGAAATATTGTAAGCATCAATGTTATAAAACTCAGCAGGCTTGTCTGCAGTCTCTGTATCAGATACTCCGTTTGAATCACTGTACATGGTGGTCATAACAAAGAGCTGGTCTGCATTGGCAACTGCACAGTCACGTATGAGCACATCATGGATGCTTCCGCCATTTGCCGGCGCCGACTTGAAACGGAAGGGCATATCAGCATAATTCAGGACATTATCCTCTACCAGCATATCGCTTATTCCTGCACCTGTATGGCTTCCTGCAGCAATGGCACCGCCATGACACTCACGGAAGACATTGTCAAAGGTCCAGATATGACTTGAGGACTGCTGCTGCGTATCCTCTGTAGCCTTTCCCATACCGGTCGCAAAGTTGACCGCGTCATCACCGGTATCAAAGAAACAGTTGTAGACCATGGCGTTCTGAGTGTTTCCTATCTCGATTCCGTCACCGTTGTTGCAATCATAAGTAAGATACTTTACGTTGTTGGTTGTTACCGTATCACTGTCAAGCACGGCAAGTGTATGATATGCGGGATTTGCAAGGGTTACGCCTTCCATATAAAAATTCTTTGTTCCACGGATCATAACCAGTGAAGGACGGGTATTGTAAGCAATTTTAGATGGATTGTTTATATTTTCACCCCTTGCTGCCGCAGCTTTTTTGGTAGCATCCTTTGCAAGTATTCCCTGACCGTCACCCACTACCTTACTGTTTCCTCCTGCAAAGTACTGTGGGCTTCTATAATCCTGTCCCTCAGGGTCCTCCGAATGTTTGTTGTCCTTTTTGATGCTTGTCCAGCCATTACCGTCGATGGTTCCCTCACCCACGATTCTGATGTTCTCATATGGATGTTCCTCATCTGCAGAGTAGACATTGATCAAAGACCAGGAACGGGTATCCGTGGAGTAGGGATAAAGTATATAGTTCTGGTCGTAATGATCCACATTTGGTGATCCCTTAAGAACAGCTCCTTCTTCAAGCTCCAATGTCATATTGCTGTGAAGATAAAGCGCACCGGACATATATATTCCTTCGGGAATCACAACCTTTTCATCCTCACCGCAGGCATCTATGGCAGCCTGGATAGCTTTGGTATTCTCAACGATCTCCTCATTTATTTCATCATTGTAGCTTTCATAGGCTTTTTCAACAGACTTTGCGCCATAATCAGTAATATTATGGATTTCCGAATCTGAAAGCTTTTTCTTTGTATGAGCATCTACACTTGCAGAACCTCCAAGCTCCGATCCCGATTTATCAACGGGAACCACTGAAAATGTATAATCCGTATCGGGTTTAAGTCCGTCTGCAATGAAAGTATGAATGCTTATTTTCACCGCATCCCCATGATGCTTGTAAAAGGCTTTTCGATATGTATCTGCCCAGTCTGAATACTTCTCATAATTTTCTTCGGCTGTGCCAAGGTACTTTTCCTCACCGGTCTCATCGGTCACATACACCTTGTAATCCGCAATGTCTTTATAGTTCTCCGGCTTTTTCCAGACAAAGGAAACCGAGTCCTCATCTACGGCAAGCTCCGGTACTGTTATTTCTTCTATATCGTAGCTTCCTTCATCGTTATGATATTTCGGAGTATCAATCTCCTTTTCCGAAAGCTCCTCTAACTTCTTTTCCATGAGCTGCTGCTTCACTGAAATCTTTTCTTCTACGATTCCTGCAGTAACAGCACTCGCTTCAGGCAATGAGTCCACCGTTAAGCTTTCTTTGTCTTCTTCCAATGTCTCTTTTCCGGCATCCTCACCTTCATTTTTGTCTGAGACACCATTCTTTTCTGTATCCTTTACTTCCTCAGAAGCCGTTTGTTCCTTCTCCGAAACACCGGACTCTACATTTCCCTTTTCTGTAACTCCGGACTTTGCATTTCCCTTTTCCGAAGCTGAATCCTCATCCCGGTCTTTACTCTCTTCCTGCTGATCATCACTATTTTTTATGTCTTCCTGATCGTCAGAGTCAGTAGGATCTTTTTGCTCTTTTGATGTATCCGAAGAGTCGTCCTGCTCCTTTGATGACTTCTCAAGGTCATCGCTATTCTCTGATGAATCTGTAGTATCATCGGAATCTGAGTCTGTTGATGCTGCACCATCAACGGAATCTGAATGCTCTTCATTGCTTTCTTTTCCGTCAGAGCTACGGTCATCGCCCTCGTTTTTACCGTCCTCTTCGTTCTTTTCCTCAGCAGATCTGATATCTCCGGAATTATCTTCTTCCTTCCCCTGTACGGATACCTCCTCTGCTGCCTGCTCTGCGGCATATACCTGCATACCCACATTCGTAAATGCAGTTCCTGCGGTCATACTCAGTGCCAGAGCTACAGATACTGCTTTTCTGAAAGCCAAATTACGCCCTCTTCTCATATCTATCTCCCTTTAGTAAACCCTTTAAGATTTTGGCTTTTAATTTTCTTTTTCCCGGGAAGAATAATTAAAAATTTTATGTAAGCACTTACATTTACGAACGTTATTATAATAACATTTATTAAAAATCAGTTCTATTGCACAAATTTTACAAAGAAATACGAAATATTTCGTTAACTAAAAAACTAAACAAATTATCATTTTAATTTTCATAAATAAAAGCTATGGGTTTACCACTACGTTTACCGCAAAAAAAGCAGATTTTTTGTGGGTGCCCGGTTCAAAAAAAGGCCTTTGCGGTAAATGAAAAGCAAGAAAGCCGTCAGAAACCGATGATTTTCGGCACTGACGGCTAATGATAAGCATATAAAGCAACTGCTTTTTTCTCTTTACTTTGCCTGAGCCAAAGCCGCCTTGACAGCTTCCTTCAGAGCATTTGTTGTTACAGTTGCGCCTGATACCGCATCAACTGCATCGATTTCTTCAGGAGTAGATAAACCTATAAACTTCTCAGGGATAGCATCGATGGCCTTTGTTCCGATATTTGGGGTCTCCTTATGTGATAAAACCTTCACATCGCTTATCTTTCCATCGTCTACTGTTACCTTTACCTGTACATCTCCTTCCATTCCCTTAGCTGAACCAACATATTCGTTGGCAGCTGTCTCAGCTTCTGTACTTTCAACCTCTGCCGGTTTTTCGATACCATAGAATACATTTATAAGTTCAACTGTCTTTGCTGCAACATCAGCAGATAACGCAGCGCAGCGTGACTTTCTTCGTGGATCACTCTTCTCTGCAACACCTGCTGCCTTCATCCATGTTCCAAGTGAATCAGCACAGTTTACCGAAGGAGCTGTTGTATGAACATCATCATACTCTCCTTCATAAATCGGAAGAACTGTTGATGTATACCATGCCTGTAATTCATTCAGAACATCATCCAGATTCTCCTTGGGAATAAATAAAGAGATGGCTAATGTTGCAGCCCCGAGAGAACCGCAATAAGTGCCGCTGTTATAACCTGCATGCCCCAGAAATGCCAGTTCATGAGGATAATGATTGTACGGATATCCATACTGATCCGATAATGTACCGAGGATGCCATCAAATACGGAAGCACCGCATCCGCCTATCTTAAACCACTGCTCATATACTCTCGCCTGAACTTCCTTCTTATCAAGTTCATGCCATTCAAGAGGCAGTGTAAAGGCTGTTACATCATTTACTGAACTGCTCTCTTTTGCTGCCTCAGTTGTCTCCTGAGCACTTGTCTCTGCAGCACTTGTTTCTACCGCTGTAGTTGCTGCCGGAACCTGACTCTCCTGTGCACCGCATCCGGTAAGTGTAGGCATGGCTGCCAATGCCGCTACGCCAACTACTGTTTTTCCTGCCTTCTGCAGAAATTCCCTTCTTGATAACTCTGTCATTTTTACCTCCTTAGTGTTCACGATTGAAATATATTAAAATATTAATCGATTATGAATCTAAGGATAACAGAAATAATATTTGTATGTTATTAATTTAACGTTTAATTATCATTGTATTGAATTTAGCACAATTAAACCGTGCCATCGGAAATATCCATACACACAGAGCACACCTCTTGTGAGCTTGAAGCCGGTAATCTATGCGATTTGATTGCCTGTCAGGTTTTTGGCTCCCATAAAAATCACAAATCCTGTGTTCAGAATAATTATAAACTGTTAAAATTAATAAAGATTTATAGCTCTTTCAGTCAGAGAAATAGCTGCTTATATTCTAACCAGTACTTTGTTTTTGAGTATTTTTAAGGAGATTTTTATGGATAAGTCAAAAGTCTATTTTACGGATTTCCGTACCTCTCTTGGTGTCAGTCTTCCGAGCAAGCTGCAGAAACTTATACGTACTGCCGGAATCGGCAATATTGATTTTGACGGTAAGTTTACCGCTATCAAGATGCATTTCGGTGAACTGGGTAATCTTGCATATCTGCGTCCCAATTATGCAAAAGCCGTGGCAGATGTGGTCAAAGAATTCGGGGGTCTGCCCTATCTCACAGATTGTAATACCCTATATCCAGGCAGCAGAAAGAACGCTCTTGAACATCTTGATTGTGCAAACATAAACGGTTTTAATACCATAACTACCGGATGTCAGATAATCATAGGAGACGGCTTACGCGGAACTGATGATGTAGCAGTGCCTGTTACCAATGGTGAATACTGTAAAGAAGCCTATATAGGACGTGCAGTGATGGATGCGGATATATTTATTTCATTGACACATTTCAAAGGACACGAACAGGCCGGATTCGGCGGTGCTATAAAGAATATCGGTATGGGATGCGGAAGCCGTGCAGGAAAAATGCAGCAGCATAAGAGCGGTCATCCTCATGTTGATGAAGACCTTTGTCGCGGATGTCTTCATTGTGCCAAAGAATGTGGTTCAGATGCCATATCCTATCCTGAAAGGATTGTAAACGGAAAAACCGTGAAACGCGCCTACATCGATCCTGAACTTTGTAAAGGTTGCGGCAGATGTATCGGTGCCTGCGGCTTTGACGCTATTTCCAATGATAATGATGATGCACCCCAGATGCTTGGAAGGCGTATGGCTGAATACACTCAGGCTGTGTGCTATGGCAGACCATGCTTCCATATAAGTCTCATCTGCGATGTATCACCAAACTGTGACTGTCACGGCGAAAATGATGCACCTATACTGCCTGATATAGGTATGCTGGCATCTTTTGATCCTGTGGCTCTTGATCAGGCATGTGTAGATCTGTGTCAAAAGGCATCCCCTATCCGTAACAGCCAGCTTGGTGATAATATGGCATCTCCTCATTTCCATGATCATGGAGATGTATGGCTCAACTCCAATCCGAATGTTGCATGGAAGGAAACCCTCGAACATGCTGAAAAGATCGGTCTCGGTACCAGAGAATACGAACTTATCACCATGAAATAATGTAGTGCAACAATCTGAAACCGTATAATGAATCGGCTAAACTTGATCTTAATTCATTTATCATACAGACTGATCTTACGGAACATATAGAAACATTTAAGCAGCCCCTCAATAAGTGGATTGATTAATTATCAAATTGTTAATTATCAGTGACGTTTTCCCAATGCAAAAAGACAGTCATGTTTTCTGCGTAGTCACAGAATAACATGGCTGTCTTTTTCGTTTCATTTACCCTCTATTCACTTCTTCATATGCAATGTGCTGCTCATCATACGGTAGAACTCTTTACTCCTGTCCTACCGGTGTTGCACCTACTCCGTCCCAGACTCCGTCTGACTTTGTATAGGTCCAGGTGTCAGCATTCGGCTCGTTTGCCCACTTTCCGCCTACGTCACTTGCAGCTACGCCTGTCTCTGCCTGGTGATTTTCAGGAATGTTACCGGAAGTTACATTATTGATCTCATCAACCTGTTCCTGTGAGGCACTGTTCTTTGATGTTGAACCGGACCACTTAATCAGTCATCAGCTTCATCCAGCTCATCCATAGCAAGAACTTCTTCTGCGATGTCCTCATCATCCCAGTCAGGATGTTCGCTTAATGCCTTTCGGACACAATAGAGTACAACAGGTTTAATGTTCAAAATAGACACTATATCACTGTCAGAAAATCTCTTGTCATTTATTCTTATCAGACTAACAATTTTCATATATTCGCCCATTTCGCGCTCATCAATTGCAAATGTATTGATATTCATATATTCCGTCCTCCTTGCTTCGTTGTGTTTAATCTTTTTCACAGCTTCGTCAAGCATCCTGGAATACTCCGTCTCCGGAGCTTTGCCATCCATATAAGCCAGCATCTTTTTTATTTCATCACTGACTTCATGACCTTCTTTATCTTTGGTACCCTTAGTATTGAGAACTATTCTTTTTGCAGAATCGTGCATTCTGATGGTTTCATCCCAGCTGCACAGAGTTTCAAAAGGATACATAAACCATCCTTTATCATATGGATCATAAGTGGTGATGAATATGATAAAGCTTTTCTTTAATTTAACAAAGCTTTCTCCCTTGTTTACCATATCCACGTCAATCGCACTTTGATAATACCTGAATCTCTTACCTAATTGCGCTTTCCTGGAAGCCTGCATCTCCACATCATAAACTGTGTTTTCGTCATCCTCAACATACACATCCATGCGAATGCCTCTGGCATCATACCCGGTCTCTAAGGTTTTCTCACGATCTACGACCACTACTTTTCGTATCTTTTTCCCTATGATCATCTCAAGAAGCGGTTTTACATGTTTTGGCTCCTTCATAACTGCCTGAAACATATAATTATCTGTGATCGTCAACTGATCAAAAGGTTTCTTTTTTCTATTACTCATTAACACTGCATTCCTTTGCTGTTAGTTTTATTATATCATCCGAATATGCCTTATGAAGAACAAATCACAAATGATATGTCTCTTTTAGATTTGCTTCATGTTTTGATTTGAATTTGAACGCACATCAAAAAGATATCTTACGTTTCCCTTTAAGCTTTATATCTCTAAAACATTGTTTGGAATTTTTCTCCCCGAACAGGGAGCAAAGATTATATCAGTACTGAAATCATCTGCTCATAGATTCTTTTCGCAGATTGAAATTATATTATTAAAGCCGTTTACAAATGTCAATAGGATATTTAATCTTTTACCTGACACGAGATATTTAAATCTATGACTTAAAGGTTTCAGAATAGCTTCAGAAATATTCCTCAACCGGTGTGAGGTCTGATTTTAAACAAACTTTAGCAAATCCCACTGAACTTCATATATTCTCATACAATCAAAGTCTTATGAAACTATAACTGAAAAAACAACCACATTTTCTGTGTAGTCACAGAATAACATGGTTGCGTTTTTCAGTTCATATAGCCTCTATTCACTTTTCACGTATCAATCCTCAGCTTTGTGAAGTTCGTACTCGTTTTCGAAATACTCATCTCAACTAATGTTTCATGTGCTGATGTCTCTTCAAGCTCCTCTGTTGATGCTACTGTTTCTTCGGATTCCCTAGATTTTTTAACTAACTCTGTTTCATCCTTATCTTTATCTGCATCATCAAATAGTAGAACTCTTTACTCCTGTCCTACCGGTGTTGCGCCTACTCCGTCCCAGACACCGTCAGCGCCGACTGTATGTCTGTCATGTGTCACTAATTTTTGAACCGGGTTCACTGCCCCGCCTCTGACTCAGCGGCTTAATCCGGGAACCTATCTTCATATTCCGTCACAATCGTCACAATTTATCAGAGTGCTGCGTTAAATACATTTCTTTCTTCTTTCTTTTCCCCTTTTTCATCATATACAGCTATCATGATTTGCTCAAAATCACCGTCACTCTTAAATATCTCGACGGAATATCCATCCATGAGCATCAGATCATCTGCTGAATAGTAACCATGGTCTGTGTCTATCATCCTGAACAGATAGGAGTTGTCCGCACTCTTACTAATCACTGCATCATACTTTTTCTCAAGCTCTGTGCTCTTTACAGTCGCAGTACCCCATATAGTTGTCTTCCTGTTCTTTTCCGTATTCTCCGGGAACCAGACATCCGCCGGCACAAGCTTATTGATAAACCCTATAGTAATGGTATCCTCCGCCAGTTCCCTGACTTTGTCTATAAACGCCTGTCTTGATTCATTTGAGAGCTGCAGTTCCCAGGAACCGTCCGGCATATGCTCAAACAGCATATCCGAAGTCTGGTTAAGCTCATCCATATAACCGTCCATTCTGCCCGGATCGGAAGCCTCTTTCCGAACATATTTACTGCCCTCTATGATAGACAGCACATTCAGATACTCTTCTTCTGTGATATTTACAGTCTTTAAAACCTGCTTTTTATTCTCTTTATCAAAAAGATCTGTCTCGACATAGTAATTACCGCTTCTTTTACCTGCACTGTAGCTATCGTAAATATACCCATAATCCGAACTGTACATACTGGACATACAATAGACCCTGTATATATCGGAAAACTTTGGAGTTTTACCGACAGTATAGGATATGAATTGCTTACATGCTGTAAGAATGACTACACATACGATAAGAGAAAACAACACTGCTAAACCCACCATCGACTTCTTCATTTTCACCTCCTGCACTTACACAAACTTATATATGCCATCAGTTTTTAAATTCCCGGAACAAATAATCGTTACTTATAGAATACCATTTATTTCCAGATAATCACACCGAAGCATCGTCTGTCCAAAGAAAAAATCGATATCTGACATAAAGCTGCTGCGCTTCGTATATACTTTACGTCAGGGCTTTATGCCAGTGTCGAATAGTAATTTGCCGCTCTTTCATATTCTCCATCGTCTTCGATATACACTACAACCGGATTTTTTTCGGCATCCTCCTGCACCTCATACAGTACACATTTTTTTGTATGATCAAGCAGGTTCTTCCCGATCAATGGGAGCATGGCAAAATACTCCTTTCCTTCAAAGCGGAAATACTTATGTACACCATAGTCCGCTGAAGTACCGTCTGCAAAATCCAGGGTGACGATAAGATCGTCAATCTTCTTTCCTCTAAAATCCATATCAATCTCCTTTTTATTATCATCTGTAATGACATGTCACTCCGTGCCCGGAGCCCCGTGTCATCTGTACCCATAATTTCGTTTCCAAACTGACTGCCGAAGGCCTTCAGGGAAACAACTTCAGAAACCCTGCATGCCCTTCTGGCCCAGCTGCCAGAACACCACAGCACTGGCGGCGGCAACATTAAGAGAATCCACCCCATGAGACATGGGAATCTTCACCACATAATCGCTGGTTTCAATGGTTTCATTCATGAGCCCCTCACCCTCTGTACCGAGAATGACAGCAAGCTTCGGCTCCTTTATAAGCTCCGGATGGTCAATGCTTACGGACCGGTCCCTGAGTGCCATTGCCGCAGTTTTGAATCCCATAGATTTAAGCAGTTTCATTCCCCTTTCCGGCCAGAATTGATTTGTCCCGTCAGACGAAATATACGTCCACGGGATCTGAAATACTGTGCCCATGCTTACTCTTGCAGCACGCCTGTACAGAGGATCACTGCAGCCTGATGTGAGAAGAACCGCATCGATATTCAGGGCTGCTGCCGATCGGAAGATAGCTCCCACATTTGTCGGGTTCACAACATTTTCAAGAACCGCTATACGACGGAAATCCTTACAGAGCTCCTTTGCATCGGGAAGCTTCTTTCTTTTCATGGCTGAAAGCACGCCTCTTGTAAGCTTGAAGCCTGTGATCTGAGAAAGCAGCTTCATGTCTCCAACATACACAGGTATCCAAAAATCCTCCTGTGATGTCATCTCACGCAGTTTCTCCCAAAGCTCTGAAGTTTCCCTGCTTTCTATGGTCTTATCCTCCACAAGGAACGACACAGGCTCATAGCCGGCGTCCAGTGCCCTGAATATGACCTTGGGACTTTCAGCTATGAAAAGCCCCAGCTCAGGCTCGTTGTAATGGACAAGCTGGTTTTCCTTGTACTGTGAATAGATGGAAACATTATCATCCTTTAGATCTGAAATAGGTATAAAGTGTAAATTCATAGTTATTTATCTTATGTCAATCCTTGTAAACCGGATTTCGTTAACGTAAATGTGAAACTCCTTTTCTGCTTCGAATTTATTTACTAAATGTATCACATAGTAAGCCATTTTTCATAGTGTGAGTGTCAAAAGTACACTTTTGTGAACAAGTGACATCCGATTCATCCAATAGGAAAGGAGCTGTCCGCTAAGACAGCCCCCTCTGTTTTTCCCATTGATATAATTCTTTATCGGTCATACTGAAATCTACAGCTTCACCCGGTTTCGGGTCAATAGACTATCAACAAAAAAACCCAGAAATCACAACTATTCAAAATTAATGTTAAAAGAAAAGCCCCCTTCCGGACAGTAAAAGATCATATTATGATCCTGTCTGCCCGGAAGGGAGCAAATCAATGATTATCTCATCTAATGTAACTGCCCTTACCGTATTTTATTTTTGAGGGTATATCATATCACAGTTCAGCCAGATCTCTTCCAAGAAGATAAGAAAGAGTACCGCAAACTGCACCCAAATTCTGCCCCGGCATTACGAAATTATAGGTATTTGCATAGAAATCACCTGTCATGATTCCGGTATTGTATAAGCCCTCAATAGGTTTATCATTTGCATCGCATACCTGCATCTTCTCATTGGTTCTTAACCCGCCGCACACAGTCAGGAATGTGGCACCTGTGTTCTTTGATGCGTAGTAAGGTCCTTCAATCGGATACAGCACTTCAGGATTTACATGATACTCTTCATCTAAACCGTTACGGGCGTACCGGTCATAGCGCTTGATGGTCTCTATGCAGTTTTTCTTGTCTTCCTCAGACATATCGAACTGGTCTACCAGACCCTCGATTGTATCGGAATGCATGTAACGTGACTTCCACTGCTCTATGTATTCCTCCGGTGTATATGCTTTGATTCCATTCTCCTCATCTATACAATGACCAAAGGGTTCCCATTCCTTCTGAGTGTACGCATAGTTCTCACCCCAGATACCGTAAGCTGTTCTTTCCGGTAACTGAAGAAGTGATATAGCACCGTATGCAAAGTTAGTAACTTCATTCTGGAATCTGTTTCCGTGGATATCCACGTTCAGTCCCCAGAAATTGGAAATGACGGCATGTGCAGGTCCGCTGACGCCGCCGTTGATCATAGGAGCATTCGGGAATGTTTTCTGCCATGCAGCTCCGACCCACAATCCCATCTTCTGTCCATCTCCGGGCATCAATCCGTCATAGTCAAGACCGGAATCATAGTTGGTCTCTGTCTTTAACTGGTCCTTAAAGATTTCATAGGCCCAAGGGGAGTACTTCGCCATCATGTCATGATTTGTTGAGAAGTCTCCTGTTGCCATTACGATTGCTTTTCTTCCAACATACTTTACATATGAGCCATCTTTTCTCTGAGCAACAACCGCACTGACTCTGCCTGTATTGTTATCTTCGCGGATCAGATATTTGGCAACTGTCTCATACTCAATAGTTCCGTGAAGATCATCTGTTATAGTGTCCGCATAGGCCTGTGCCTGCATCGGAGCTCCAAACAATGCACCAAAAGGCTGCTCTTCGTTATAGAAGTTATGAGATGCATGAGGAACTGTCAATGTTCCGTCCGGATCCCAGTATCCCGGCTCCAAAGATGCCTTTAAGCCTTTCGCAGCCATCTTGTCTATCGTCCAGTCAATGGACTCGGCAGAATTATTGATCCATCTTTCCCACTTCTTCTTATCCATGAAGTAGGTTCCCGCAGTCTGCTCAGCCTTAACGATTTCTCTTGCGATTTCAGGATCGTACTTAACCCCTTTGGCTTTCTGATATTTACTGCCTATGGCATGATTGCTTCCGCCTCGGGAATAGGGACGTGTTGACGCACTGAACATATAGCAGTCCGCACCCTTTTCCATAGCACTGCACATAGTCACCAGGCCGGCCATTCCGGCACCGATGATGATAATATCATGTGTGATGGTTTCTTTGATTTCTGAATCCGGAATCGGTTCAGGCGGAATTTCGAAGCTCCATTTTGTCTGATTGTAGTTCTTGGCATTCAAAACAAAATCACCGGACTTTGAATCAGTTACTGACTTCTCTACTGCTGTTGTTTCCGGACTTGTCTCAGGACTTTGAGACTCTGGTTTTATAGATTCACTTGATTCTGCAGGTCTGCTTTCAGCTTCAGGAATATCAGCGACACAGGCACTCAAAAAACTGCTGGCTGCAAGTCCTGCAGCACCGGCAGCCGCACTCTTTAGGAATTCTCTTCTTGATAAATTTTTAGACATGGGTTCCACTCCCTCCTATAAATCGATATGTATGTCATGAAGTCTATCCTCCACTTTTGTACAAGCACAAGTGGAGTAAGTCTTATGCCACTTATATCATTAAATTATAAGAGTGTAGGTTTAGCTTGAGTAGCAAATAGTAGCTTCTCCGCCGCAACCAAAAGTTGACAACAGACCATAAAAATCACACGGCTTCCTTCAGTTTATTTATCAACGCAACACATAAGGTTTTTTTCAGCGGATTCATAAGCACCTCTTCGCTTACCATTGCTTTTGTCCCAAAAGCATTTCCTGAATATCCTTCAACAGGAAGGTATACGATATCTTTGACAAAATTTGTGACAGCTATTCCGGGCAACGGAAATACAGCCTTATTTTCATAGATCAGGGAATATATCATCAGCATATCATCCATGACTAAGGCATCATCCTTTGAAAAAAATTTCATGAATAAATTCTTTGGATAGCCGTCGGAATAATAAACATGCTTTAACCCCTTCAGATCCTCAGCAGTCACCTTTTTCTTTCGGGATAAGGGATTCTTTTTGGACATCGCAATATAGGGCTCGTACAGTGTTACCGTATCAAAAACATATTTCGTATTATTCTGATCATTCCATGTGATTATCAAATCCACTTCTCTTTTTGAAAACAGATCATGTGCCCTTGCATCCTTACAGACAGTCACATTTAATAAGCAGTTTTTGTATTTATCCTCAAACTCATCTATCTTTTCCTGATAGAACAATTGAAGTGTTTCGGGTATACAAATATTTAAACCTATCCTTATCACATCACATGATCTCATTTCTAAAGATAAGGAATCGAAGGCCGAAACGATTTCCTCAGCCCTGGAATAAAACTTCATTCCTGTTTCACTCAATTCCATGCCCTCGTTGGAACGAAGAAAAAGTTCATGATTGATGGATTTTTCCAGATTCTGGATACTTTTACTGATGCATTGTCTGCTTACAAACAGTTCATCAGCCGCATTCTGAACTGACCTGTGTTTAGCTACTTCTACAAAATATCTAAGCTGCTTGATGTCCATGAAACTCCCGCCCTGTCATTTATGTATATAGATAATATTTTACCAAGTTGAAAAGCATAATTAAATATATTATCCTTTTCCTATTGAGAGAAGGTGTGAGATGAAGGATCTGAGATTATATATAAACATTCCCTACTGTACCAACAGCTGCATTTTCTGCGATGTCAGGAATCACATGATAGAAGACGATCAAAGAGAAGCTTTCTATAAAGCCATCATAAAGGAAATAAAAAGCTTTGATGAAAGCTATAAGGATGATTATAGAGTTAAGAGTATTTACTTTGGCGGAGGTGTACCCGGATCAATCCGGCCAAACGTCATCGGAGAAATATTATCAACTATAAAAGAGCAGTTTACTGTCAGTAGCGATGCAGAGATAAGTCTGAAGGTTTTCCCCGGAAAACTAAATGACAATTATTTCCCGGTATATCTGGAAAAGGGTATCAACAGAATAAGCATCGACTATCTGACCAATAGTTATTTTCTTCATAATTTCTTAGGTCATAAAAAGACGGATAATGCCATGGACCGGACACTGCCCGTCTTTCTGAAGAACCATTTTGACAATGTAAACTATGACCTAGGTATAGGTTTACCGGGACAAAATGAAGCCAATCTGGAGGAAGAGATACATACTCTCTGTGATTTCCATGGTGCAAAGGAGATAACTCTTCATCCACTGAGAATTGAAAAGGATTCTGTAATTGAAAAGCTTTATGAAGAACACCCGGAGTATCTGAATAACTCAAACAGATTTCTGCCGGATATTCAAAAAGCCTATATGTACGTGAAAGAAAAGCTTGAAGCAAAGGGATTTATCGAGTACTTACCTTTTTGCTTTGGTTTAGAGGGTTTTGAGTGTCTCGATTATAAATTACGAAAAGCAGATACAGATGTTATCGGCATCGGACCCAATGCTTTTTCCCGTGTGGATGGCATCTCATATTCCAATACCGGTGACCTGAACATCTATTTGGAAAACAGCGATGATTTCAAATTGATAGCTACAAATATAAGGATGTGAGTGCAAAAAGTCGATATCGGACCGCTTCTCGTAAGGCGCACTCCAGGAACTCCTTCCCATTAGATGCACTTCGCCAGACTTAAGCTATATATCAAGTTTTCTGTAGTAAAAATCTCCCCACCGGCAATGCCGGCGGGGAGATTTGTCCATTAATTATCCAACGTACTTCACAGCACTGTCACCAGCAATCTGACCGAATACGATGATATCTGTTACAGCTGTACCACCAAGACGGTTTCCGCCATGTACGCCTCCGGTAACCTCACCGGCTGCGAAAAGACCAGGAATCACATTGCCTTCTGTATTGATAACTTCTGTAGCTGTATTGATCTTAAGACCACCCATTGTGTGATGGATACCGGGTGATACAAGGATCGCATAGTAAGGTGCCTTATCAAGGCTGTTCTCGTTAGAGAATGATGTACGTCCGAACTCAGGATCAGCCTTATCAGCCCAGATCTTGGCCCAGCCTTCCATTGTCTCCTTGAATGCATCCTCAGGAATTCCGATAGCCTTTGCAAGCTCCTCGTATGTCTCACCCTTTACACCGTAACCGGCATCAAGGTATCCCTGATATACTGCTGAACCGTCGATCATTGTCTGGTCAAGGATGAGGTATGCAACACCGTCTGTCTGCTCGATCTCGGCTGCAGAAACCTTATCTCTTGTAGATACTTCATCGTAGAATCTCTTTCCTTCCTTGTTTACAAGGATAGCACCGTCACCACGAACACCCTCTGTAATAAGATGAGCATTTCCATCTGGATCTGTATGAACTGTCGGGTGAATCTGAATCTGGTCAAGATCAACTACATCAGCCTTTACATCGTCAGCCTGTGCCATCTTGATACCCTGTCCCTTAGCACCGTCAGCATTTGTTGAAACGAAGCCCTTGAGGTCAGGTCTGAACTCTACAACCATATCCTGATTTCCACCGAAACCACCGGTTGCAAGAATAACGGCCTTTGCATTGACTGTAACAGTATTTCCTGTCTCACCCTCTGCAACTACACCAACTGCCTTTCCATCCTCCATAAGGATCTTGTTTGCTGTTGTGTTGTAGTAAACTTCGATGCCGTCTCTGTCCTCAACGTTCTTGGTAAGAACAGGAACGATGTAAGCACCAACTGCCTTTGTCTTTCCCTTATCATCTACAGGACGATGGATACGCTTTACTGAAGCACCGCCGGCTGCACCAACTGAAGGAAGGTCTGCGCCGTGATCCTTGAGCCATGTAATAGCTCCTGCTGATCCGTTTGTAAGTGTTGAAACAAGTTCAGGATCATTGATTCCATGACCGCCGATTATTGTATCAAGAGCCATAAGCTCAGGTGTATCGAAATATCCTTCCGGTGAAGCCTTGTAAGCATCCCACTGCTGCTGTACAGTTGCGGCAAGCTTTGTGATGGTCTCATTGTCAGCCCACTTTTCCTTAGCTGTCTTGAGAGTCTTCTCAACACCATCAGCCTCTGTGAACTCGTTTGACTTCTGCTCCTCTGTTCCTGCAGCATTAAGTCCGCCTGTTGAACGAACAGTGTTTCCACCGCCCATAGGCTGTGACTCAAGGATAACTACTGACTTGCCTGCATCAGCTGCTGTAATGGCTGCTGTCATTCCGGCACCACCCATACCTACTACTACGATATCTGTATCGATGGACATGTCTTCAGCCTGTGCTGCAGCTGCCTCTACCTCTACTGACTCGAGATCCTCCGGCTTAAGTCCTGCTTCTGCAAGTGCTGCTGTGGCTGCCTCAACAATTGCCTTTGATGTGATTGTAGCTCCTGAGATAGCATCAACCTGTACTGTATTTCCTGCAATCATCTTTGCAGGGAACTCCTCGATAGCCTTGCTTCCGATACCCGGTGTCTCACCTGCACCTTCAATCTTAACATCAGCAATTTTACCTGCATCGAGTGTAAGTGTTACCTTAACCGGATTACTTGCACCACCCTGTCCAACAGCCTCTCCGGAGAATGTACCTGATGCTCCGCCCTCTGATACTTCTGCAGCTGTTGTTGTCTCCTGTGCTGCAGCCTCTGTAGCTGCGGCTGTTGTTGCAGGTGCTGTGTCATTTGTTCCGCAGGCTGCAAGTGCTGTTGCAACTATGGTTCCTGCTAACACAACGGAAGTTACTTTTCTTCCAATGTTTGTCTTTTTCATACTTTTTTTCCTCTCATATTAACTCGTTTGACAATTTTGTCAAACAGTCATGATTTTATGCGAGAATATTATCATCACAATGTAGATATTGCAATGCTTTTTTGTTATATTATTCACGTGTTTAGTGTTTATTCATAATTGTGAGGATAATATAATGAATATTATAGAAACATTAGAGCATTTTAAGGATTCGTACACTTCAAACGAACGCAAATTATATAGCCTGATTATCAATGATCCCGATCTCATACATAACTACACTATCACTCAGATCGCAAGTTTTGCCGGAGTCTCTACCTCTGCCATGCTTCGCTTTTGTAAAAGACTCGGTTTCAACGGATATAAGGATTTTAAATATGAAATGGATTCATGGCTTCGTTCCAGGGACCTGATATCAGTTTCTGATGAACCATTTTCAAGAATTGCCAATGCTTTTTCCGAAGCAATTCTTACTATTCCTGATTCTTGTGATACCAGTATCAAAGAATTAGCCGGACATATAAAAAAATCCGATAAAGTATTCGCCCTTGGCCGTTACAGAAATAAGGTAGTTTGCGATAAACTTTCCATGAATCTGACTAATCTCGGCATAACCTGTTTGTCTGCATCCGATCTTCTTACCTATGAGCACTATGAAAAACTGATAGATCAAAATTCAACAGTAATAGTATTCAGTGTATTGCATGATGTCAGGGCGTACCAGTCTATAATAGAAGATATAGCTCAGCTCACAGACAGATTCTGGCTTGTAACCAATACTGTCAAAAACAGCAAAAATCTTGGATTTTCTCATACCATTTCACTTCCATCAACTCAAAGTGGTCTTCTATCTTTGGATCAACAGGCCATAATGATCATTTTCATTGAAATGCTTACATATATTCTGAGACAGGATATATGAAAAAAAGAGGATGTGAACTGAGTTCACATCCTCTTTAGCTTAACAAAGCATTAATCAATTTCTTTAAAGCTTCAATCACTCATCAATCACACATTCAAAACTACAAATTATATAAGAACAATTCCGAGCAAAATAATTACAAATTATTTCAGGAGATAATATTTTAGGTCGTTCCAAATATTGAAGGGGATACAAGGAAACCAATGATCCAGACCAAACTTCCTGGCATAAAAGTCTGACCTGGGATTTATATATTAATGTAATCTATGCTCTGATTTACTTTTAGCGAAAAGTATACTGGCAATACTTTCATTAAATATTTAATAATCCGTACCCTGTGCGATGATGAGTATTCAAGCAGCTTTCACGTACATCGTATAAAACGAGGTACTCAATTTATGTTAATTACATATTATCATTAATTATCGGCAATGGAGCGAATGGCTTCTCCATAGATAATATGTAATTATGAATCAATGTTAAATCACTTGATGATATACTGACGGAGATTCTTATTCCATCTATATTCATTTGCGAATCGAACACACATTATAAAATCATCAAGAAACTGAACTAATCTTTTCAATCTTAACTCCTTTCTTGAACTCAGTTCAAAAAACAAATAAATATCTGACGGCGATAATATTTCGCCTGTAACGGTGGTGAACTCTACCACGCTTCAAAGGCCGGTGTCAATAGTGTTTTTAAATTTGCACAATTTCAGAACTTGAAACTGTACAAAATACACAAATTCTAATTTTATGAATATTTTTCGTTAGTATAATCTTTATTTAAAGCGCTTTTAATCTTAAAATAAGTATAGTTTTACAGTTTTATTACATTTCTTTCTTTTTTTATATATTTTATACATTTTTTATAAGTTCCTTATAACAGGCTTATCACAGCCGAATTTATTTTTAAGTTAATTCAAAGAATTTAATAATGGGGAGGGCAAAATGGACATTATGATTATGAATTCAATCCTGGTAGTTGCGATCGTCACTTTAGGTTATTACATCCTTGATGCCGTATTATCTCTTTTTATGTACAAGTCCTCACCTGTTGAAAGAGTTCGCCGTAAGAGATCCCAAAGATCTTTCTCGCTTATTAAAGGAAGTAAGCCGGCTCATAATTCACATAAATCTTTTAGACGTGCTGTTAATTCATGAATGAATTGATAAATTGAACCTCTGACTATGAATATTAGTCTTCTTAACCTATAGCGTGACAGAAACTTTTCTGTCACGCTATTTTTGATGAACCATTTGATCTTTTTACAAAAAAACCTTTTTAGATCCACTCTTTTTTCCGGTCTTCATAAATAATCTTAAATAATGTTTCACGCATTTCAAAAATAAGTTTCACGAACTTAGCAAACACAATATGTGTACTTACAGCAAACTCCAATCTCTATATATTGTGCTTCTGGTGCATTTTACTCTTCTCTCCTTCTGATGTTTCACGCTAATGTATATGCTCAAAATACGCAAAAATAGTATGTTAAATTCTATCTAAAAAGGTATATCCTTCAACTATTTCTATGTTTCTTTTATATTTTATATAGGTTGATTAGATATCATATACTAATTATCACAAGATCTATCTTAAATCTCATAGGAGGACTCCGATATTTTTTGAACTGAGTTCAATTTTTGGGAAATATGCACTCTATGGAAAATATAATCTATACATTGAGTCTGTTCACATAATTTTAATTTAAATTAATAACATAAACCTATCAAAAAAGATAAACCAATATATACTAATAAAATACACTTAGAAACATACTGATAAAAATATGATCATAAAGAGGAGAAATCGATTTGGATAAAGAAAACAGAAAATTTCGTGAAGGAGATGTTATTAAACATTTTAAAAGGGAAAAAGCAGACCAAAATACCTCCGAGTATCTTTACAAAATAATCGGACCGGCAACGCATACAGAAACAAGAGAACAACTAATGGTCTATCAGGCTCTTTATGGAGATCATAAATTGTATGTACGCCCGTATGATATGTTCATGGCTGAAGTCGATCACATTAAATATCCTGATATTAAACAGAAATACAGATTTGAAAAAATTGATAAGTGATAACCTAAAATCACTATGTATTCTGATAAACTCAAAAATTCAGCATGAAAATATTTTATTTACGAAAAAAATGAGGTACAATAAATTATCAGAAATTTATTCCCAAACATCTGTACGGAGGAAATATGAGCATATTATGTGCATTTAATAAAAAAGGCGGTGTAGGAAAAACAACAAGCTGTGTCGAGCTTGCATGTATACCTGCATTGGTAGGTAAAAGATCTCTCATTGTAGATATGGACTGCCAGGGTAATTCAAGTCAGGTGTACAGAGCATTTAATGAGGATAATCCCGATATCACTGATCTTCTCTTTGGATCAGCAACTATTGATGATGTTCTCGTTCACTCAGACTTTGGAGTTGATGTATTACCAAACAACAAGCATGTTAAAAGACCAGACCAGTTCTTTTACGGAAACGGCTATCAGGAAAAGGATCTGTATCGTCTTAAGGAAGTACTTGATAAAATCAAAGCTAATTACGACACAATCATAATTGACAACAACCCTGCTTCAGACAGCTTTTCCGATATGTCACTGATCGCTTCCGATTATGTGCTCATCCCAGTGGATTCAGCAAACTTTTCTTATGACGGAATCTCAGATGTTATAGAGGATTATTACAGAATACAATCTGATTACAACAGTGAATTACAGATTATCGGAGTATTGCTAGCACATGTAAAGGCAAGAACTACCCTGGTTAAACAGAAGTATTCTGCCTACGATTCCATGTTCCAGAATATCGCATTAAAATCCGTAATCAGAGATGACAACAATATCGCTGAATCACTCTCCAGATATATGCCTGTGTATTATTACGACAAAAAGACAAATGCCGGAACCGATTATATAAATGTGGCACAACAGCTCTCTCTCATTGATCTGGACGATTATAAAAAATTATTACGTGAATATTCCAACGCGAAAACAAGATTTGAAATGGATCTCAGATCATAATACAGATTTTTAACATATAAAGGATGGAAAATATAATGGCGTCAAAGAAAGATCAGGCACCTTTAGGATATGGTAACAAACCTATAATGTTACAAAATTTACAGAAAAAACTTGATACAGTAAGTCTGGATCTTGGAAACGGATCAAAAATAGAGATGATACAGTATGAAAAGCTTGTACCATTTCCGGATAACAGAGACATTGATGATACTGATATAGATGTTTTTGCTGAAAATATTAAACGAAACGGATTTCAGTCCGCAATCGTTATTGCACGTGAATTTGACGGTGGTGAAACAAGAACAGGACGTCCGACAGGTAACTATGTAATCGTATCAGGACACCGAAGATATGCAGCATTTGGTATGATTCTTACTGAAGATGCATCCTTCATGCATAGAAAAATACCTGCATTAATTTTAAGAGATGATATTCCATGGTCAGATCTTGAAGAGCTTAATCTTCTCATGAACTATGATGCAGTTTCCGAAGCATCTCACCCCGGAGACATGAGAAAACGTGTGGCCAGACTGATGGAATTACTCCTGAAAAGAGGCATTGAGAAGAAACTTTATGACAGAATCGCCGATAAGCTTTCTATTTCATCCCGACAGATACGAAAATATGATTCCATCAATAAGAATCTTATAGTAGGTTTGCAGAATTTACTGGATGACGAAAAAATAACCATCAATCAGGCAAATCAGTACGCTTCAAGAAGCATTGAAGTACAGACCTATATTCTGAATTATATAAACGAACACAACGAAACAGTAACTGAAGACGAATATCAGCAGCTTAAGGCTCAGGATGAAGAAAATCAGAAGGCTCAAAAACTGGCAGAAGAACGTCTTAAGGAAAATGAGCAGAAATTAAAAGAACAGGAAGCGGAAATCGCACGTTTAAAAAATAAAACAATTGAGCTTGAGTCCTTGGTGCATGAAGAAACCGACACCAATGAAACAGCCTCTCAGGAATTGATAAATACGCAGGCTCAGCTTCGAAGAGCAAGAGAAAAAGCAGAAAAATTCCAGAAGATTCTGAAAGATGCCAAGGAGGCTGATGCTGAACAGATAAACAAAACTATCGGTATTTCAGCACCTATCGCTGTTAATGAAATGCTGTCAAAAATAAATGACAATGTCGTAAAGCTTGGAAAACGTAAGGAAAAAAGAGGTTATCAGTTTACAAAAAATGATATCCAGAAAATCAAAGCCATAATTGATGATCTTAAAGCATTGATAGATGAGAATTGATTATCTTCCTGAGAATCGATTATTACCCGGATGAGTTTTATATTCATCCGGTTTTTTTTGTTTTAAAACCATCTTAAATAGGGACCGTACAATCACTCAACTACTACAGAGATTATTGTAGTAGTAGATTATATTAATATATATATATTTTATTTATTTTATCATCTTATAGAAGAAAACCGGCCAGAGTTGAGTCCTCATACGTCGAAAATTGAGCGCTCATACGGAATAAAGTGAGTCAATCTACGGAAAGGGTAGAGTACATCTACGGGAAAGTTGAGATAATATACGGTAAATAAAAAAAATACCTGTGAAAGTAGATTATTTGTACGGTAGGTTGAGTGATTATACGTTAAAAAGCGTACTAAGTTGAGTGATCATACGGAATAAGTGTAATTTTAACATCATAACGTGAAAAATTACCGGCAGAGGAGCAAAGTTGAACTTTTATACGGGAAAAATAGAAAATTTAGTCCTGAATCAGAACAAAAGTTCATCTAAAGTTGAGTTAACATACGGTGAATAAAGCAATTATACGGGATATTTAAGGGATTTTACGAAGATATATGGTCCGGTACCGGAGGTTAGAAGCTGAAAGTTGATTAATTTTACGGGAAGGGAAAAGCTGATATAAATGGCGAAAATACGTGGTTTATCAGGCAGTATGTGATTTGAAAGTTGAGGGAATATACGGAATATTCGAACCATTCCGGCTATTTATGAGGTGAGTATCAAAAGTACTTGCCACTTACCGATGACCCTTACATCATTTTTTATCTTGTATGCAGCATATAGTGATGAGATTCCGAATAAAAGTTGAGTGAATTTACGGTGGATAGGGTAAATGTACGGTAAAGACAGTTATTTTACGGTGATATACAGATTCAAAATTCAGGAATTCATTCTGAAAGTTGATTAATTTTACGGGCAGGCTGAGTGATGAAAAAAATGGCTAAAAAAGGCGGTTTTTTGAGGCTTATATGCATCGAAAGTTGAGAGATTGTACGGTATAAACAGTGGGTAAGTTGAGTTTTTATACGAGTTTTTTCTAATAAAAGAAGAAATGAAGGTTGAGTAATTGTACGGACAGTGATAGAATATGCCCGTAAAATCATTCAACTTTTAGAGAGGAAATGGTTAATTCCGGTGTAAAGTTGAGGGAATATACGTCAAAGTTGAGTAGAAATACGGTGGCTGTTTTATAATAATTGTATTATTATGATACCAGAACCTTATGGGACACTATATATTCAGTGTTTCCATAAAACTTGTGGCTGAATACAGGATTACGTTATGAGAAGGTACCGTACATTCACTCAACTTTTATCATTATATAGGAGTTTTTATTTTTATGAGTCATGGTATAGAAAAAGCTCGTAAGCAACAGGTTGCCAAAAGCACAAAGATGGTTCAGGAAGGAAAGTTTTCTCTGTCCTTGGTAGAAAGTAAAGCTGTAAACTATCTGATATCAAAGATAAAGCCAACCGATGATATCAATACAGTTTATACATTTAACTGCAGCGAGTTTCAGCAGATAATTCACAGAAGTGCTTCGGCCAATAAATTGAGCTATACGAACACAAAGGCCATACTTAACGATATCGGACAGAAGACCTGGTGGATAACATTGGAAAGTGGAAAAGAAGCCATGGTTCACTGGCTCAATGTTGTACATATGGATCCGGGCAGCGGAGATGTTGAGATAAAGTTTCATGAGGATATGTTTCCTTTTCTGTATAACCTTATGACAGATAAGGAGAAGTATTATATCGCTCCGCGTCTTGAAGAAACGTCTCTCATGACACACAAGTATTCTCCGCGAATTTTTGACCTGCTCAGATCATATCAGTTTAATAACAAGACCTGGACCTTTGAACTCGGAACCGGTACGGACAATGACTTCATGAGAAAGATAGCTGACTGGGAACCGGATCCTAACAAAAAGGGAAAAAACGTTGCAAAGATTCCAAAGAGCTGGCTGAAGTTCTCATTTTTCGAACGTGATGTTCTCGCACCCGCAAGAGAAGAGATAAATCATTATACGGACATAAAGATCAATTATGAGGCATTGAAAACTGATGCCATGGGTAAGAAGTACAGAAGACCCGTACGTATCAAGTTCCTTATGCTTCCTAAGACCAGCGGTGAGTTAAAAGAAACCCAGAGCATGCTGGATTCGGAGTACAACGGAAACTTTGACAATATTGTAGATGATATGGAGCCGCATCAGATGACTCTGGAAGAGTCTTTCTTCATGCAGGATCAGATGCAGAGAGAAAAGGAAGAAGAACTCAGGGTAGAGGAAGTCATAGTAGAAGCTGCCAATGCTGATGAGCTTGCAGAAAAAAGAGCTGATGAGACTGTATATCCTGTGTTCTATATGGCATTGTATAAAGATTTTAATGAAGATCAGATCGATCATCTCTATCATGCCTGCATAAAGAATCTTGAGCCAAGACAGATACGTGTTGATGCCTATGACACCTGGGCAACTGATTATATGTCACATTATTACGATTGGATTAATGCGACACCGGAGGATACAAAGACTACAAAATATAAACGTTTACTTGCGAGTCTGGTAAACGATTACGATGGAATAGCGCAGAAACCTACCATGTGGGACAGGAAAGGATGAAATGGCAAAATTAAAAGAATATAAAAACGGAATTGTCGGCATAAAGCATGGTATTTACTATGTTGTTGCAGGTGATGGCGAGACATTTGATATCATCGATAAAGAGAAAAATATTATAGATGACGGATTTGTTTCCATAGGGGATGCCGAGTGGCAGATAGACAAGATTACTGCAGATGAAGAGCTTGCGGAGTACATCGATCAGGCTTCCCGGCTGACTATCGGCCAGTTAACCGGCAGGATGATGGAGATTTTTAATGCCTGGGACGGGAAAGTTATGCCCAAGGATGAGAAGAAAAAGCTTAATATAGTTGAGACAATAAGAAACAGAAAGGCTAAAAAGCTGAAGCTGTAATAAAAAACAGGCACTTTCAATCGCAATATATGTGATGAAAGTGCCTGATGGTTTATGAAAGATTACAGCTTCCTATGATTATACACTTGTCTTTTATAGTATCACTTGCAAGAATATCCCTGACTTTATAATGTTCATTCTTAGAGATGGCCATGACCTTGGTAAGGTTGGTGAATTCATCATGTGAAAGAAAAACGTAATAATCATCTATCTCGATCATATTCGGATCAGGTATGAGTCTGTAAAAGATGAGCTCATATACGGCAAGAATCAATATAAACAGCGGACAAGAATTGATGAATATCTGATAAACGTAAACAGCTTCATCAAAATCGAACTGTGCATAATCGTTGGATATCAATATAGCACCAATCATAAATATCAGGATCATGGCATAGCCGTACAGGAAATTCTTATGAAGACTCTGAAAGTGGATTTGCCTTTCCATTCTGGATTGATATTCGTCTTTCCATTTTTTATAGATTTGATTACGTTCTTCTGCACACATAAATTATCTCCTTTATAAAAGAAAAAACATTACAACAGGTAATTTAGGTAAGAATTTAGTAAAAATTTATGAATGTTTAAATATATTAAAATCTTGTTTATTTTTGCTTAGTGTTAGGTGAAATTTATATTTATCATCGACAGAAAACATCGGAATTATTATTACCGAAGAAAAATAAGCAATAATAAAAAGGAATGAGAGATATAAGTAATATGTTTCATATAACTATTAATAGCATTTCAAGAGGATAATTATGGACAGATATACATTTTTTGCGACAATCTCCAGAATGAAGTATATAGAGAGATGGGCACTGATGAGGAATTCCAGACCGGAGAATCTGAGCGAACATGCAGTAGAGGTTGCCATGATAGCACATGCACTGTGTATAATAGGAAATGTGAGATACGGCAGGAAGCTGGATGGAGAGAAAGCGGCACTTATAGGAATCTATCATGATGCCTCGGAGATCATCACAGGAGACATGCCCACACCGGTGAAATATTTCAATAAAGAAATAACCGGTGCATATAAGTCCCTGGAACATATCGCGGAGAACAGCCTGCTTGAGAGGCTGCCGGAGGATCTGAGACCCTATTTTGATGAGATATTTAACGGCAGTAAGGATGATGAAAATGAAATATACATGCGAAAGCTTGTAAAGGCTGCTGACAAGATCTCCGCATTGATCAAATGTATCGAAGAGGAAAACTCCGGCAACAGAGAGTTTATTACTGCCAAACAATCAACATTGAAGGCACTTAATGAAATGAAGGAGAAGTATCCTGAAGTTGATGATTTTCTTCGGGATTTTCTGCCTTCATACGGAAGTACACTGGATGAGCTGGCACTTTAGGATGGATTTTATCAGGTCATGTACAGGTAAAGGATGAGCATATGACATATTTTGGAAAATTTTATTTGGACAAGGAAAAGGATGTAATAGTTACTCTGAATCAGAGTGAGAGCGGTATGTCCTACATTTTGGAGACACCAAATCATGGCACAGGCAATCTGATAACAAATCTTGCCAAGGTCTGCAATCTTCCCATAAGCTTTAATGCAGAGGGACTTAAGGTAATAGAAGGAAGTGTGCCCTGCTATTTTAACGGAGAATATCAGAAGGTCTACATTTTGAGACTGGGTAATACCAAGTGTGCCAATATCTATCCCGACGGCACTATCGAAAGAAAGGCATACATTCCTGCTATCGCGAAAACCCTTATGAGCCAGACCAAGGATTATGCTCTGGATATAAATAAGACTCTGGTTAAGACCTATATACGGGAGGAAGTCAAGTTCCATTCCGATCTGCATACGCACAGAAGCGCTAATTTAAGCCCGGATGTGCTGATAGCACTTGGAATACATCATCAGATCAGATATCCGTACTACTATATAAAAAAGCTCGGACTTAAGATCACTCCGGAGCAGAGAGAGGCATTGGAAAAACAGAGAGCCGAGGTTGCCGTAAATTTCAGGAACAGCGGACTGAAGGGTAAGTATCTTGACCGGCGTATCGATGACAATACCGAGATCAATTTTGCGGATCTGATCCTTCGAAACATTGCCGGAAGCAGATACAATATCCCCAGAATCCGGGCTTCACTTGCGGTCATGAAGGATGGACAGGCTGTATTTACAAATCTTGAAAAGGTCTATATCTACAGATATGTATTTACAAAAGGAACAGCGGCAAAGGAAAAAATAAAGATAGAGAACATTGATGAGATACCTGACAAGGATATCGTGGATGCACTTAAGCAGATGGATCTCGACAGAAGAAATCCTGATTATGCTGATAATACCTTGTTCCAGGATGGGCTTCTCTGGGTGGCAAGAAACTACCGGAATAACGGAATCACATACGCTGAGATGTCAGATACAGCGCTGGTGAAAAAAACCGAGGCTGCAGAAACATTACAGCAGATCCATGAGGTTATGCCGAAGATCACCAGGGAAACGGGAGTTACTATAAGATTTTTAGCCGCACTCAGGCGTATACCCCTTACTATTGTCAAGGATCAGGTGGCTCACGGGAATTATTTTACTGAGAATCTGCAGGTCCTTAAGGCCGTAGCCGTAGACCCATACGTGGCAGGCAGCGATTTTGTCGGTGAAGAGATAAACGATATACTGGAGTTAAAATCTGTTATAGCTGCTGTTGTAAAGATCGCAAAGGATATACCATCCTATGTTGTCCGTATACATGCAGGTGAAAACGATTCCCTCCCTGACAATGTTTATAACAGTATCAGCTGTGTAGAGGAAGCATTGGAGGAAGGTCAGAAATTCCCACATATGAGAATAGGCCATGGCCTTTATACAGCGGATCTCAATACAGATAAGGGTCAGAAGCTTTTAGAGAAGATCCGTACTCTTGGGGTAGTGGTTGAATTTCAGATCACATCCAATGTAAGACTGAATAATCTTTCAAGACTTGATATGCATCCTTTAAAGCAGTATCTTAAAACAGGCATCGCCTGTGTGCAGGGTACTGACGGAGGAGCCCTCTACGGAACTGATTCCATAGATGAGCAGCTGTCGCTGGAGAGGATGCTGGATCTCAGCCACGAAGAGCTTTTGAAAATGAGATGTGCGGATGACAATGTTATTTCTGAATCCATGTCTGAGTTCAACAGCAAGATACAGAGCTTCTACAGTATGTGCGGAGGAATGTCCGTTAAGAGCTATCTCGAAAAGCGTATACGCGAAGAAGCGGATGCATTTATGGATCTGAACGGTGGTGAGAGACAGTTTGACAGTTCCGAAGAGCTGAGTGACAGAATAAGGGAGCTTCCTCAGGATGCTATTCCGGTGGTTATTGCAGGAGGCAGTTTCAATAATGCAGAGCATGTCACAGAGATATGTGAACAGGAATGTAAAATGCTTGATGACCTGATCAGTAAGGCTGATCCGGAAAAGATGTTCTTTGTCATCGGTCCGTCCATAAGCGGATATGAAAAGTATGTTCTTGATAAGTCAAGAAATAAGTTCAGGGTATTTACATTTGTTCCGGCGTCCATTACGGAGAGCGAGCTCCATAAGCTGAGAGAAACAGAGACCGGCATAAGAGTGTCCATAGAGTCTTCTCCTCTGGGAACCTATAAGAGCTTTGCCTATGAGATCTTTAAGCGCCGTCAGTCGGTGATGATAGCCCTGGATGGAAACAGTGCTGCATGCAATCTCATGCAGGATGCCCGAAACAGTAAGTACGAAAGCCGTATTTTTGTCGATGAAAGGTCAGATGTCTTAAAATCAAAGGCAGAGTCCCTGCATGGATACATTACCATGATCAGGAGCGGTGATAATGCAGATGAGATTTTAAGATATGTTGAGAAGTATTACGGCAATTTAAAGACTATACTCGGGGGGAACGGACAGGACTGATGACAGCGGTTTCATTCTTATGCCTTCGCGGAAGTCATAAGAATGAAACGGTCAAAGGAGTATGGAAATTCCGGAACGGTTAATTTTGGATATGAAGGAAAAAAACAGATGGGGTTCGCATCCGGCCGGGAGAGTGAAGGCACTTGGGCTTGGATTAATGATCATGCTGTCAGTCGCTGTAAGCGGACCGGGCAGAGTTGCCTACGGCGAGGAATATGACGATGCAGAGCTGGATGCTACCGTAGACTTGAGTGGAATAACCAACGAAGCGGAAAAGGCGGCAAAGAGATATCATCCGGTTTCCAATCCGGAGCATGCGGAAGGAATGATAGAGGCTCAGGAAATCGCCACAAAAAAGGGGATTAAAAACAGTTTCATGATTTGTCCAGACGGATTCGAGAGATATTTCGATGAAAACGGGGAGATGGTGAGAGACAGACTTGTTCCGGACAGGAGCGCTTATGTAGACATTGACGGCATAAAGCTGGATCCTGCGGACAACAATATAAACAGGACTTTCATGAAATACGCAAGTCATGGAAGACGGGCACTGGCCTATGACAAGTCATCCCATTACATGGAATTATGGGTGAACGGGGTGATGACTAAATCATATATGGTGACCTCCGGTGCAGCCGAGGGGGATAAAAAACAGCAGGGGGATTATAAAACCCCGGTTGGGTATTTCTATATCTGTGACAAGAAGGTCTCGGATTCCCTGAAGGAGGAGCTGTATCTTAATTATCCGAATATTGAGGATGCAAAGAGGGGACTTAAGACAGGACTTATCGACAGGGGAACTGCAGAGCAGATTATCGAGACCAGCCGCAAACTGGAGAAACCGTCAGCACGTACGCGCCTGGGCGGAGCCATAGAAGTGCATGGAAACGGTGAGCTGATGGATGCGACGAGAGGCTGTATAGGTGTATTTAATGAATGGAACAAGGAAATTTATGACATCATGCAGCTGGGGGACAGAGTTTATATAGTAGAGTAAAGAAAAGAGCGAAAGGGTATGAAAAGAGTAAGTAAAGTGGTCTTGCTGCCGGTCTTTTGTGCAGCGATTTGGGGAATTTCAGCATGCGGTGCCATAGCGGTACCGGCGGCGAACGATGAAACAACAGGTGTGGAAGCTGTTGAAACTTCAGGCGAGCAGGAGTCTGCATCGATAAAAATCGAAAGTGATACAGCTCCGGCCTCCGGGAAGATCGAAAGAGCGAAGTTCCCCTATCCGTACACGGCGAGAGCCCTGACAGCAGTAAATATGCATGCTGATTCAGAAAGTGATTCGGCTGTTGTCGGAGTACTTGAGGAAAATGCTCCTGTATCGGTTGAGAGAAATATCGAAGGATGGGATCAGTTCAGTGCCAACGGACAGACCTGTTATGTTCTTAAGAAGTATCTGATTCCTGATGACTACATCGCCATGAACAATCAGTTTCTCGGAGCGACAGTGGATCTTAGTCATATAGATCCGGAAAAGCCTATGATAGCCCTGACATTTGATGATGGTCCAAAGGCTGAGGTAACAAACCGGATTCTTGATTGTCTTCAGCAGTACGGAGGTCATGCAACGTTTTTTATGCAGGGAAGCCGTGTTGTAGGGGATAACAACGAATGTGTAAAGAGGATGGTAGAGCTTGGCTGTGAACTGGGAAATCATACCTACACCCACGATTATCTTGATTCCATTCCTGTAGAGGATATAAGGTCTGTTATCAGAAAGTGCGACTATATGGTTGAGGAGACCGTAAAAGTTGCGCCTACAGTTTTCAGACCACCCGGAGGAAACAGATCGGGAGAGATAGCTTCCGCTGTAGGAAACCTTGGACTTCCCATGATAATCTGGTCTATCGATCCTTTGGATTATTCTACAAAGGATGCTGACAATACCTTCAATGTGGTCATGGAGAAGGCTCAGGACGGAGATATCGTTCTTATGCACGATACCTATTCAGAAACTGCGGACGCAGCTGAGCGTTTGATTCCCGCACTTATAGAAAAGGGATTTCAGCTGGTAACCGTCAGTGAGATGGCCCAGGCAAAGAAGTATCCGATGATCCCCGGGAATGAGGTTTATAATATGAGATAACAGTGTCATAAAACAAAAGTCCGCCTGTGCTTGCACAAAGGCGGACTTTTGTTTTCATGACACGCCCCTACATGAGCATGAAGTGGGGCAGGGGCCCCATGAAATGCGAATGTAGGGGAGCATGGTGAGAGCGCAAAGCGCGGAACCATGCGTGGTATCTTAGTCTACTCCAACATAATGACACGCCCCACATGGAGCACGAAGTGCGAAGGCGTTCTGTTATCGTCCCAGCTCACTTGTGCATGCACAAGTGAGCTTTTGAGTGACATTTACGGAGTTCAGTTAGATGTAGTCAAACCTACAAATGCTCCAGGATTCATATCTGTTCCGTAAATCATGTAAGTGAGACCCGCTGCATTTTTATTGAACGGAATGGTAAGAAGGCCATCCATGATACATGGAACGACTATGCTTGTTCCGTCACTGAATAATACAGTGTAGGACTGATTAGCCTTAACACTTGCGGATACAGGAACGTCTACGGTATCAGTAAGGGATGCCATAAACAAATTGTTGAAATTCACGATACCGGCACCGATAACATTCTGAGTTCCCTGAGTAGGTATTCCCTTATCCATAAAGTTGTTGAGTGCTGCCAATGGATCTATGAAGGTAAGAACATCACTTAAATTCTGAACAGTGTCCCCACCCATAGTCATTGCATGAATCTGTAATCCTGTGAATTCAGGCGGAAGAGTGGTTCTGTTGCCTGAATTATCATTAGGATTGTTTCCTACTGTCCAATTCTGATCGTTGGATTCGGACTTTCTATGGTCACCACTTCCGTATGTGCTGTATGATGTGGAAGTAGAAGCGGAAGAGGAAGGGGTAGGATCAAGAGTAGCTGTGGATTCAATTTTCTTCATCTTAACACCGACATATACACCGCCGCCACGAGGAACGTTGAGATAGTACTTACCATCACCGGAGATGACAGTTACATCTGCAGCACCATCAACATTGTAGAAACCGTCAATGGTATAACCATCAGGGATGGTTACCTCGAGATAAACAGTATCATTCTGATGAGCGGTATATACTCCACCGGCTGAAGCGCCTGCAATTCCCAGATTTCCGCCCGGAGTCTGTACATCAGCTACATTGATGATGTAGTTGATCATCTTTTCAGCCTCAAGGTTTGCTGTATAAGTTGGCTTAGGCTCTTCAGGCTTAGGTTTCGTATTATCTTGTTCCCATTCAAGCATTGCTGAAGAATATTCTTTACTTTGCTCTTCGGAAACAGGTGTAAATGTCTCTACAACATTCTTTCCATCTGATGTGTCAACACGCCAAACGGTGATATCCAGATTATCCAGACTGCTCTTTTCGGAAAGAACGATATTGTGTTTTCCACCGGAGATGGTTCCATCTACTTCAAGACGTATATCGCTTTCTTCGCTTTTCTTAGTGATGTTTACAGCTGTCGTATCAGCAGTTACGTTTTCGGCAACCTTTACTGTAACATCCGCATTTTTTGCATCTCCGCTATCTGAAAGCTTTATCGCGATTCCACCGGAAGAACTTTCTGATCCAGTTAACTGCGTTTCACTCTTTTGGCTTTCCTGAACTACACTTCCGCCAACTGTTATATTCGTCTGACCGGAGCCGGATGCGTAGATTCCTCCGTTACCGGTTACATTACCACCGACATTTATGTTTACAGAAGAACTAGCTCTATCGGTAGATGTGCTTATGGCAGGTGAATCACCTGATCCGGAATTATTGGAAACACTTCCGTCAACAGTTATATTCGTCTTACCGGAACCGTGTGCGTAGATGCCTCCGCTACCGGTCACATTACCACCGACATTTACGTTTACAGAAGAACTAGCTGTACCGGTAAATGTATTTGTTTCTGTTGCAGAAACATCGCCGCCAACAGATACACTTACAGAGGAGTTTTCACCATTAGCATATGCACCAATTCCGGTAGAGGTGCTTGCTGATGAGACGGTAAGGTCATCACCGACATTAACATCGATTTTTGCTCCAGAATATGCCACCGCATTAATGCCGGTAGCGCTACCAGAACTTGTTACATAAACATCTTCACCAACAGTAACTTTAGTTGTTGATCCTGTAACGGATGCTTCAACATCTATTCCTTTTGCTTGTTCGCTGGTTTCTGTAACCGAAACACTCTTTTTGGCAGTGACTTCTGTAGAGCCTCCGGAACGTGAATCAGCACTTATACCTGTAGCAGTACCACCTTTTGCACTAGCAGACACCTCACCGCCTACAGAGACATCTGAAAAGCCTCCGGAATATGAAGTAGCACTTATACCTGTAGCAGTACCACCCTCTTCAGCACTAGCAGACACCTCACCGCCTACAGAGACATCTGAAAAGCCTCCGGAATATGAAGTAGCACTTATACCTGTAGCAGTACCCCTTTCAGCACTAGCAGATACCTCACCTTCTACAGTTACTGATGTTGAGGAATTTTTATCAGAGGATGGACTTTCTTTCTTCCCGGAAGAATCCGCTGCAACACCTGTTGCAGCTCCATAAGTAGAAGTATTTGTAGCTTCCACATCTCCGGTAACTGTAACTTCGGCACTGTGACCACCTGAACTTGATGCAGTAACTGCAGGGGCATTATCATGTGATGTGACATTTTTCGTTACTGTTTTGGAATCATCTTTTTCCGTGGCTGTAACAGTGACATTATTATCTACATTATTTTCATTATTATTATCTTCAACTACAGATCCTAATGATACTGCTTGACCTGCCATAGCTATCATCCCTGAATTCATGCTCATGGATGCCGCAATTATCACCGCCAACAACTTTTTTGTTCTACATAAGTTCCTTCTCTTCAAAGTAAACCTCCTTTTCGTGTTCCTTCACTTGAAAATTCACGCTCTTATCGAGACATGAGTGTTCAGCAGCACACTACATACTAATGTGTGTCAGCGCTGAGACCAGAGTGGTAAATACTATTGACACTCATGTCATAAGATATCTACTTTAAGAAGTCGGCAAATATATATATATATATAGGTGGCAAGCAATATTTTATGAATTTTTAAGAATTAGAAATTAAGAGTGTAAAGCACGAAAGTACGCGAGGCAGCCCTATATCAGCTTTCTCTCCAGAACTTTACTGCTTCCTCAAGCCAGCCTTCAACCGGAAGTCCGTTTCCCAGGCCGAAGCTGTGACCGCCCCTGGTGCCGATTTTTGTAATATGCGGAACATTAAGTCCGGTGAGGCAGCGGTCCATCAGTCTGCTGTTTGACACCGGAACAGTCCCGTCATCTTCATTTGCAACGATATAGGTCTTCGGGAAATCAGAGCCGATGTGAGATGGAAGATCAAAGGGTGCCAATGTTTCTTCCGTGAAGCACGGACCACCCACCCGCCTTAGGAAAGCCGCGATGCTCTCTCTTCCTGGATGACCATCAGGAAGGCTACTGTAAATTCCATAGAATTCTTTCATGGATACTGCGGTGTAGCCAAGGAATATGGCCTGAGGTTTTGGGATACCGTTTACCTTATAACCGAAGTTTTCGCAACCTATCTCTCCGGCAAGAGTGGCACCTGCGGAGAATCCTCCTATCATATACTCACCGGGGATGATGTTGTAAGACTTGTGGTTCATTTCTATATCCTTTATGGCATTCACCATATCCAGAATGGCAAGAGGAAGGACGGGCTCCTGTTTAACTCTGTAGTAAAGTACGAAGGCAGTATACCCCATGTTGTTGAGACGGGATGCTATTGCCTGACCCTCGATGAAACCCCACTGACGGTTGAAGGCGCCGCCCGGGATCACTATCACATAGACTCTCGGAATCCGTATTTCAAAACGTCGAATTCTTTTAAACGTACATCTTTAATGGCAAGATAATTGAAAATAGATTTTGTAATCAT
>SVDD01000028.1:0-49960 GCA_015057945.1 Lachnospiraceae bacterium | reverse complement strand
AGAGTTAATATTGCTCGACTCGTCTATCGACGGGTCGGGGATATTTTTTCGACTACGTCGATTTTGAATCGTTTACTGTTTATACGTGTGATAACATTTTGATAACAAGATATGAAGTGACGGGTACTTCTTGGGTACTGAAAGATAGTCTCCGTGAAGTCACAATTTGTGATTTCAAAAAGAGGATTCATGTGATTACCTGTAGCTTAATTTGGGATAACAATGCTATGCTCTGCTAACATACGTTGACAACGTATATTAGCAGAATTATACTTTAATAGAGTACAAAAATGTTTTTTGGAGACGGTAGAATGGATATTTCAAAAAAAATAAAGGAGTTACGAAAGAAAACGGGTTTATCGCAAAGTAAGTTTTCAGCAAAATTCGGGATCCCTGTAAGAACCCTTCAGCAGTGGGAACAGGGAATAAGTGCCCCTCCGGAATACTTGGTCAGAATGATGGCGTACATTATGCGGCTTGAAGAGAGGTTTGAGAATACCGATTCATAAGTAACTATGGTGCCATAATGTCACAGCAATTTGGATCATATAGAACAAGAGGAGTATCGTTATGGATAAAGTGCCGACTAATAAAAGGGGGCTTGTAACGTCGCAGGATGTGAGCCTGGATAAAGAATATATCGAATGGATACATGAGTTAAAATCAAGATTTCGAAATTCTCAGATTAAAGCTGCCGTTAAAGTGAATTCGGAACAGCTACTTTTCAATTGGCTTCTTGGCAGAGATTTGGTAATCAGGAAAGCTGAGGAAAAGTGGGGAAGCGGAATCGTTAATCGGGTCAGTCTGGACCTCCAGGCAGAGTTCCCGAAAGCGAAAGGGTTTTCAGCGAGAAACCTTTGGTTTATGAAGCAATGGTACAGCTTTTATTCGGTAAATACTGAAGCGAAAGCCTTTATTTCAAATATAGAAGAACAGATTAGCATAAATGGCTCAAAACTGAAGCAAGTCGCTTCAGAAATTCAGGAGTCAAAACTGAAGCAGGCTGATTCAGAATTAAGTTTTCCTCAAATCTTTGCTTTTGTACCATGGATGCATCACGTAATGATCATACAGAAGGCTAAAAGCGTTGAGGAGGCCCTATTTTATATCCGAAAGACCATAGAGGGGAACCTTAGCCGAGATGCTTTGGATAATATAATCCGCGCTGATTTATACCATACATCCGGAATGGCTGTTACCAATTTTGCTGAAAAACTGCCTGCCATTCAAGGAGATCTCGCGCAAGAGATATTGAAAAGCAACTACGATTTGGGATTTGTAAGTTTGCCGGAAAAATATGACGAGGAGGCGTTGGAGGATGTTTTGGAACAACGAATGACCCGCTTCCTTTTGGAACTTGGTGAGGGCTGGGCGTTCGTAGGTAGGCAGAAGGAAATCTTAATAGCTGGAAAGACGAGAAAGATTGATCTGCTGTTTTATCACATCTATCTGCGTTGCTATGTTGTTTTGGAATTAAAGGTGAAGCCATTTGATCCTGAGTTCGCGGGCAAACTCAACTTCTATGTGAATGCAGTTAACGAATTTGTAAAGCGAGATAGCGATAATCCCACAATCGGGCTTTTGATCTGCAAGGATATGGATCGCACGGAGGTACAACTCACATTTCAGGGAATAACCACTCCAATGGGAGTAGCAACATATGACAATGTGAAAATCAAGGAGATACAGGAGCACCTTCCCACAGCAGAGCAGATACAGCGGCAGATTGCTTTGGCAGAAGAAGAATACAAAATGCACCTTGCCATGAAAGAATAGTAGATTATTGCATGGTACAACTTGAGGGGTACCCCTCAAAGAAGAATAATCCACAATTTAGCTGTAGTGAATGTCAAAGCCAGAGATATAAGGAATTGACAGGGCAAGTGTTGTACGAGCATTTGATCGGTGCAAGAGAAGATGCATCAGATGTTATTGGGTTATACCCTATGTTTCCGGATGAAACAATCAATTTTCTGGTATTCGATTTTGACTGTCATGATGACAAAATCGGAGGAGATGACGGAGCAAATCTTGATTCCGAGTGGATGAGCTTGAATAATGTATTATCGCTGGAAACAGGCATAAATACTGGATTTTTAAATGGTCTGGTTGCACTTTGGTTGCAAAAAGTTATAAAAAGCAAAAAAATTGCCGGAATAAACGTAAAACTACATAACCATGTGCCTGTCACTGTGAAACAGAAAAGAGCAGCTTTCCTTTATGGAAGAGCTGCTTTTTATGTTCAGTTGAAATATATTATAAATTGTACTGAGCCTTTCGTATCATAATCCCGAATGGAGAGAAAGGATCATCACATCACAGCGATCTGACCGATTGAGCTGGTTGCGGTGAAGGAGTATAATAACAACAATAACTTTTAATATTAGTGCAGGAAGTTTACGGACGATGTGGAATATCTTCATAAGGAGCTTAAGAATTCTTTTCCCCGCGTGAACTGTTTGGAACTGATTCCGGAGCACATGACCGGAAAACTGGTGAATGAATCATAAGAGAGTGACTATGGTAATTTCGAAAGATAACATGAAAAGACTGCTAAAGTCTCAGCAGGGGGAGCTTAATGGTGTGGAAACATACCGAAGGATGGCTTATCTCGTGCATAATGAATCTGATGCAAAAACTTTTAAAGCGCTTGCGGCAGATGAGGGTAGGCATGCTTCCGTATTTAAGCAGTATACCGGAAAAGTACTGACACCGAAGAAAACCCAGGCATTGGTTGTGACATTTCTTTATCGGCTTATCGGAAAGAGAGTCCTATATCCGCTGATAGCAAGTGGCGAGTATGCTGCTGTTCCAGGATATAAGAAAATGATGGAAGATTTTCCCGAAGTAGAATCCGTTATGAAGGATGAAAAGCGTCACGGCGATACGGTTAAGGCTCTTTTGAACAACGGAGAGTATGAAGATAGAGCATTATTCCCGAGGCTTTTTTGCATGGCGGCAATCATAATTGTTCTATACAAATCGTTATCGTATTTGACCCGTACCAGAAGGTAACTAAGAAAACAATTGACATTGGTACCGTGTATCATTTCATGACGACAGTCTGAATTACGATCCGGAGGCCGTCATTCCTGATGACTACCTCGATGGCGATCGGACAAATTATGAATGCGCAATCAATGATACAGGTGTCGTTTTCAACGACTTCGATCCCTACATATTAGTGATCTATACAGATCTTCCCTTCGGTACTTACAGGGATTATGCCGACGTGAATCCTCTGTATCAGCTGACAGAAAGACTGTATGAAGTCCAGCGCAGCATACATAACCAATTAGCCTCAGCCAGGCAAAAGCCTGCATATGAAACACATCCTAAAAATCTTTAAGGCATGATCACCTCATCTAAAAATGCCTTAACCTGAGGAAGTTCAATCGCTTCCGGCTGACAGACAGCATATGTTCGTCTGGTCATCGCTTCTCCGTTTTTAAATAAGCATGGCTTCACAATACCCTTAAAGCGGGATAATGCTATCTCCGGTACCAAAGCCCATCCCAAGCCACGGCTAACCATCTCAACACAGGTTGAGATATTGTCCATACTGAAACCGGAATCCGGATATGAAAGACCCTGTTCTTTCATCCACCTTAAAAACTGGAAGGTGTTTTCTGTGTCTGTACTACGATTTATATACATGTAATCCGAGAGTGGAACACCTTTATATTTTTCATGATATATCAGGCAAATGTTTTCCTGCGAAAGTAAGAACTTTGGCCCACTCCATTGATATTCTCCGCGAAGTATCGCAACATCCAGATTGCCTTCTGTCATCTGCAGATACAGGAGGCGGCTTTGATTGGTTCCTATGTTGAGTTTAACCTTAGGGTACTTTGAATTGTAGGAAACCAGAACATCCGGAAGTGTGTACATGGCATAATTTATAGAAACACCGGCGTGTAATGTACCGCTCACTTCCGTATCGAAAATATTCAGATCATCTCTTAATTCATCCAGCTCATTCTGAGCTCTGATAACATGTTCCAATACTTTTTCGCCGGCAGGAGTAAAATGTACACCGGCATGGGATCTGATCAAAAGCTTTGAGTCCAGTTCTTTTTCTATATTCATTACCCGTTTTGAAAGAGTGGATTGGGTTATAAACAGAAGATCCGCAGCTTTGCTTATATTCTTTGTCTTATTTAATGTCAATAACAGTTCAAAATCCTTCTCATCCATAATTTATAGTGTATTACATGTTTATCAAAATGGGTCTCCCTAGTCAGCAATGATTCCGGAAGTTTTCTACGTTCACAATCTGTATCCATCTTTGCCATCTATTATTTTACTTCCATTATAGATTTCCGTAAATAAAATATTCAATTTTTGAATGGTTTAATGCGAATATTATGAATTATACAGAATGGAATGTATGAAGTATCATGAAAACAACAGATGAAAAACCCAAACGAACTCAGGAGGAGCAGATATGATCATAGAAAAACCAGCTATCGCAGGAACCCTCGAATCAAGTGATGCACAGGTAACTGTAGAACCGGGAAAAGGCTTAGAGATCTTTCTTGAAAGCAGTGTACTTAACCAGTATGGAAGGCAGATAAAGCAAACTATAAAAGAAACATTGGACAGACTTGAAGTCACAGACGCAACCGTAACTGTTATAGATAAAGGCGCACTTGACTGTACTATTAAGGCCAGAGTTGAATGTGCCGTATTCAGAAGCTGTGGCATATCCCAGGCAGGTATCCCATGGGGAGGTGCGATAAGATGAGCAAAGTTATAGAAAGACCAACACCGGAAAAAAACAGGCTGCGCAGAACCATGATGTTTATGAATGCTCAGAAACCGGGCCTTATAAAAGATGCCTACATCTATGGAAGCGATTCTATAATACTGGATCTTGAAGATGCGGTAGCAGAAAACCAGAAAGATGCTGCACGATTTTCACTCTACTATGCATTAAAGAGTATAGATTATGGCAATACTGAAGTTATAGTCCGTATCAACGGGCTTGATACACCTCATTGGCGTGAGGATATAAGAGTATGTGTGGCAGGTGGGGCAGACGGGATCCGAATCGCAAAATGCGAGAATGCAGATATGGTTCACCAGGTAGAAGAAGCTGTTGAAGCGGCAGAAAAAGAATTCAATGTACCCGTTGGCCGTACACTTCTTATGGCTGCGCTTGAAAGTCCGCTGGGTATCATGAATGCCTATGAAATAGTAACTGCCTCAAAGAGAATGTTTGGATGTGCGATCTCCGGCGGTGATTTCAGAAAATCAATGCACGTTCAGATCGAAAAGGGCGGAGTTGAAATGCTTGTTGCCAGAGGCCAGATGCTTTTAGCGGCAAGAGCTGCAGGAGTTCAGTGTTTTGATACTATGTTTCCCAATGTTGATGATATGGAAGGCTTCAAAGAAGAAGTTATCCAGAATCATCAGATGGGCTTCGATGGAAAATCAGTTATTAACCCGCGACAGATCAGATTTGTGCATGAGACATTTGCACCAACACAAAAACAGATATTATACGCAGAGAAACTGGTCCGTGGCTGTCAGGCACAAGCCGATGCCGGCATAGGAGTATATACAGTAGATGGCAAGATGGTAGATATACCTTTCTTTGAAGATGCCAAAAGGATCATACGTCTGGCAAAAGCATGTGGTGTATATCACGGTGATCTGTGATAACCGGTTTTATATTTAAGAGGAGACATAGAAATGATCAATTCAGTAGGAAGAGATATACCTGATTATCTTCTTGTTAATGGCAGAGAAGTATATCAAGGAAAAAATTATAAAGACGGACAGTTGGTAAAAAAAGCAACTCCAACTACAGTACGACATGAAAAACCTGAAGAAGATAAGCTTTGCGCGACTATCAGGGAAGCCTGCGAAAAGTGCGGAGCACATGACGGAATGACATTTTCATTTCACACAGAATTTCGTGATGGAGATTATGTTGCTTCTATGGTATGTAAAGTACTTGTGGAAGAAATGGGGTTCAAAGATCTGCATGTTGCTGCAACATCTCTTGGGACAGCCCAGGATATATTTGCCGATTATATGGAAAAAGGCATCATAGTTGAAGCACAGACTTCAGGCGTAAGAGGCCGGATCGGTGAGACTATATCACATGGCAAACTGAAAAATCCCTGTATCATCAGATCACATGGCGGCCGTCCAAGAGCCGTTGAAGCAGGAGAAGTACACATTGACATAGCATTTCTGGCGGCTGCAACATCAGACTGCTGCGGAAATGCAAAAGGCCAGGGAGGAAAAAACAACTGCGGTTCAATGGGCTTTGCAAATCATGATGCGAAATATGCAGATCACACAGTGATAATCACAGACACATTGGTTCCTTTCCCAAATCTTCCTTCATCTATTTCCTGTATAGACGTAGATGCAGTGGTGGTTGTGGACGAAATCGGAGATCCAAGCAAGATCGCAACCAAGGAAGCACGTATGACTCAGGATCCAAGGGAACTTATGATGGCTGAGAATGTAGCTAATGTCATAGCTGCATGTCCATACTTTAAGGATGGATTTTCATTCCAGACAGGTGTAGGCGGACCATCTCTCGCAGTAAACCGTTTCCTTGAAGAGCATATGGAAAAGGCAGGCATCAAAATGAGTTTTGCCCTCGGCGGGACTTCATCAGCTATTTGCGCTCTTCAGGATAAAGGCTATGTTGACTATATCCTTGATACCCAGGATTTTGATCAGGGAGCAGCAAAGCATCTGTTCTCAAACCCTCATCACATAGAAATCGACCTTTCGGAATATGCCAATGCAGGTAATAAGGGTGCTTACGTAAACAAGCTTGATTATGTTGTTCTCTCTGCACTGGAAATTGATACCAAGTTCAATGTTAATGTCATTACCGGTTCAGATGGTGTACTTCGCGGAGCACCGGGAGGACATCCGGATACAGCAGCAGGATCCAAATGCTGTATCATAGTTACCCCTCTCATCAGAGGCCGCATGGCAACAGTTTGTAAAGATGTAGTTACAGTAACCACTCCGGGGGATTGTGTGGACGTCCTGGTAACAGACTATGGCATTGCCGTAAATCCACTGAGAAAAGATATAATCAAATGCCTGGATGATGCCGGTATAAAACATGTGACCATCGAATCTCTTCAGGAAAAAGCCTATGAACTTGTGGGTGAGCCCGATCAACTTGAGTGGGAAGATAATGTTGTTGCAATTGTTGAAGCTCGAGACGGAACCATTCTTGATGTGGTACGTCAGATAAAGCCTTATAGCTTTTAGTAAGCAGTTTATGATCATCTCACCCCAGCGTAATAAAAACTTCTGAATATCAGGACCTGTAAAGCAGTGAGATTTAATGTCTATCATATACTAATTGCACCGGTAAACCTATAAACTGGTTTTTTTACCCGGTGCATTTGTAAAGTTTAACTTAAAATAGAGCTTCAGCCTTTATTGGACTGAAGCTCGTTAATGCGATATCATGCCTGATTATACCAATTATCAGTAATTTGTGTCATTTCGAAATTTTCAAGTTTTGCTATTTTGGCGAAAAGGAAAGTTGTCTGGCCATATCAGTAATACTTATTCCTGCATATTGGCTTTTATCATGTTTCGTCATGTTTCTCATCAGTATGGATTTGGTGTCCATTTCTCAGCTATTGAGCATCCAGCTTTCAAAAGAGCATATGCTTTCGTCTTCTTCAATAAATTCCTGAAGTTCTTTTTCAAGAAGTTCAATTGGTTCCAAAAGTGTAACATTTGGAAAACGATTCTTAATTTCATAGCAGATCCTTGGAGCAGGTGGCTCCTTTAGGCTGTGGAAAGTCAGTTCCGGATTGGATCGCATGGCACCTTGAATTACAGACATTGGTGCAATCGCCCAATTATCCGGATAATCCAGATATCGTTGTAGCATAGAGCCGGTGTTAACTGATATCAAAGGATATACACCGGGACTCCAATGTCTGTCATGCCACTGCTGGTAGTCTGATCCCCATCGAAGATATATCTCTTTTTCTATGGGGAGATCCTTACAGGAAATATTATCTCCGTAATTACTCTTTTTATTACAGATCAAATACATTAATTCCCTATATACAGGAATTGCAATGACATCGGGATAAGAAATCGAAGAAAATGCGAAGCCGATGTCAGCTGTACGGTTTTGAACCAGGGAATATATTTCACTGGAATGGTAGGTCATTATCGAAAGTTTGACTCTTGGATGATCCTCAAGGTGCTTTTGGAACATTGGGACTAAAGTGTAGTTATTAACAGCATCAACGCTCGCAATATTCAATGATTTTATATCAGGAAGAGCTTTTAGATGCTGGGTATCTTTCCATAGGGATGCCCATTGACTTGCTATAGGGACAAATGCCGAGCCGTAATTTGTCAGTTCTGCATTTCTCTGTCCTTTGTGACGGATAAGGAGAGGAGTACCCAGCTCGTCTTCCAGCTGCTGAAGTCTGGATGAAACAGTGGATTGAGATACAAAAAGGTATTTCGATGCAGCGGTTATATTCTTGTAAGTTGCTACAATAAGAAATGTTTCTATCTGTTCGTAAGTCATTAGAATCTCCAAAACATATTTAAAATATAAAAGTGGGGATGAAATAGTATTGGATTAAATATCTGATTTACCGATATATTAAATCAAATATATCTGTTTTACAACTTATTTTCCGAATGGTAGATTAGTCATAGAAAATAAAGAACCGGTTCAGATTATTCAAAAAGTAGAAAATGTTACGTGTAAAAAGGGAGATAGATATGACAATTCAATTTGATCTGATTCAAACGACGGGACTTGCAGTTCTGGTCTATATGCTTGGACGTTATATAAAGAGTAAAGTTGCTGTTTTTCAGAAATATTTTATTCCGGCACCGGTAATTGGTGGTTTGATATGCAGTATTTTGATCTTTATAGGTAAGAGTACAGGTTTATTTACTATTGAGATGACAAATACTCTGCAGGATTTCTTTATGAACCTGTTTTTTACAGGAACAGGTTTTACATGTAGTCTTGCTGTGCTGAAAAAATCAGGAAAACTTGGAGCAAAGCTTGCAGTAGGAGCAGTGATATTTTTATTTGTTCAGAATCTGGTGGGAGTCGGACTTTGTCAGGTTTTCGGGATCAATAAACTTCTGGGTATCGCAATGGGATCCATCTCAATGTCCGGTGGCGTAGGATCCGGAGCATCTTTTGGACCGACACTTGAAGAGTTGGGAGCTGTTGGTGACACAACAATAGGTGTTGCGGCAGCAACCTTTGGACTGCTTCTTGGAAGTATTACCGGAGGCCCTGTGGCGGAACGTCTTATCAAAAAATATGATCTTAAGAGCTCAGGACAGTCGATGGCTGAAGAAAAGAAGAAGGTTTTTGAACTGAATCAAAAGAGTCTGTTTGACAGTGTTTTACTGCTTCTTCTTGCTGCATTTATAGGGTCTTATATTTCAGCGGCACTTAAGCTGACCGGACTCTCATTCCCTTATTACGTTGGCTGCCTTTTCGGAGGAGCGTTGGTGAGAAATATTGCGGATGCAAGAGGAATCGACCTCAGGATGCATGAAATTGATACCATATCAAACATTGCCCTTAATCTTTTCCTTTCCATGGCTCTTATGTCACTTGATATAGCAAAACTTGTTGACCTTGCACTTCCGATGATTGTGATACTTATATCTCAGGCAGTAGTAATGGCATTGTGGGCTACTTTTGTGACCTTTAATACCACAGGAAGGGATTATGATGCAGCGGTCATGGCTGCCGGACACTGTGGAGTAGGATTAGGACAGACTCCCAACGCTGTTGCCAATATGTCGGCAGTCATAGAGAAAAATGGTCCTGCACCAACTGCCTGGTTTGTGCTCCCGGTTGTAACAGTTATTTTCATAAATATTACAAACCCATTGATTATCACATTTTTCATAAACTGTTTCAAGTGATCGAATATACGAATGGAGAATAAACATGGAACTCACAGAAAGAATAAGAAATGACCTTTTAAAACTTCCTACAGGGAATATAGCTGATAATAACAATACAGTATCAAATCAGGGTGTTATGGATACCGGCATCAAACCTGTAAGTCCTAAAATGAAAATGATAGGAAGGGCTTATACTGCAAAGTGCTATCCGGGAGATAATCTGGCACTTCATCAGGCAATATACGGAGCGCAGCCGGGGGATGTGCTTGTGCTAGATCTTAACGGCTATTCTGAGGCAGGACACTTTGGCGACATAATGGCAACCGCATGTAAGTTACGGGGACTTGCCGGAGTCGTGATAGATGGAAGCAGCCGTGATTCAGAGGATATACGTGAGCTTGGTTTCCCGGTTTTTTCCAGGGGATTTAATCCTTCAGGGACGGTAAAGGAGAGCCTTGCAAAGCTTAACATACCTGTAAGTTGTGGAGGAGTGCAGGTAAATCCGGGGGACATCATATTTGGAGACTGTGATGGTGTAGTTGTTATTCCTCAAAACGTAGAAGATGAGGTATTTGAAAAAGCGTGTAAAAAATACGAGCACGAGAAGGAGATTATTCGGGAACTTGAATCAGGGAAAACCACCCTTGAAATATATAAATTTGATGAGTTGATTAAAAGCAAAACATAAACTGATGATAAATCATTGAATTGTTTATTTGTAATTTCTGTCTATGGGTCGTCGCATAAAAAATGCGACGGCCTTTTTTTGATAGATAATTCAAGGCTATTGTTAAGATCCCCTCCCATAATTTAATCGAAAAGTGAATAAGTCATATGGAGCAGTATAAAGAAAGGAAACAAATGAAGATTAGAAATAAAGAAAAGTCTATATCTCAAATCGTCAAAGAGAACACAGGAATGACAGCCAAGACGCGTATAGCCGGAGGAATAAGGATATATCCTTCTGCAAAAAAGGGTGGTGAGTTCAATGATCCAACGAAACCGTTTAGCGGTGAGTACGTCGTTCGTGGTAAAAAACTCGTCAAGGTATCAGGAGACATCCGAAAGACAGGTACCGATACGATTTACCGTATGTGGTATAAGTTAGTAATTACCTGTGACGTAACAAGAGACCAGCCATTTAACTTCCACATGGAGAATTTCTATGCTCCTGTAGACGCTCATAGTCATCGCCCAAAAGTGCAATAGCTTCCTTCTGATATAAACCGGCGGTCTTATTAGCCTTTCGAATATATCCAATCGCCCTTGATACCTTGTTGTTGCCTAAATCAACCTTATCCTTAGAGTCTGCTTTCATAGCATTATTACAAGTGTCAGTGTTTCTTTATATACAGGAACAAAGATACATTAACTCACAGGCACTGTAAGCGATAGTATTTCTGTTAAGATCAACATCGAATAGATGTCCCTGAATACGATCAATTCCTGAGTTGTATATATCATATTCATGTGCAATTTATGCTGTCGCTCGAGGTATATTCTTTGCTCACAAACCCTCTTTAATTGTATAATCAAAGAATAGATTGAAAATCCAGCGGGGACGGGTCTCGCCGGCGAGAACCGTCCCCGCTGGATTTCTTAAATTAAACGAAAGGTGGCTGACACTTTGCTCAAATTTCTGAAAAAACATTTATGGATCGGTCTTATAGGCTCGCTGTTTATGGTGTGCGAGGTACTGATCGATCTGATACAGCCCAGGATGATGGCCCAAATCGTGGATAACGGTATACTCAAAGGAAATACAGATCTGGTATGGAGCGTTGGCATACGAATGATCTTTATAGTATTTCTGGGTGGCTGCTGCGGCATCCTTTCGGGAGTGTTCGTTAACATTTGCTCACAGCACTTCGGAAATGATCTTCGTAAAGCACTGTTCGACCGCATCATGAATTTTTCATTTGAGCAGATTGATGATTTCACCACAGGAAGCCTGATTACCCGCACGACCTCAGATGTAACCCAGGTGCAGACTATGGTTTCCCAGCTCATCCGCGGCGCTGTACGATGCATGATGTTTTTCTTTGCCGGCAGCTCATTCCTGCTTACTCTCAACGTGGCCTTCAGCCGCGTTTTAATGTTTACCATTCCCATCATATTGGCAGAAATCGCCTTTGTAGTGTGGAAGAGCGGTCCAATGTTTACGCATTTACAAACCCGGCTTGACCGCGTGAACTCTGTCATCGGTGAGAATGTTGCCAGCGAGCGTGTAGTGAAAGCCTTCGTACAGGAACAGAGTGAAATAGAAAAGTTCGATAAGAGTAATCTTGATTTGGTCAACACCCGGTTTGAAGTACAGATCCTGATCAGCTGGATGCGGCCGGTCATGAACATTGTTTTAAATGCAGCCACTGTAGCCATCATCTATATCGGTGGTATGGAGGTTGCGGCAAGCAGGATGGAAATAGGAAGCCTGATGGCCGCCATTACCTATCTAAGTCAGATTCTGAGCGGAATGATGATGATGGCGATGATCTTCCAGACCATCACCCTGGGTCTTGCCTCCGCAAAGCGTCTTAAGGAGGTGCTTGCCTCCGTACCTGTTATTCGGGACGGTGACGCAAAAGATATCGAAAAACGCGGCGGCAGCATCGAGTTTAAAAATGTTTCCTTCAATTACCCCGGTCACCATCATGAGGTATTGAAAGACATCAGTTTCACCGTAGCCCCAGGTCAGACTCTGGCTGTTATCGGAGCCACCGGCAGCGGTAAAAGTACTCTGGTTTCTCTTATAGCACGTTTCTACGATGTAACAGAGGGAAGCGTACTGGTGGACGGAGAGGATGTGAAGCATTTTACTCTTCACGAATTAAGAGACCGTATCTCCTTCGTGCTTCAAAAAAGCGAGCTGTTTACAGGCACCATACGAAAGAACATCATGATCGGCAATCCCGGGACAGACGAAGAGGATATGATCAAAGCTGCCCGGGCAGCTCAGGCCGATGAATTCATTTCACATCAGCCTGATAAATATGATACTACCGTAGCCGAGGCCGGCATGAGCCTTTCAGGCGGGCAGAAACAGCGCATCGCAATTTCCCGCGCACTCCTGAAGCCGGCGGAGATCCTTATATTGGATGACTCCACCAGCGCCCTGGATCTGGGTACCGAAGCCAGATTATTTAAAGCTCTGGATGAGGGCTACGGAAATTTAACCAAGATTATCATAGCTCAGCGCATTGCGACTGTTATGCGTGCGGACCGTATTGCGGTTATGGACAAGGGTCGAATCGTAGGCATTGGCAGCCATAACGAGCTTATGGAAAACTGTGACGTTTACCGCGAGATCTATGATTCCCAGCTCAAGAAGGGAGGTGTGAAGGCATGAGTCAGCAGAAATTTAACTCAAACACACCTCAGCCTTCTCTGGGACGTCGCGGCATGAGAGGCAATCTGGGCGCCCCTCTGGAGAAGGCCAAGGATCGAAAAGGCACTCTGAAGCGCCTTCTCAATTACTTTAAGAATGAATGGAAATACGTGATGCTTCTGTGTGTCACCATCATCCTCGGCGTGTTCATGGGCGTTATGGCTCCACGCTTTCAGGCCGAAGCCATTGACCACATAAAAAGTTCCGAGCTTGGGTCTCTCAAAAAGATACTCATCCTCATGCTTGCTGCATATGTGATTCACGGACTGAGCACACTTTTACAAGGTTTTCTCAGTGCGAAGCTTAGCCAGAGAGTCATATTCAGACTGCGGGGAGACTTGTTCCGAAAGATCACAAACCTGCCGATCGCATACATTGACACCCACTCCCACGGTGACATCATGAGCCGCATGACCAACGACGCAGAGAACATCGCTAACATTGTTTCTTCATCCCTCAGCAGCCTGCTTTCAGGAATGCTTATGCTCATCGGAACCATCGCCATGATGCTTTCCTACAGCCCGCTTTTGACGTTGCTCAGCTGCTCTACGGTAATGCTTACAGTGGTGTTTACGACAAACATCACCAGGTACATGCGGAAATATTTCGTGAAACGCCAGGAGCTTCTGGGAAAGCTTAACGGCACAGTGGAAGAGATGGTGACCAACACCCGTACCGTCACTGCCTATAATCGTCAGGCAGCAGAAGTTCAGGGATTTTCCGAAACGGCAGACGAACTGACGAAAACCGGAATCATAGCGGAGATCATCAGCGGTTCCATGGGTCCCATCATGAACATGCTGAGCAATGTCTCCTTCGTGGTGGTAGCGGTTTTCGGAGCACGATTTGCCCTGAGCGGAGACATTTCCATCGGAGTTATCTCTGCATTTATCATCTATGCAAAGCAGTTCTCCCGACCGATTAATGAACTCGCCCAGCTCTACGGTCAGATTCAAACAGCCCTTGCCGGCGGAGAACGTATCTTCCGGATACTGGACGAAAAGGAAGAGGATAAGAGCGGAGGAGAGATCGTAAAGCCTATTAAGGGCTTAATAGAGTTTAGAAATGTCAACTTCTCATATGTGCCGGGGAAACCTGTCATCAAAAACTTTTCATTACAGGTATGCTCCGGAAAGAAGATTGCACTGGTAGGCTCCACCGGCAGCGGTAAGACCACCATCATTAACCTGCTGATGCGCTTTTACCACGTGGATTCCGGTGAGATACTTCTGGACGGAAAGAGCATTTACGATATCTCCACAGATGAGCTGAGAGATGCCATCGGAATCGTTTTGCAGGATACGGTGCTCTTTACAGACACAATTCGCAATAACCTTTGCTATGCATCCAAGGACATCACACAGGAAGAACTGGAAGCAGCTGCCGCCTCCAGTCACTGTGACGATCTGATTGAGAATCTCACAGACGGTTACGACACAGTGCTGGAATCCTCCGGGGCAAACCTCAGCCAGGGCCAGAGGCAGCTACTCACTATATGTCGTGCATTCCTCTCTAAGCCCAGCATTCTGATCCTGGACGAGGCTACCTCCTCCGTCGATACCAGAACTGAAATGTGCATTCAGGATGCCATGACAGAGCTTATGAATCAGCGTACCAGCCTCATTATCGCCCACCGTCTATCCACTATTCAAGATGCAGACGAGATCATCGTTATGGATCATGGTGAGATAGTGGAGAGCGGAAACCACGAGGAGCTGCTTGCTAAGAAGGGCAGGTATCATGACCTTTATATGACACAGTTCGCGGGACAGGAGACATAATTTTCATCACTGGTATAGTAATATTTTTGATACATTATAAGGAAACGTATCTGAGTCGAAATAAGACATACGGAATTTTGTCGCTATGTATTCATCTTGGAATTAAGGAGAACTGTCATCATGAAAAAAATAATGATTCCCGCGGTATTGTTAGTTACCGCATTAACCGTAACACCTGTGCTTTCTTCATATGCAGATCCATTGGCGGGCTATGAAACGCTCCCCGGAACATATGAGACAGTTCCGGCTGCAAACGATATTTTACAGAATGGAGTTTCCGCTAACTCCGGTTCGACAGATATGTCACAAACTAATTTTGGTCCGACAGGAACAGAAGAAGAAACAAAAACAGAGGAAGAACTCATTCTGGAGCAGCAGAACAAAGCGTGGCTTGAAGAACAGGAACGGCTTCAGGCCGAAGCTCTTCACGCCCTTCAAATAGGTGAATTTTACAAGGATTCTGTTCTTATCGGAGATTCGGTAGCCGAGGGCTTTTCCTTATACGCTGCAAGAAATGCTGCATATCCCATATTCCAGAATCTTAAGTTCCTTACCAGGGTTAGTTACTCGGTTCATAATGCTTTCATGGCGATTTCGGGTAAATCCAAGCACCCCATATATCATGGGCAGCAGATGTATGCATGGGATTCTCTGAAGCTTATGGGAGCAAAACATATTTATACTTTCTTTGGGCTTAATGACCTTTGGGCAGGTGCAGACAACACAGTAGCTAAGTATCTTCAGTATCTCGGAAGAATACAGCAGGAGATACCCGATATAAAGATCACTATTGTAAGTACAACACCTATGTATAAAAGTGCTAAAGAGGAATTTAACAATGACACTATCCGTACATTTAATGCTCAGATGGCAGCATTGGCAGCACAAAACGGCTGGGGATATCTGGATGTAGCATCAAGGCTCTACGACAGTGACGGAAGTCTTGCAAAACAGTATTGCAGCGACAAGGGCATTCACCAGACGACCGCCGCCTACAGGCTTTGGCAGGCGGCCTTCGAGGAATATGCTGAAACCCACCTTGAAGATACAAAGTCGGAGAATTAATTCAGTTTTTTCTGAATCCTTTCCAATTTCTCCTTCACGCCCTGAGTAAGAGGCAGTGCACCGGAAAAAATTCAAATTTAAAAATATAAAAAAAAGCGCGTCAATATTTTCGGCAGTATAAGGAAGAAAACTGTTCTGAGTTACTAAAAGATGCCATCACTGAGTTATGTGTGTAGTCGTACCCGTAAGGATCAAGGTATAAATGATTTATTGAAAAAGAAGATAATTGCGCTTATAATCAAACATAGGATGTTTTAACCGCACAGTTAAAATATTATTGTCCGGAGATAAAAATGAAAGAAGAAAAATTGAATATAAGTGTGATAGAGGCATTTCCCGAAGATAAAAAAGCTTTGGTGGATGAAGCCCTGAAGGAAGCGTTTAATGACAGTAAGCGGAAGATAGTTGTGCTGGATGATGATCCCACAGGGGTTCAAACGGTTCACGACATTTATGTCTACACAAACTGGACTAAGGAAAGCATTAAAAAGGCTTTTGAGGCACCGGAAAAGCTGTTCTTTATTCTGACTAATTCTCGTGGTCTTACTGTTTCAGAGACTACAAAGCTCCATGAGGAAATAGCCGGCCATGTTGACATGGTTTCCAAGGAGCTTGGGATGGAGTATATGATCATATCAAGGTCTGATTCTACCTTGAGAGGTCATTATCCGCTGGAACCTGAGCTTCTGCGCAGAGGCTTCGAAGAAAGAAATGCCGAAAAGATCGATGGAGAGATACTTTGTCCCTACTTCCGTGAAGGTGGTCGATTCACCATCGGAGATGTGCACTATGTGAAATACGGTTCGGAGCTTGTTCCTGCCGCGGATACCGAATTTGCAGGAGATGAGACCTTCGGATACCACTCCAGCGATTTAAAAGAGTACATAGAAGAGAAGACCAAAGGTGAATATCCGAAAGAGTCGGTTGCATCTGTTTCTCTTTCGGAGTTACGCTCCCTTGATTTTGATGGAATCGAAAAAAAGCTTGAGGAGCTTCGTGATTTTCAGAAAATCGTTGTTAATGCTGTGGACGATTATGATGTGAAGGTGTTTGCAGTGGCCCTCTACCGTGCCATGTCTAAAGGAAAGCATTATATAGCAAGATGCGCGGCAGCCCTTGTTAAGGCGGTGGGTAATGTTTCATCGCGGGAACTGCTTTCAAGACCGGAGATGGTGACGGAAAAGAACGGGCATGGCGGCATCATAGTGGTTGGATCACATACGAAAAAGACCACATTGCAGCTTGAGGAACTGAAGAAAATAAATGATATACATTTTATAGAGATGGATTCCGATCTTGTACTTACACCCGGAGCTTTGGAGAAGGAAACAGAGCGAATCCTCAGGGAAGAGGAATACTACATAGAAAAAGGCATCACTGTATGTGTATCTACAAAACGGACACTGCTTAAAGTGGAGAATGACACTCCGGAAGAGGCTCTTAAACGGTCAGTCAGAATCTCGGACGCAGTTCAGAGATGTGTGGGCGGGCTCAATGTTAAGCCTTCTTTTGTTGTGGCTAAGGGCGGAATCACTTCCTCGGATGTTGGTACAAAGGCTCTTAAGGCTGTATGTGCCCTGGTGCTTGGTCAGATTGAACCCGGTGTTCCTGTGTGGCGTGTAGGGGAGGAAAGTCGATTTCCTGAAACTCCGTATATTATTTTCCCAGGTAATGTAGGAGAGGTGACAACACTTCTTGATGCGGTGAAGAAGCTGATGGGGAAGAATTGATTGGTTATTAAACATTTTTTCCAAGCTTTGAAGTAAAAACTCTATTGATTTATATAAAGACTGATATGAGTCGGTTCATATCAGTCTTTTTTTTGTATTCGTTTATATTAGTCTTTTTTAGTACCGGATAGTGTCATCATTGGGCTTTGATGAGATATGCAAATTATATATATCAAGCGGCGGCGTGGTGAATGATTAGTGCAGTATGCACAATGTTAAACCGGTTTAATTGTCAGTTTCGGTGATTTACAACAGGCATCAATCTGAGTATTCTAAACATAGGATGTTAAACATAGGATGTTTAAAACGCATTCTGTTTTTACAAATTGTGCGGATAGAACAATTAAATATAGTATATGCGAGGAGGATCTTTACCATGAAAGTAGGGATTGTGTACACGAGTACAACACCGGAATTGATAGCTGATGTTGAACGTGAGGTGCGTAAACAGTTAGGCGATGAAGTTGAACTTTTGAGTTTTCAGGATCCTACAGTTCTCTCGGAGGTCAGAGAGGCAGGATACGTGACTACTGCTCCGGCAGCAAGACTCATAGGCTTTTATATGAAGGCCGCTGAAGAGGGATGTGATGCTATCCTTAACTGTTGTTCAAGTGTCGGAGAAGTAGCTGATGCAGCCCAGAGTGTAGGTAATTACATAGGTGTGCCCATCGTAAGAATTGACGAAGACATGTGTCGTGAAGCGGTAAGACTGGGAACAAGGATCGGGGTTATGGCTACACTTCAGTCAACATTAGAACCAACAAAGAACACAATAAAGCGTGTAGCTCGTGAAATGAACAAGAAGATCACTATCGTCGACTGTCTGGTGGAAGGGGCATTTGGTATCGATCAGGAGACATTTTTAAAGATGATGTCTGATAATGCAGAGAAGATCATAGACAAAGTGGATGTCATAGTATTTGCTCAGGGGTCTATGGCTTATGCGGAGCCGGTACTCAGTGAAAAGTTCGGAAAACCGATGCTGGGAAGCCCGAGATTCGGAGCAGTGGCACTGAGAAAAGCATTGGAAATAAAGGGACTTATATGACACTCTCCACATGGAGCGTGGTACGATATTACCTCAATTTTTGAAATTCACACCATAGTAAGGTGATTAAACATTAACCAAGACGATGTTAAGTGAGACATCGTGATTTTAAGACGAAGGGAGTTTATTATGAGAAAAACATTAGCCGGTTTACTTGCTGCAGCATTAACAGCCTCAACACTTATGGGATGTGGTTCCTCAACATCACCTGATACAGCTTCAACAGCCGGAACCACTGCGGCCGGAACCACTCAGGCTGCTTCTACCACTGCAGAATCTGCAGCTACGGAAGCGCCGGCAGAAGGAAGTCTTGAACTTAAGATAGGTGTTTCAACTGCTGAAACAGATCCCCGTAATGTTGCAGCTGAGGAGTTCGCAAAGGAGATAAGTGAGAAAACAGGGGGAGCGGTTACTGCAAAGGTATATCCCTCAGGACAGCTCGGAGGAGATGCAGATCTTATCAACTCAATGGCACTTGATTCAGGAACTGTAGATATCATTATCACAGATGCTTCAAACTTTGCCACCTATGATCCGCTCATGGGTATTTCGGCACTTCCCTTCAATTTTGCTGATTTTGAGACAGCATGGAAGTTCATGGATTCCGACATCGAAGCTGAAGCAGAGGCAGGTCTTCTTGACCAGAACATGAGAGTTCTGGCTCACTACTGCAACGGATTCCGCTGTGTGACCAATTCAAAGGGAGCCATCAACAGTCCCGATGATATGAAGGGCATGCTTATCCGTACACCTGAGAATCCGGTGATCATGGCTACCATGACAGCACTCGGTGCCAATCCTCAGCCACTGTCCTTCTCAGAGCTCTATCAGGCTCTTCAGCAGGGAACCTATGATGCTCAGGAGAATCCGATTCCTGTTATCTACAACAACAAGCTTTATGAAGTTCAGAAGTATCTTTCCGTAACAAACCACATTTATTCAGGAATGTGCTTCACTATCGCAGAGTCCACATGGAACAAGCTTACAGCCGATCAGCAGAAGGTAGTAGAGGAAGCTGCAAAGGCATCGGCAGAAATTGACCGTAATACAAACCAGCAGCAAACCAATGACCTCGTTTCAAAGCTTAAGGAAGCCGGAATGGAGATCAATGAGCCTGATCTTGCACCTTTCCAGGAGGCAACAAAGTCTGTTTATACTGACAATGCTTCCACCTACGGCGATCTCATGGATAAGCTGAATGACTGGAAAGCTCAGAACACTAAGTAAGACTGATTTTAACGGGCCGTGGCATACGTGCCACGGCTCTGACTTTAAACACATTGAACATCCGATGTTCCGGAGGCGGATAATGATTTTTAAATTACAAAAAGCAGTGGATGATTTTATGACTGCAGTTTCCGCGGTCATGATAGCCATTATGTTCATTGTCATAATGGCAAACGTAGTTCTCAGACTTATTCCTGCAGTTGGCGGATTCAGCTGGTACATGGAATTCAGTCAGTATGCCAATGTCTGGGGCATGATGTTTGGCGCTGTGGGAGTTGCCTGTGCAGGCACAAATCTCAGAGTCGAAGTCATTGACTCTTTACTTAAGGATGTGAAGAACGGAAAAAAGATCACAAAGACCATAGTTGATGTGGCGGAACTGATTTTTTATCTCATCATAACCTATTCAGGTTTTCTACTTGCAACAAAGGCAAAACAGAAGGTTTCCACTATGCCATCCTTCACCATGGGACAGGTCTACTGGATATTTCCCATAGCAGGGGCACTTTGCGTTGTTGCAGTCATCATTCATCTCATAGCAGTATGGAGTGAAAAATCAGGAGGTGACAAATGATAGTCTGGCTTTTAGGCAGCTTCGCCGTTTTGATGATCATCGGTGTTCCTATCGGAATCTGTCTCGGTCTTTCCGCCATGGGCGGTATCATATTCCTTCATTCGGGAAATCTGGTAACCGTTTGTCAGCGTGTCTTTGAAGGAATGAATTCATGGGCGCTTTTGGCTATCCCTCTCTATACCTTTGCGGGATACACCATGTCCAAGGGAGGCATTTCAAAGCGCCTCATGGACTTCTGTTATTCCATAGTGGGACATATCTACGGGGGCCTTGCTCATGTTAATGTTCTTTCTTCCATGATCTTCGCTGGAATCTCAGGTTCTGCTGTTGCAGATACGGCAGGAGTTTCCGGAATGTTCATGCCGGAGATGGTGAGAAAAGGTTATTCGGAGCAACTGACTGTAGGTGTCACAGCCATATCCTCCACCATAGGCATCATCATCCCGCCCTCTATCCCCATGGTAGTAATTGCGGGTATCTGCAATATCTCCACAGGAAAGATGTTTCTGGGAGGCATCATTCCCGGAATTCTTTGCGGTCTTATGCAAATGCTTCTCTGCTATATCTTCGCAAAGAAGGAGGGAGTTGACCGGGAGCCCGGACACTTCAGCTTCGGACCTGTATGGAAGACCTTCAAGTCATCACTTCCTGCACTTGTGATGCCATTTCTTATCGTAGGATCCATAACCTCCGGTATAGTGTCACCAACCGAAGCAGGAGCCATTGCGGTACTTTACGGAGTTCTGGTTGGAAGATTCGTTTATCATGCTTTCTCATGGGAAGACATGAAGTTCGCCTTCAAGGAGACTGTAAGAGTTTCGGCACGTATATTTACTGTCATAGGTGCTGCGAAACTATTTACCATCATGCTTACCACAGCAGGCTTTGACAAGTGGCTCACCGACCGCATGCTGGGAGTATCTACAAATCCTACAGTGATACTCATTATGATACTGCTTCTGTTCTTCATCGTAACTATGTTCATGGAGTCCATCGCCACACTTACACTTTTCATGCCTATCATTTTCCCTATTGCAACTGCAGTGGGAATCGATCCTATAGTACTTGGTGTTCTTGTTACGGTTGTTATCGGAATCGGATTGGTTACACCACCAGTCGGTATGTGCATCTATGTAGCATGTGATCTGAGACACATTTCAGTTGGTTCCACCATGAAGTATCTGGTACCATTCATTCTAGGTTCCTTCTTTGTAGTAGGCATGCTTATAGCATTCCCTGTTCTTATTACCGGACCGGGAAGTCTGATACACTGATTTTTAGGGGGAGAGTATGAGTGATAATAAAGAATCAAAACAGACTACCTCACAGGTGGAAAAGGTAGTTAATGAAATAATTGACGAATTGATTCGTGGTGAACTTCATCCGGGAGACAGGCTGCTTACGGAGCCGGAGCTTTCAAAAAAGTATGGTGTTGGGCGTAATTCCGTGAGAGAGGCCATTAAGGAGCTTCAGGCCTTCGGAGTTCTCTATATAAAAAGAGCCGATGGTACCTATGTGGAGGATTCCTATAGCCCCAAGCTTCTGGATCCCATGCTTTACAGTCTGATACTTCATAGTCATGAATGGGATCAATTTGTGCAGCTCAGATCTGTCATAGATATAGGCACCTTGTTTGTAGCACTTGAAAATCCCGAGGTTCAAGACATTGTACCAAAACTCAATGATATACTTGCTTCTATAAATGAGGAAGTTCATAATGAGCAGCCTGATATCGATAAGCTCCTGGATGAGGATCTGAAATTCCATCAGGAGATCACGAAGACTATACATAATTCACAGATTGAGACTGTCAATGACTACATCGTGCGTATCTCTATTCCGTCACGAAGAGAATCCATACAGAAGTGGCTCAGGGACGGAAAGCAGGATACATTTGTGGATCTTCACAGACAGATAATAGATGTTATAGAAAAAAGGGATACAGAACGTATAGTTGAGGTGATAAAGGATCATTATGTTTACTGGAAATGAGAAGCTGATTTCGTTTTCGGATGATACAGGAGTATAGATAGGAGTCTGACATGAAGAAGATTTTACTGGCTGTGGCCCCGGTTTCGGCCACTGACACAATAAACAATCCTGAAGCTATAGCAAAGGATGTATTTGAATGTTACAAAAACGGAGCATGTATGGTGCACCTCCACTGTCGTGATCCCCATGGGCAGCTGACCCCGGAGCTCGGACATCTGGAAAAGACTCTTAAACTCATTCGTTCCATGTGCGATATTCTTATAGAGGTTTCTACAGGAGGAGTTTCAAAACTCACCATAGAGGAGAGGATTCAGCCCTGCTTCTGTGATCTGGTGGAGGCAACGAGCCTTAATGTTGGTTCAGTCAACCTGGGAACTTCCGTGTATGAAAATCCCATAGAGGATGTCAGGTACTGTGTGAAGACCATTCTGGAGAATAAGAAGATTCCGGAAACGGAAATATTTGAACTTGGAATGACCTACACTCTGAAACAGCTGGTGGAAGAGTTCCGGATTCCAAAGCCCCTGCTGGTGGCTCTCGTATTCGGTCATGAAGGTGAGATGCCCTCAACAAGAGGAGCTCTGAAGCATATGGTGGACTGGCTATACGAAAACTTCCCCTCTGAGGATGTTATATGGGGATATACCGAGGCTCATCGTCAGGACTTTGAAATGGTGAAGTATGCTTTGGATTTCGGTGCCCAGACCCTGCGACTTGGATTTGAGGATTCGGATTACATAAGTCCCGGTGTCAGGGTAGATACCAATGCTGCCATCATACGTGAAGCTTCGGAAATCATAAGTGCGAAAGGCATGATGACCATGAGTCCCAATGAAGCGAGAAAACTGCTGGGGATACCGGAGATCTGATTTCACAGAATTAGATGCAGCTTCCCGGAAACAATAAGAATAGATACATATTGAATATGACCCGGGAACAGGTCCCGGGATGGCTTTGCCATAAAACCCGGCATCCGAAATTAAGATTTTGGATGCCGGGTTTTCGCGATTTAAAACACGATGAAGGTGAAGTGAAAATACGAATTATTTTGTGGCAATTTAATGGCCTTTACATTGACAAAAGGGGAAAAAGCGGAGAAAATATAACCAACAGGCATATATAAGCCTTTTAAGTTATGTATATCATAACATGCAGTAATGGATTATGGGATGTAGTCGATGTATTTCTAAGGAGGTATGAAGGGGATGTTTAAAAAAATTTTGGCAGGTGCATTGATGACAACATTGGTAATGTCTGCAGTGGCTTGTGGTTCAGGTGGAGCATCTGTTCCTGCAGGTTCATCGTCAGATAAATCCGCAAAGACAGATTATCCGACTAAGGCGATTACCATGATAGTTCCCTATGGTGCAGGGGGAACAACAGATCTGGTAGGTAGACAGTTTGCACAGGCCTTAAGTAAAGAGCTTGGTCAGTCCATCATAGTTGAGAATCAGGCCGGAGCATCCGGATCTGTTGGTTGTCAGGCAACTCTGGATGCAGACTCTGACGGATATACTGTTTTATTTGCAGCGGAATCCCTGGGAACCCAGAGGGTCATGGGTATTTCAGAGATGAGTTACGCGGATTTCTCACCTATTGCTCTTGTTGCAAATGATCCTAAAGTTATCGTTGTTGCAGGTAATTCCAAGTACAACACAATTCAAGATCTCCTTAGTGATATTAAGGCAAAGCCCGGAACTATTCAGATGGCATATACAGGTCCGGGAGGATCTGGACATGTTCAGGCTCTTATCATGAACAAATTCGGTTATGAACCTGCGCTTACCGCATATTCATCAGGCTCTGACGGAATAGTTGCGGTTATGGGCGGACAGGTTGAATTCACAAATTCAAATTACTCAACGGTTAAATCTTATATCGAATCCGGAGATTTAAAGATGCTTGCGGTTTGCTCTACAGAACGTATGAAGCAGTATCCGGATGTAAGTGCCCTTAGTGAAGTGATGGAAGGTGCTGATGACTATTTATCTATTCCCTATACTCCTTTAAGCCTGCTTGTTAAGAACGATGTTCCCGAGGATGTTCAGGAGGTACTTCGTTCCGCTGCAAAGAAGGCGGAAGAAAATGAGGACTTCGTTAAGTTCATGAACGATAACAACATAGACAAGCTGTATGAGACTTATACCACAGTGGAGGATATGAATAAATTCTACAGTGCATGGGAATCAAAGGTTTCATGGATTTTATATGATGCCGGAGCAGCAACAAACAGTCCGGAGGATTACGGAATCAAAAAGCCTGAATAATAGGATATAAGAGGTGTTCTTAATGAATGGTCATAAGAAAAAATATATCAGTAATCCTGAGATTCAGGATGGTATAGTGGTTCTTATTTTGGGAGCAGCTTTACTTATATACAGTCTGTTCATGCATTACACAGCCCGTGTTCAGACAGAATGGAAGATGTCTCCTTATCTTTTTCCTGTACTGATATCGGTTTTTGCCATACTGCTGGCAGTTTCTTTATTTGCTGATGGAAAAAGAGCCATGGCCACAGATGAAAAGAAAAAGGCTCCCGACAGCTTCCGTAACATCAAAAGGGTTCTTGCTGTGGCTCTTATGGCCATTGTTTATGAAATACTTATGGATATCACGGGATTTATACCTGCTACTATTGTCTTTCTTATGGCCATGTTCCGGTTTTTCGGAGAAAAAAGATGGTGGATGATAGTTCTTATCGCAGCAGCCACATCCCTTATCATTTATCTCTTGTTCGGAGTTTTACTTAATGTTCGTTTCCCATAAAGAGGTATTTTGGAGGAAAATATGAGTTTTTTAGGTGTATTGGCATATTGCGTTAATGTACGCTTCATCATACTGACATTTTTAGGATCACTGGCCGGAATGTTCGTCGGCGCCATTCCCGGACTGTCGGTATCTATGGCTACAGCACTTCTTGTTTCCATAACCTATACATGGACAACCGAGGATGCTATGGGGACAATCATGGGAGTATATGTTGTGGGAGTGTTTTCAGGAGCACTTTCGGCTATCCTTGTCAATATTCCCGGAGCGCCTTCCTCCGTGGTTACCACCATGGACGGACATCCTCTTGCAAAAAGAGGAGAAGCATTTAAAGCCCTTAAGTATGCAACTGTATATTCATTTATAGGGTCGGTTTTCGGACTTCTTGCATTGGCGGTACTTGCAAAGCCCATTACTGCATTGGCATTAAAATTCCAGCCCATGGATTATTTCCTTCTTGCATTGTTCGGACTGGCAACAGTAGGCTCTCTTACATCGAAGTCCTTCTCAAAGGGACTCATGGCCGCTCTGATAGGTGTATTTTTCTCTTTGATAGGCCTTGACAGTGTTGTGGGTTCTCCGAGGCTTACCTTCGGAATACAGGGATTGAAGTCAGGTATCGCTACAGTTCCGGCGCTGGTTGGATTATTTGGGTTTGCTGAGGTTCTATGTACTGTTTCCGATGGATGTGCAGAGGGAGAAGTTACAAAGCTTGAAAAAATGGTTGTCAGGACCAGGGATATATTAAAGGAATTCATACATTCTATTTATTACTGTGTCATAGGCACCTTCGTTGGAGCTCTTCCCGGTGCGGGCGGCCCTGTGGCTGCATTTCTCGCATATTCAGAGGCAAAGCGCATAGTCAAGAACCCAAGTGTGCCCTTTGGAGAGGGAGCTGTTGAGGGAATAGCCGCTTCGGAAGCATCGAATAATGCCTGCATCGGAGGGGCCCTGATACCTATGCTCACTCTGGCAATTCCGGGTGATGCGGTCACTGCCATAATCATGTCTGTTTTTTATATTCATGGACTGCAGCCGGGACCTAATTTCCTTAAGACCAGCGGAGGAGCCTTCAATGCAATTCTGGCAGGTGGATTTCTGGGATGTGTATTCCTGCTTCTGCTGGGAACCCTTTTGACCCCGGTAGTAAGTAAGGTGATAGCTGTTCCCCAAAAGATACTTCTGCCGATAGTTACCGTCCTGTGTGTTGTAGGGGCATACGCCTGCAATACAAGAATGTTCGATGTGGGACTTATGTTCTTTTTTGGATTTTTAGGATATTTCCTGAGAATGAGAGGCTATTCTGTAGCTCCTATTACTCTGGGTCTGGTTTTGGGAGGAATGATGGATACCAATTTCAGGCGGGCGGTATCCCTGGCTTCCACAGCGGACAATCCGGCGATTGCATTATTCGGACGTCCTATAACTCTGGTTCTTACAGCCATCACATTTATCACTATCATTTCCAATATTCCGGCAGTTAAAAGCCTGAGAATGAAGAAGGACAGGGGAAAATTTCCATACCTGGCTCAAAAAGCCAGACCATAAGATCCATACGATTCAGAATGATATATCCCCCGGAAATGTTGTTTAGGCATTTCCGGGGGATTTTGTGTGTAAAGATTATCAGGTTATATGAAAGCGTATGGTGCGTTTAAAAGGATGCTCCGGATATGTTATCCTCATAAATTCAGGAAGGAGTATCCGACTATCGAAAAGATATATGATGAAAAAGAGGATAAGCATTATCAGGCTGTATTTCTGGAAAATGAGTATTTAAAGATAATGATCCTGCCGGAGCTGGGAGGCAGGATACAGCGGGCCTATGACAAGACCAACGGCTATGATTTTGTTTACTATAATCATGTCATAAAGCCGGCCCTTGTGGGACTTCTCGGACCATGGATCAGCGGAGGTATCGAGTTTAACTGGCCTCAGCATCACAGACCTACGACATTTATGCCCGTGGATCATATATTGATTGAAAATCCGGATGGGTCCAAAACCTGCCGTATTTCGGATACCGATCAGATGTACGGAACCAGAGGAGAGGCCAGCTTCACATTGTATCCAGGGAAAGCCTATCTGGAGATAAAGGGTCAGCTCTATAACCGGACCTCAACCCCACAGACCTTCCTCTGGTGGGCAAATCCTGCAGTTCCCGTAAATGATCATACACAGTCCGTATTTCCTCCTGATGTACATGCTGTCATGGATCATGGAAAGAGGGATGTATCCAGATTTCCTATAGCTACGGGAGTTTACTATAAGCACGATTACAGTGCCGGTGTAGACATTTCCCGTTATAAAAATATCCCGGTGCCCACTTCCTATATGGCGGAAAAGTCAGAATTCGATTTTGTGGGGGGCTATGACTATAAGGTTGGAGCCGGACTTCTTCATATAGCCGATCATCATGTGTCTCCCGGAAAAAAGCAGTGGACCTGGGGCTGTGGAGATTTCGGAAAGGCATGGGACAGGAATCTTACGGATGAGGACGGCCCCTATATCGAGCTGATGTGCGGAGTGTTCACTGATAACCAGCCGGATTTCTCCTGGCTTAAGCCTATGGAGGAAAAGACCTTCACACAGTATTTTATGCCGTATAAGGCTGTGGGGCAGATTAAGAACGCAACAAAGGAAGCTGCTGTAAATCTGGAGATAAGTGACGGAGAGATTCATTTGATAGCCTATGGAACCTCTGTCTATAAAAATGCCAGATTCCTTTTGACTTATGATGGAGAAGTGCTGCTTGATGAAACCAAGGAGCTTAGTCCCGTATGTATATACGAAAAGACCATAAGGCAGGCAGTCTCTGATGAAACAAAGCTTCGTTTTTCTGTGTTGTCGGAGGCCGGAGAGCTTGTACATTATACTCCGCTCAAGAAAACGATTCCTGAAATTCCGAAGCCTGCAGAGGCCGCAAAGGCACCTTCGGAGATCATGACCAATGAGGAGCTGTACCTTACGGGTCTTCATCTTGAACAGTACAGGCATGCCACCTTCCGCCCCGATGATTACTATCTTGAGGGCTTAAAGCGTGACGCCGGAGACATTCGCATAAATACGGCTTACGGTTCCCTTCTGATGCGCAGGGGTCTGTTTAAAGAGGCGGAGAAACATTTCCGTCAGGCCATAAAGAGGCTTACCTGGAAAAATCCCAATCCTTATGATTCTGAGGCCTACTATGATCTGGGGCTTTCTCTTCTCTATCAGAAGAGAGATTCGAAAGCCTTTGAAGCATTTTTTAAGGCAAGCTGGTCAGCGGAGCAGCAGGAGATGAGCTTTTATTATCTTGCCGCCATTGAAGCAAAACGCAGGCATTTTAGCGATGCTCTTCAGCTTGTGGATAAGGCTCTTGTTAAGAATGCTCACAATGTTAAGGCTCGTGGGCTAAAGGTTTATCTCCTGAGAAAGCTTAACCTGAGAGAAGAGGCCGTGGATTTAGTCAGGGAGAATCTGGGTATCGATCCCTTTGATTATGTCACAAGGATGGAAGATTCATATCTTTGTGAAGAATCTGAGGATAGTTACAGTGAGGATAAGAAAGACTTATCCCCGGATGATAAGCGAAAGAAACTGGTGAAGCTTGCAAGAAACTATCATGAGAATTTTCTTAATGCGGCAAGGGACTACGAGGAGTTCGGGGCTTACAAAGAGGCTTTGGATGTACTTGATCTCTGTACAGAGAGCTGGGCTATGCTTCAGTATGAGAGGGCCTATATCGTATCCTCAATGGGTGATGCAGAAGAGGCAAGGCTTCTTTACAGGAAAGCAAAGGAAGCATCAACGGATTATGTTTTCCCGAATAAGCTTGAGGATATAGCGGTTCTTGAGGATGCTCTTCGTTATGATCCATCCGATGGCACTGCCTGCTATTATCTGGGAAATCTTTACTATGACAAGACAGTATATGATAAAGCTATCAGTTACTGGGAAGCTGCATCCCAGAACCGCCCTGATTTCGCAACCGTATGGCGTAATCTTTCTATAGCCTATTACAATAAGCTGCATGATCCCGAAAGGTCAAAGTCAGCTATGGACAAGGCTTATGCATTGGCACCTGAGGATCCGAGGATATTCCTTGAATACGATCAGCTTTTGAAGAAGCTCAATGTTTCTCCCGAGGATCGTCTCAGGCTTTATGAAGAGAACAGGGAAGTATTTTCACGGAGAGATGACCTCAAGGTGGAGTATGTGACACTGCTTAATCTTCTCGGCGAATATAAAAAGGCACTTGATTTCATAAAAGTGAACCGTTTCCACCCATGGGAGGGCGGAGAAGGAAAGATCACCACCCAGTATGTGTATGCATTAACAGGTCTTGCCCTTAAGGAAATGAAGAGTGAGAACTGGAAGGAAGCCGGGGATTTACTGAGGGATGCTCTTTGCTATCCTGAAAACCTTGGAGAAGGCAAGCTGGAAGGAACAAAGGATAACAATATAAATTACTATCTTGGGCTTTGTGAAGAGCATTTGAATAAGGAAGCTGAAGCACAGAATCTTTTCTCAGAAGCCTCCGTCGGTACCGATGAGCCTGCAGGTATGATGTACTACAATGATCAGCCTGCGGATATGATCTATTTTGAAGGGCTTGCCCTAAAGAAGCTCGGGAAAGAGGTTTCCGGAAAATCTCATTTCAATAAGCTGATCGATTACGGTGAGCGCCATATGAGAGATGAGGTAAATGTAGGATATTTTGCTGTGTCGCTTCCTGATTTCCAGATCTTCGATGAGGACTGGACCAGGAGAAATCAGGCACATTGTCACTATCTCATGGGACTCGGGAAGCTTGGATATGGGGAGATTTCGGAAGCGGGAGAAGAGTTCAGAAAAGCCATAGAGCTGGAACCTACTCACTGGAATGCCATCCGCTATCTTCGTATAGCAGAGGATAAGTTGTAGATATAAGAACTGTATCAAAAACTCCGAAGATACGAAGGCTCACAAAAAAAGTTTTAATAATAGGAACCACACAAAAGCCGGGCTACGAAAAGCCCGGCTTTTGCTGTAAAATATAATGATGTGAGTGTCAAAAGTCGATATCGGACCGCTTCGCGCTATGCGCTCCCGCGTTCCTCCCACATTCCGCACTCTCAGGCCGATAAATCGTCCTTTCGTGCTCCATGTGGGGCGTGTCATGAAGTCTATCCTCCACTTTTGTGCAAGCACAAGTGGAGGAAGACTTATGACACTTATATCATATAAGAAAACAGTGTATGAATTGCACTAAAGAGTCATTAAGAGTAAAATTTTAATTAGTAATAATTAAAAATAAAAAGGAGGCATGGTGGTGATGAAAGGCAGGATTAAAGTCGATCGTAAGCTGATTGCAGTTGGTGTACTGCTGATTATATGTCTGGTGGCCGCATTGGCCGTGTTCAGGAAAAGTACCGGAGGCAGCGTTGGAGACGAGGCAGCTTTCCGAAACAGACCAAAAACCACACCGTCAGGTATGGTCGATCAGAATATAATCAAAAGAGGAACAAATGCATGGCAGGGACAGCAGTATATAAACACCGCAAAAAGTGCACTTAATCTGGTCAACCAGCAAAGAGCCGCCAACGGACTGACCGCACTTCAGTGGGATGACAGCCTTGCCGCCTGTGCGATGATAAGAGCAACGGAGATTCCATCCTTCTTTTCACACACAAGGCCCGATGGAACCGACTGGTTCACCGTCTGTCCGAACATAATGTATGGTGAAAATCTCGCGCAGGGTTTCAATTCACCGGACGCCGCTGTAGGAGCGTGGATGAACTCCCCATTGCATCGGGATAACATAATGAACGCAGGCTTCGTATCCTGTGGGATAGGCATATACGAAAGCGGCGGAAAGTGGTACTGGGTACAGGAATTTGGATACTACTAAACTAAGAAAAATATTATTCTTAATGATCATAACGGCAATCGTTTCGACTGCCGTTTTATCCTGCACATCCTCAGGTGAAAAGCCTTCAGGAGGAACAGTCGGAACAGAAAAAGAAAGGTCTTCCGGGATGAGCGCCGCAGGAAATGGCAGTGAAAAAGATACTGAGGGAAGCTTCAGTCTGCTTGTTTATATGATCGGCTCAGACCTGGAAAGCTTTGATGCCGCCGCAAGCAGGGATATACAGGAAATGCTCGGAGCTGCCTCCGGCGACAGGCTCAATATCATAATCCAGACCGGAGGATCAAAAAACTGGCATCTTAAAGAGATTGCAAATGACGGAATAGGCCGTTACAGGATAAGGAACGGAGAGTTAGAGACAATTGAACTCCTTAGTAATGTGAGAATGTCAGAGCCGGAAACATTAGCCGACTTTATCTCCTGGGCCGAAAAAAACAATCCTGCTGACAGGTACGGACTGGTGCTTTGGAATCACGGCGGAGGCACTTTGATCGGTTATGGTCTTGATGAGTACTATCCCGACGAAACAATGAGCATAGACGAGATTCACCGGGCGCTTTCGAAGAGCGGGCTGCATTTTGATTTTATAGGTTTCGATGCTTGTCTTATGTGTACGGTTGAAACAGCCATGGCACTCTCCGGACACGCCGATTACATGATAGCATCGGAGGAAACGGAGCCGTCTACAGGATGGTATTACACAGAATGGATAAAGCAGCTTTCCAAATATCCGGGAGTGTCCGTTCCCGAGCTGGCTAAAACCATAATTGACAGCTTTGTTTCCGGCCCTGATTTCAACAAATATGATTTTTATACGCTGTCACTTGTGGATCTGAAAAAAATAGGCGGGCTTTACCTTGCATTAAGCGAATACTTTAAAGAAGAGGAGGCTGTCCTCAACGAACAGTACCAGAATACTTTAATAGCGAGAAAAACTACAAAAAGCTTTGGAAACGATGGCTACGAACAGATAGACCTCTTTGACTATCTGAAGTCTTCCGAAGAAAAAACGCAAAGCGGAAAGTCTCAGAAGGTGCTTGAAAAAGCTAAGGAGGCGGTCTGCTATTATCAGGGAACAGTGACCGGCTCAAACGGTATAGCGCTGTATTATCCTTATTTATATCCCGAACAGTTTGATCCTGTTATGGAAATGCTTTACTCTCTTGATTACGATGAAAGTTATTTTGATTTTTACAGGCATTTTCTGAATGTCCTTGTAAAAACCAGGATCAACGTATCGGCAGAAGGCGGCGGGGATGAAAAGAACGGAACGAATGTGAAGGAGATCCGGGACATTACAGTTGACACCGGAATCAGCGAGAAGGATCTTTTGAAAACAAGCTGGTACGACCCGGACACCAAGCTTCCCGAAAACCTGCTTATACCGGATGTCAACGTGTTCCAGATGATAAAAAAAGATGATTTCGGCAAATTCGGACTGCATCTTCCGGATGAGCAATGGGAGCTGATATCAGATATATGGGTTGATTACTGGCTCGATTTGGATAATGGATGGCTAATAGACTGCGGAACCGACAAGTTTTACGAATGGGACTGGGACGACGACCTTACGATTGATTACGATGGCAAGTGGATGGCGCTGAACGGCGAGATCGTACCGTATTATTTAACCGGAGTCGTGCATGGCGAGACCTTTGCAGAGGACTACGCCTTTGGGTATGTTCCGGCAACACTGAACGACAAACCCATACAGATACAGATAGTCAATGATGCAGAAACTCCATATGGACGCTATGTCGGCTATAAATACAATTACGAAAAAGCTGATTCCAGATCCGAGAATGATCCAAAGATCAGTGCAAAGGGCCTGCACCAGTTTAAGGACGGCGATGAAATCAGAACGTATTATGCGAGATACAAAAAAGTGGACGGCATCGGTACAAGCACCTTTGACTCACTTGTTTATAACGGCGGCGATCCTATCATCTATAACGGCGGTCTCGAAGTAAGCTACGAGCCATTTGACAGGGATGGAAACAGGGATGTTCGTGTACTTGTGAATTTCCGTCTTAACGACATATACGGCAATACATACTATACCTTTGCAATAGAGTACAACCTTTAAGTACTGATAAAAGCTTTTACTATGCAAAGAACTGAAAAATACCATCTGAATTCTTACATTCAGTATGGTATTTTTTTGTGTCGTTATACATGCTCTAATACATGTCGATGTTATTTCTGTATGCCTGTTACAGGGGTTACAGCAGTTTTATACCGTCTTGAATTCCCCGTATCCACCGGGTATCCGAGAAGATGAAGATTTAATGATTCATTATAAGGAGGATGTTATAAATGGAATTTACTATTTTGTATTCAATTCCGCGCAGTGAAGTTTTAGACAGCTTTTTTCTCGGCATTAGCAGTCTCATAGGATCCTATGGACAGCTGTTTCTGATACTGGGTTTCCTTCTGATGATTCCGAGGAACACCAGAAAAACAGGCATGGCAGTTATCATTGCCTTTTTGGGGGTTCTGCTTTTCGGGCAGCTTTTGTTAAAACATCTGGTAAACCGTCCTCGTCCCTGTCAGATAAATACCGCATTCGCTTTGCTGGTCACCAGGCCCACAAGCGCATCCTTCCCATCTACACATTCATCCTGGGCTTTTGGAGCGGCAGCCGCAGTTTTCATGCGATACAGGAAGGCTGGCGCAGCACTGTTTATTTTTGCGGCTATTGTGGCTTTCAGCAGAATGTATCTTTTCCTTCATTTCCCCACAGATGTACTTTTCGGAACCATTATGGGAATCATTTTAGGTACGGAAGCCGCAAAACTGAGTGATAAGCTTATGGAGAAATATGATCGGAAAAAGACACCTGCGGAGCACTCTGATTAAAGTCTAAGGTTAAAAGGCAGTATTCATTCCAACCCCTGAAAGGAGCGGCAGAACGTAAATAAGACCGCGTAATGATTATTCCACGGAAAGGAAGGTCAATTGTATGATAGCTGGAAAGAAAGTTATGATACTGACTATGGCTGCGATGACATTTTCCTTAGCTTCGTGTGGTACAAAAGAGAAGCCGGAGATGATGGAAATGGAAACAGAAGCGGAAACAGAGACCGGTATTGAAGCTACGTCCGGTACTGAGGCTGATGCCGGTACTGAAAACGCGAAAACTACCGAAGCGGCAGAACCGGAAAGCACATCCCCATGGAATGCAGAGGGAAACTATATAGATGACGCCGGAAACCATCTGCTGACTTACAGAACCTATGTCAAATTTGGCTCTGCCAAGGATGGCTGGGGCGCAGTGTACATGACGGACAAAGAGATTTTCTTTGGCGATATGGAGGAAAAGGACGGTCAGTTAAGCGGGAAGCTCTGCATCTATAATGATGATGGTTCTGAAAGAGAAGGCTTTGAAGTCACACTGACCGAAAATGACGGGAAGCTTATACTGAAGAAAGCTTCAGGAGAAACCTTAACCTTTGAACCTGATGATAATGAGCGCACAGACGATGACTTCCTCCCTATATTTTCCTACAATCAGGTACTGGCAGATTTCGGTTTCCGCCCCCTGGATGCGGCAGCCTATGATTATCTGTCCTTCGATCACATTACGGCATATGACTTCAGTCATGTACTGATCCCCTATGTAAAGATCGTGGATGTTGATGAAACAGATGCAGAAAATGTCCTTCTCTACGGAGATTACTACCTTTGGGAATTCAAAAAAGAGGGAGATACTCTGACAGCTGTGTCCGGCGGTCACTGTCCCGGAATCATACATCTGGAGAGATTCGGTGAAGGTGACGCCGCTACTTACAGTCCGAAAGGATCCATGGATGAGGCTTTTACTGACTGGGATGCCAGGAACATATTCGGTAAGTACTATGATGATTATCTGAAAATATCCTCTGATGAAGAACTTTTCAATTCAGAATATCCGCAGATTATTGCAGATTATGTCAATGCCTTTGAACTTGATATCACAAGGTATCAGCTGACAGATGACGAACCGAAAGAACTGCCTCCATCCAGAAAGATACTTAATTCTGAAAATCAGAATCTTCCTGCCTATACCTATCCCGGACCGGAGAAGTTGAACTACGTTCTTTACGGATATCTGGCAGAGCATCTGGGACAGAAATTCCTTGAGGAGGATGTGAGCATACCATGTCCTGTGATCATAAATATAGATGACTCAGATAAAAATGACATAAAGATCTACGGAGATTTCTGGATCTTTAATTACGATCGCAAAGACACGGTTCTTGAATGTATTTCCGGAGGATCCTTCCCCGGCTGTGTACATCTGAAGGCTGTCAATGACAGCTATGAAATAACAGGCATGGACGAGGTGGAGGATGGTGCTCAGTATACCACGAGTGCAAAGATTATCTTCGGAAGTTACTATGATGATTTTCTGAAGATCCACGAAGATTCAGCCTCAAGAGATGCACTAAGAGCCGGCATCATAGCTGACTACTCAGCTGCAAATGATCTTTCCCTGACAGCATTTCAGGACTATGGATTTGATCCTGTGGCTCTTCCTGAATAAAAGGGAGTTTCCGGAATGGTAAAACCATTTTAATCTCAAGAGAAGAAGATGATGCCAGCCCGGCATTGTCTTCTTTTTAATTGTTTTAAAAATTTAAATAATACATTGGCACAGCAAAAAATCTCTTCAATTATAATGATGAAAAAAATATCATTTTATTTTAAAGTAAAGTAAGAATTATCGATCAACTATAACAAAGTTTTTCAGGTACAGATTCAATAGAGTATCTGTAAATATCAGTTATATTTTCAAAAAAGTTTGTGACTTTCTGGGTTCAAAATCTGTCTGTTTAGATAGAGGCGGTTAAATAACAGCAAGGAAGTGAATTAGGAAGAAAAAGGTCAAGGCAAGTGAGTTTAGTGTACTGCCATCACATTGAGCGGGGATGAATATGAAAATAAATAAACTATTTCCCTTAGTATCTGTTTTTGCTCTGCTCCTTTTTACGGGATGCAATAAAGCCACGGATTTACATGTCGCTGAAACTGAAGTCTCAAAAGACCATGAAGAGGGCGCTGACCGGCAGACCTTTGGTACAGTTGAGGGTAACGGCACATTAAATACAGAATCCGACGAAGATATCCAAAGAGGCCTTGCAGGAAAGAAAGGCTCCGATGAAAGCACGAATGACAAGAAGCTTAAGCTTTCGGATCGTGAATTTCAGGTCTACGATGGGCATCTCGACACGGTTGTTCTCATCTACATGGTGGGCTCCAATCTGGAATCAGAGAACAGCCTGGGAACCACTGACCTGCATGAGATAGGAGAAGCTATAAAAGCATCCGGAGCGAAGGATTCGGGAGTAAAGATTCTGGTGGAAACCGGCGGCAGCAAGAAATGGGCAGACGACTTTGATATCAATCCCGATAAACTCCAGCGTTTCGAAGTTCTGGCTGATGAGCTCAGCCTGAAGGAAGAACTGGAGCTTAGCAATATGTCAAAGCCGGAAACATTGGCAGACTTTCTGAACTGGGGTGTCAATGCCTACCCCGCGGACCGGTATGACCTTATCCTTTGGAACCATGGCGGCGGTTCAATTTTGGGTTTCGGCGCTGATGAACAGTTTTCAGGATACATGATGCGTCTTCAGAATCTCAAGAAAGCTTTTGAAGCGGTAGACTGTCATTTTGACTTTATCGGTTTCGATGCCTGTCTCATGGGAACCGTGGAAACAGCATACACTCTGTCGCCCTTTGCGGATTATCTAGTGGCTTCAGAGGAAATGGAGCCCGGAAACGGATGGTATTACACGAACTGGGTCAAAATGCTCCTTGATGATCCCAAAACTGCACCGGAGAAGCTTGGAAAACAGATAATAGACGATTTTGCTTCTTCCAATGAAAAAGCAGGCGACAACTATACTCTGTCCCTGATAGATCTGAAAAAATCAGGCAAAGTATATGAAGCCCTTATGGACTTTGCGCGGAATTCAGAGATATCTGTTGTGAAGGATCAGGAGTACAGCAGTATCGCAAAAGCAAGGAGCGAAGCCAGAAGCTTCGGTGACAAAAAATATGAACAGATGGATATCATAGATTTCATCGAAAAGACTTCCGTTGAAGGTAATGATGAATTAAAGAAAGCCATTTCTGAGGCTGTCATATACCAGAAGTCCAATATGAAGGGCGCAAACGGAATGGCCATGTACTATCCGAACCAAAGCATTGAAAAATTCGATCAGATGATCGGGCTCTTCGACGCATTACAATTTGATCCGGCATACAAGGAAAGTCTTTCCAGCTTATGTACCATCATGGCACAGTCAGATCTCGAAACAAGAGAAGGAAGCGGTTATTCAAAAAAAGAGTGGTACCGTGATGACATCGCAAGACAGTATGAAGAGGAGACAAAAAACAAATTTTCCGAATGGATTCCTTACCGGGAAGAGGATGGGAATTATGTTGTAGATCTCACTCCGGAGCAGCTTGACATCATGACTTATGGAGCGCTTGAGGTCTGGCTGGATACAGGCAGCGGCTACATGGAAATGGGTATGAGTATCTGGGATGGAGACGACGGCAAAGATAACATAGTCGCAGGCTATGATAGCTCCTGGATGACACTTGATGATGTCTTCATTCCCTACTATATGCAGGATATCGGAATAAGAACAGACGGAAGCGCCTATGCATACGGCTATGTTCCCGCAATTCTTAACGAGCAGGACTATATCTATATCAGATTGGAATTAGTCAAGCCGGAAAATAAAGATGGCTGGGCTACGGTTCAGGGATACCTGAGGGTGGAAGAAATGGACAAAGAAGGAGGAGACGGAATACGAAACCTGAAGCAGCTTAAGCCAGGGGACACATTGGACTATGTATCATTTTTACACAGCTATGAAGAAGAAGATCTGGGTCCATGTCAGATGGGAGACAGAGTCACGGTTTCCGAAGAAGGTTTAAAGTTCGGGTATTCCTATATGGAAAATGCCAAAACCGTCATTCGCTTTATACTGGAGGATGTTTATAAAAACACCTATTACACCGACTGGCTGTCTGTAGAACCATAATGTGATGTGAGTGTCAAAAGTATTTGCCACTCACTTATGATGCGCAGCACGCACACATTCGTGTGCAATGTGCTGCTGAACACTCATAACTCACGTCCTTTTGCTGTGCAAAACGACTACGTTATTCGTGTTCGGGCGGGTCATAAAGTCTCAAATCAACGTGCAAGCACGTGATTTGGTACTTTTGACCCTTACATCATAATGTATTTTATGTATGAGATTTGTAAACAGGTTTGAACGAAGATTTCAAACTTAAATAATGAGTCACTAAAAGTCTGTAAAAAACCGGACTGCCCGTGACTCATAAAAATATTCAACACAATTCATTTTTTAACAAGTAGGAGGAAGTAATGAAGAAACGTTTTAAAACAAGTCTGTTTGGTACACTTGGTGTGATCACTGCGTTGAGCATTGCAGCATGCGGCGTTACGGATGTGCCTGTAGCAGGAAACAATGAAGAAACCGTCACCGAGGCAGCTGCCGAAACAGAAAAAGAAACCGAAGCAGAGACTGAAAAAGAGACTGAAAAAGAGACTGAAAAAGAAACTGAGAGTAAAACAGAAGAGTCAAAAGACGGCGAAAAAAAAGATACTAAGGAGGTTTCAACAAAAGACAGCGAAGATGATGCTGAAGATGTAGAAAACGATCTCGACAATTTGCAGGAAAAGAAGACCGGAGAAAAACTGGACAAAGAATCTGACAACCCCATAGTGCGGGCCATTATGGAAGGAGAAAAGAAGAGCTACACCGCAAAGGATGTTGCAGGTAACTGGAAGTACGATAAATACGACAATATGTATCTTGCTTTATATGATACCGGAAAATACGAGATCTATGATATAAAGAGCGGTGAGGTTACTTCTGACGGTACCTTCAAGGTTGACGGAAATGTCCTGGAGTTAACCGAAACCGGCAAGGATCCTCAGAAGATGACCATATCCAGCAATGTTTGTATTATCGACGATGAAGGAGACCTTCTTAAACCGTATATCCCTGAAGGCGAGCTCACTGAAAACACATCAGACGGCAAGACCACAAGAGTCTACGGACAATCCCGTGATGATCTTACCTTCACCTATCACGATGAAGATGACAAATGGCAGATGAAATCTGCTTCAAGAGCCTGCTACCTGAAGTACCCTGCAGAGTACTATTCAGATGCCGGTGAAGGATTCCTCTGGGTTTATGATGGAGATGAAGGTTACGTCACTGCAAGAAATGTAACCGATGAATACTATGATTACGACGGCAGCGACGAAGATTTTGTAAATGAATACTCCTACGTAAGCCTCCTGGATGATTTCGAGTTCTTCTACGGTGACGTAGATAACGTAGACAATATGACACTGAAATTATATCCGACAGAAAAGCATTTTTCCGAGACCTTCGTAAATCTTATGAACTATGACCACGATATACAGTGTGCATCAACCATCTTCCATTCAGAATTCAAGGATGGAACCGATAGTCTCATTATGATCAATAAGTTCTACAGATTCGGCGATAAGGATGCAAAGGAAGGTATTAAGCCTGTTACTGCCGGAGGTTACAGAAAGAACTGATGCTCTTTACCTGATTAATTAATAATTGATAATTAACGATAATTAAAAATTTAACAATTTCTTCATGTTTTACTATTTTTGAATAATAAAACATGCTATAATAAAAGAAATTTTGGCGAAATATCTAAAAACGAAAAAATATTACGGTATTCGCGAAATCTACCTTTTATTTCCAAGGAAATAATTATGAAATCAGGAGGGGTATAATGAAAAGACGAGCATTGGTTGTAGGACTTGCTGCTTCCATGGCATTAACAGCCTGTGGCAGCACAGAAACACCTACAGCAACTACAGCGGCAGCAAAGGAGACAGCAGCTACCGAAGCAGCTACTGAGGCTGCAACAACAGAGGCAGCTGAAGAAAAGGGCATAAGCGGTGAATTTGAGGGAACCGCTCCGGGCATGCAGGGCCCTGTAACTGTTACACTTACAGTTGAAGACGGAAAGATCACAAAGGTCGATCTCAAGGAAATCAGTGAGACAGAGTCTCTTACAACAGTTGCCAAGGAAAGAATTCCTGCTCAGATTGTTGAGCATCAGACAACAAAGGTTGACGCCGTAACAGGTGCTACACTTTGTTCAAACGCTATCATGAGCGCAGCAAGAAAGGCAGCAGAGGCAGCAGGTCTTGACCTCTCTGTACTTGATGCCAATGAGTGGCATGCAACAGCAGGTCAGGATGAGACTTACGATCAGGATGTAGTAGTAGTCGGCGGCGGCGGAGCCGGACTTTCAGCAGCTATTTCAGCAGCACAGCAGGGCGCCAAGGTTACTCTTATCGAGAAAGGTTCTGTTCTCGGCGGTGATACGATGATGGCCGGCGGTGCATTCAACTGTGTAGATCCTGAAGCACAGGCTGAAAGAATCATGAGCGCAGCAGAGAAGAATACTCTTGATGAGTATCTCGCTCTTAAGACAGATGACAAGGATCTTCACTTCGATCAGTTCCCTGAGTGGAAGGAAGTTCTTACAGAGCTTCAGGATGACCTTAAGAAGTTCTTTAAGGACAATGAGGGTAAGGAAGCCGGCAAGGATATGCCTGGTTACGATTCCATCCCTCTTCATATGTGGCACATCTACACAGGCGGTCTTCGTGAGATGAATGATGGCTCATGGGTAGCTTCAAACATCGATCTTGCAAGAAACCTTGCTGAGAATGCTCTTGATTCCTATGACTGGACAGGCGATCTCGGAATAGAGACTGCAAGCCATAAGGGTGCAGGTGAAACACTTTACACTGTTCTCGGCGCTATGTGGCCAAGAACCCATGCTTACCAGAACGGCGCTCCTCTTATCGATGCCCTCAAGAAGGCAGCTGATAAGGAAGGCGTTACTATCTACACAGAGACAGCCGGCAAGTCACTCATCACAGATGCTGACGGAAAGGTTATCGGCGTAGAGGCTGAGAAGGCAGACGGTACAAAGGTTACTCTCAATGCTTCCAAGGGTGTAGTTCTTGCCTGCGGCGGATACTGCGCTAACCCTGCAATGGTTAAGAAGTATGACGAGTACTGGGGCGATGATCTTACAGATCACACACTTACAACAAACGTTGGAACAAATACCGGTGACGGTATCGTTATGGCTCAGGAAGTAGGCGCAGGCACAGTAGACCTCGGTGTTTCACAGCTCATGCCTTCATCTTCACCTGTAAAGGGAACCATGACAGACGGTATCTGGGCAGACGCTTCAGAGCAGATCTGGATCGACGGAAAGGGCAACCGTTTCGTAAACGAGTATGCAGAGCGTGACGTTCTTGCAAAGGCATCTCTTGGACTTGATGACGGAATCTTCTACATCATCTATGCAGGTTCTTCAAAGGATACAGGAAAGTGCGAGGGTGCAGATCCTTCAGCATCACTTTTCGGAAACACTGTAGAGCACATGGTAGAGACAAACAACGTCTGGTACGGATCAACTCTTGCCGAGCTTGCTGAGGCTACAAAGACAAAGGCAGCCGGTGTTGCTCCTGCATTTACAGAGGAAGCACTTCGTGAGACTATCGAGAAGTACAACTCTTATGTTGAGAACCAGAAGGATCCTGACTTTGGAAAGGGCGTTCTTGCAGGTGAGATCGATCTTGAGGCTATCGAGAAGGATCCTAATGTAGGTATCGTTATTTCTCCGAGAAAAGCTTCTCTCCACCACACAATGGGTGGTATCACCATCAACACAGACGGACAGGTTACTGATGCTGACGGAAAGACAATCGACGGTCTCTTCGCAGCAGGTGAGGTTACCGGAGGTGTTCACGGCGGAAACCGTCTCGGCGGAAACGCTATTGCAGACATCTTCACATACGGACGTACAGCCGGTGCTAATGTTGTAAAGCTCAGCAAATAATCAAACATTAAATAACGTAATACCCGAAGTGGATGGTACTTATAGGTACCGTCCACTTTTTTGCATAACTCCTATTCCAATAACGAATAAAGGACGTAGTTGACATGTCCTTTATACAAGTCTATAATCTCGTATATAAAGACGTATTCAATGTGTCTTTTATCCATGTCTTTAATCCTGTGATACAGAACTGCTTCAGGGCATTCTCCACCGCCTTTGTTCTTGTCAGAGGAAAAAACATATAAACATCATCTGTGTCACATACTTGAATTCAATTCAGTTTCACAGTAATAACGGGCAGGAAAGGGGAGTATTTATGTTTTTACAGTCATCAGCGGTAAAGTCCACAGATACCATCAGAACCTTATATTTCGACGACAGTATCCTGGCGCGTTTCTTCGGTCAGTCCTCCACACACAATGATATACCCGGAGAGCTTTATTCAAAGTACAATGTAAAAAAGGGACTTCGTAATGAAGACGGCACCGGTGTACTCGTCGGTCTCACAAAGGTTTCTGACGTTGTGGGATATGTAAAGGATAAGGATGGAAAAGTAACTCCATGTGATGGAGATCTTCTTTACAGAGGTTACAGCATACATGACTTGATCCGTAACAGAAGAGACAATTACGGCTTCGAGGAAACCTGCTTTCTCCTTCTTTTCGGATTCCTTCCCAACAAGAATCAGCTTGCAAATTTCAAAGGATGCCTTGCGGACAGATATTCCCTGCCTGACAATTTCATGATCAATGAGATCCTTGGTTCGCCGTCACTAAACCTGATGAATCGTCTTCAGGCACTGACACTTCAGCTTTACAACTATGATGACGACCCGGACAACACCGACGTTTACGAGACCCTGAGAAAAGGACTCAATCTCATTGCAAAGCTTCCTGTACTTGCCTGCTACGCATACCAGTCAAAGCTTCATAAGGTATATCATGATTCACTGATCATGCATTATCCGAGACAGGACTATTCCATAGCTGAGAACATCCTTCTCATGCTGAGACCCGACGGACAGTTCACTAAAAAAGAAGCGAATCTTCTGGATGCCCTCCTTGTCATCCATGCGGATCACGGCGGAGGAAACAACTCCACCTTCACGGATGTTGTAGTAGGTTCAACAGGCACAGATCTCTATTCAGCCATCTGTGCAAGCCTCGGGGCGTTGAAGGGGCCAAGACATGGCGGTGCCAATATCTCCGTATCCAGGATGATGGAAGAGGTAAAGACAGTAACAGGCATGACCTGTGATAAGGGAAAGTTACGAAAAGTAATACTGGATATTCTTGAAGGAAAGCTCTACGACCATTCAGGTCTTTTGTATGGCTTCGGACATGCGGTATATACATTGTCAGATCCCCGTGCCGAAATCCTAAGAGAGCTCTGCAGAAATCTCGCTCAGGAAAAGGGCATGCTCAGTACCTTCAATTTCTACAAGATGTTTGAGGATACCGCCCATGAAGTTCTTCAGGAGAAAAAGAAAAAGCCCCTTCCTACAAACGTTGATTTCTATTCAGGTCTTGCCTACAGCATGCTGGGAATCCCCGACGAGCTTTATACTCCGCTTTTTGCCATAGCAAGAGTTTCCGGCTGGGTTTCCCACAACATGGAAAACAAGATGTACGACGGACGTATCATGCGCCCGGCCACAAAATATGTGGGAGAGATGCATGACTTCGTGGATATGGACAGCAGAAGCTGATCAAAACCCCGTTTCTTTTATTTTCCTCCTGCCTGCAATTTTCTCTGTAACACAACCGAATATAGCAGCAAAAACAAAGAAGAGAGCTGCCTGGGAGAGGACTCTCTAAAACACACAAAAAGCCCGACTTTTTTAGAAGTCGGGCTTTTAATAACATTTTTCACTCTATGATAAGGATTTAATTTGATTCCTGATTCTTGGGATATTCTTCACACTCTTTGACAAAGACGTACTTGATAAAACCGGAAATAAACTCAACTATATCCGTTCCATTATCTTTGCTTTAAAAAACCGATTTTTAGCATACCTTATTTTTCGCGCTTCAATAGCCTTCTTTAGATACAAATCTTTATATTTCTCATATAGAAATGTGGCGGCTTCATGATATTTTCGAAAGGAATCTTCTGAAAGCTTTCCCTCAACTTCCACCAATAGTGATAAAAAACATTCCGGATCTACATCAATTTTCTTTAATATCATGTCATGGGCTTTATCCTGAATCTGATGACTTTCATATCTGGTAATGGTTTTTCCTCCCCATCCCAATAAAAGACAAAGATCGCTCTGACTTATACCGTATTTAGCTCTTATCGCTACAATTTGATCCGATGTCAAAAGACCTTGCTTCTTCCTATAGGCATCTTTCATATGGATGTCATTGTCCTGTATCTGCTTTTCAGTCATATACAATTCCTCAGCAATATCACAATACATATATTCTGCGTAATAGCTGACCTCTATTCCTTTAACAGCCGTATGTTCCTGTTCAATGACGGTCTTAACTTCATGTTCTTCCATACAGCAGGTACACAATTGCTTTTCGTTTTTTATTATCTTCATATTTATTATATGACCTCACTTCTTATAAGGAAACATATCTAATGTAAATGCTCTTTCCAGAGCATTTCTTAAATTCTGAAGATATGATTTTATTTCCAACTCACTTTCAATTCGTGGTTTTAGTTCATTAGTCAAATTGCGCCTACTAAAGAGGTATCATTTGATACCTCAAATTTATGTCCTTTTTGCTTCTTTGTCAACAGTCACACCGTATATTGAGTAAGTCATTATTTCTAAACCCAAATGCCACCACTTCCTGTTATATTTTTTTGGCAAAATCTCTTCACAGAACGTGATAGAAATAATTAATCTAAAATAATTGAAATATTCTAAATGGAATGATATCAGAAATCTGACGACTTGCATATTGTCTGATTTACGACTATATACAAAGCTCAAATTGCTCTGTAAAACCTTATATGTTTTTCTGTCTATATTTAAAAGCATATAAAAGTCTCTGATTGTATTTCTAAAATACAATTTTGATCATACTTTATTCTTCCGTCTTTTTTGATGCAATTTTATCCCTGTAATAATATAAAAGGGCGGAAAAACGTACACTTCTGAGATAAATATTTCGACAAATATGCATAACGCATTACGTTCAACTCTTAAAAATCCCCTTAAATTAATCGTTGTAATATATATATATATATTAAACTACTTTCGCTTTTTTGCGCAGATTATGTAATTTTTAACACCGCAAAGGGGAATGTTTCATCAGTTTTCTTATATTTAAATTCTAGTTTAGTATGGTGATTTTGTTTTACTACCTCTGCTTCTGACATCTACTTCTCCCGGGATACATCTTTTTTACGAAGGATACGTTTCAGATGAATCGTTGTGCGAGTTAAAAGTATACAGATCTAGAATATTGAGAAAAAGGATTAGTATGAAAAAACAATCAATTAAGGGAATTAGCTTTGCAACCGCAGTGTGCTTATCGATGTCAACACCTGCTAATGCCGCAAGCTGGTCGCTTGTGAACAACATCTGGAACTACACAGATGATGCCGGTGCACTTACAAAGGGCTGGAGATGGATCGATTCCAATAACGATGGCCTCTCTAAGTGCTATTACTTTGATACTGAGGGTAGAATGCTTGCTAACTGCATGACACCTGACGAATTCACTGTTAACGAATCCGGCGCCTGGACTAAGGAAGGTACAATCCAGTACAAGGAAGGGACCTGGGCTTCATGGCCAAATGAAAAGGGTGAAACAAAGTGGTATTATCAGAACGCAGACGGAACATTCGTAACAAACGGATGGAGACTTCTGGACGGAAATCATGATGGTATCTCTGAGTATTACTACTTTGATGCCGCAGGACAGATGCTTGAAACTACACTGACACCTGACGGAAAGAGCGTCAATAACGATGGAAAGATGCTCGATGAAAACGGAAACATAGTGACAGTAGAGACTCCGAACACAAAGAACTTTGGGCTCAAGGCAACAGACAATACAGTTCTCGGAAGAGGTGGTTCATCGGGTGGCTCCTCAGGCGGTGGTGGAGGCTCATCATCTGGCGGTGGTTCATCAAGATCATCCAGTCATTCAAGCTCAAACGATAGTTCAGCAAACACATCAACTAATGATAGTGTGGACCACAAGAGCAATGAAGAGAATGTATCAACCAATACGGTTGAAGAAGTGGAAACTAATGAATCCTCTTCGGAAGACTATGTAAAATGCATGCGACCTGTCATTCCTCAGGAGGAACAGACCAGTGATGCTCGCTATTATACAATAGCTGATTATCATTACGGTTCTTCAATGAGTGATATGGTGACTGACAAAGAACAGGCTGCCGTAGATAAAAAGATCCAGCAATTTGTTGATAAGTACATCACAGGCAATGAAAGTGACATGCTTAAGGTAGAGCTTATTGTAAGATACCTTGCACAGAATGTGACTTATGATTGCGATGCCGGAGAATCAACAAAATTCAAGACCGCTTATTGGGCACTCTGCAAAGGAAAGTGTCAGTGTATGGGATATGCTGATGCATTCCTTCAGATGGCCACAGCGGTAGGACTTGATGCACGCTATGTATACAATAACATAAACAAACTCGATGATTCATTGCATGTATACAATCTTGTATGCGTTGATGGCGAGTGGCTTATTGTAGATGCGACAAATGTATATATATGGGGAGATAATTCGCAGCTATGCAATTACAGTGTGCTCGTAAAAGAATCCGACCTTGATGAATATGGTTATATCAATGAATATCCAATCTTCGCAAGTTACGGCACACCGGAAACAAGATTTGCCTACGATGGAACAACCATGCTACGGAGAGATGAGATTCAGACTGCAGATGGAGATCCATTCATCTCAAATTTCCATAATTTAAGCAACTTTCTTGACAGCATTATTTCACAATATACAATATGTGAAAAAAATGCAGACGATATCCTTTGTTATACCGGCACTGATGATCAGGCAGCTGCTTACAGAATAGTAGATAAGCTTCTCGAAAATGCCGGCACCGACAAAAAACTTGGTATCCTTTGGGATAAAATGACATACGATGAGGCTATGGAAAAAGCACAGGAGATCGTAGACGAAATTGCCAAGCATGGATATGAAGTCGTCCCAATAGAAAGGTGCGAATATGAAGGAGATGATATCCCCGAATATTTAAAAACCAGAGATCTTGTATATGATGGAAGTGTTGGTTACTCTTATGGAGGAAATCATTTAAAATGTATCGGTTATACTCATAATTCCATCTGGCAGATAAAAGAAATCTCTAAAGCTGTACCTGAAGAGACTGAAGAAGTTGTAGAGCAGCATGAGGAAGTAGTTGAAAATGACGCAAACAACGAAGAAGTTGTAGAGGCAGAGAACAGTATCGATACTGATGATGACAATGACACTACTTCGGATAATGCTGAGTCAGATAAAGATGAAACAGATGATACTTCATCTATCGAAGAATCAGAAGTAGAAGGAACTTCCAATGATTCTGAGAACGAAATTAATCAGGAAGCTGACAAAGATACTACTGATATAGAGAATACATCAGACGAAGAATCAGAAAATTCCAATCATGAATCTTCAGACAATATCGAAGATGCTACAAATAATAATGATGTTACATCAAATGACAACTCAGCTAACGAAAACTCAGACAATGAGTCAAACGATTCAAATGGCTAAACATGCAGAAATTAGCGTAAGTATCTATTCTGCTAAGTATACGTGATTTATTTAATTTTCAGAAAGCTATAAATCCTCTTTATCATAAGAACTTAAATATCCAAAAAAACAGGATTTCCGGAGAGACTATTTAAAACCATTCGGAAATCCTCCTATACTCAATAGTTATTTATCGTATTTGAAATGAAGCCTGTTTTACAGGACTGATAAACAAAAAATGGAGATAGTATGAAAATAAAGAAACTTCTATTAATGACATTGATTTTGACATTAGTATTCTGTTCAACTTCTTTAGCTAAAACAAAATCCAAAAATAATTCTAAAGCCGATAAAAATAAACCTAAATCACAGGTTGTAGCTTCCGGAGTAGATTTTATAAATAATTCAAATACTACCGGAGGAATAACAATGACTTCATCCACAAATTCTTCAGCCATCGCTGAATACAGGAAGGTTTTATTAAACAATACCTGGAATTCATTAAGAAAAAAGGCTGATAACTTTGCCGTAATCGATATGAATCAGGATGGAATACCTGAAGTATTCGTTGGATGTCATGACGGTATAAATTATATAACTGCATTGATGAGTTATTCTGATGCAGGTTTAAAAATCTTTAATCCGGGAAGGTATGAAGATTATAATACCGAAATGTTTATGGCTGTAAATCCATATGATGGACGTATTTTGACTGAACGAAAAAGAGGAAAGGATACTAAAACTCTTTATAAGTTTGATGGAAAGACTCTTAACGAGTTTGATATCATTCATTACAATTCAACCGAAGCAGAGATACTTCAAGCAGCACAGACAAGCTTTAATAATTTAGCTTATCTGTATTTTGTAGATATGACTCAGGAAAATATAGACACCTACCTGTCAGGTGACGGAAAAGAAACAGGTATTTTAGAACCGTGGAATCTGCTTACATATACTAATTATTAAATTCCATAACCTTTGATGATTATAAGTTGAATAAGATCGAGATTATAACATCTGCTATCTAAAAAAATATTATAAACCGTAATTTCAAATGATTATATTAGCCAGAAATATTATGAATCATACAGGAGAAGGCTCATGGTAAAACCTATTAAATATTTATTTGCTGTAATGATTACTGCAAGCATGCTTTCAACAGCAACCTTTGCCGGTCAATGGATTAAAGAAGGAAAATGCTGGAGATACAACAACGGCGACGGAACATACCCAACGTCATCATGGCACTGGATCGATGGAAACAACGATGGCATAGCTGAATGCTACTATTTTGATTCTGAAGGTTATCTTGTTACAAACACCCAAATAGAAAAATATCATCATGATGTCAACGAAAATGGCGCAATGTTAGACTATGATGGAACGGTAATGACACTTCATATTTCCTCTGAAGATAATGTAGATACAATCTCTGGTGTATATTTATTTAAATCCGGAGAGGAGTTAGGGGCAGGAGAAATAACCGTAAATGAAGGTAACAAGTGGGTCTATATACAAAAAAAGGATGAGTCAACTATAACGGTTACTCGTTATGGTCAAACCGTTGATTATCTCAGACTATATGAAGACACTTATCATTATATGCCTGGTGAAGGAGATATCATTATAGAATCTGATGGTAGTCTTACGATAATTATTGCTGCAGAAAAATCTAATTATAAAAAATATTCATGAGCGAGTTGAATTAACAGAACTTATATTTTTGTTTTATGAAATATGAGCCAATTATATGGGCTCATATTTCATATCTAAACGACAAAAACTGACGTTAATAATTGAGGTTGATGCTTACTATAAAAAATGGAGAATGATCATGAATAGATATATAAAAACATTATGTGCCGCCATCGGCGCAACTAGTATAACGTAAAATAAATAACTGATACTTTAATTATTCTATGGTATAATAGTTTTATCATATAAAACAGAGGT
>SVDD01000002.1:0-199676 GCA_015057945.1 Lachnospiraceae bacterium | reverse complement strand
TTAGCCGAAATCAAACGAAAATGCCTGCGCGAAGCGCATTCAAATGGCATTTTCTCCGATTTCATGTTAAGAGCTTAGGCTCTTTAAGTTCTTCCTTGTTCAGAACTCACTAGCTTAGCTTGTTCTGTCCGTTACTTTACTGCGAATAGTTTCGCTTTAGACCTTTTTGGTCGTGCTTCATAGTTTTTTAAACTTGAAGCTCTGAATTTTCTTTTAAAGAATCTTCAGGGTCTGTGTATTAATCGATCTTTGATTTTCAAGGTTCTTTTCGCCTGATTTAGAAGAACTGGTGTTCCGCGTCTCTCAAGCGCTCAGTTATAATAACAATTACCAATCTGATTGTCAAACACTTTTTTAAAAAAATTTTAGATCTTTATTTTGGCAAAAAAACACTCCGGAAACCCATATCCGATTTCCGAAGTGTTGAGTGTCAAAAGCTGTTATTTGCAGTTTTTTACCTCAGATTGAACTTGCTTACCTCTCCGCTCAGACTCTTAGCCATTCTGGTCATCTCTTCACTTGCCGCAGCACTCTGCTGTGCAGTTGCAGCATTTGTCTGAACTACAGATGAAATCTGATCTATTCCTTCGGTTACCTGTTTAATACCGTTAGCCTGATCTGCGGATGCGGTAGAAATCTCTTCTACAAGACTTGTAATCTGCTTTGCTCCGTTTGATACAGATTCAAGAGCCTGTGCTGTTTCTGCCGAAATCTCTCCACCCTTCTGAACGGCTTCAATTGTCTGCTCAATAAGAAGAGCTGTATTCTGTGCAGCTTCCTGTGACTTCTTTGCAAGATTACCTACTTCGTCCGCTACTACTGCGAACCCCTTACCTGCCTGACCTGCTCTTGCAGCCTCAATTGCAGCGTTAAGGGAAAGAATATTGGTCTGGAATGCAATATCATCAATGGTCTTGATGATCTTGGATATCTCATTGGATCTCTCAACGATTTCTTCCATCGCCTTGGACATCTCATTCATCTTTACGTTGCTGGTGATCATGTCTTCACCAACCTTGGTAGATAGTGAAAGAGCCTGCTTTGACATATTGGCTGTATCATCTACCTTAGTGGATATATCATTCATATTTGCAGAAAGCTCTTCTATAGATGATGCCTGCTCTGTTGCACCCTGTGCCAATGCCTGAGCTCCTGACGACACCTGCTCCGCTCCTCTGCTTACGTTGCCGGCAGCTTCATTGATTCCGCCAAGTGTCTGATTAAGATTGGATAAAAGCTGCTCCATGTTTGTCTTAATCTTTGCGAACTGTCCCACATACTGTCTCTGCAGCCTTACATTCAGATTTCCATTCGATACTTCAGATAATGCATCTGATAATTCATCGATATATCCCTGATAATTCTGCATCTGATTAATTGTATCCTTAAACGAATCTGCAAGTACGCCGACCTCATTCTTTGAATTCACATCCAGTTTAACGTCAAAGTCACCGGCAGCTATACGCTCTGCAGCTGTAGTAACCTTACTGATAGGTCCGATGATCCATGCTCCCAGAAGAGTGGAAACAACAATAAGCACAATAAACCATATAACGATAAATACAACCAGCTCTATAAGTGTGGAACGCATAGCTTCTGATGCCTTCTGAATATAAACAGCCTCGGCCTCATCCAGATCATCAATCCAGACACCGGTTCCTATTACCCACTTATAGGGCTCATAGGCAAGTGTATAATTTTTCTTTGGAAGGGGTTCTGTCTCGTTTGGCTTGGCAAACATCAGATCTGTAAATCCACCGCCCTCCTGCTGACCATTCTTTATCATCTCCTGTATATAGTAGGTGCCTGAAGGATCAACAGATTCCCATCTCGACTGTCCCTCTGTATCTCTTCCCAAAAGAACTACATTGACGCCTTCATATGTATCAATCCAGAAGTAGCCGCTTCCATTGTCATATCTGAGATCACGTACGATATCAGCAGCATGCTTCTGAGCTTCAGCTTCAGTATATTTACCTTCAAGCTGCTCATTATGAATTTTATCAATCATGGATACAGCTATTTCTGTTTCCTGTCTTAGCTTCTCCATAACGTCCGATTCAAGTCTGTTGCGATATGCATTTACCTGCTCGTTGTTGTTCCTGATTGTGCCGTACATAGAAAATGCAGCAACGCCTAAAGCAGTTAACAGTGCAGTTCCAAGAAGCATAAAAACTATCGTAAATTTCAGTGAATTGATTCCCAGATTTGTTGCCTTTTTGTCCATCTCCGATTCCTCTCATCAATATAAATATCCGCATGCCTTTGCAGGATTCCGAAGCTCAAACAGGACAATCGTTTTTATTAAGTCAAAAGACTCTCCTATGCCTTCAAAGCCCCTGTATGATGTACTTCGTCATTTTCATTTAAAAAATAACCTAACAACTGTTTATTATTTGATTTTATTTGTATCACTTTATATTTTTTCACAAAAAAAGAACTGCCGCAGCAGTTCTTTTTTTATCGGTCTTATACAACCTTCCATTTTTTCAATACAGTAACGCAGGTCCCTTATATACCTGTTTTTCAGGCTCTCCCATTCAGGAAATCATCAATTCCCTTTGCGGCAGCCTTACCTGCACCCATGGCAAGGATAACCGTAGCAGCACCTGTAACGGCATCACCACCTGCAAATACTGCAGTCTTAGATGTCTGTCCGTTCTCTTCCTTAGCGATGATACAACCATGCTTGTTAGTATCAAGTCCATCTGTTGTCTGCTTGATAAGCGGGTTAGGTGATGTTCCAAGAGACATGATGACCATATCACAATCAAGATCGTATACATCTCCCGGAATCTCCTCAGGTCTTCTACGGCCAGATGCATCAGGCTCACCAAGTCTCATTCTCTGAATCTTCATGCCCTTTACCCAGTCATTTTCATCTACGTAGATCTCAACCGGATTCTGAAGAAGATCGAAGATAATGCCTTCTTCCTTAGCATGATGAACTTCCTCTACTCTTGCAGGAAGCTCTTCCTCTGAACGTCTGTATACAACGTGTACTTCTGCTCCAAGACGAAGTGCTGTTCTTGCAGCATCCATAGCAACGTTACCGCCGCCTACTACAACCACCTTCTTACCTACCTTGATAGGGGTATCTGCATCCTCGCGGAATGCCTTCATAAGGTTATTACGTGTAAGGAACTCGTTTGCAGAGTATACACCGTTAGCAGACTCACCCGGAATGTTCATAAACTTTGGAAGTCCTGCACCTGATCCGATGAATACAGCATCAAAGCCTTCTTCATTAAGCAGATCATCAATTGTGAGTGATCGTCCGATGATAACATTGGTATCTATCTTAACGCCAAGCTTCTTTACGTTTTCAATCTCAGGACGAACTACTCTGTCCTTAGGAAGACGGAACTCAGGAATTCCGTAAACCAGAACTCCACCGGGCTGATGGAATGCCTCAAAGATGGTCACATCATAACCAAGCTTTGCAAGATCACCTGCGCAGGTAAGTCCCGAAGGACCCGATCCGATAACAGCCACCTTCTTACCATTAGGCTCTCCCGGCTTTGCAGCAACATAATCATGCTCTCTTGCCCAGTCAGCAACATATCTCTCAAGCTTACCGATGGAAACAGGCTCTCCCTTGATACCTCTTACACACTTACCCTCACACTGTGTCTCCTGAGGGCAAACACGTCCGCAGACTGCAGGAAGTGCAGAAGAAAGCGCGATAACATCAGCTGCACCTGCAATATCTTTCTCCTTGATCTTTGTGATGAAATCAGGAATGTGAATAGAAACAGGACACCCCTTCATGCAGAGAGGATTCTTACAGTTAAGACATCTCTCTGCCTCAAGTACAGCTTCCTCATCATTATATCCAAGACAAACTTCCTCAAAGTTTGTAGCTCTTACCTTTGCGTCCTGCTCACGAACAGGAACCCTTGTCATAGAATTATTCATCTTGTGCCTCCCCGATCATTTATCTGCTTCGCAACCGCCGGAGTGTGTAGCACCCTCCTGAAGCTGAAGCATCGCTCTGCCTTCTTCGTCCCTATACTGTCTCTGACGCTTCATAGCAAGGTCAAAGTCAACAAGGTGTCCGTCAAATTCAGGTCCGTCAACACATGCAAACTTAACCTGATCGCCAACAACAAGTCTGCATGCTCCGCACATACCTGTTCCGTCGATCATAACCGGGTTCATGGAAACGATGGTAGGAATTCCAAGATCCTTAGTTGTAAGGCAGGCAAACTTCATCATGATAACAGGTCCGATGGCAATGCACTGTGTATACTTCTTGCCCTGCTCGTTTACAAGCTTCTTAAGGATATCTGTTACAACTCCCTTATCACCGTATGAGCCATCATCAGTACATACATAAACATTGGCAGCTACCTTGCGAAGATCCTCCTCCATGATAAGAAGATCCTTGCTTCTTGCACCGAGGATGACATCAGCCTCGATTCCATGCTCGTGAAGCCACTTTACCTGAGGGTATACAGGAGCTGCGCCAACACCGCCGGCAATGAAAATGATGGACTTCTTCTTAAGCTCATCGATCGGGGTGTCTATCATCTCTGACGGCTTTCCGAGAGGTCCCACAACATCTGTAAAGCAGTCTCCTGCCTTCAGCTTACTCATCTTTTCCGTAGAGGCTCCAACTACCTGGAATACTATGGTAATAGTCTCTTCTTCTCTGTCATAGTCAGCGATAGTAAGCGGAATTCTTTCTCCAAGCTCACCGAGCTTTACAATCAAAAACTGACCGGGTTCGCATTTTTTGGCAACAAATGGTGCTTTAACAACCATGAGCCAATCCTTATCAACTAAGTGCTCAACTTTAGTGATCTCGTACATGATCTCCTCCATGATATTCATCGAAATTTGCATCGGAACACGGGCCTTAACCCTCCACACCCAAATCCGGTTTGCAATTAGCTTTTATTATAATCATTTTGCACTTGATGAACAATAAATTTTTAACAATCTTGTGATGGTTTTGACAAAAAAAGAAAAAAAAAATCTGTATACACTGTGCTTTTCACATAATTAAATATTGCAAAAAATTCTCGTTTTTAACAAAAAACAGTTGGCAATCAATAATATAATTCCTACAATATATATGGTGTGATGGTCAAAACAGTTGCGCTTTTATAAGTTGGGCTATAGAATATACCCTTACGTTAAAAATACATTATAAATGTATTTTTTATAATAATGTCTTCTCGGATTTGAGCATCTCTTTGTCGAATCATAAATTGAAATCGATATGCCTTAAATCAGGTCCGGTCACGACCCGAAAAGACATACCGGTACTGAAGACCTGCACAAAAATCACAACAGGAGGTGCGCCATGGATGAACTGAATAAGCAGGATGAAACTCTTGTTCAAAATCAGGAAACAACAGAAGCGGAAAAACCTGTTTCCAATGAACTCCTCATTTCTTCCACTGATAACGATGAAAAGTCCGATAACAGTACTGTAAATGCCGTTAACAATGACGGCTCTTCCGGATCAAAGCAAAACAGGCAGAGAAACGAACGCCCCGGAGACAGTGATGAGGATGAAGAGCCCGAGATTCCGGAGGAATCCAGACCTAACCTTACAGATCTCTTTGAATCGATTCCTGACGAAAATAAAAAAGACAATGATGAACGAAATCTGATTCATACGGATTCAGATGACTTCGACGATTCCAAAACGGATGAGGATAAGGACGAAGACGAGCTCGAAGATCTCATTGATGAAGGTAACAAAAAAGACATCAGCGACTACTATGAAGACATGCAGACCGCTGACTTCGTCGAAGAGATCGATGACCTCGATGATGAGGATATCGAAAAGCTGCCCGAATTCCTCAATACAGAACAGCTGACCGAAATCATGGAAGAGGCTGACGATGAAACCCGTCAGCGTATCGGTGATCATCTTTCAGATGATACCCTTCTTGATATGTTCGAGGACATGTCAAAGGATGATATCGTTGATATCCTCGGAGAAATGGAGATTGCAAGACGTAAGCGGCTTCTTAACCGGATGAAGTCCGGGGATCGTAAGATCATTCACACTCTCCTGCAGTATCCCGATGACAGTGCCGGCGGTATCATGACCACTGAGTACATCGCACTTCGTGAGGACAGAACCTGTGCAGAAGCCCTTGACACCATCCGTGATATAGGTCCGAAAACAGAGGTCATAGAAACCATCTATGTAACTGATGAGGATCGCCTGAAAAAGCTGGTAGGAACTGTCGATCTGAGAGATCTTCTCAGTTCTCCCCGTAACACAAAGCTCTGCGATATCATGGATGATCAGGTGGTATCGGTAGAACCGGAAGTGGATCAGGAAGAGGTTGCCCAAGTAGTATCAAAGTACGACTTGCAGGCCATTCCCGTAGTTTCCAGTAAAGGCTCTATCCTTGGCATCATCACCGTCGATGATATCATCGATGTCATCAACGAGGAGCACGATGAGGATATCGCTCACTTGGGAGGAACCTCCGCAGAGGAGGGACTCGATACCTCTTTGATGGAATCGGTCCGTCTGCGTCTGCCCTGGCTTCTGATAAATCTCCTTACTGCATTTCTTGCTTCCTTTACTGTAAAGGTTTTTGAATCCACCATTGCCCAGGTAGTTGCACTTTCGGCTACCATGACTATAGTTTCCGGAATGGGCGGCAATGCAGGAACCCAGACCATGTCCATCATGGTACGTGAACTTTCAAATAACGACGTGGACTTCGGAGAGAACTGGAAGTCATTTGTTAAAGAGATTTTTCTGGGAGTCGTTGACGGTGCAGCAACAGGACTTGTAACAGGAATCGTAGTCTCATTTGTTTACGGCAACTTCTTCCTGGGAGTCATCATCTTCCTTGCCATGATCGGAAATCTCATGGTATCCGGAATATTCGGCTTTCTGGTTCCGCTCACCCTGGACAAACTTCACGCGGACCCTGCTCTTGCCTCAAGTATATTTGTTACTACAGCAACAGATGTTTTGGGCTTTTTTATTTTCCTTGGTCTAGCTGAGCTTTTCCTTCCGGTACTGACCTGACAAAATATCAAATATGTAACTAAAAAATCCGGGATCATTCAGATCCCGGATTTTTTCATATTATTCACTTACTTTCTGAACCAGATCAGAAATCAACCTCTGTATCATAATAGCAGCACTTAAGGAGCTTCTCCATCTCCTCCTGGCTCGGCTGACGTGGATTTGAACCTGTACATGCATCACCGATGGCAAGCTCTGCGATCTTTGGAAGTCTCTCAAGGAATACCTCCTCAGGAACAAAGCCCTGCTCTGTTGGGAATGAATCCTTACCATAATTCTTGATGCAGTGAGGAATATTCATATCATCATTCATCTTGCGAAGGTACTTGATGAGCAGATCTACCTTCTCATCATCATTAGAACCGCCGAGATGCATATAATCTGCGATAACACCATATCTCTTCTTTGCGGTCTCATCCTTTGCATTAAATGCGATGACCTTTGGAAGGTACATGGCATTGGCTGCACCGTGGATGATATGTGCGCCGTAATCCGCGAAAGCTGCTCCTGTCTTGTGAGCCATGGAATGTACTATGCCGAGAAGTGCATTGGAGAATGCCATACCTGCAAGGCACTGAGCATTGTGCATGGCATCACGTGCTGTCATATCATCATTGTATGACTTAACGAGATTCTCCTGGATCATCTCAATAGCATGAATAGCAAGAGGATCTGTGAAGTCACAGTTAGCTGTAGAAACATAAGCCTCAACAGCATGTGTCATAGCATCCATACCTGTGTGTGCAACCAGCTTCTTAGGCATGGTCTCTGCAAGCTCAGGATCAACGATGGCAACATCAGGTGTGATCTCAAAATCAGCGATAGGATACTTAACGCCGTTTGCATAGTTTGTGATGATTGAAAATGCCGTAACCTCTGTTGCAGTACCTGATGTTGAAGAAACCGCGCAGAAATGTGCCTTGCGGCGAAGCTCAGGGATACCGAATACCTTGCACATATCTTCAAATGTGCAGTCAGGATACTCATACTTGATCCACATTGCCTTTGCTGCATCGATAGGTGATCCGCCGCCGATGGCAACGATCCAGTCAGGCTTGAACTCTGCCATGGCTTCTGCACCCTTCATAACAGTTTCAACAGAAGGGTCTGACTCGATTCCCTCAAAGATCTCAACCTCAAATCCTGCTTCTTTGAGATAATCCTCTGCTTTCTGAAGGAAGCCGAACTTCTTCATGGAACCGCCGCCTACACAGATCATAGCTCTCTTGCCCTTAAAGTTCTTAAGCTCTGCAAGTGAGCCCTTGCCATGATAAACATCTCTTGGTAAACAAAATCTTGCCATAACACAATCTCCTTTTTATACTTTAGTGTCCGGTTGGCAATATATTCTAACTCCGATGCCAATCGTTATTTTTTTAACGTTATTAAAAATTATAACACCGCAAAAGAACACAAACAACAACTTAAGACATTGGGTTGATAAAAATTTAACCATTCTTTTTGTTAATGTTTCTTATTGACAAATCTGATACAATAGTCGGTGATAAAAATGCTTTTTAACTAATTAATTTAGAAAGAGGTATATATGATTAAAATTGAAAGAACTTCTGTTATGAATCTTGAAAATGCCATGAGAGGCGCACGTAATCCGCTGAACTCCTGGGCACGTTCAGACAGTTCCTATGATGAAGAAGGAAACTATATTCTCGGCCCCAACGATCTTTCCCTTGCCAAGCGTCTCCGTATCGCAGGTTCAGATCACCGCAAGTACGTTCGTATGATCATGGTATGCTGTGATATCACAGCCCCTATCTACTGGTGGAAGGAGTACGATACCTATAAAATAGCAACCGTTGCCAACTCAACCTCCACCATGCATAAGATCCACAGCAAGCCTATCGAGTACGATGACTTTTCCCATGATCACCTCACACCTGATGCCGAAAAAATAATGAAGGATTACATCGCTGAAATCGAGAAGATCCGTCAGCGATACATGTCGGAGGGCAAGAACAAGGACGACTGGTACGACCTCATTCAGATGATTCCCGAATCCTACAATCAGATGAGAACAGTCACTCTCAACTACGAGACCCTCATCAATATCTACTTTGCAAGAAGATACCATAAGCTTGAGGAGTGGCACACTTTCTGCGAATGGATAGAGTCACTTCCATACGCACAGGAAATCATCATCGCAAAGAACGATGAGGCTGATCCTGAAGCATAACTGAATAAAAAGATAGACTGAAGCAGGGCCGTATGGATCCTGTTCTGTCATCTTAAAAAAAACCACGCCAGCGAATCCAACCGGGACTCTGCAGCGTGGTTTTTTCATCTTTTTTCTCTGAATTTTACACCGGAATGCTTTTCCCTAAAGTCACAGAATAAATAAGCCTTTCCTTCACCCTTTTACCTGTAATTGATTCAAGTGCCTTTGCGTAAAGCTCCAGCTGCTTTTTATACCTTCCTACAAGTATATCTTCTGTCTTCACATGATCTGTCTTATAGTCAACGAGCACTATCTCATCGTCCTCTATGAAGAATGCATCTATTATGCCCTGAAGCAGTATATGCTCTTTCACAGTTCCTGTCCCAAACAGCTCATTATGCGGGAGATTCAGCATGAAGTGCCGTTCTCTGAAAAGGTTCCCGTTCCTTTGGGCCCTTCTGAAACGTGAAGCGAGATCACTGTTCATGAAACACTTAAAGCGCTCCTCTTTTATAAGCTTATATTCCTCCTCAGGCAGCTTCTCCTTCAGCTGCTGCATAAATCTCTCCGGAGCATCCTCATAATCATACCTTTCAAAAGCACGGTGGTAGGCATTACCAACTACCGCACCTGCCTTACCGGTCATATGTACATCCGGCTTACCGGATCCGTAATCCCCGGCAGAAAAGCCCTCTGTATCCGAATGATCCGCTGCAATCATCCAGGATCCTTCCCCTTCGGAATGACGTTCAGTTTCAAACTTCTCGATCTCTGCTTCCTTAAGCTCTGAAACAGAATGCTTCGGATAAAGTCCCACCGCATCCTGATGTACATAATTATATGAAAAAGAAAGAAGCTCTTTCTGATACTCATCACCCTCTGTATCCAGGTTCATTATCTGCTGAATGAGAGACGCCTGCTGCTCCTCCAGACTTTCCTCCCTCTCCTGCATGATCCTATGTATATCCGACAAAGTGTATACCTTCACGGAAATGGGACTTCTTATGTCTCTTATCTCACTTTTATCTTCAAGCTTCAGCCTTCCTTCTGCCATAACTATCCAGTCAAGGTAATTTGATGCATTTCTGACAGCAGTTGTGCTTAGCCCGTTTTCCGTATCCCTGAACTTTTCCAGAAGCTTTTCGGCATCACCTACGGTAGCTGTAAGTATCAGCTTATCAACAGCTCTCGTCATACCGACATACAGAACACGAAGCTCCTCTCCAAGCTGATCGGTTTCCAGCTTTTCCCTTATGGCTGCTCTCTTAAGCGACGGGATCCTGACCTTGTTTTCAAGATCCACGTAATTGCAGCCTATTCCGTATTCGGAATCTATCAGTATCTTTGCATTGAGATCCTGTTTGTTGAACCTCCGTCCCATACCCGACAGGAACACCACAGGAAACTGAAGTCCCTTTGACTTATGTATGGACATGACTCTCACAAGGTCATCCTGATCCGAATAAACGGAGGCCTCCCCCTGATCATCATCGTATTTCTTCAGCTTCTCGATATACCTGATATAGTCAAAAAGTCCCTTATATGAAGTCTTTTCAAAGGACAGAGCCATATCCACCAGAGCATCCAGATTTGCCTTTCTTCTGCTTCCCGAAGGCATGGCAGTCACATAATTATAGTATCCGGTCTCATCGTAGATTCTGTACAGGAGCTCATGGATTGAAAGATAATGTGACATCTGTCTGAATTTCTCTATATCCCTGTAAAGACCGAGCAGCTTATCCGCAAGCTCATCTCTCAGGGGTTCAAAACTCCCGACCTTGTCCTCATCTAGAATCCTGTATATTCCGTAAATCTCTTTGTCCTTCTCATCCTGATCTTCTTCCGGTACTTCGAAAACCACCATTTCACTGCCTGCTCCGGAAACATCAGTCCCGGAAAGCTCCTCGTAAATGGGTCTCAGCGTACCTCTGGAATTCACTATCTCCGCCATCTCCTCATCCGTAAATTTATAGATGTCGGAATGCATAATAGCCGCCAGAGGAATATCCTGCTCAGGATTGTCTATTACATTCAGAAGACTCAGAACAGTCTCCACCTCTACCGTATTGAAATACCCCTCGTTGCTGGTGCAATAGGCAGGAATTCCCTCTTCATTCAGCACATCCACCAGTGTGTCAGCCCATGATCCCGGAGAACGTGTCAGTATGACAATGTCTCTGTAGGGAGTCTTTTCCTGCCTGTCGTGAAGCTCATGGATACGGTGAGCTATGAGACGGGCCTCCGCCTCCTCCTTCAAAAGCTCCTCTCCTTCAAAAAGATCCCTTGAAAGCTCCTTGTTGTTTTCCATAATAAGAAGCTCTGTGAGGTACTCTTTCTTCAGTTCCTCCGAGTATTCGGCAGACGGGAATCCATAGTGAAGAGCGGCCCTTTCCGTGTAGTCAATGCCTCCTACAGGTGCTGTCATGACCTGCCTGAACACATCATTCGCGGCGCTTATGACCTCGTTTCTGCTTCTGAAGTTCTGACTCAGCTCTATGGTCGGATAGTTCACATCATTGTACTTCTGAAGAAAAAGATCCGGTCTTGCCTGCCTGAAGCTGTAGATGGACTGCTTCACATCACCCACCTGAAAAACATCCGGTCTTCCGAAACGCTCGGAGGAAAGAGCCGAAATAAGCTCCTCCTGTACATAGTTTGAGTCCTGATATTCATCCACCAGTATCTCTCTGTACCTTTTGGCATAGTCATCCGCTATCTGGGAAAAGCATCTCTTCCCCTCTTCGTCCACTGTGTACAGTATCTCCAGCGCCTTATGCTCCAAATCGCCGAAATCAAGCATGTGACGCTTTGCCTTCTGATCCTGAAATCTCTCGATGAACTCCCTTGTGAGATCCACCAGCACCCTGATGCCGGCCTGTATCCCTGCCTCCATCTTTTCTTCTGTTTCACTGTCCGGAATAACTATTCCTTCCGCTATCGCCTTAAGATCCTTCTTTACAGAGTCTCTGATATCCTTTGCCTTGTCCTTAAGAGCCGCCTTTGAAGGCTTAAGTCTTCCGAAACATCCGCATGCAGCATTCACTGCTTCCGCAAAGCCCTCAATATCGGAGGCTTCTGAAACAGCGTCGATGGCGTTCAGATTGGCAGTGAACTCATCTATATAGGCTTCAGGCCCCTCCGGGTCCTCACATATAGATAAAGCATATTCCATGTCCTCTGCATCATCTCTGACCCTTGCCCTGAGCTGGTTCAGATAAAATCTCTTCCAGTTACGGCCTCCTTCCTCCTGATTCATGCAGCTGTCCAGATACTCCATGGGCCAGGGACTCGCTTCAGCATAATCGTGAAGCCTGAGTATAAGCTCCTCAATTCCGGAATCACTCTTTCCTCCCGAAAAGGAATCCACAAAATTCAGGAAATCCTCATCCTCCTGGATAGCATAATGCTCCTCCAGAATATCTGATATCACATCACTCTTCAGCAGCTTAAGCTCTCCGCTGTCACCCATTCTGAACCCCGGATCCAGGTCTATAGCCGCATAGTTTTCCGTTATGAACCTCTTACAGAAGGAGTCAATAGTGGAGATATTGGCATTCTGGATATTCCCGGCCTCACGTATGAGTCCGGCATCATAGGGGTGCTTTGCCAGCTGCTTATCGATAGCGGACTTTATCCTCTCTCTCATTTCCTGAGCTGCTGCATCCGTAAATGTCATGATGACCATCTGTTCCAGAGACAGAGGATCATCCTTATCCATAATCCTTTGGATCACATGTTCAACGAGGACCGCCGTCTTTCCTGAGCCCGCAGCTGCTGCCACCAGCAGATTTCCATCCTTATGGTCTATGACCCTTTGCTGATCATCCGTCCACTTCATCCTGAGGCTCCTCCGGCATTATTTCTTTCCAAATTTCTTCGGGTTTCATCATAATCTGTTTCCTGTATCTGTATCCCTCGATACGTCTGTCAAATTTACATATACTGTGATAAGGACAGTAATCACAGACTGTGCTGTCCTTACCGAAATCCATGGGATCCACAGAGATCCTTCCGCACTTTATCTCACCCGCAAAACGCTGCATGAGCTCATCAATGTACTTTCCCAAAGCCTCAAACTGCTTTGTGGAAGCAACATATTTTTTGCTGATATCTACGGCGCCGCCTTTTAGGGTGACCGGAATGACCTCCGAATCCTTTTCTATGTCCCTGTCCAGCTTTTTTACTATTTCAAGTTCGGAGTTCACAAGCCCGTCTGCTTTAAGCTCCTTGAGAAGCTCCTTTTCTGCATTTTCGGGGGTCCTGTCAGCTTTGTACTCAAGTACCGGATCCTGTATTCTGTAATACAGCATGGCAGCGGGAAGTATTTCCTTATTCTGATTTCTGTTCTGATAATCCGTCATGGCATAGCTCATATATGTTACGAGCTGCAGCTGAAGACCGTTATAGACCTTTGTTAGATCAAAGGCTGTCTTCCCGGACTTGTAATCGATTATCTTCACATATACGTGATCAGAATCCCTTGCCACATCAATTCTGTCTATCCTTCCCTTAAGCCTCAGCCCGTTCCTCACATAATCAAACTGCTTTTCCATGCCGTCCACATAGAATTCTCCATGCTTAAGCTGCTCGGACAGTGCCCAAAGAGTGAGCTTAGTGATATTTCCCGCCTTATGTATAAGATACCTGTTTCTTGCTGTATCGAACAGCATTCCGTAATTGTAGGTCTCAGCCACATCACGGACACTGTTTTCGGCAAGTGCATTAAGCTCCTCTGGACTTAGCTCCTCCAGCTTTTTATTCATATTAAAGGTATCCCTGAAGCTCTTTTCGATGGCAGAATGGTAAAGATTTCCTATATCGAACATCTGAACCTCAAAGGTCTCTCTTTCTGTGAGTTTAAGTCCATACTGAAGAAAATGGGCATAGGCACACTGGGCGAATCTTTCAAGTCTGGTTATGGAGCCGCTTATCATATCACCGTAAAGCATTTCCGACACTTCCGGCTTAAGATCCGCATCCACATAATGTGTAAATGCCGCAGAAATAAGATCCAGGATCTTTTCCCTGTAGCTCTCATCATCGTAAAGAATCCTCAGAAATCTGAGAAGCTTCTCATATTCAGAACCCTCGGTTACCGGCTGTCCTACTGTTTCCGGAAGCTCCGACGCGATAAACCGTACTGCCTCCTTACGGGTAAATATCAGTGGTTTAAGTCTCCTCAGCTTTTTCACCTTGAAATCAAGAAACATATCCTTGATTTCTCCTATAATTCCTGAAGGCTTGACTCCTTTTCCGTCCCTGCCCTTCATGGGATAGCTGAGCACCAGTTTTTCCGACGGATTTAAAAGCGCTCTGTATATATAGAATCTTTGTATCAATGCTTCTTCGGTGCGGTCAGGCGCAAGCTCGGCCCCTATCTCAGAAAACAGCTTCCTGTCCCTGTCCGTGATTATCTTATGGTCACTCTCAGCCTTTGGTACTTCTGTAGAAGTAATTCCCGCAACAAAAAATACCAGAGGATTTGAAAATCTCGATCTGGTAAGATCTCCTATGACCACCTGATCCATGGTGGCGGGAATGACCCTTACTGAGGCCTCCGAAAGACCGGCCTCAAGTATGTCCTTGAAATCGCTCACGGAAATGATCGTTTCCCCGAGAAGTCTTTGCATCTGGTCAAGAACATTATCAACAGCAGAAATGCTTTCCTTAATGAACTCTCCTCGATTCTGGTCCCCCTCGCCCTTCAGCTTTTCGGCAAGTGAAATCACATATCTTTCCGCCTCAGCAGAAAGCATAAACTCCCTGAGAGCCTGAATCTTCCCCTCTACATCCATGTCCCTGCTTTTTATCTTTTTCGAAAGTTCGATAAGCGGAAGGAACAGTTTCTTCCGTAGAGGCTCCATTTTGCTCTCGTCTCCATCCTTTTCGGTCCAGACAGTGTCATATTTGGAAATTCCGCGTTTTCCTGTTTTACGGAGGAAATTATCCATGATATCGATCTCATGCTCTTCCATGGGATCTCCCTTGGGACATGAACGGAGAAATCTTATGACCGAATCAAAGGTAAAGTTCTGATCAACAGCCTCCAGAGCAGAACAAAGGATACCGGCATAAGGCGCGTCCATGAGACTGCCGGGATCATCAAAGAAATATGGTATTCCCGCTTCGGAAAAGACCTTATAGACGATATCCCTGTACCCTTCCGGATTTGTAAGGATGATTCCGATATCCCGATATCTCATCCTGCCGCTTCTTATCAGCGCTTCTATCTCTGTAGCTATGGCTTCAATCTCCTGCCTCTGGTCCGCAGCCTCCCAGATGCTGAGTGCATCCCCCGCTTCAGTCTTTACGGTTTCTTCCCCGAATCTGTAGATCCTTCTCTCAAGTACATCCAGGGCGTGTCCGTGAGGGGTATCGAATCTGAAGGCAGGTCTGTCCCTACCGCGCTCCTCACCGGTCCAGGCATCGAAGCGGTTCACATCTATTTCCGGAACTATCTCCACCTTTAACTGCCGGGCCATTTTCGTGAGCTTTTTGATAGTCTGTCTCGATAGGTAGAACAGGTCCTCAGGCCCACGCTCATCATATATGGATTCCCTTGCGTCAATGCTTACATCCAGGGTCACCATGGTCTCTTTTGCTGCAGGCAGGATCTCCTCCATGATATCAAGCTGCACAGGAGTAAATCCCGTAAAACCGTCAAAAGCGACAACAGCTCCCTTAAGAAGCTCTGATTCCGGCATACTTCTGTAAAGCTTATCCAGTATCTCCTCCTGAGTGAGATACCCGTGCTCTGTCATGTATTCCTGAAAGCCCTCCAGGATGAGAGCAAGATCATGAAGCTTGTTCTTTGTATAGACGGATTCGGCAAGAAAAGCAGCGGAATCCACCATCTCCGGAGTAATCCGGTACTGATAGAATTCCGAAATCTGGGATTTAAGCTCAGAAAGAAAGCCGGCCTTATTCAACTCTCTCTGATAAAGTTTGAGCTTGTCCTTTATCTTTTCTGTCACAGACCTGAGTATCATGACCTTACCCATATCATCGATTATGGCCATCTGGCTTATGGGAATATCAAGCTCCTCAAATACACGATAAGCCAGTCTGTTAAAGCTCAGCACATCGATATTCAGAATTCCGTTTCCCTTATTGAAGAGATGTCCTGTGATCCTCTTCTGCATGGCAAGGGTGTCCTGCTCCGGGACTATAAGGAACCAGTTCTTACTCAGATCCTTCGGGGCTTCCTTTAAAAAATACTGTAAAATATATTCTGTTTTTCCGGCACCGCCGGCACCGAAAATAAATTGAAGACTCATGCACTTACTCCAAAATCATTTATATAAAATTGATGTGATTATCAAAAGTCGATATCGGACCGCTTCGCGCTATGCGCTTCTGGGAACGTCAGCCCATTTAGTTCGCTTCGCGAAGGCTTAGGCTATATGCCAGATTCCTACGGAATCTGCCACCAGTCATGTGGGGCGTGTCATGAAGTCTATCCTCCACTTTTGTGCAAGCACAAGTGGAGGAAGACTTATGACACTTATATCATATTATAACCCACCCGGCCTCATATTAGCACTGAAGCAATCCTTCAAAGGCATCAGTGACAATCATCTGGTCATATACTTTTTTCAAAAACTGGTAATTCTAACACATTCAGGTTTCCCCTATAATCCAATTCAACATAAGGATGTCAGTGACAATGTTTAAGCCTTTCAACTCACATTCGTCTTATGACATTGAGACAAAATCAATTACATCTTTGGGGAGGAACAAATTATGAACCAGTCTAAAACCTACAAGCTTTCACTTGCTGCTCTGTTTGCAGCCCTGTCCTATGCGGTTTTCACTTTTTTACAGATAAAGATACCTGTAGCAGGTGATATGACATCCATCCATCTTGGCAATGCCGTTGTAGTTCTTGCTTCATTTATAATCGGCGGCCCGCTTGGGGGAATCGCAGGTGCCATCGGAATGAGCATCGGTGATTTCTTTGATCCTGTTTATGCGCCTCTTGTTCCAAAGACCCTTATCTGCAAGACCATAATTGGTCTGATCACAGGTTTTGTCGCACATAAAATCGGTCACATCACCACCAGCGATGATCCGAAGCATGTCCTTCGCTTTGCCATCCTTGCCGCAGCCGCAGGTCTTACCTTCAACATTTTTGCCGACCCTATAATCGGTTACTGGTACAAGATCCTCATACTCGGAAAACCAGCTGCTGAGCTTTCACTTAAAATAAACTTTGTATCCACCATAATCAATGCCGTGATTTCTCTCATTGTTTCAACTGTAGTTTACACAGCACTGAGACCGGCACTTAAGCAGTCAGGATTCTTCCTGAAGCTGGCAAATTAACAGCCCGTTTTTCACACCTGAATCCTAATTTGCCCGATGTTTCCGGCAGAATATGTATATCCCTAAAGGAATATCCTCTGCCTTGAATCTTTTCAAATCGAGGGATGAAACGCCCTGCCGGATTCCACTTGGCTGTCAAATGCATGTACCTGCAGGCACGACATGCGCCTTTAAGCCTTATCGCGAATAAAAAAAAGAAGCAGCTTCCATAAAGGTTCTGCTTCTTTTTTATTGTTATATCCATTACTTTCTAATATAATGTAATGTACTTTTGTCCTATAAAACTAATTTAAAGGAAAATCATATGTATAATAATGAATTACTTTTCATGACTCCTTTTCTCAAGAAAGTCCTCTGGGGCGGAACCAGGCTCCAGGAAAAGTATGGATATAAATCAGATAGTGAAACAGTCGGAGAAGCCTGGGTCGTAAGTGCGAACCGTAACGGTGAAAGCTGTGTACGGGACGGCCGCTTTAAGGGGATGACTCTTTCGGAATTATGGAAAAACCAGCCTGCGCTATTCGGACTTGATAAGTCTGATATGAACCCGGAAACTCCGGAAAATGGATCATACAAAGATCAGGACCCTTCCTGTTCAGACAAAAATCATAAGCTCACTAAATACGACAGCTTCCCGCTTCTTGTTAAGCTCATTTATGCAAAAGACAACCTTTCCATACAGGTTCACCCTGATGATGACTATGCTTACCTTCATGAGAATGGTGGCAGCGGTAAAACAGAATGCTGGTATATCGCTGACTGTGATGAGGGCGCAGACATTATCATCGGACATCACGCAAAGAACAAAGAGGAACTCCGGGAAATGATCATGAACGGGGAATGGGATAAGCTCCTTCGTGTCATACCTATCCATAAGGGTGATTTTTTCTATATCCCTTCAGGTACTGTTCATGCCATTCGTAAGGGCACGCTCCTTCTTGAGATCCAGCAGAACTGCGATCTCACATACAGGCTTTATGATTATGACCGCCTTCAGAACGGAAAACCGAGAGAGCTCCATATCGATAAGGCTATTGATGTCATAAACTATCCTTCCTATGAAAAGGCTTCAGCCCCGGCTTCCGCGGTATCTTCTCATGACGCCTCCACGGATCAGGGGGAGGCCCACACCGGACTTTTGCAGTGCAGATATTTTTCAGTGGACAAGTATCTTGTGAAGGATAGGCTCAGCTTGATTCAAAACCATTCCTTCCTGATAGTGGATGTTCTGGAAGGCTCCGGAACTGTTGATGGAATCCCGATAAGCTCAGGTGACAATTTCATCGCTCCATATAATTACGGAGAGCTTCATTTCGAAGGCGATATGACCATCATTACATCACATATCTGACTTTTACATACGAAATTAAAAGGTTCAAATCATTGTTCCGGCACATGATTTGAACCTTTTTCATATACATTAGCTATTCATGTTTTCGTATGAATAACATGCTTCATTTTTCCGCTTATTTCTTTATTCTGTTATGCCTTAACTTTCATTCCGGCCTTAATGAATCTGAACATGCGGACAGCTCCCTTATAATAGAGCTCCTCTGCATTATCGAGAGCATCCTTAAGTGTCATGGGACCGTCAACCGTGGTCATGATAGAATCGATGCCATGGTCATAGATTTTTTCATAGTCCTTCCCGAGTCCGCCGCAGAGCGCAATTACAGGAACACCCTTTCTCTTTGAACGGTCTCCGACTCCCTGCATGACCTTACCGAAGCAGGACTGCCAGTCAGTGCGGCCCTCTCCGGTTACAACCAGGTCAACATCCCTAAGACGCTGATCGAAGTCAATGAGATCAAGAACTGTTTCTATGCCTGACTTCATCTCTGCTCCAAGAAATACTTTAAGAGCTGTGCCGAGTCCGCCGGCTGCTCCGGAACCCTTTATTTCGTCAGGATTGATTCCGAATTCTTTTATGATCACGTCACGATAGTTATGCATGCCCTTTTCAAGTTCATCAAGTATCTCCGGGGTACCACCCTTCTGCTTACCGAAGGTGTAGGTTGCGCCGTCAGGTCCGCAGAGAGGATTTGTAACATCACACATAACTGTGAAATGTGCCTTCTTTACAGCAGGATCAAGACCTGTCATATCTATATGCTTTACCTTTCCGAGATCACTTCCCTTTCCTTCAAGAACATTGCCGTCCTCGTCAAGGAACCTGATTCCTAATGCTCTGGCAAAGCCCATTCCGCCGTCATTTGTGGCTGAACCGCCGATGGCGATGGCAATTTCTGTATAACCTGCATCAAGAGCGGCCTTTAAGAGTTCACCTGTACCGTAGGTTGTGGTATGAAGGGGATTTCTTTTCTCCATGGGAACCATAGGAAGTCCGGACGCCGCAGCCATCTCAAGTACAGCTTCCGTATCAGACAGTTTACCGTAGAAGCCATGCTCTGTCTCCATGAGAGGACCATGAACATCAACATAGACCATCTCACCCTTTCTTGCCTTTACCACTGCCTCTGTGGTGCCTTCACCACCATCAGCAACAGGCACACCCCCTGTCTCACATTCTCCGAAAACCTCATGAGCTGCTTTTGTAAGAAGTTCGATGGTCTGGTCGCTGGATATGGTTCCCTTAAAGGAATCTGATGCAAAAAGTAATTTCATCTGTATTTCTCCTTTGCAGCTCCTGCTGCCTGGCTTTTATAAAAGAAATGCGAATGCTTATATCCAACATCCGCAAATTAAAAAATCATGTGAATTCTGTTCCACCGTATATATAGAAATACTATCTATCCGTAATCAGTCAAACTTGAAAAGATTAAGTCCGGTGTTTGTTATGCTGTCCTTCTCTCTTCCCACATGTCCGTCGATGACAGTGATGAAAATCTCTGAGGTTCCGCTGATGCGCACAGCCTTAAGATGACCGCCGTAGGCGTGCCCCTCCGCGTCAGAAGCATTGACATGAATATGAAGATAGGGCTTTCCATCCATCTCAGTGATGTTTCCCACGATTGAAGTAATCTCTAGCGGTTTATCCAGCTTTATCTCGCTGAACTCCTGCTTCTCCACATCATAAAGCCCCATAACCAGATGATCCGCTGCCCCGAGACCCACGATAGACCCAAGTCTGATGCCTTCCTTTTCGCAAAGCATACCTATGGTCTCCATAACCTCCTCACCGCGGTCCACACGCAAAACTATCTGATTTCCAAATACTCTGTAATCCATGATTCTGCTCCCTTAAAATCCGCAAATGAAAACCATCACTTGCACTTAAATATGTGTACATTATAGTCCAACACTTCAAAAACGTAAGATCGTACCATTTTATGCCTGAACGATGGACACACCACTCATGCGCTCATAGTATCTTACGATATCATCATGATCGCAGTCAGCTTCACCATGATTCATAAGCTCCTGCATGACCTCCATCATATGTGCGGTCATAGGAACAGGCATATTGATGGCATGTGCCGCATTAAGCGCATTTGTAAGATCTTTTACGTGGAGCTTTATACGGAAGCCCGGCTCATAATTTCCGGAAAGCATCATGGGAGCCTTTGCGTCCATTACTGTTGAACCTGCAAGACCGCCGCGGATTGCCTGATAAACCAGCTCCGGATCTGTTCCTGCCTTCTTGGCAAATGTCAATGCCTCTGCCACGACTCCGATGTTTGCCGCAACTACCATCTGATTTGCAAGCTTTGCAACATTACCGGAACCGATAGGCCCCACATAAACAACGGATGCAGCCATAGCCTTAAGTACAGGAAGGAACTTGTCAAATGTATCCTTATTTCCTCCTGCCATAACAGAAAGTGTACCGTCGATAGCCTTTGGCTCTCCGCCTGATACAGGACAGTCAAGAAGCTCGATACCGCTCTTTTCAAGCTCTGCTGCGATCTTCTGTGACTCTACCGGGTCGATGGATGACATATCAAGAACTGTTATACCGCTCTTTCCACCCTCTATAACTCCGCCTGCTCCGAGAGTGACCTCACGCACCTGAGGACTGTTGGGGAGCATGGTGATGATGACTTCGCACCCCTTTTTTACTTCCTCCGCAGCATTTTTTGCTCCCTCTGCTCCGAGAGCCACAAACTCATCTATAACCTCCTGCTTATGTGTTGTAACTACAACATCGTAGCCAGCCTTTATAAGATTCCTTGCCATGGGCTTTCCCATGATTCCGAGACCAACAAATCCTATTTTCATATTCTTTCTCCTCTATTCTCTTCTGTATAACCGCTCATAGTTTTTCTTAAAATGATTCAAAAAATCATGCTTTTCTGTTATGGCACTATCATCTTATTAAAACACATTATCAGATACAATCTGAATTACTTACAAAGGAGCCCCCTTTTTTTGAAAGAAATGTAGAAAGGGGTTTTGCAACATTCATATCATTTCAATACAATTCAATTTACGCACAACAGAAAGAGCACGGTGCAAGACCATGCTCTTAATATCACATCATGAGATTGTACTTCTTTAGCTTTCTCCAAAGAGTTGTCTTGCTTATCCCCAGCTCCACCGCGGTTTTTTCACGATTTCCCATATTCTTACTGATGATCTTTAGTATCCGGTCTCTCTCGAGATCCTGTACAGTCATGCTTCGGTCTGTTTTCACCCCTGTATGATAAGGCTCCTGCATTCCGAAATCATCTGTTTCGTTATCAAAAGCCTCATCCGGTTTTACCTCATTCCATTTATGACTCTCAGACACTGCATCAAAACCATATACGGATTTTTCACCATAAAGTGCCTCATAGAGCTCTTTTATATCCCCGGCCTTCAGATTTCTGTGCTCTAGGGTTATAACCAGTCTCTCGATGAAGCTTTCAAGCTGAATTCTGCCTCCGTCCCACCTTTTCAGTTCCAGCTCCTTCTCTCCGTCCTTTGTAAGAACGTGATACATTCCATATCGTTCTGTTATACTCTGCATGTAGACATTGGCAAGATACACTATGTCCTCGGGAGTCTCGGAAAGAGAAGGGATCTTTATGGCAAATGCCGACATCCTTGCGCAGAGCTCCGGTATAAGATATGCCCTGTAATTAACGGTCTTTGCCACCAGAATAACATTCCTGAACATCAGTATCTCCATGAGCTTCTTTTGGGACCTCTCATCCATGTATTCGATGTTATTTATGACGAGAGTCCCCTTCAGAGATTCATTGACCTTGCCGTTACGGCCATAAAGATCGTCATAGGAAGACTTCCCCTTTTCACACTCGTAACTCACCAGCTTTTCCTGAGAATGCTTAGAATTATTATGCATGGCATTAATGAAGGCTCTGTGAAGATTTCCGACAGGTTCAACAATCAGCTTTGGGCAGTCTGTTAGCGAAAGCTTTTCAGCAAGATTTACCGCTTTCTGCATCTTCATACTCCTATAAGGAAAGTTCACAAATGAATTATCCTTTTTTCCAGCACTCTTTTCTTTACTAAGCACCGCATGGGGCGGAATGTCGCTGTTCTCAAAGGTGTCTGCAAGGAGGAATGCTTCCTTAATCGCATTTTTCACCGAATCCTCAGTATTGGCAAGATACAGTGCCGGTATTCCCACACTATCCGCCATGTTCAGTACAGTGGAACCGCCGATGATCAGATCCGCCCTGTCTTCAATCGCCTGCATGGCAGTCGGTTTCAGGAGTTCCGGATTCTGAATCAGGTATTCTCTCAGATTAACTCCGCACTTTTCTCCTATCCCTGTCATGTCACAGGCCATATTTTTGAACATGACTATAGCTATATCGGGCCGCTCCTTTTTGAGGATCCTTTTCGCTCTCTCCAGTATGTTGATAAATCCCTGCTGTGTCATGATTATCTCAACAACAGGAATATCCGTATACTGCTTTATGACAGTAGCCTGAAGACCTCTGGCTATGATGATGTCCGCACCTTGATTTATGGCCTGACGGGCTTCCGTCACCGCACTTTCCGTTTCAATCACCTTCATCATAAAAAGACGCTTCTTCATTTCCTGTAAAGCATCATGTGAAAGTCTGAACAGCTCATCATTCGGCACCAGCAGTGCAATATTTGCCATGGTTTCTCCCTTTCATTATATTTCAAATCGTTTCATCGTCTTAGTTTAACATCGAAAAAGAGTTAAGCCAAGGCTTAACTCTTTACAGGATTGTATTTTACCTTCTTCACATAAACCGCTTCAATCCTTAATTTCTGCTCTTTAATCCTGAGAATCCCGGGTTATTTCATCAGCTGTGATTCTTTCCAGGGCTGCCGCTATACCGTCATGATCATTATCCAATGTGATCATATCAAAGCTTCCGCGTATTTCCTGAGGAGCATTTCCCATCACAACCGGTTTCCCGACTATTTTAAGCATCTGAAGATCGTTATAATTATCTCCGAAAGCGATTGTATTTTCCAACGCTATATTCTTTAACCTGCAGTATTCCTTTACAGCGCCCGCTTTAGTGATTCCCTTTGGATTCACCTCCAAAAGGATATTTGATGACTTCGCAACGGAAAGCTCGGGATAGCTGCTCTTAAGCTTCATCTCGACTGAATCTATGCTGCCGGGTTCACAGAAAAACAGTATCTTTCCTATCATTTCACCAGGCAGAAATGAGGAAAGGTCATCCCCCGTGGGGAAGGCTTCAACTATTGCCGCCTCATTCATTATCCTTGGATCGTGAATACTGTTTGCTATCCATTTTTCCGCTGAGTAAACACTCCAGGATACAGGAAGCTTTTCACGGCATGAAAGCTCCAGTACCTCTGTCACAGTATTTAAATCCATACCCTTTTCATATATAATGCTGCCGTCCCTGTCTTTAATGACAGAACCTCCAAGTGAAATCACCGAACAATCCAGGTCATATCTTCGAATGATCGGTTCTATACCTGATATCCCCCTTGAGGATGCCAGAATAAGCTTTCTTCCCGAACCGGTCCATTTTTTTAGCTCTATAAGTGTCTTTTCCGATATCCTGTGATCAGAATTCAGAAGTGTTCCATCGATATCCGTAAAGATCGCGCTGTATTTCACATCTGTCATGTATTCTCCTTTATCTCGATTTCGCGTCAGCCTTCAGATGACTCCTCGAATAAGCCCTGGAAACTCAGAGCCTGCCATGATGATACAATATCTTAAACGAGGCACCGGATTTCTCCGATGCCTCGCTGATTTATCCAACTTATATTCGATTTTGCTATTAATACGATTTAAGCTCTTGGATTATTGATCTGTGCCTGAGCTGCTGCAAGACGAGCAACAGGTACACGGAATGGTGAACATGATACATAATCAAGTCCGATCTTGTGGCAGAACTCTACTGATGATGGATCTCCGCCGTGCTCACCACAGATACCGATGTGGAGTGCAGGATTAACAGGCTTTCCAAGCTTGATAGACATCTCCATAAGCTTACCAACACCTGTCTGGTCAAGCTTTGCGAATGGATCTGACTCGAAGATCTTTGTATCATAGTAAGCATTGAGGAACTTACCTGCATCATCACGTGAGAAACCAAATGTCATCTGTGTAAGGTCGTTTGTACCGAAGCAGAAGAAATCAGCTTCCTTAGCGATCTCGTCAGCTGTAAGAGCTGCTCTTGGGATCTCGATCATTGTACCAACCTCGTACTGAAGATCTGCACCTGCTGCAGCGATCTCTGCGTCAGCTGTCTCTACTACGATCTGCTTAACGAACTTAAGCTCCTTTACCTCACATACAAGAGGAATCATGATCTCTGGCTTTACATTCCACTCAGGATGGTTCTTCTGAACCTCGAGAGCTGCACGGATAACAGCCTTTGTCTGCATCTTTGCAATCTCAGGATATGTAACAGCGAGACGGCATCCTCTGTGACCCATCATAGGGTTGAACTCGTGAAGTGAGTTGATGATAGCCTTGATCTCTTCTACTGACTTATGCTTTGCATCTGCAAGCTTCTTGATCTCGTCCTCTGTTGTAGGAACAAACTCGTGAAGAGGCGGATCAAGGAATCTGATAGTAACCGGGCAGCCCTCAAGTGCCTCATAGAGAGCCTTAAAGTCATTCTGCTGATATGGAAGAATCTTCTCAAGAGCTTCCTCTCTCTCCTCAACTGTATCTGAGCAGATCATCTCACGGAATGCAGCAATTCTGTCTTCCTCGAAGAACATGTGCTCTGTACGGCAGAGACCGATACCCTCTGCACCGAGCTCTCTTGCCTTCTTTGCGTCAGCAGGTGTATCTGCATTTGTACGAACCTTAAGCTTTCTGAACTGATCAGCCCAAGCCATGATACGTCCGAACTCACCAGCGATCTGTGCATCTACTGTAGCGATCTTTCCTTCGTAGATGTTACCTGTTGTACCGTCAATGGAAATGAAATCTCCCTCGTGGAACTCCTTGCCGCCGAGAGTGAACTTCTTGTTCTCCTCATCCATGTTGATGTCGCCGCATCCTGATACGCAGCACTCACCCATACCACGGGCAACAACGGCAGCGTGTGATGTCATACCACCACGAACTGTAAGGATACCCTGAGCAGCCTTCATACCTGTGATATCCTCAGGTGAAGTCTCGAGACGAACGAGAACAACCTTCTCTCCTCTTGCAGCCCACTCTACAGCGTCATCTGCTGTAAATACGACCTTTCCGCAAGCAGCTCCCGGTGAAGCACCAAGACCCTTTCCGATAGGTGTTGCAGCCTTAAGTGCAGCAGCATCGAACTGAGGGTGAAGAAGTGTATCAAGGTTACGAGGATCGATCATGGCTACAGCCTCTTCAGGTGTCTTGTGTCCCTCATCAACGAGATCACATGCAATCTTAAGAGCTGCAGGAGCTGTTCTCTTACCGTTACGGCACTGGAGCATGTAAAGCTTCTTGTTCTCTACTGTGAACTCCATATCCTGCATGTCATGATAGTGATTCTCAAGAGTCTCACAAACCTTAATGAACTCAGCATAAGCCTCAGGGAACTCCTTCTCCATCTGTGCGATAGGCATAGGTGTACGAACACCGGCAACTACGTCCTCGCCCTGAGCATTGATAAGGAACTCACCCATGAGCTTGTTCTCACCTGTAGCAGGATCACGTGTGAATGCAACACCGGTACCTGACTCGTTATTGAGGTTACCGAATACCATAGGCATTACGTTAACTGCTGTTCCCCATGAATAAGGAATATCGTTATCACGACGATATACGTTTGCACGTGGGTTATCCCATGAACGGAATACTGCCTCGATGGCAAGCTTTAACTGCTCAACAGGGTCTGATGGGAAGTCCTTTCCGAGCTGCTTCTTATACTCAGCCTTGAACTGCTCAGCAAGCTCCTTAAGGTCTGCTGCTGTAAGGTCAACGTCGAACTTAACGCCCTTACTCTCCTTCATCTTATCGATAAGCTGCTCGAAATACTTCTTACCGACCTCCATAACTACGTCTGAGAACATCTGGATGAAACGACGATAAGAATCATATACGAAACGCTCAAAAGCAGGATCAGGATTGCCTTTGATCATAGCTGCAACTACTTCGTCATTGAGACCGAGGTTGAGGATAGTATCCATCATACCTGGCATAGATGCACGTGCACCTGAACGAACTGAAACAAGGAGAGGATTCTGAAGATCGCCGAACTTCTTGCCGTTGATCTCCTCCATCTTCTTAACGCCTTCCATAGCCTGACCCATGATCTCATCGTTGATCTTGCGTCCGTCCTCATAGTACTGTGTACAAGCTTCTGTAGTTATAGTAAATCCCTGTGGAACAGGAAGTCCGATATTTGTCATCTCTGCAAGGTTTGCGCCCTTACCACCGAGAAGTTCACGCATGGTAGCATTACCTTCTGTGAACATATAAACCCATTTTCTAGCCATATTGATTCTCCTCCTAATCATATATACATTTATAAGTGTTTACTGTATACAATCGCCCACTTACCGAATATACACGGGAACTTACACAAAAACACTAATGATTTATCCCCTTCAATCAGATAAAATCACCATCTGAGATTATATATGACTATATTTTTTTAGTAAAGTGCACTTCTTGATGAAAACGGTTACATTTTGAAAAAATTTTCGCGCGCACCGAAACGCCTTAGAAAATCTAAGAGAAATCGAAGAATATCTAAGGTTTATTTTTGTGTATTTTATGAAAATTATTTCCATAACACGTTAAAGTGAAGAATGGACGTCCAGCACCCGTAAATATCAAAAATTACCTCCCTTAAATCCAATAAAAAAAATCAAACATCCTTATTTCTTTTTCTCTTCATTCTATTTCACTCGGAATCAATATCACTTTAATTCTTGTTTTAATCCACTGTCCTTATATACCTTTTATTCAAAGTTCAAAGTCACAAAAAAAGCTGATGTTTTCTGTTCCCTTTAGAACAAAAAACATCAGCCGTAAATCTGTATCAGACCTTGAATCTGTATCCGACTCCCCAGATAGTCTCTATGTACTGTGGCTTTGCGGTATCCATCTCGATCTTTTCCCTGATCTTTTTAATATGAACTGTAACTGTAGCTATATCTCCCACCGAATCCATCTTCCATATTTCCTTAAAAAGCTCAGCTTTTGTATATACATGGTTCGGATGTGATGCAAGAAAGTATAACAGATCGAATTCCTTTGTGGTGAAGACCTTCTCCTCATTTCCAACCCATACACGCCTTGCTGTAGGATCGATCTTGAGTCCGCGGATCTCTATCATATCATTGCTTTCTTTTCCGTTACCGATAAGTCTCTCATATCTTGCAAGATGTGCTTTAACCCTGGCCACAAGCTCAGATGCCGAGAAAGGCTTCGTCATATAGTCATCAGCCCCGAGTCCCAGACCCCTTATCTTGTCTATATCATCCTTCCTGGCAGAAACGATGATGATAGGGATGTCCTTTATGGAACGTATATCTTTGCATACTTCAAAGCCATCCCGACCCGGCAGCATAAGATCAAGTATGATGAGGTCAAAGTTCTCTTTAAGAGCCTTATCCAGTCCCTTCTCTCCATCTTCTGTGATAGTTACCATAAAGCCTGAGAGCTCCAGATAATCCCTCTCAAGTTCTGCGATGGACTGCTCGTCCTCAACTATCAGGATCTTCTTTTTATCCTCATCCATTTACCTGTACCTCCTGAATACTTCGAATATATTTACGAAGAACAAAATGTATCGTTGTTCCTTCTCCTTCCACGGAAGATGCCCAGATTCGGCCTCCGCTGTCCTCCACTATCTTTTTAACAATTGAAAGTCCTATTCCTGATCCGCCCTTCATGGAATTTCTGGAGCTGTCTGCCCTGAAAAACCTCTGGAATATATACGGAAGGTCTGTTTTAGCTATGCCCTTACCGTTATCCTGAAGATTCACCTGTATGAAATCACCGGCATCTTCAAGCTTCAAGGATATCTTCTTCTCATCCTTATCCATATACTTTACTGAATTTGAGATTATGTTATTTATGACCTTCCTGAGCTGCTCGGGATCGGCAATCATCTCAACTTCCGGTTCGATACTGTTCTTAAACTCAAAATCTATGCCCTGGGATTCCATATCCAGTCCGATCTCGTCCGCGCAGTCCTGAAAATAATCCTGCACTCTCATATGCTGGAAATCGTAAGGTATCTTATTGGACTCAACCTTCACATAATATCTCAGCTCATCTATGAGCCTGTCCATATCATTGGCCTTTATATTGATTGTCTGGATATACTTCTTCTGCATCTCCGGACTCTGGGCTATTCCGTCCAGAATCCCTTCCGAATAACCCTTAATGGCCGTAAGCGGTGTTTTCAGGTCGTGGGCTATATTGGATATAAGCTCTCTGTTGGCATTGTCATTCCGGATCTTCTCATCCTGAGTCTCCTTGAGCCTCATACGCATTTCGTCAAATGCCTGCATCAGTTCACCGAACTCATCATTGGTCTCTGCCTCCAGCGTAAAATCCAGGTCTCCCGACTCTATCCTTTTCGCCGCTGCCTTAAGCTCATCCACAGGCTTCACTACGCCCATATATATCCAGCAGATAAAGAAAAGCCCTGCTACAATAAGTGTCATCATGTTCATGCTCATGGTCGTATATCCCTTGAACATAAGATACATCAAAATCAAAGGCAGAATAGTACTGATGCAAAAGCTCACGGCTACCCGCCCCATAAGTCCTACATGCTTCATGGCACATCCCCTCTACTATCTATATTTTCGTCTAATTATACCATAAGTATTACCCCTATTCTTAAAAGAAAACTCAGGATTATAAAGTAAAATCCGGTATGAATCATAGTTCATACCGGATCTCTTCAATCACATATATAAATCTCTGTTGATAACTCCTGCGCATTGCTTCGCTTACGCTACCGCAATGCAACCGATATCTCGAATCCGCACCATCGTGTTTCTTCTCGATATCCGTTGTCCTGCCAAATGTCGATACATCCCTTAAAGCAAGCATTAAGGATGTATCGCCGCCTGTCACAGGACTTATCACTTAGAATGCAAGCTTCTCCTCGAAGTAGCTCTTAAGCTGATCGATAGGAATACGCTCCTGCTTCATGGAATCTCTCTCACGAATTGTAACACAGTGATCATTCTCTGAATCAAAGTCGTATGTTACACAGTAAGGTGTTCCGATCTCATCCTGTCTTCTGTATCTCTTTCCGATGTTTCCTCTGTCATCGTACTCAACATACCAGTACTTGGCAAGCTCGTCATGGATAGCCTGTGCACCCTCGGCAAGCTTCTTTGAAAGAGGAAGGATACCGATCTTTACAGGTGCAAGAGCCGGATGGAAGTGAAGTACTGTTCTCTCATCACCGCCCTCAAGCTGCTCAACATCGTATGCAGCGCAAAGGAATGCAAGAGTTACACGGTCTGCACCGAGAGATGGCTCTACTACATAAGGGATGTAGTGCTCGTTTGTCTCGTCATCAAAATATGTCATATCCTGACCTGAAACCTCCTGATGACGTCCGAGGTCATAATCGGTTCTGTCAGCGATGCCCCAAAGCTCGCCCCATCCGAATGGGAAGAGGAACTCAAGGTCTGTTGTTGCCTTTGAGTAGAAGCTGAGCTCTTCCTTCTCGTGATCTCTTGCACGAAGCATGTCCTTAGGCATACCGAGGCTCAGAAGCCAGTCCTGGCAGAACTGCTTCCAGTATGCGAACCACTCAAGGTCTGTATCAGGCTTGCAGAAGAACTCAAGCTCCATCTGCTCGAACTCTCTCGTACGGAATGTAAAGTTACCCGGTGTGATCTCATTACGGAATGACTTACCGATCTGACCGATACCGAATGGAAGCTTCTTACGTGAAGTTCTCTGAACATTCTTGAAGTTTACGAAGATACCCTGTGCAGTCTCAGGACGAAGATATACAGCGTTCTTTGCATCCTCTGTTACACCCTGGAAGGTCTTGAACATAAGATTGAACTGACGGATACCTGTGAAATTATGCTTACCACAAGTTGGGCACTCTACCTTGTTGTCTTCGATGAATTTCTCCATCTCCTCGTTTGACCAGCCGTCTACAGAACCGTTAAGCTCCATTGCATTTGCAGCTGCAAAATCCTCGATGATCTTGTCAGCACGGAATCTCTCGTGACATTCCTTACAATCCATAAGAGGATCCGAGAAAGAAGCAAGATGTCCGGATGCAATCCATGTCTGAGGGTTCATAAGGATAGCGCAGTCAATGCCTACATTGTACTTTGACTCCTGGATGAACTTCTTCCACCATGCCTTCTTTACGTTGTTCTTTAACTCAACACCGAGATTTCCGTAATCCCATGTGTTCGCAAGACCACCGTAAATCTCAGAACCCGGATAAACAAATCCTCTTGACTTTGCAAGAGAAACGATAGTGTCCATTGTGTATTCTTTTGCCATTTTTTCCTCTTTCTGCCGCCGGAGTGCGGCTAAGAATAAAGTTTATTGTTTTCCCGCTTACGCGTTACTCCCAACTATACATCCTGATGGCCGAAAAATCCAGCAAAAGATTACCTCTCATCAATAGCTGTGAGCTAATCCTTTACGCAATCAGGCTTTGTGGCGATACAGCTTTGACTCTTCACTCATTAACTGCTGTCCGCAGCTTCTGTTATTTATTCAAAGTCTTCAAAATCTCCAAAGACCTGAAATTATATGGAATCACGCCGCGAAGCAGCCTGTCAACATTATCCGCAAACTCGGAAAGAACTTCCTCCTTTAACGTGAAGGTATAAAGCTTCATCACCGGTGTTTCCAGTACATACTGCCAGGCAAAGCGGCAGGCCTGGGAACATGGCATGGGCGGCTCTTCCGTATACTCGCCGTTTATATACATTATTCTGAGCTCGTAAATCCTCCTGACGAGCTCATTGTCCAGCTTCCCGTTCAGTATGGCCTTCAGTGACAGATATATGAGATTCACGGTCTCTTCCGCCTCGAGATTCTCCTGAGAGATATAATCCGCAAACTCAAGGATGTAGGAGCCGTAGCAGGCATTTACCAGATCCGAGGCTATCTCTTCAAAGTAGTTGTTCACCTTCACACTTCGCAGATTATAACCGCTCCTGCCCTTCGTTACACTGAAAGTGCCGAAGACGAAGTTCCTTGTACCTGCCATAAAGGAGGACCCGGGCTTTTTGGCCCCGGCAGCCCATACAGTCACCTTGCCGTATTCATTTGTAAGCACAGAAAGTCTTTTATCAAAATCGCGGGATGGCGCCGAATTAAGCACCACCCCGTGAAGTTCCAGTTCATCCCGCATTGTTCAGGTTTCGTCCTTGTAACCGTAATTTTTCAAAAATGTATCTGAATCTCTCCAGTCCTTGCGGACTTTAACAAAGAGCTGAAGGTTAACCTTTTCCTCCACCATCTTCTCTATCTGTATACGGGCTCCCGTACCGATTCGTTTCAGCATGGCACCGCCCTTGCCTATGATGATTCCCTTATGGGCGTCTCTCTCACATACGATTGTAGCCTTGATATCCCAGAGACCATCGTTTCTCTGATGCATCTGGTCAATAAGGACAGCTATGCCGTGGGGAACCTCATCCTGAAGCTTGCGAAGAGCCTGTTCGCGAATGAGCTCCGCTGCTATCTCTCTCATAGTCTGATCGGTCACCGTATCCTGATCAAAATATCGTGGTCCTTCTGGAAGATACTTGAACACTGCCTTCTTGAAGCCTTCGATGTTCTGTGCTCTGGCTGCTGAAAGAGGGACGATTTCATCGAATTCCATCAGAGACTTGTACTTCTCTATGGCTGCATCCAGCTCCTCCGGCTTTTCCTTCATGGTATCTATCTTGTTCACCACAAGGATCTTCGGCTTATCGGATGCCTTTATCACCTCTGCTATATGCTGCTCTCCGGCGCCGATATAGGTAGTCGGTTCCACAAGCCAGACGATGACATCCACATCCTGAAGAGTCTTCTCGGCAACATTGTCCATATACTCTCCAAGCTTGTTCTTCGCCTTATGAATACCGGGAGTATCAAGGAAAATGATCTGTCCCCTCTCATCGTCATAGACTGTCTGTATCCTGCCTCTTGTAGTCTGAGGCTTGTTGGATACGATAGCTATCTTCTGTCCTATGACATGGTTCATAAGTGTTGACTTACCCACATTCGGTCTTCCTACCAGCGCAACATATCCTGTTTTAATTTTTTTATCACTCATTATATTGCCTCTGTCAAATAGTTCCTTCCCGAAGAGTCACCCCTCAGGAAGGAATCATAATCACTTAAACAGCTCCTCAGTTGTCAGGAACTTATCCTTATTCTCTTCTATAAGCTGGCCGTTTCCGATGGTGCATGCAGCTCCCTTTCCGAGGATAGCTTCCATATAATCCGAAAGCTTTCTGATATCCTCCTCTTTTGTCGCAAGCACCTGATCACGCTCCTTCTGAAGCATGTCATTGGTCACCTTTGTCACGAATGCACTTACTGTAAGGGCTGCCTTTGCGGAATTGGTTCTCGGTGTATCCATCTCAGATATAGCACCTATTATGTACTTGGTCATATCCCTCTCAGATGTTGTGAAGTTTCGCACATACTCGGGAAGCCCCTGATATATGTCCAGAGTCTCCTTGAGATGAGGATCCCTGTAGGATACAAAATATCCTTCTCCCGATCTTCCGAAGCCGGACATACAGCCGTAAGCGCCTCCCTTCACTCTCAGGTTCAGCCACAGATACTGATAGTTAAGTATCACTTTAAGTACCCTGAGACTTCCTGTATAAGGAAACTTCTCAGTATCAAAACGACCGGTCCTTGCAACGAAGTTTACCTGTGAAGGAGTCTTAAAGCCCTCATTAAGATTGCCTGAAAGTTCTATCTGAGGTCCGTCAGGAAGCTCTGTCACCTTGCATGGCTTATAAGCCTTATCGAGCTTTGCACACCTTTCCTGCTTCTTCAGTGCTCCGGATGCAAAATTCTTTCTAAACTCAGCGAAATCCTTTTTAAAGGCATCATAACCCTTCTTCTCTGCCGCTACAAAAACAAACATGTTCTCTACACGGAAAAGCTTATCGGAAACCTCCCAAAGCTTTCTGACCAGTTTCTTGGGATCCTTACGGAATTCATCCGAGATTCTGTTTATGAACTGATAATATCCTATTCCTCCGGTAAGATCCGAGTATCTTCCGGTACCGGAGAAATATGATGTCGCTCTGTTCACTGCGAAGCTATGGCTTGCACCCTCAACCCTCATACGTTCTCTCGAACGTGACTCATTAAGGATCTCCTGCATACGCTTCTTGTCTTCGAACTTCGTAGTATGAAGTATCTCATCTATTATGTCGAATCCGAAACGGAATCCCTCATAAAGGAGCTTTATCTCTACAGTGAAAAGGCCTGTGTATCTTCCGTAATTGACGATATCCGGGTATGCATTGGTATCGAAGTTGATGCCGCCGGCATTTAACAGAATATCGGATGTGAGATCCTGGAATGTATGCTTCTCGGTATCCATATATCCCAGCACTGTCTTAAGGAATCCTGCGTAAGGAAGCTCCTCTTCGGTAAGGCAGGCAGTATTGAAGTTAAATCTGAGATAAGCGATTCCTCTTGTGTTTAACTCTGTGTTGACCACCAGAGTATCCGACAGTCTGTCTTCCTTCCAGTCAAACTTATCAGCCTTCTTGCTTATATCGCTGATACTTAAAAGCGGCAGTGTCCTGAGGGCCTCCTCGCTTGTAGGCTCCGCCTGATACTCCTTCAGCATTCTGGTGTCGGATACACACTTCTTTATCTCCTCAGGAGTCATCTTTGCCTTAATATCGGAAAGCTTTTTCTTAAGCTCCTTCTCACGCTTCTCTGTAAGTCCCTTTTCAGGGCTAAGGATAACCATGGCAGAATGATCGTTATTTAAAAGATACTTCTCGATGAGCTTCTCAAAATATCCCTTTTCCACATCCTGACGGAGTTCCTTATAAATGCTTTCGCACTCAAGATAATCCCATGGCTTTCCACCGTATAACCAGGTATCAAGAGAAGTCAGGGAATATACCAGACCCTTCGGTGTACGTCCGTAATCAGCCTCTCTGTACTGGAATTCATCGTGATTGATAGCCGCAAGAAGGGTCTTCTTATCAAGTCCCTCCTTCACCAGCTTCTTCAGAGTGCTGTTTATGATCTCAAGGAATCTTTTCTTTTCCTTCTTTTCCGTTCCCTTTGCTGTAACCGTAAAGTATGGCTGCTTAATTCCGTCCTGGAAGCCTCCGAAGATATCCTCACCTATTCCTGCATCTACCAGTGCCTGCTTGAGAGGTGCACCCGGTGATGAAAGAAGGGCATAGTCAAGAATGTCAAATGCAAGGTTCAGCTTGTTGTCCACTGCGTCTACGACAACATTCCAGGAAAGATAGCTGTTGTTCTCGAGGGATTCATTATCACCTATAGAATAGGATATCTCCTCCTCGTGCATCTTCCCGAAGGGCTTCTGGAAGGCAATGTCGGAATTCGGTTCGATGGCATCGTACTTTGAGAGATATTCCTTATCAAGCCAGTCAAGCTTCTTCTCTATGTCCATATCGCCGTAAAGGAAGATATAGGAATTGGAAGGATGATAGAAACGGTCATGGAACTCCTTGAACTTTTCGAAAGTAAGATCAGGAATATTTACAGGATCTCCGCCGGATTCATTGCCATAAGTGGTATCCGGAAAAAGAGCATGCATGATATATCTTTCAAGAACAGATTCGGGATTTGAGAAAACTCCCTTCATCTCGTTATATACTACGCCGTTATAAATGAGATCCGACTTTTCATCCTCCATCTCATAGTGCCAGCCTTCCTGCAGCATGATGCGGGGGTCCTTCACTGAATTCGGATGGAATACCGCATCCATGTAGACATTCATAAGATTATCAAAATCCTTGTCATTTCTTGATGCGATAGGATAAACGGTCTTATCCGGGTATGTCATGGCATTTAAAAAGGTGTTGAGAGAACCCTTTGCCAGCTCTACGAAGGGGTCCTTCAACGGAAATTTATCGGATCCGCAAAGTACGGAATGTTCTGTGATATGAGCAACACCTGTGCTATCCTCTGCAGGCGTACGGAACGCAATCCCGAAAACCTTATTATCGTCATCGTTTTTCATAGTAAAGATACGGGCACCGCTTTTTTTATGTCTGTAGAGTCTCGCATCTGTAGACAGCTCTTCAATTCGTTTTGTCTCAATCAGCTCATAGTTCTTCATAAGACGTTCTCCTCTCCGTCAGTCCCTTATATTTCGCCGCGCGAAGGACTGGCGCTGCATGACAGTTCCCGGAGGAACCTGCCGCTTCTTTATTAAATGTTACCTATCAGTCTGTCCTTGAACAGTGACACCGCTTCTCTTGTGGCAAGATGAACCAGCATCAGCTCATCGGTTTTCGTAGCCATAGGACAGATATCCGGAACACCGTACTTCTTTGCTATCTCCCCGGCACGGTAAAGATTGAATTCAGAGGTTATGATCCCGATAGATAACGGGCGGTCAACTCCTATGATTATATCATCTCCCGGCAGATTTCGCCTCTCCATACTGTTATTATGTCTCACCCTGTTTGCCAGCATCTTCTGTTCATGATCCTGCTTGATGGTCCTTAAGGAAAAACCCACCTTTTCCTGAGTCGAATCTGAATAGAACTCCAGCAGCAGGTTTTTTTCCGGAACACCGGCCTTGATCATGTAATGATACATGACTGTGGCCTCCGTACTCTTATCGTAATCGCTTCTGCCTCCGGAAAGAACAAAAACCGTATGGGGATTCTCTTTCGCATACTCCAATGCCCTGTCCAGTCTCCTCTTTAGCGACTTCGATATCTTGTTATCCTGGAGATCTGTCCCCATAACGATGACATAATCCAGATTTTTCTGCTCCAGGGTCGTGGCATTGCCGAAGATTATCATAAGAAGCACTGCCAGTGTACTCACCGCAAGTCCGTATGTGGTAAATACAAATATAAAAGGGCGTAAATTTATTTCTTTCTTTTCCTTGTTCTTATGTCTTACATATCTCACAAGGCTGAACATCATAAAATTGATAACGGCAAATAAGGGCCAGAACCACATAAAAGCGGTCAGCCCATTATTTGCCAATATAGCTGCGTCATACGCAAGAGATGCTATTCCTATTGCTACAAAGATAAGTTCCATTCTTTTCAGTCAACCTCCGGAAGCAGAATACCCGGACACAGAGCCCCATTCAGCTTCGGAAGTTTCCTTTCTGTTTAGTCAACATCTACCTTTTCAGCTGTTTCTTTTCTTATAATATCTCCGGCAGCCGGCTGTACAGAAAATCTCACCTTTATCTGCTGGCATGCATGAGGGCATGACTCCTGAGGGACATCTGTCTCAGCGTCACGGATCTCAAGGACCTCAATAGGTATATCCTCGCCGTTCGGCTTCATGATCTCGATGGTCTCGCCTACCGAGAACTTGTTCTTCTGCTCAAGATAGCACCATCCCTCTGAATCCGTATCTCTGATGGTACCGAGATAAACAGAACCGGTCACATAAGTGTTGTTATCGTAGATGTGATCCTCAGCGGATGGCTTTCCATAGTAGAAGCCTGTGGTGAACTCACGATAAGTGCACTTTGCGATCTCCGCCTTGTACCACTCCATGTTGGCACGATACTTTTCTTCACTCTCCTTAAGATCATCAAGAGCCTTACGATAAGTTCTTGCAACTGTGGCCACATAAAGAGCGGTCTTCATACGTCCCTCGATCTTCAGAGAATCGATGCCTGCGTCTATAAGCTCAGGTACATGCTCTATCATGCAGAGGTCCTTTGAATTGAAGATAAAGGTTCCTCTGTCATTTTCATATATAGGATAATACTGCCCCGGACGCTTTTCCTCAACGATATTATACTTCCATCTGCATGGATGTGTACACTCTCCCCGGTTGGCATCTCTGCCTGTGAAGAAATTACTGAGCATGCATCTTCCCGAATATGACATGCACATAGCACCGTGGATGAAAGCCTCGATATCAAGTTCCTCAGGAATATGCTCCCTGATCTCCTTGATTTCCTTCAAGCTGAGCTCTCTTGCACACACTACTCGCTTTGCTCCCATCTTCCACCAGAAAAGGAAGGTCTCATAGTTGGTGTTATTGGCCTGAGTCGAGATGTGAATCTCTATGGTATCCGGCAATGTCTCCTTTGCGATCATGAACATACCCGGATCAGCTACCAGCACCGCATCGATTCCTGTCGTGGAAAGCTCCCTGAAATATTCGCGGGCCTCCTCCATATCGCCATTATGGGCCAGAATGTTTGCTGTAACAAACACTTTAACATTTCTTTCATGTGCGTATGCCACACCCTCACGGATATCATCCATGCTGAAGTTCTTGGCATTGGCACGAAGACCGAAGGCCTCTCCGCCGATATATACTGCATTGGCACCGTAATTAACGGCAACCTTAAGTACTTCCAAAGATCCTGCCGGAATCAATAACTCTGTTTCTTTTAACATTCTTTCTCCTCTTTATATCTCATATCAAGACTAAATTTATGCTGCCTGTACCGGAACGCTGCATTTTTCGCGTCCTCAGGCTTCAGTCATATTACTTTTTTACGCTGACGGATATTCCGTCTCCGTCAGTAAGGATGGCGGTTTCCAGACTCTCATTATGTTTGAGCTCGAAAAGATACTCTCTCATACGGGTGTGGATGGTACGATCTCTTCTTTCCACCTGGTAACGGCTGTTTATAATGCTTCCGTCCTGCAGTATATTGTCACTGAAAAGTACAGCTCCCTCAGGCATCATCCTGAGAATATAAGGGAGCCAGTTTATGTACTGTCCCTTGGCCGCATCCATAAATATAAAATCAAACTGTCTTCCTGACTCCGCAAGGTCCCTTATGACCTTCCCAGCATCATCATCAATCAAATGAATCCTGTCTCTGTAGGGACTTCCGGATATGTTCCTGCCTGCTTCCGCAACTCTCGGCGCATAGTTCTCAACAGTTGTTATCTCCCCATCCTCACCCATGACGGAAGCCATGGTGAGAGCAGAATAACCCACTGCCGTTCCTATCTCCAGAATGCGCTTCGGACGAAGCATAGTCACAAAACACTTAAGAAGCGCCGCCGTTTCGTCCCTGATTATGGGGACTTCCGCTGCTAGCGCTTCTTTTCTGACCTTATCCAGAAGCTCACTCCGATCAGGTTCAAGTGAACGAATATAATTCACCAGTCTCTCGTTCTCAATCAAAGTTCACTTCCTCTAATTTTAATTCTGTGCGGCACTTCCCGCAGAGGCATTGCCACCCGCAAACTGCTGAGCAGCGCTTTCTGCCGCCTGGGACTCAAGCACTGCAGCGGCAGCATCCTGAGCGATCATGTTCTCATCCTCAGTTCCGCCGATAACCTCTATTCCGTCTTCCGCTTCCGATGCTGCTGTTGTGGCCGCCTCGGCATCCACAAGATTCTTTTCCATAAGCTCGCGGTTCTTCTTTCCCTCCTGTGTGAGGTACTGGATTATCTCAACAGCCGTCATGGACTTGGAGATGGTATAAAGGCCTGGTACATACTCCGCTTCGTAAAGCTTTGACTTAACCCTGAAGGCTTCGGCGTTATCGATAAAGCCGCCCTTCAGCAATGCTTCGGAGATATCCTCCACCGTCTGTTCATCCGTAATCACGAACTCTGTTTCAGGAGCATTTTCACCTGCCATGGCATGGTCATACAAAAGACCATGACCGTAGCTGTATGCTGCCCTGACACCATTCATCAACGCATAAACAAGAAGTGCAATCACTATAACACGCCATGCAAGTCCTATGAGAAAGCTTGTGACTCTCTCCAGAGTATCCTGCCCCATCGATTAAACCTCCATGATTATCGGAAGAATAACAGGATTTCTCTTGATGCGCTTCCAAAGGAAGTCGCTGAGAGAATCCTTGATGATGTTTTTGATCTTTCCCCAGTCGTTTACATGACGAACCAGGCAGTCATCAACGGCATCCTGAACATGCACTCTTGCCTCTTCCATAAGATCCTCGGACTCACGGACATAAACAAATCCGCGGGAAACCAGATCCGGACCTGCAAGAAGATGTCCTGAATACTTTTCAAGTGTAAGCACAACCACTATGATACCGTTCTGTGCCAGATTCTGTCGGTCTCTGAGGACAATGTTTCCAACGTCACCCACACCGAGACCATCAACAAATACTCCTCCGACCTGAACGTGTTCCTTCACCTCAGCCTTGTTCTTTCCATCCTTTGATGAAAGTTCAAGAACATCGCCGTTTTCGATGAGGAGACAATTATCCTTGCTTACTCCCACTGCCTCGCAGATCTTTGCCGCAGCCATACGGTGATGGTACTCACCATGGACCGGAATGGCAAATTCAGGCTTCACCAGTGAATAAAGAAGCTTCAGATCGTCTGCGCATGCATGTCCGGATACGTGGGTATCCTGAAGGATAACCTGTGCATGAAGCATACAGAGCTCGTTCACTACCTTATCAACCGCCTTCTCGTTACCCGGAATAGGATGTGATGAAAGCACTACTACGTCGTTCGGCTTGATACGAACCTTACGGTGCATTCCGCTGGCCATACGGCTTAAGGCAGCCATAGACTCACCCTGTGATCCTGTTGTGATGAGCACCGTCTGTTCATCGGGATAATTTTTAAGCTGATCTATATCTATAAGTGTTCCCTCAGGAATATCTATATAGTTAAGTTCAGAAGCAACGGTGATGACATTGACCATGGAACGGCCCTCCACCACTACCTTACGTCCATGCTTTGCAGCGGTATTGATAATCTGCTGAACGCGGTCAACATTGGAAGCAAAGGTCGCAACTATGATTCGATTCATCCTGTGCTCTGAAAAAATCCGCTCCAGAGTAACACCTACCGAACTTTCCGACATGGTGGAACCCGGCTTCTGGGCATTTGTAGAATCGGACATCATAGCAAGAACGCCCGACTTGCCGAGCTCTGCAAAACGCTGAAGGTCGATGGGATCCCCGAATACAGGAGTATAGTCAACCTTGAAGTCGCCTGTATGAACTATGGTTCCGGCCGGTGTGAATATGGCAAATGCTGCCGCATCCTGAATTGAATGGTTGGTCTTTATAAATTCAACCTTGATGTCTCCGAAATCCACGACTCCGCCGAATGGAACCACATTCATATCAATCACCTGATCCAGGCCATTCTCCTTGAGCTTGTTCTCAATAAGTGCCATGGTGAGTCTGGTTCCGTAAACAGGGACCTTTACCTGCTGAAGGACATAAGGAAGAGCTCCTATATGGTCCTCATGACCGTGGGTGATAACAAAGCCTCTTACCTTGCTGATATTGGCCTTCAGATATGTAATATCCGGAATGACCAGATCGATTCCCAGCATATCTCCCGACGGGAATGCAAGGCCGCAGTCAACTATGATGATACAGTCATCTGTCTCAAATGCTGTGATATTCATTCCGATCTGATCGAGTCCGCCCAGGGGAATGATTCTTACCTTGCCGTTCTTTTTTCCGCTTCCGTCAGCCTTCTGTCTTTTTCTTCTGCTGTTATTACCGCTTCTCTTTTCAGGAACTGCAGCCTCAGCAGCTGCTGTAATGTCTGCAGCCTCCTCTGTCTTTACGGTCTTCCTGTTCTGACCTGAAGATCTTCTCCTTGCAGGCTTTGCCGGAGCTTTTTCATCAGTCTTCACAGCTTCTTCAGAAGCTGCTGCTTCTCTGCCCTCTTCAACCGCCTGACTTTCAGCAGGCTTTCTTCTGGCAGTTCTTCTCTGAGGCCTGCGAGGACGCTTCTCCCCTGCGGAAGCAGCTGTCTCCTTCACCTCAGATTCCATAACTTCTTTTACTTCTTTATCTGTATTACTTCTCAATCGTTATACCTTCACCTTCCAGGAGCGCTGAAAAAATCTGCATCAATGCTTCCGATTCCTTCTCATCAACAAACTCATAGTCCGCCTCTGCATCTTCAGGGCCGGAAACGTCCTTCATAACGTAACATTCGCCATCCTCACCCTCAGGTGCATCTGTAACAAGAATATAGTTAACTCCCTGAACCGTAGTCTCTTCCAGAATCTCCAGTTCGATATTCCCATCATCTGATTTTAAACGGATAGTGTTTTCCATTTCTTTCTCCTAACTCCAATAATATGATGTGAGTGTCAAAAGTATTTGCCACTCACTTATGATGCGCAGCAAGCACGTGATTTGGTACTTTTGACCCTTACATCATAATATTTATAAAAAGGCCTCAGCCTCTCAAATACTGTTCCAGTATCAGCTGCGCGGCAACCTGATCGATGACCTTCTTCTGTTCGCTTCTTTTCACGCCGCTTTCATCAAGTATCTCGGCAGCTTCCATAGTTGTAAGCCGCTCATCCTCAAACTCGATGGGCACAGATACCCTGAGCCTCAGCTTTTCCGCAAATTCTCTTGTGAACCTTGCCCGGTCTCCTTCTGTATCGTTCATATTTAGGGGAAGTCCCAATATGATCTTCTCCACATCATTTTCTTCGACTATCTGCTGAATTTCCTTAAGCGTCTTTCTAAGGGCAGATTCCCTGTCCCTTACGATAGTTTTCAATGGTTGTACAGTGATGCCCATGGGATCTGTTATGGCAACACCTACGGTTTTTGAACCATAGTCAAGTCCTAATATTCTCACCTGATATCTCCAAATACAATAAAAGAGCCTGCCTAAACGGACAGACTCTCAATAGATACACAAATTACTTGCTGAGTTTTGCCTCAACATAAGTTTTCATAAGCTCCTCTAGGATCTCATCCCGCTCAACCTTCATGATGAGGCTTCGGGCCCCCTTGTGGCTTGTGATATAAGTAGGGTCACCAGACATAATATAACCCACGATCTGGTTTATAGGATTATAGCCTTTTTCAGTCAAGGCCTCATAAACCCGGGCTAATACCTCTGTAACATCCAAATCGTAATCCTGCATCGGTCTGATAATCTGTGTACTGCCTAAATCGTTCATTTTGTCACGTCCTTTTAATAACTTAACTAATTTTATAACATTTAAATAGGCATTGCAAGTACGCATGTCTCACAGAAATCTTTACCCTCTGCCCTTATTATTTGTCCGATTTTACTTTCCTGGCGTTCGCATTCTGTAAACGGTACCAAATAGCGCACATAACTCCGGTTATAGCCCCGTAAATATTTTTTGCCGTCTATTTCCACCACTTCCTCGGGAATGATCTCATCGGCAACTCCGATAAATCTTTTTCTGAACTCCTGTGACTTATGCTCATCAAGTCTGATAAGTCTCTCGGATCTCCCGGATTTTATCTTTTCAGGGATCTGATCCTTCATTCTGTCTGCTGCGGTCCCCTGTCGTCTGCTGTATTTAAAGACATGGAGCTCATAGAATCCCATCTCATTTATGAACCTATATGACTCTTCAAAATCATCATCACTCTCTCCGGGAAAGCCCACTATGACATCCGTCGTTATCGCCGCATTCTCCCATGCTTTTCTGATAAGGTCCACCGATTTCCGGAAATCCCCGGTGGTATAGTGTCTGTTCATGGCCTTAAGGGTTCTGTCACAGCCGCTCTGAAGAGAAAGATGAAAATGAGGACAGACCTCAGGGATCTTTTTCAGCTCTTCCACGAAGCTGTCGGTGATGATACGGGGCTCCAGGCTCCCCAGCCGTACCCTCTCAACACCAGGAACCTGAGCAACTCTTTTTATAAGCTCCAAGAGATGCTCCGATGGGATATCATTGTCCATGGCATATTCGTAATTAGTATCATCAAAATCAAGGCCATAGGAAGAAAGGTGTATACCCGTAAGAACCATCTCGCGATATCCGCGTTCCGCAAAATCCCGTACCTCTCTTACAGTGCTCTCCACCGATCTCGACCTTATCCGGCCACGCACATGAGGGATGATACAGTAGGAACAGAACTGGTTGCAGCCATCCTGCACCTTTATGAACACTCTTCCCTCATCCTCTATCTCTCCGGCCCAGAGCTCCTCATAGCTATGCTCCTTAGATATGTCTTTTACATGACCGGAAATCCTGTTCCCGAACTCACTTTCCTCAGATCCAGCCGGGCTCTTTTTATCCCCATTCATCGCATAATATTCTTCGAGTATGGGAACAATCCTGCTTTTCTCATTATTTCCCACAAGAATATCCACAGCATTGTCTTCTTTAAGCTCTTCCGCCCTTGCCTGAACATAGCATCCAACCGCAATGACCACAGCCTCCGGATTTGAGGCACGGGCCTTATGTATCATCTGTCTGGATTTTCTGTCTGCTATATTGGTGACCGAGCAGGTATTGATGATATAGATATCCGCCTTTTCCGTATCCCAGGATACTATCTCAGCTCCTGCCTCTCTCAGTTCCGCCACCATGGCCTCCGCTTCGTATGAATTGACCTTGCAGCCCAGGTTATGCATGGCCGCCTTCTTATTTTTTATATTCATATATCCTTTTTTAATCACTCGCAAAAATATGTAGAAAAATTATTTCAAATTGTCCCGTTTTTCCAAAGGAAACCGCTGACATTCTATTGACTTTTGAAGTTCCTTGTTGCTAGAATTACTGTACAGTAAGTGTGTAATTACTTATTTAATAAATAAATATTATATTTTAAGGAGGATTTCATCGTGAAAACCGTTCGTATCTCACTTAATTCTATCGATAAAGTAAAGTCATTCGTTAATGAGCTTGTAAAGTTCCCGGACGTTGATTTCGACCTTGTATCAGGCCGTTATGTAATCGATGCAAAGTCCATCATGGGTATCTTCTCACTGGATCTTTCAAAGCCTATCGATCTTAACATCCACGCTGATGCAGCCCGTATGGAAGAGATTCTTTCAGCTCTGACACCTTACATCATTTCAGAATAATCCATATCGTAGCATTGTAACGATGAATTAACAAGTATCAAATGAGTGCGTGATTCTGCGCACTCATTTTTTTCGATGTTCCTCACAAAGAAAAGGAGTTCTATGCAATACCAAAGCTTTCTTATCAAGTATGCAGAGATAGGTACAAAGGGGAAAAACCGTTATGTGTTTGAGGATGCCCTTGTCCATGACATTCGCAAAAAGCTCGAGCGCGCCGAGGGCGACTTCAGAGTATATCGCGAGCGCGGCCGTATCTATGTAACAGTTAAATCAGAGTCCTACGACTATGACGAGACCATCGACGCTCTTCAGCACGTTTTCGGCATAGTTTCCATCTGCCCTATGATCCAGATGGAGTCAACCCACGAATACAGCGAGCTCTCGGCAAAGGTTCTTGAGTATTTCGCAGAGGTTTACGGAGACCGCAAGCTCACCTTCAAGGTGACTACCAGACGTGCGGACAAAGAGTTCCCTATGCAGTCAAACGAGGTTGATGCGGAGCTCGGTCACGACATCCTTGAAAAGTTCCCTAACACTTCCGTTGATGTACATAAGCCGGAGGTAACTGTTCATGTAGAGATCCGTCAGTTCATTAACATTTACTCCGAGATTCTTCCGGGTGTAGGCGGTATGCCTCTCGGAACAAACGGAAAGGCCATGCTCCTTCTTTCAGGAGGAATCGACAGCCCTGTTGCCGGTTATATGATCGCCCGCCGCGGAGCTATAATCGAGGCCACATATTTCCATGCACCTCCATATACTTCAGAGCGTGCGAAGCAGAAGGTTGTGGATCTTGCCAATGAAGTAGCTCTCTACTCAGGTGCCATCGCTCTTCACGTTGTAAACTTTACAGATATACAGCTGAAGATTTACGAGAAGTGCCCTCACGAGGAGCTCACCATAATCATGCGTCGTTACATGATGCGTATCGCTGAGGCCATTGCCGAAAAGCGCGGATGCATTGCACTTATCACAGGCGAGTCCATCGGTCAGGTAGCAAGCCAGACCATGCAGTCTCTCGTTTGTACAAACGAAGTATGTAATCTCCCGGTTTACCGTCCTGTCATTGCCTTCGACAAGCAGCAGATCGTCGAGGTTTCACAGAAGATCGGAACCTACGAGACTTCCATCGAGCCTTTCGAGGATTGCTGCACTATCTTCGTTGCAAAGCATCCTGTAACAAAGCCTCTTCCTGAGAAAATCAGAAAATCAGAACAGATAGTTTATGATGAGATGCTTCCTCTGGTTGAAAAAGCCGTTAATGAAGCCGAGCTCATCTGGTGTGACGGAAAAAAGCACTGAGACATATTCGAGCAGGGTTAAACGCCCTGCTCGATTTTTCGTTTGCTGTCATATGTCTGCTCCTGCAGGATCGGAGGACGCACGGCAGCCTAATCGGGGATACAGAAAATGCAAGGGCGGGCGCCGGCTCACTCGGTTGAAAGTACATCCCCCTTGCCATGTTCGTACCTCATCGCGGATACAGAAAATGCAAGGGTGGGCGCCGGCTCACTCGGTTGAAAGTACATCCCCCTTGCATTTTCTTTACTTTATCGGCATCATTCCGGTCGAAGGAGTCGTATCTATAATAGCCCGGAAACATCCATTTAAATGCGTTAATCCGAAGAAAGTATAATCCGGAATCGGGTTATCGTAATCACTTCTTACGGGCTGTCACATTGACCCACTCACCCTGATGATTCACTTCAAGCACTTCCCAGATATCCTCATGGGCCTTGAACGCATCCAGCACTTCCTGCTCACGCTCGTTGAGTATACCTGAGGTGATAAAAAGACCATCCTTATGAAGCAAAGGTCCCACCTCTCCTGTGAGGAGCACGATAACCGGCGCCAGGATATTGGCTACAACTATGTCGTATCTGCCGATCCCCATACGGCCCTTCACTTCTTCATCTCCGATAACATTGCCCACAACCATATCGAATCGGTCTTCTGTAAGGTCGTTTGCTTTCAGGTTATCATGTACAGCAGGCACAGCCTCTTCGTCGAGGTCTGTTCCGTATACATGACCGGCTCCCAGCTTTAAAGCCGTAATGCCGAGGATACCGGAGCCAGTTCCTATATCAGCCACCTCCGAGCCCTTCTCCATGTATTTCTGGAGCTGACGGATACAAAGCTGTGTAGTTTCGTGCATGCCCGTACCGAATGCAGTTCCAGGATCAATCTCAATCAGAAGCTTGTCCTTATGCTCCTCCGGAACCTCTTCCCAGGTAGGCTTAATGAGAATATCTCCCACTGTAAACGGATGAAAGAAGGTCTTCCAGTTATTTATCCAGTCCTTGTCCTCTGTCTCTGATGTCTCGATGCTTCCGGAACCCACGTTGCAGTAGTTTCTCATGTCGGAGATCATCTCCTCAACTTCCTCAAGAAGCTTCTTAAGCTCAGCCGGAGTGTAGACATTGGAAGTATTCGGCATATAGCTTGCATCAACAGAAGGGTCCTCCATATACTTTTTCGCCTTTTCGATTCTGTCCTGCTTGTCTTCAGGAGATAAAACCTCAACGTAAAAGCTTACGTCTGCAAGTCCATCATCAGGTCCCATATCAGGAAGAATGTCTATGAACATGCCCTTTGTGTCTTCCTCGGAAAGAGGAATCTTATCCTCAATCTGAACTCCGTCAAGACCAAGCTCCGCTAGATTCGCACTAAGAATGTCTTCCGCCTCAGTCGTCGTATGTATAGTAAATTTTCTCCAAACCATAAATAACCAATCGCCTTTCCATATATCTCTTTACAACCGGCTATGCCGATGTAAGTCTCCATCGGATTGCCACGGGATTTTCCGACTTAATCCCTTTAATATAGCCGTCATATTACTCAATTAATATAACATCAAAATCTGGTAAATCTTCTCAGCACAGGAACCAGCTCCTTAAGAGCTTCCATACAGAGATCCACCTCTTCCTTCTCATTGAACATGCCGAAGGAAAATCTGATGGTGGAATCCAGCAGTTCAGGCCTTACACCTATAGCTTTGAGAGTTCCTGATATTCCGGGATGGTTTGAGGAGCATGCAGACCCTGAACTTACATAAATGCCCTTCTCCTCAAGAGCATGAAGGAGAACCTCTGCACGTACCTTCTCGAAGGAAACGGACACGATGTTCGGAGCCGACGCTTCACCTCTCTCAGAATTAACAGTCACTCCCGAAATCTTGGATACTTCATCGATGAAGTAGTTCTTGATATCCATTATCCGTTTGATTTTTTCATCATGGTCCTTGTAGGCAAGCTCTGCTGCCAGACCCATGCCTGCGATTCCAGGAACATTGTGGGTTCCGGAACGCATGTCTTCCTGCTGTCCGCCGCCATAGATCATGGGTCTCAGGCGGATTTTTTCATCCACATAAAGGAAACCGATGCCCTTGGGACCGTGAATCTTGTGACCTGACACTGAAAGCATATCTATATTCTGCTTCTTCGGACGGAGAGTAAGTTTTCCGTAGGACTGGATGGCATCCGTATGGAACCAGGTGTTGGGATTACACTCCTTAACTATCCTTCCTATCTCCTCCACCGGCTCGATGGCGCCGATCTCGTTATTCACATGCATGATGGAAACAAGGATAGTATCGGGTCTGATGGCTGCCCTCAGGTCATCAAGGCTGATATGTCCTTTACTGTCCACAGGAAGGTAGGTTATCTCATAGCCAAGCTCTGCCAAAGTATCCAGCGGTCTGTAGATAGCCGCATGCTCCACCTGGGAAGAAATAATATGTTTTCCCTGCTTACGTTTTGCCAAAGCCGTTCCGAAGATAACTGTATTGTTAGACTCTGTTCCTCCGGATGTAAATATGATCTCTCTGGGCTTTACCTTCAGTGTATCAGCCACCTGCTGACGGGCATTACGGAAAATCTTCTCCGCATCAAAGCCCTTTGTGTGTTTGGAAGAAGGATTACCGTAATCCTCTTCCATGGTTCTCTTCATAAGCTCTGCAACCTCAGGATATACCCTTGTGGTAGCCGAATTATCAAAATAAATCTCTCTCATATATTCCTTTCCGAAATATGTATATTTCACCGTGAACCCGGTGCTTCTTTGTTTCGCCTTTTCAGGCCATAACATCTACACAGTTATATGAGTCACTATGTAAAATACCGGTCTTTTCCGGTTCTGTATTTTCCTATTCTTCTGCTGCCTTGGCTTCAAGCATGAGCATAAGTACACTAAGGCTCGTTATGGCAGCTGTTTCCGTCCTGAGTATCCTCTTTCCCAAGGTAACAGGCTCTATTCCATGCCGGAGGGCATCTTCGACCTCCTGCTCAGAAAACCCTCCCTCAGGGCCTATGAATACAGCGATTTTTCCATGCTCCGGCAGCTTCTCCAGCTCTTCCATAGTATGCTTTATGCTTTTTGCATTCTCATAGGGTATAAGCTTAAGATCAAAATCCTTCACATATTCCATGGCATCTTTCCACTTCATGACCGGAAAAACTTCAGGGATGATGGAGCGCTTCGACTGCTTCGCCGCAGCCTCTGATATAGCCTGCCAGCGGTCAGTCTTTTTCTGAGCACGCTTCTCATCAAGCTTTATGACTGTATTTTTTGAATCAAGAGGTACAACCGCATGCGCGCCAAGTTCCACTGCCTTCTGAACGATCAGCTCCATCTTATCCTGTTTGGGCAAACCCTGAAACAAATAAATCTCTGCAGGAAGCTCATGGATTTCCTCCACAAAGTTGATGTGAAGTATCACCTCCGGTTCGCCGCTTAAAGCTCCGGCAGCAGCATTAGCCACTCTTTTCCCATCTTCCAAGGTTTCCTTTATCCACTCTTCATCATGTATCTCCACAACATCACATTCGTAATCTGTGCCCTCTCCGTCAGATATCAGTATCTTTTCTCCTATTCTTACACGAAGAACATTTTTCAGATGATTGTAGTTATCACCTGTCAGACGCACGATGCGTTTATCTGTATCTATATCCGATCCTTCTACAAAAAAATGATGCATAAAAACCTGCTTTCCTCATGTCTTATAAACTGAAATTCAACGGGAATGCGCTTCCCGGACGCCTGATGCCCCTATTGCCACGCTATTATAACAAGTAGAAAAAAAAAGTAAAACGGTAAATTCATATTCGGGCAGGCTGACTCCTGCTCGATTTCCTATAGGAACATGACCCACTTCGTGCTTCATGTTCATACGACCGGTAAATAAATTTGAGTGCGAGCATGCATCCGCATGCCGGTCTTTTTCTACATAAAAATCCGCGAAATCCCATTTGGTAATTTCGCGGATCTTTTAAATTCTATAATTATGTCAGAAAATCCCTATCATCAGACTTTCCGGATTTTCAGAACCACCATTTAGGCAGCACCTTCAATATCTCGTTAATGTATCCTGTCTTCACCAGTATTCCTGTGAGAACAGGCAGATAGACCAAAAACAACGTACCTGAAATTCCAGCAGTCACAGCAACTGCTTTCTTTTCTTTTATGAATCTCAGCTTATATATGCTGTAGCAGATCATCAGTATGAGAATCTTTGTACATATAAAGTACTGATATATAAAAACCGTTCTCGTAATAAACACCCAGGGCAAAAGCATACAAAGGTAAAATACAAGAAGTATTGCTGCCGTCTTATCTCTTCTTTTATAGCATAAAAAGGCATGATAAGCTGCTGCCGCAAGTCCCCCATAGCATATAAACGGATTAACAAAAGTAGCTATGGAGCTTTTATATTCTCCTATATACGCTCTGAAATCCACCAGCGGTACCCAGTCAAACAGCCATGTATACCATGAAGATTCGTAAGCATGGGGCTCATTTAAGCCGCTGTGGTATTTAAACATATATATACTGTTGGATACGGCATGCTGAAGTAAATTCTTTTCCGGATATACTCTGATGAACGGAATATAAGATAGTACATAAGTTATAGCCGGAAGAATGATATATACACTTATACAGATGATCACAAAGCGGACTATCTTTTTATATTCAGCTTTCACCTTCTCATAACTCTTTTTCTCATGGGCGATACCACGGGACTTATCAAAAGCCTTTCCGCTCCTAAGGTTTCTCAGCTTGCATATCATCCATGCAAACAGTATAACAGCTATTCCTGCCGCAGCATAAACAGCAGTCCACTTTGTGGCTGCTCCCAATGAAAAGGCCGCTCCTGACAAAATGAGATATTTTTCTTTCTCCTCCTGCAAAAATGCCAGCACTCCATAAAACATCACAAGTACAAAGAAAGCAACAAAGATATCTACGGTAGCGATCCTCGATAAGGTATAATGCATAAATTCCGTCATCTGAAGAACCGCTGCCAGCAATCCGTACAGACTTTTCCCTGTTATCCTTAATCCAAAGAGATATACGACCGGAATGCACATTGCCCCAAAAAAGAGGCTCATGATCCTATATCCAAAGGGATTCATGCCGAAAAGTCTTATACCCAGGGAAATGATGATCTTCCCAAGTGGCGGATGAGTATCCTCATATATATCTAACCCATGTATAAATTCGTATGCCGTTCTGCCATGAAAAACCTCATCAAACATCATAGATTCATAGGCCGTCGGCAGACCTTTTAGACAATCCTGTTCATCAAACAGCTCTTTAGGAATTGCTTCGCCGGATACAGGTATCTGCTTTCCTTCTGAACCAAAGCAAACAATCTCGGCAATCTGAGCTTTAGGATCCTTGAATTTCACGCAAATGCTATCAGTATTTACATCCATATCCATCTGCTTCCATGTGAAAACCCCTTTATAGCTGACATCGCCCTCTATCTTTTTCCATTCGCCTTTGTCCGAATAGAAAATATCGAAATCAATATTCTTTGATAAAATCGGATAGACACAAACAGATTCCACGTCCTGTTGAGAATCAAAAGGCACATAAACTTCATTTACCTTACCTGCTTCAGTCCCTGCTTCTATTGCCGTTTCCGGTGCCTTCATCTGTCCAAGATGTAAAGAGCCTATAAACAGGAAGATCAAAGTCAATATACATATGACCTTCTTATCATACAGAGAAACTCTTTCCTCTTTTATGATTCCGTCCTTTACATCTATTCCGCCATCTTTACTGCATGGTTTTTCAGCCTTCACTTCATCAGCCGGTTCCAGCTCTTTTTCACGAATAAACAATGTACATTTTATAGGCTTCCCCGATAGTTCCCTATAGAACGCATAGATCATAAAAATGTATAATGCTGCATTTATCAGGCTCAGAAGTTCCATATTCAAAGGTACATAATACAGATAGTTAAAATATGTCTTCATGGATAGCAGCTGAGTAAATATAACAGCACACCATCCGGCTCCTGTCCCTAACGAAAGCATAACTGCCAGGATCTCATATATAAAGCCATACCTTTCCCTCATCCCCGGCAGAAACAGTACACAGGTATAGGAAAGAAGAAATGCACACCACAGGAAATGTCTTCCATATATATCAACATTTCGCTTGTAAAGCCATATCATCAGTCCGCATAACATAAGTACCGTAAAACCCATGCACCACCATCTGTCCGAGTCATAAGATAATTTCATCAGATTCCAGATACCCGGATAGTCCATAGAGATCTCTCTGTATCTTTTTATTTGTCTTAGATATACAGCTATCAGATCGGTAACAGGTCTGCCGGCAAGTATATTCGGTGCCGCAGTCCATATCACAGTCACAGGCACCATCGCAAGATGGAACAGCTGCAGCCTTGGCTGTTTCTTTAGAAGCCCATAGCCGTAAACAAAAATAAAAAACGGAAGCATAAAGGCTGCCTCTGCTTTAAAGGCCAGTGCCGCACCTAGTAAAATAACCGATCCTGTTGTTTTTTCGCTGTACAGAAACAATAATGACATCACTAAAAGAGAAGCATAAATACTGTCACATTGCCCCCATGCAGCTGAATTGAGCCATACTGTAGGCAGGAAAAGTGTTGCAGCGTACCACAGGACTGCTTTCAGGGAATCCGCAGTTTTTTTCACAAAAAAATAAACCGAAAAGGCCAGAATGAAATCAAAAACGCAGGAAATCAACTTGTATTTTAATAAGGGTTCCCCGGGGAAAAATGTCAGAATATACATGAGCAATTGATTTAGCATACTGTATTTTCCCACCTGAACCCGTAATGCGTCCCGAAAGCTCAACTTAGAAAGCTCCTGATACCACGGCACCAGATTGGCCCTCATATCATCGCTCATAACGTCTATGAACATGTATCTCAAAAATATCGCCGCAATGCTTACCAGCAGCATCCATATATACTCTTTTTTAACTGTCTTTCTCTGTTTCATACTTGCCCTTTTTTAAAAACAGCACCCTTCCGGGTATATCATCCATTGAGCTTTATATTTCAGGATTTACATACCATTCAGGATGCTCTTTCTTTTATATTTTATCTTCTGCTTTTCCGGACTGAAGCTTTATTACATCAGACGCTCTTCTACGATAAATCTGGGGCGTTTCTTGGTCTCCAGGTATATCTTCCCCACATATTCCCCGATTATCCCGAGGCACAGCATCTGACACCCCGATACAAAGCATATGATGCAGGTCATACTGGCCCATCCGCTGACAGTCTGCCCCCTGAAAGCCTGAACAATGGCCCACATAACTCCGAGGAAACTGATAAATGAAATGACAAATCCCAAGACCGCCACCAGTCGTATAGGCCTGATTGAAAGACTGGTTATCCCGTCAAAGGCAAGACCCAGCATCTTTCCGATCCCATAATGGCTTTCTCCGGCAATTCGTTCTCTTCGTTCATAAAACACTGTGGCACTGGGAAAACCCACCATAGGCACCATACCCCTTAAAAACAGATTCACTTCCTCAAATCTTGAAAGCTCCTCAAGTGCACGACGGGATATAAGCCTGTAGTCAGCATGATTGGATACTATTTTCGCTCCCATCATGGTCATCAGACGATAAAAAGCATCTGCGGTGGTTTTCTTAAATACCCCGTCTTTATCTCTCTTGCTCCTTACTCCATATACCACCTCATATCCTGTTTTATACAGGTCTACCATCTCATCTATGGCATCAATGTCATCCTGTCCGTCACAGTCAAGAGAAATGGTTATATCGCAGCTGTTTTTTGCTTCCATAAGCCCTGCAAACAGTGCATTCTGATGTCCGTAATTTCTGCTCAGGGACACAGCTTTAAAATGCTCATCCCTTTCAGTCAGCTCTCTTATTATTTTCCATGTATCATCACTGCTTCCGTCATTGACAAACAGTATCCTGCTTTCGTCACTGATTACCCCTTTCTGAGTAAGAGAATATACCTTTTCCAAAAGCATCCCACCGGTTATGGGAAGAACTTCCTGCTCATTGTAAGAAGGGATAACAATCCACAGTATCGGTTTTGCCACCATAAAAATCTCCAAGAATCCTTCTGATTTAAGAAATTAACGAGAATAGTTTCTCACCTTAATGTAACCTTAGTCAATGAATATTTTTCGGCTTTTATAGTAAGAACATATGTTGTGCACCATTCATAGTTAATGCACTTTCCTATAAAGCAAAAAAGCGCCGGAGAATCCTCTCCGGCACAATACACTATATATCAGATTTCCACTGTCTCTCCGCAAGCCTCGGCATACGCCTTGAGGGCTTCCTTCTGCTTCTTATTGAGTGAAGAAGGAATGTTGACCACGATAGTAACATAGTGGTCTCCGCGAACGTTAGGATTGTTAAGGCTTGGAACACCCTTGCCTCTCAGTCTTGTCTTCGTATCGGACTGTGTGCCGGGCTTGATGGCAAGCTCAACATTTCCGTCCACTGTACGGATAACCTTCTTACCGCCGAGGGCTGCTGTTGCAAAGCTGATCTCCTCAGTTGAGTAGATGTTTGTTCCCTGACGCTTAAAGAAAGGATGCTGTGATACAGCGATATCTACAAGAAGATCTCCTCTCGGGCCGCCATTGGTTCCCGGATCTCCGCCGCCTGAACGACGAAGGGTCTGTCCGTCATCGATACCTGCAGGTATGGTGATTTCAATGTTTTTCTGGGTTGCGATATAACCCTCACCACGACAATCAGGACACTTCTCCTTAACGATCTTTCCGCTTCCCTGACAGTCAGGACATGTGGTTACCTGCTGAATGGTTCCGAACATGCTCTGGCGCTGCATAACCACCTGGCCGCGGCCTCCGCATCTTGAACATGTCTCAGGCTGTGTTCCGGGCTTTGCACCTGTACCGTTACACTTTGTACATTCGTCCTTATAACGGATTTTGACCGTTTTCTTACAGCCCTTGATAGCCTCGTCAAAGGTGATACGTACTCCGGTACGGATCGACTGACCACGAGTTGCCTGATTTGCCGCACCGCCGTAAGAAGAGAAACCACCTCTTCCGCCACCGAAGCCAAAGATATCTCCGAAGATATCAGAGAAGTCCATACCTCCGAAATCGAAACCACCGAAACCACTGCTCTGTCCGGCAGCAGAGTTAGGATCGAAAGCAGCATGTCCGTAAGTATCATAAGCCTTACGCTTCTGCTCATCTGAAAGCACAGCGTAAGCTTCATTAGCCTCTCTGAACTTTTCTGCCGCTGCATTATCTCCCGGATTTGCATCCGGATGATACTTTTTGGCAAGCTTACGGAAAGCTCTCTTTATGGTTGCATCATCAGCATTTTTATCTACGCCGAGAACCTCATAGTAGTCTCGCTTCTGTTCTGCCATGTTTTACTCCTATAAACCAAAATAACCTGCATCTCAAATAATCTCTGTTAATGCAGCGCCTGCTCTTACTGTCCAAGTATGAAAGCATCCAAGAGCCGGCTTATCCTATAATCGACATATTGCCTCCGGTGCATGGCACCGGAGGCTTTATGAATGATACCCTACACTTTAAACCGTGTAAAGTCTTAATTAAACTTCCTTGAAATCGCCGTCAACTACGTTGTCGTCTGAAGGATTTCCATTCTGCTGTGCACCCTGTGATGCATCTCCCTGAGGAGCTGCGCCCTGAGCTGCCTGAGCCTGCTCGTAAACCTTTGAGAAGAGAGCCTGTGAAGACTTCATAAGTGTCTCCTGAGCTGCCTTGATCTTCTCTGCGCCATCCTTTGTGATGGACTCAAGAGGGTTAGCTGCAAGAACATCCTCAAGTGCCTTAAGGTCAGCTTCAACCTGAGCCTTGTCAGATCCTGAGATCTTGTCGCCTACATCCTCAAGTGCCTTCTTTGTCTGGAATACGATAGAGTCAGCACCGTTTCTTGTCTCGATTGCTTCCTTCTTCTCCTTATCGGCAGCCTCGTACTGAGCAGCTTCCTTAACAGCCTTATCTATATCATCCTTACTCATGTTTGATCCTGATGTGATGGTGATATGCTGCTCCTTACCTGTTCCCTGATCCTTCGCAGAAACATTAACGATACCGTTTGCATCGATATCGAATGTAACCTCGATCTTAGGAGTTCCACGTCTTGCAGGAAGGATACCGTCAAGTCTGAACTGTCCGAGAGTCTTGTTGTCACGTGCGAACTCACGCTCACCCTGTACTACATGAATATCTACTGCTGTCTGATTATCCTCTGCAGTTGAGAATACCTGAGACTGTCTTGTAGGGATAGTTGTGTTTCTCTTGATAAGAGGTGTAGCAACACCGCCGAGAGTCTCGATGGAAAGTGTAAGCGGTGTAACATCAAGAAGAAGGACATCGCCGGCACCGGCATCACCTGCAAGCTTACCACCCTGGATAGCTGCACCAATGGCAACACACTCATCAGGGTTAAGAGACTTGTTAGGCTCCTTGCCTGTAAGCTGCTTAACCTTCTCCTGAGCAACAGGCATACGTGTTGAACCACCTACGAGAAGAACCTTATCGATCTCACCGGCTGTGAATCCTGCATCACGAAGAGCATTTGTCACAGGAACTGCTGTTCTCTCTGTAAGATCAGATGTGAGCTCCTCGAACTTAGCTCTTGTAAGAGTCATATCAAGGTGCTTAGGTCCCTCAGCTGTTGCTGTGATGAATGGAAGGTTGATATCAGTTGTAGTAGAAGCAGAAAGCTCCTTCTTAGCCTTCTCTGCAGCCTCCTTGAGTCTCTGAAGAGCCATATTGTCCTTGCTGAGATCTACGCCCTCAGCCTTCTTGAACTCCTCTACCATCCAGTTCTGGATACGGTTATCGTAATCATCACCACCGAGACGTGTATCACCGTTTGTTGAAAGAACCTCGATTACACCGTCTCCGATATCAATGATGGAAACATCGAAAGTACCGCCGCCGAGGTCATATACCATAACCTTCTGCTCGTTACCCTCATCAAGACCATAAGCAAGGGCAGCAGCTGTAGGCTCGTTGATGATACGCTTTACATCAAGACCTGCGATCTTTCCGGCGTCCTTTGTAGCCTGACGCTGAGCATCGTTGAAGTATGCAGGAACTGTGATAACTGCCTCAGTTACCTTTTCACCAAGATATGCCTCAGCATCAGCCTTAAGCTTCTGAAGGATCATAGCTGAGATCTCCTGAGGAGTATAGTCCTTGCCGTCAATGCTTACCTTATAGTCTGAACCCATATGTCTCTTGATTGAAGAGATGGTTCTGTCTGCGTTTGTTACAGCCTGACGCTTTGCAGGCTCACCTACAAGTCTCTCACCGTTCTTTGTGAATGCAACGATTGAAGGTGTTGTTCTGAGACCCTCAGCATTTGCGATAACAGTTGGCTTTCCACCTTCCATAACTGCTACACAGCTGTTTGTTGTTCCTAAGTCAATACCGATTATCTTTCCCATATGATTTCTCCTTTTTTATTCAAAACAAAACTGTAATCTGTATATACCTGTCCTGCCGTTTCAGCACTTAAGCCTCCGGAGGACTTCATCGAAAAAGCTGATGCTGTTTCGCTATGAACTATTTCTTCACCTTGACCATGCTGTGTCTTACAACCTGATCCTTATAGGTGTATCCCTTCTGAAGATCCTGAGTGATGGTATCCTCTTCCACATCACTTTCGGTATCGGTCATGACCGCATTGTGAAGGTTCGGATCGAATTTCTCCCCCTCTGCCTTAATGGCCTTTACCTGAAGATCCTCAAACATCTTCTGGATCTGCTTATAGATGCCCTGAACGCCTTTTGTGAAGGCATCATCCTCATCTTCCTTTTCAACAGTCAGAAGTGCTCTTTCAAAATTATCAACTACCGGAAGAAGCTTCTCGATAACATCTCTTGCGCCGAAATCGAAATTCTGCATCTTCTCCTTCTCTGTGCGCTTGCGGAAGTTATCAAATTCTGCATACAGTCTTGTATACTTGTCCTTCCAGTCAGCGATCTCCGCCTCGTATTTTTCCTTGAGCTTCTGAGTTCCGGCATCCGCTCCTTCTGATTCAGCATTTTCTTCCTCTGCTGTCTCCTCTGAAGCCTCAGCTCCCTCATTTACCTCTTTTTCATCTGCAGGCTGTACGTTTACTTCCTCTGCCTTGCCTGCATTGGTCTCTTCAGTACCCTGCTCTTCGGAAGACTGTTTCAATTCTTCGTCTTTCAAGATAACCTCCTGTTTCAAGTCCCTAAGGACCTACTATATAAAAACTGTCTTAACAGCATTTTAACCCTGCTACTGAAATGCCTGATCCATCTCGCTTTGAAGCTTGCTGAGTATCTCAAGCACCTTTTCATAATCCATACGCTTCGGCCCTATGACGCCGATCGTTCCCTTAAGTCCGTTGCCCAGCTCATAGCTTGCTGTTACCACAGAACAATCCGCCATATTCTGGAGCGGTGACTCATCACCTATGTATACCTGAATAGGTTTCCTGCCTTCTCCCTGCTCCTCGGTTCCCTTGACCAGGGCTGCCAGCTCTTCCTTTGTCTCAAAGGCACTTATGAGCTTTGATGCATTGCCCGCTTCGGTAAGCTCCGGATATTTGAAGATATTTGTGGCTCCAGATGTATAAATCTGGGAATCTCCGAACTTGATATCCAGAACATCCACTATTCCGGAAACTATGGCTTTTATGGTCTTCTTGTGGCTCGTTCTCGCCAGAAGCTGTGCAAGACGCCCCTCTGTTATATCCTCGACACAGAGTCCGCTGAGTTCATCATTCAGAAGCATGTTAATGCTCAGAACCCGGTTAAAATCAAGTTCCTCGGAATCATCGATAAGAACTGTAGCTGTCTTTACGATGTTCCCCTGCATCATGATGACCAGAAGAAGTCTCTTTGAGTCAACGAGAGATGTCTGAATAAATTTAATCTTGTTTGTTCTGATGGATGGCCCGGTGACAACTGCAGCATAATTCGTATTCTCTGCAAGATTCTTCACCAATGTCTTCAGGGTAGTTTCAAGTCTGTCTACCTTCTCAAACATCTGTGTCTTTACATCATCGATTTCATGCTGATGTGACTCCATCAGCTGATCCACGTAAAAACGGTATCCTTTGTCGCTCGGAATACGTCCTGCCGAGGTGTGAGGCTGAAGGATATAGCCCATCTCCTCAAGGTCACTCATCTCATTTCTAATGGTGGCAGAACTAAGATTTAACCCTGAATACTTACTGATGGTTCGTGAGCCTACCGGTTCTCCGGTTTCAAGATAATTTTTTATTATCGTAGTCAGGATAACGACCTTGCGTTGATCCAGTTCCATCTGTCCGCCTCCTTTGTTAAACTCTGTTAGCACTCAAAATATTGGAGTGCTAACATCTGAGTGTTATAATACTCGCCTTACTATTTTCTGTCAAGAGATTTAGCCCGGAGGAATTGTGAAATAATAATGAAAAAACTTATCGTCCGCAGTCCGGAGGGATGTATCACCGGCATCAAAAAAGGAGCTGTCCCACGACAGCTCCTTCATCCAACGTATATCCTCATCAGATACCGTACATATTCAGATGTCTTTATAATAAATGCCGGCTACGTTTCCTGTTTTATGATCATCCGTTATAGACAGCAAGATAAACATCAGCATAACGCCACCCCAGTTCAGTAACTCCGGCCGCTTCTGCATAGGTATTATAGTAAATATCGATCATATTTCCTCTCACACCGCTTCCGATGTCCTCCACAGTATATACCGTATTGTTTATGAACACTTTGGTTCCCATGGGAAGTACTGACAGGTCCGCTGCTATGGTATGATCCGCTATAGTAGGAGCTCCGGAATAAGTGACTCCCCCTCCATAGTATCCGGTAATTTTGAATTCACCAAGACGAGCGCCCTTTACATAGTGGGTAGATTCCTCTGTGACCTTGTCACCGATAGGTGTCTCTCCCGGTCTTGCAGAAGCCTTCAGCTTAGCGAGCTCTTCAAGATGAGCGGTAAGTACTTCTTCCGCATACATCTCCGACTGAATTTCCGCATCAAGCTCAGCATCTGTAGATGTCTCTAATGTATAGCCATTTACGAGGGAAGTGTCAGCCCACTCCGAACCTGTCGGATTGGAACCCTCCGCCGCAAGAGCAGAAGATGAAACAACTACAGCAAGCATCACGGCCGCTGCCATCGTTTTTAGTTCTGCTGATTTCATATAAATATTCCTCCTGATAATCCCATGACCGCAGAGTCATCACTGCTGATCATGTATGATGAGAATGTCAATAGTCAACTCATCTCTCATTTGTTTTTTCCATATGCAGCCACATCAAGACCTTAATACACATAAAAATTTTGGTCAACTTACTTTTTTATAACCAAATTGTTATATTCCTATTATTTTTATTTTATAAATTCAGCAATCCTGCACTTATCAGAATACAATCCCACTCGATACAGGCAAAGAACAACCTGTTATGATAATCCACCTTTAAACCGTAAGAATAAGTTCTACAGCCATACGGTCTGAGAGATTTCCGTTCTTTATAGCCTCATCATAATCCAGACATCTCGAAATATAATTTTCTATTCCATCCAGAGAATAATGCTTTGCCTGATTCTGAAGCCTGCCAAGGATCCACGGCGTTACTCCCACATATTTAGCCGCCTCCTGTCCCGTCATGCCCCTGGTCACAGACTCTTTTGTGAGCAGCAGCTGATTGAAATTACGTCTCATAAGACTGAGTATCTTCATAGGAGCTTCCTGCAATGTCAAAAGGTCAGCATAATACTTAAGCGCTTTATCGGTATTCCCCAGACTCATTTCCGTGATCATATCAAAGACTCTGTCTTCAACGTTCTGTGAGCAGATCATCTCAACATCCTCATCCTCAATTATCTCTCTTTCGCCTGTATAAGCGATGAGTTTTTCCAGCTCCGAAGCGATATTGTCCATACTGTCTCCCGCTTTCGAGAGCACCAGGTCCATGGTAGAACTTCTGATCTTCTTCCCGGCATTTGAAAGATATCTGGCTGCCCATTTGGCGAGCTGTCCATGGTCCTGCATCCCCATCTCGCAGGCAAAGCCGTTCTTCTGAATAAGCTTGTACAGCCTGCCCCTCTTGTCCACCTCGCCTTCAATGAACATAAGGTGAGCCGTATCCGGATAATGTCCTGTGTCCTCCAGGAATTTAAGAAGCTTTTCAGGCGGAGTCTTCTTGAACCACTGGCTGTCACCAATTATCACAAGTCTTCCTTCATTGCCCCCGAAGGTAAAGGGGATGGTATTCAAAAGATCAATGAGCTCATCCACATCCGGCGCCCCGTCATAAAAGGTATACGCCATACCCTCCTCTCCGCCGAAGGCCTTTCTGAAGGCTTTCTTATAAGAAAGCTTGAGATATTCTTCCGATCCGTAAATAAGATAATACGGTTTGAAATTACCGCTTTTCAGGTCATCTCCCAGCTTTAGGTATTCATTATCATTTTCTTTTTTTCCGTAAGCCATATAGAACTCCATTCAAGAAATTAAAAGCATTATAGCAGAATGCCTTTATTTTTACGAGCACACAAAAACGGTTCCGCCTGAATGCAGGAACCGCGTTAAATAAAAAATGCCGTGAGATCGCACCGGCTCACCCGATTGAAATAATGTCCTGCCAGACCGGTTCTTTCAACCCGCAAGCCCTGGTACATATCCCACGGCATTTTCAATTTACTTTATGATGTATCAATCCTGAACTACAGCCTTTGCCAAAGCCTCTCTTGCATCATTACGTACCCTAAAGCCGGCTTCACCCTTGCTAAGAAGCGCAACCTCATCGAATGTTTTCTGCACTTCCTTTGAAGGAGCAAATGTAAGAAGAGATACGACCACATTTACAAGAAGTGCAACCGCAAATGCAGGAAGCAGCTCATAAATGGCAAACACGCCGCCCATTGGAGCAACGAGATATTTCCATACGAATACCATAAGTCCGCCTGCGAACATTCCGGCCGTAGCTCCGCCTCTTGAGCTTCTCTTCCAGAAAAGAGCCAGGATCATAACAGGTCCGAAGGCCGCTCCGAAGCCAGCCCATGCAAAGGACACTACTCTGAATACACTGCTGTCAGGATCCCAAGCAAGGAATACGGCAATAACAGCAATTGCTACTACAGTGATACGTGCAACAAACATTGATGTCTTCTGATCAAGCTTGATATGAAGGAAATCCCTCATTATATCCTCAGACATACTGCTCGCTGCAGCTAGAAGCTGAGAATCCGCCGTTGACATGGTAGCCGCAAGGATACCGGCCATGATGACACCTGCTATGATGGAGAAAAACACTCCGTTTTTACTCATGAGATCCGAAAGACGGATGATGATGGTCTCTGACTCTGAGCTTGTCTCAAGGAAAGGAACCTTACCTGCTACTGAAACACTGTAACCGATGAAGCCGATGAGAACTGCCACAGCCATTGAAAGGAATGCCCATACAGCAGCGATACGTCTCGAAATCTTGATCTCCTCAGGATCTCTTATAGCCATAAATCTGAGAAGGATATGAGGCATACCGAAGTATCCGAGTCCCCATGCAAGCGTTGAAACGATAGAAAGTCCTCCGAATACAGCTGCCTTTCCTGTTGTTATGTCATAGCCCTGTGTGAGATTGAGATATCCCGGAAGAGCCTTTGAGTTTTCGATAACAGTACCGATACCACCCGCCTGGGAAATACCGAAGACAATGATTATAAGAAGCGCTATAGTCATGACAACCGACTGAATAAGGTCAGTTGTTGAAACCGCAAGAAATCCACCGAGAACCGTATAACCGATGATAACAGCAGCACCGAGAATCATAGCCACATGATAATCCCATCCGAAAAGGCTGTTGAACAGTGTTCCTACCGCCTTGAAGCCTGATGCTGTATAAGGGACAAAGAAAATGAGAATGATCACAGCTGCCATACATGACAATGTACGCTTTCTGTCATCATATCTTCTTGAAAAGAAATCAGGGACCGTGTTTGCTCCTATTTTCTCGGAATATATACGAAGTCTTTTCGCAACGAGAAGGAAATTGAGATAGGTCCCAACCGCAAGACCGATAACAGTCCAGCCTACCTCTGCTACTCCCGCAAGATATGCAAGCCCCGGAAGCCCCATGAGAAGATATGAACTCATATCCGAAGCTTCCGCACTCATGGCAGTCACGATTGGATTAAGTCCACGTCCTCCAAGATAGAAATTCTCGGTATCGCTGGAACCACCCTTTCGGCTGTAGTAAACGCCGATTCCGATGGTCAGTCCGAGATATGCGATAATTGCGATCAGCACACACATACTAGCACTTGACATACTTTTTCTCCTTTTTTGATGTCCACCCCTTTATATTTTCGCCCCGCGAAAGGATGACCCCCTTGTAAAGCTATCGTTCATGCTTTACTTATTTACATTTCCTATATATGCACTGTACTATATCACAACTTTATTTAGACTAAAATACAGAACGGTGTATAGACTATAGTCTATACACCGTTGATAAAAAGCGTCAATTTTCCTTTATTTTAAGCCATTTTTCATTAGACTGATAACAGTCCTTTTCCAAGACATCAAATTATTTTTTTTGAGAACTTCTGAACCCTTCCATGAACATGGGCATCAATCTGTCTGCATTTCTCACCAGAGAGTACTCTCCGTCCTCCAGACACCAGTCATAAAGAAGCGCCCTTTCAAACATGGCATAATCGTTAACTATCTGATTCACCGTGACATCATCCCTCATCTCTCCTCTGTCCTGTCCCTGCTTCACTATCTGCTTTATAAGCTTGAAATAGGTCCTCTTTCTATCCAGAAGGTGCTTCTCTCCGTGAGTGATGAGCTGGGATGAGAACATCCTTGTGATCAATTCTATGGATACAGAAGAATCTATCATCTCAAAAAGTTCATGGTTAAAATATATAAGCTTGTCAACCGCATCCATATCCGGGTCGATGACATTCATGAGCTCCTCATATTTTTCATCAAACAGAATATTGAGAGACCCCAGAAGAGCATCCTTACTGTCAAAATAGTGATAAAAAGATCCCTTGGAAGTCCCAGACTCAAAGACAATGTCATCAACCGTCGTGTCATCATATCCCTGTTCATAAAAAAGCTTCCACGCAGCCGAAACTATCTTCTGTTTAGTATTTCTACCACTCTTCTTTGCCATTTTGTCCTCCAAAATCCGAAAGTCTCAATCCAGCAAAAACTGACTCAGGATAACATTGGAAACATCCATCCCTCTTTGAGAGAAATAGTATCTGTATCCATCACGTATCACCAGTCCCTGTTCCATAAACTTCTCAAGCTGACAGCCGAACACACTCATTATATCAACCTGAAACCTCAGTTTAAACTCTGTTTCGGAAACTCCTTCTATACGCCTTAACCCAAGGAACATGAACTCTTCCATCTGCTCATTTCTGCTGAGCATCTGTCTATCGGTATGAAGCCCGGGATATCCGTCCCTCATCTCTTCTCTGAAATCCAGATCCATATAAGCGCGGAAATCCCTGGTCACATTCCATCTTTCCTTCCCGAAATAGGATGCAGCCCCCAGCCCGAAACCGAGGTAGGGAACATTGGACCAGTATCCGTAATTATGCCGGCACTCGAAGCCGGACTTTGCATAATTAGAGACCTCATATCTCTCATAGCCGTTTTTCTCTGTGAGGGTGCGTGTTATCTCATCGATTTTTGCCGCAGTTTCCTCTTCGGGAAGATTCAGTCTCCCCTCCTCATACAGCTTCATAAAAGGAGTGCCCTCCTCCACTATCAAGTTGTATATGGACACATGCTCAGGCTTAAGCATCAGCACATGCTTCAGGGTATCGTTCCAGCTTTTCTCAGTCTGCCCCGGAATATCATTCATGAGGTCGATGTTAATGTTATCGAATCCTGCAATTCTGGCATTCTGATAACACTTGAGAAAATCTTCAAATATATGTATACGTCCAAGAGTTCGAAGTTCCTGATTATTTGCCGACTGTAGTCCTATGGACAGTCTGTTTATGCCTGCTTCCTTATAGAATGCGAATTTATAGCGTATTGTGGATGCAGGATTACATTCAATCGTTATTTCCGCATCCCTACGCACCTTATAGTTCTTTCTGACCGTATCCATGATTGCCGTAATATGCATCGGATCCAGAATGGACGGAGTACCGCCCCCGATAAACACAGTGGATACCTCGTGGCCGGAAGCGAGTGCCCCTCCAAGCTCAATCTCACTGCAAAGCTTCTCAACATAAGCGGCATGGGCCTGCTCGTTCATCGGGAAGGACAGAAAATCACAATAATTACATTTTTTTGCGCAAAAAGGTATATGTATATACAGCTCAAGCTGATTATCATCAGCCGGGTCTATGATTCTTTTATCGGACATAACAGCTCCTTTAAAACAAAATAATCAATAATTTAACATATCCTCCTTTAAAATGCAAAAAGACCCGCCGCAATGCGACAGGTCATTATTTTATGATCTAAATCAGCAAACGTGATGGATCCATCCCTCCGGAGCCTCTATCTTTCCGCTCTGGATTCCTGTGATGGTGCTGTAGAGCTCTCCGATCACCTCGCCGGCCTTCTCCATGCCTGATGGAAGCAGGATTTCTTCACCTGCATTTACGATTCTGCCTACAGGCGATATGACCGCAGCTGTTCCGCAGAGACCGCACTCCTTGAAGCCCTTGATCTCCTCAAACTTAACAGGTCTCTCATCAACTGTAAGATGGAGATAGTGCTCTGCGATATACACGATAGAGCGTCTTGTGATAGAAGGAAGAATTGAAGGTGACTTAGGCACTACAAGCTTTCCATCCGCATCCACAAAGATAGCATTGGAACCGCCTGTCTCTTCAACATAGGTTCTGCTTGCCGGATCAAGATAGAGATTCTCAGCAAAGCCTGCTGAATGTGCAAGCACAGATGAATGTAAGCTCATGGCATAGTTAAGTCCTGCCTTTACAGAACCTGTTCCGCGGGGAGCCGCTCTGTCATAATCTGATACCTGGATAGAGATAGGTGTAGCACCGCCCTTGTAGTATGGTCCTACGGGAGTTGCAAATGCTCTGAACTGATATTCCGACGCCGGCTTTACACCGATAACAACGCCTGTTGCGAACTCATAAGGTCTTATGTAAAGAGAAGCACCTGAACCAAAGGGAGGTACCCAGTCAAGATTACCCTTAACAACCTGATCGATGGCATCGATAAACTGCTCCTTCGGGAATGGAGGCATCTCAAGTCTCTGTGCAGATGTATAGATTCTCTCTGCATTAAGGTCCGGACGGAAACATACAACGGAACCATCCTCCCATGTGTAAGCCTTAAGTCCTTCAAATACCTGCTGGCAATACTGAAGAATGCCTGCTGACTCGTTAAGTGTCACATTAGCATCATCAATAAGCGCTCCGGCATCCCACTTTCCATCCTTATAATTAGAAACATATCTCTTATCAGTCGCGCGATAAACGAAACCTATATTTGCCCAATCAAGGTCCTTTTTAGCCATGTTATTTTATCTCCTTTCACGACGCCCCTTAACGTCGCCTGTTTCCACAAGTATAGTCTCAAAAAAAAATGTTTTCAACGAAAGATAATACATAATATTCTTATATAAGCCATAACTTCATGTGATTTTATCATTTTTCATTCTTACCATCAGTTATATCAATCCATCCTTACTTTCTCCCGCACGTTATCTCCCAAATCATGCATCTCCAGATTACGGTCTTACACAATAAAAGACCCTCTCCATACCAATTACTCCACTTATTATAAAAAACAAGTGCAGATGTCAGAGTTAATTACCCTCTAACAACTACACTTTTATAGTACTAAAAGACCATTCCGCACAGCGAAATGGTCTTTTAAACATTTAGTCCGAATCAAGCTTAAGAACTGACATGAACGCGCTCTGCGGAATCTCAACATTACCGAACTGACGCATCCTGCGCTTTCCTTCCTTCTGCTTTTCCAGAAGCTTTTTCTTACGGGAGATATCACCGCCGTAGCACTTTGCAAGCACATCCTTTCGTAATGCCTTGACCGTTTCCCTGGCCTGAACATGACCGCCGATAGCAGCCTGAATAGGAATCTCAAAGAGCTGACGGGGAATCTCGTTCTTGAGCTTCTCGCACATTTTCTTTCCGCGCTCATAGGCAGAATCAGCATGAACGATAAAGCTCAGGGCATCAATGATCTGCTTGTTCACGAGTATGTCCAGCTTCACCATCTTGCTGGTCTGATATCCCTTCAGCTCATAATCAAAGGATGCATATCCCTTTGAACGGGACTTAATTGCATCAAAGAAATCATAGATGATCTCATTGAGCGGCATATCATACTTAAGTATGGCACGATTCGCCTCGATGTACTCTGTACTTTTGTACACGCCGCGTCGCTCCTGGCAAAGGGTCATGATAGAGCCCATAAACTCAGGTGTGACCATGATCTCCGCCTCAACAACCGGCTCCTCCATATGATCTATTTCAGAAGGATCCGGAAGGTTCGCCGGGTTGGAAAGCTCTATCATGGTTCCGTCCGTCTTATATATATGGTAGACAACGGATGGAGCTGTGGTAACGAGATCAAGATTATACTCTCTTTCCAGACGCTCCTGAACCACATCAAGATGAAGAAGTCCCAGGAAACCGCAACGGAAACCGAATCCAAGAGCCTGTGAAGTCTCAGGCTCATATTGGAGAGCCGCATCATTTAACTGGAGCTTTTCAAGGGCATCTCTGAGGTCCGGATATCTCATGGTGTCAGCAGGATAGATTCCGCAGTATACCATGGACTGAACCTTCTTATAACCCGGAAGCGGTTTATCTGCAGGACGGTCAGCATCTGTAACGGTATCACCCACACGGGTCTCACGGATGTCCTTTATGGATGCGGTAATGTATCCGACCATTCCGGCTGTCAGCTCCTCACATGGAATAAATCTTCCGGGAGCGAAGTAACCGACCTCTGTTACATCGAACTCAGCCTTACTTGCCATAAGCCTGATGCGGGTTCCAACCTTGACTGTACCCTCCTTCACACGGCAGAAAATGATAACACCGCGGTAGTTGTCATAAAGAGAGTCAAATATAAGCGCCTGAAGGGGATTGTCCGGTGAACCTTCAGGAGCCGGAAGCTTCTCCACCAGAGCCTCAAGAACATCCCGGACATTCTCACCCGTCTTGGCTGAGATTCTGGGAGCATCCATGGCTTCTATGCCAATAACATCCTCAACCTCTTCCGCAACACGCTCAGGATCTGCTGACGGAAGGTCTATCTTGTTGATGACCGGAAGTATCTCCAGATCATGATCAAGGGCAAGATAGGTATTGGCAAGAGTCTGTGCCTGAATCCCCTGCGTCGCATCCACTATAAGTATGGCACCGTCACAGGCCGCAAGGGCACGGGATACCTCATAGTTAAAGTCTACATGCCCCGGTGTATCAATGAGGTTAAATACATACTCCTCGCCATTCTTCGCGGTATAGATAACACGGGTCGTCTGGGACTTGATTGTTATTCCACGCTCTCTCTCGATATCCATGTTATCAAGGACCTGAGACTGCATCTCTCTTTCGGTAAGTGTACCTGTCATCTCGATAATACGGTCTGCCAATGTTGACTTACCGTGATCGATGTGAGCTATAATACAGAAATTTCTGATTTTTGACTGATCAATATTTTTAATATCTGCCATCTTTCTTCCTATTTTTAATTTCATCCTTCGTTTTTGTGCAAATATACTATCATATTGTGACGCTTTTTGCCAACATAATCATTTTATTCTCTTGACAGTGTTGGGGCTTTTATATATGATAGTTGAGCGTGTTTTCAAACTGTCCGTGTCCGGTATTTGAAAACAGCACAAAAAAGATATTGATATCATTATGAAAGGAGATATTTCCAATGGCAAACATTAAATCCGCTAAGAAGAGAATCCTTGTTGCAGCTACAAGATATGAGCGTAACAAGTCAATTCGTTCAGAAGTTAAGACATACATCAAGAGAGTATACGCAGCAGTAGAGGCTGGTGACAAGGCTAAGGCTCAGGATGCTCTTAAGATGGCTCAGAAGAAGATCAGCATGGCTCACAGCAAGGGCGTTCTTAAGTCAAACAACGCTTCAAGAAAGGTTGCTAAGCTTTACAAGGCTGTTGATTCAATGAACTAATATGCTATGATCCGGAAATCTTTGATCAGGATTTCTGTTTTTCAAGTCGTTCTTGAAATAAAAAACTTTGTAAGTAACGTTACTCACAAAGACCAGCGGTTAACCCACCGCTGGTTTTTTTAGTGCATAAAGCCCAGTTGCAAAACAAATACGGCCTGAACGCTCGCGTTCAAGGCCGTATTTGTTTTAGCAACGCTAACAGAAATGAGGAAGTAGGCCGATAGGCCGGATTCCGAATTTCTGCAGCATGGTGTGAGCGCGTCAGCGCGAAGCCATGCGTCGGGCTTTATGCTTTTCTGATAGGATAGAATAAACTATACTTTTTCCCATCACTTGCAATCCGTATCTCCCCAACCTTTGCAGTCTCACAGACCTCTATCCCATATTCCTCCAGAATCTCCATAGTCTCCCTATGGGGATGCCCGTAATCATTATCCTTACCGTAGCTTATGATGCCATACTCCGGTTTCATTCTCTCCAGAAGCTCCCGGGACGTAGATGTGGAACTTCCGTGATGCCCGAGCTTCAGTACATCAATATCAAATTCATCCCTTTCTCCCTTTTCTGCCATCCTTTTCGCTTCTGTTTCTGCCTCTGCCAAGCCTCCGCTTCCTTCAAGCTTTCTCATATACTCCAGCATCCGGTATTCGCATTCTTTATCCATATCACCGGTGAAAAGCATACTAAACTCTCCATATCTTAAAAGCATCCCTATAGAATGACTGTTGGCCTCGGAAATATAACCATCATCCGAAGGATATAACCCCAGAAGGCTGAACATCCCTGTTTCCAGTACGCTCCCCGCTCCGAAGTATACTACCTTTGTCCCTCTCTTTATGGCCGCATTCCTGAGCTTATCATATCTCTCGTCCTTCTCCGCCGGATAAGGCAGCATCAGCTCTTTCACAAAAAGATCATCCTCTTCCTCAAGTATCCCGAGTATCCCGCTGTAGTGATCCGAATCACAGTGTGTTATAAAAGCAGCATCAATCGTATCGATTGCCTGAGACTGAAGATAGGGTACCAGCCTGTTTTCAGCCAGCTTTTTCTCCGAGCTCGAACCGCCGTCTACCGTCACAACCAGTCCATCACATCTTATGACCATTCCGTCGCCCTGGCCCACATCCAGTACTGTCACTTCGATGCCTCCGGGAGTTTTCGATATCAGTAAATAAGTCACAAGAAGAATTAAGGCCACGGATAACTTCGGCAGCTCTCTGTAAAGAACTGCTCTTCTTCCCTTCAGTCTTCCCTTTTTTCTCATATCTTTCAGAAAAAGCGCAAACATGATCAGAGAAAACAGGCAGCCATAGTATATTATGATTCCGGCTTCAGAAGGTCTTCCCAGAAGAAGTGAAGAATAGGGAATTTCCGATATCCGGCCGCAAAGCTCTGTATAGAAGGCGAGTATATAGTGTCCCGAGCCTATTGCCGCTACCCCCAGGGAAATGGAAAATATAGAAACTGCCACCGCAAGAAAACCACTGTATATGACATAGCTCATAAATGGAAGAATGATAAAATTCAGCAGCAGTCCGTAAAGCGGAAACCTGAAGAAATGATATAGAATCAGCGGCAAAGTACATATCTGTAAAACAAGAGACATATAGATCCCGTTCAAAACTTCATTCTCCGGATGCGAAAGCTCCATGCCCATTCCCAGTGCGAACACCGCCATAAAGCTAAGCTGAAATCCTGAACCAAATACAATATAGGGCTCCTCTCCGACAAGCAGCAGACAGGAAAGTGCAAGAGCCGTCAGCATATCATAGCTCCTGCCTATGGCCTCGCCTGTGAATTTCATAAGAAGCATGATCACAGCCCTCATGGCAGAGCCGGAGCTTCCTGTGAATATTCCGTAACTCAGCACAAGCGCGGCAGCAGCCACCCCCGCCGCCTTTTTTCCCGCACCGGCTTTTCTCAGAAGCCCGTGAAAACCAGCACCTATTATAGAAAGATGGAGTCCCGAAACCGCAAGTATATGAGCTATACCATTCCTCTGATAGAGCTCTCTTATCTCTTTATCCATGGAGGACTTCTCTCCGGCCAGAAGCGCTTTATATATCCCCGAATCCTCTTCTTCCGCGATTTCATCAAGGATACCGCACAGCTTCATCCTTATCTCCTGTAAGCCCGCTCTGAAAGGTTCCGGATCTCCGCCTGTAAACTCCAGTCGTTCTCCGTACATGGAACCGCTTATTCCTATAGACTTATAGTAGAGCCCGAAGTCAAACTCCCCCTCATTATGGGGACCTTCGGAGGGAATCATTTTTCCGTAAATCTCCACTTCCTCTCCCGGATACGGTCTTTTTACAGCATCGCCTTTTTTCAGGTACACCATTATCCTTCCCACATCCCGGTCATAGCGTCTTTTCATTTCCTCCGGTGCGTCCGGTGCCAATGTCTCCCTGCTGCCGTAAGCATTGGAAAGTTTACCATCTCTTATCACCAGCCTGTCGTTTTTACCCGAAGCACTGTAACTCTCCACCTCTCCCCTAAGAGCTACATTAAGCTGACCGAATTCTTCTATAGTACTGTTATCAGCCCCCATTCTGTGAAACTCATAGCTGTACCTGAGTCCCCCGAAAAGAAGCATCATAAAAAGAAGTGTTCCTGCACCCCTCTTCAGTCTTTTACTTTTAAGTCCGTGGAAAATGATTCCGCAGAAAAGAACTCCCGCGGCTATTCTGAGACAGACCCCCGCTTCAGATGCCGTTACACACACTCCAAGTACGAACACCATCGCAATCAGAAGCATAGGTCTTTTGTAATTCATCGAAAGTGATGATAACAGAAAAGACCGGTTCCCGCAAGAACCGGCCCTGATAAAAGCTAACTTTCTTTATTGTCTCAATTTTAGATATTATCTCTATTTTGTATAATATCTCTATTTTGTATATTATCTTTATTTCAGATAATATCTTAATTTCTTATATTTAAATATAACCCTTATTTCTTATATTTATATATGTATCTTTATCTCTATCTCTTATCTTTATTTCAGCTCTTCCGGGCGCTCTATAACAGCGGCACCCAGACCGTTCTGACCGATATGACAGCTGATAAGAAGTGACAGCGGTGCCACTATGATCTCAGAATTGAGACGGTCCGGAAATTCAGTCTTCATTTCCTCCGCAAAGGCCTCTGCCTGCTCAGGATTGTCAGTATAGGCAACGCAGACATAGCAGTTGTTCATATCCTTGTCACCGAGACGCTCTGAAAGCTCGTTCTTGAGTCCCTTGATGATAGACTCTCTGACCTGCTTTGTAGTTCTTACCTTGGTGTAGGAATCAAGCTTTCCTCCGTATGTAATACCGAGAACAGGCTTGATATGAAGCAGCGTTCCTATGGCAGCAGCAACAGGAGTTATACGTCCGCCCTTCTTAAGATACTTCAGGGTATCAACTCCGATATAGATCTGGTTGCTCTCAGACTCACGATTTATGATGTCACAGATAGCCTGTCCGTCATAGCCCTTTTCAGCAAGCTCATTGGCAAATATGCAGTACTGTCTCTGAGTAACGGAAACTCCCTTGTCATCAGGAACAAATACCTTTCCTTCATATTTATCCTCATGACTCAGCATCATAGCAGTCTGTGTTGAACCCGAAAGTCCTGATGTGAGCGGAATATGCACCACCTGGTCGCAGGTCTCCAGAAGCTCATCCCATACCTTCATTACATCCTCGGGACTTGGCTGGGAAGTAGCAATATCACAATCATCCTGAAGCTTCTCAAAGAACTCTTCTCTGGTAATGTTTACGCCCTCAAAATATTCCTGCCCGTCTATACGGAAAGGCATGGGAACCACACGTATTCCCAGCTTCTTTCCTTCTTCCTGTGTAATACCGCTTCCGGAGTCTGTTGAAACCCCAATTCTCATAAACTACACCTCTTATCGTTCCTAATGTCAGTCCTTTTTTACGCTCAATAACTAATATTTTACGAAGAACTGCAATTCATGGCAAGTCCCCCGGGACCTGCCATTTCAGTAAAATATATCTTTATAGGCTGAGCGGATGCCTCTCACGAAACACCCGCTCTTATATTCAGTATTATAAATAACGTCTATATCTTAAACGTAGCCCTAAGATAATACTATACTATTCACTTTTCTGCAATAAGAGATTTTCCGGTCATCTCCTCAGGCTGAGGTATATCCATCATCTGAAGAAGTGTCGGAGCAAGATCACAAAGAGCACCGCCCTCGCGAAGCTTCCAGTCAGGATTTGAATTTATGAGCATGAAGGGAACAGGATTTGTTGTATGAGCTGTCCATGGCTCGCCGGTCTCATAATTGATCATCATGTCAGCATTACCATGATCCGCACAGATGATCATCTGTCCGCCGGCATCCTTAAGAGCATCAACAACCTTGCCTACTGCCTCATCAACAACCTCGATTGCCTTGACAGCTGATGGAATAACGCCTGTATGACCAACCATGTCAGGATTTGCAAAGTTAGCGATGATCATGTCATACTTTCCTGATCTGATGGCATCGCAAAGTTTCTCGCAAACCTCAGGGCAGGACATCTGCGGCTTGAGATCATAAGTAGGAACATCCTTAGGTGAAGGAACGAGAATTCTGTCCTCTCCCTCATTCGGCTCCTCAACACCGCCGTTGAAGAAGAAGGTTACATGAGCATACTTCTCTGTCTCAGCGATACGGAGCTGCTTAAGTCCAAGACCTGATACATACTCTCCGAGAGTCTTTGTGATGGACTGCTTAGGGAAAGCGATCTCCTTGTTAGGAATTGTTGGATCATAATCTGTGAAGCATACGAACTTTGTATCAAGTCTCTTTCCTCTCTCGAAGAAGTCGAACTCATCATCACAGAAGCAGTGAGTCATCTCACGTGCACGGTCCGGACGGAAATTGTAGAAAATGCAGGAATCTCCATCCTGGATTACATGTACAGGCTGACCGTCCTTCTCGATAACGCATGGAACAACGAACTCATCGAGAACCCCGTTATCATAGGACTTCTGTATAGCATCACTTACTGAAGGTGCCTTGTCACCAACGCCCTTTGTCATGGCATCATATGCCTTGACAACTCTGTCATAGTTCTTGTCACGGTCCATAGCATAGTAACGTCCGGAGATCATAGCGATCTCACCAACGCCCAGCTCAGCCATCTTTGCCTCAACCTGGGCAAGGAAGCTCTTTCCTGAATCAGGCGGTGTATCACGACCGTCAAGGAATGCATAGAGATAAACCTTCTTGAGACCGTTCTTCTTTGCAAGCTCGAGAATTCCGTAGATGTGCTCAATATGAGAATGTACGCCTCCGTCGGAAACAAGACCGAACATATTGAGTGCGGAATCGTTCTTCTTGCAGTTCATAACCGCACTGAGGAGTGCCTGATTTGTGAAGAAATCTCCGTCCTGAATAGACTTTGTTATTCTTGTGAGATCCTGATAAATGATACGGCCTGCGCCCATGTTCATGTGTCCGACCTCAGAATTACCCATCTGTCCGTCAGGCAGACCTACATAAAGTCCCGATGCCTGTCCCTGAACAAAAGGATACTCAGCCTGAAGCTTGTCCATAACAGGAGTGTTCGCCATAGCGATAGCATTTCCCTCAGGATTTGGATTTATTCCGTAACCATCAAGTATCAGTAGTACTACAGGTTTCTTATCTGTCATAGTAACCATCCTTCTATAAAAAACATATAAATAAAAACTATAAGTATGTTGCGAGTGTCAATGTCTATGCCACTCACTTTTGATACTCCGGTCCGCTGCCTCATTTCAAATAAATGTATGCCAGTTATCCGAGACACCTGAACCTCACATCAGTTTATTACAAATGCCCCGGAGCGTCAATTACCCGGGGCATACTTTGTTAAAAAATATACAATTTAATCCGATATAGTTTACTTTTATATCCGGATCAGATTTTCTCATCCATCAGATACATTTCCGGTGTAGCGCCCTTCTCGATGTATCTGAGCTGATACTGTCTTATCTTCATTTCAATCTGCGGATCCAGCTCAGTCTCCTTAGGTATCTGTTTTATGATCTCATTCATATCTTCCATTAGAAGTGAAATGTTCATATTCTGTGTCACTATGACCTGTGCCATGCTGCGTATCATACCGACCATATTGCTCCTGTTGTCGCTCAGGAACTGCTCAAGCTGCTCCTCACCGACCCGGAGAAGAAGCGAATCTTCGATGGCAACGGCAGTATATACCTGAGGTTTTCCTGTAAGCATGGAAACCTCTCCGAAAAACTTCCCTTCACTAAGAACCCCCAGGATGTTCTCCTGTTCTTCTCCGAAACTCACATAGAGGGCAACCTTCCCCTTCAGCACCTTATACATATACGGATCTGTATGATTTTCACGAAAGATCACATCCCCATCCTTGAAGCGTTTCATGTTTCCGCCACTACTCTCATTTCCCATACTTCATTTCCTCTCTTCACAGTCGCGATTTCTTATATTGATTTTACACTATTTACTATGAGAAAATATTTTCTTTTTTTCTTAAAAACATATGTATTTTTCAAGGCAATTAATGCGGTGACGGAAATTTCTTTCTATTTTATTTTCGCTTGCACGGGTGTATTTTATTTGATACAATAAAGTCAGTTGAAGGAGATGTGGCGAGTGCTTCACAAATCCTAAACGTCGTGTAGATAAGAACGGTAGATGAAATGGCGAGTGCTTCATTGATTCGAGGTTCTTATTTTTGTGTATGAACCTTTATATAAACTTCTAAAAAAAGCAGTTCAATAGCTCTGTTTTATCACATCATACGGATTAACAGTCTCAGTTGTACCGTCAATGTACCGGATACCGATCCCCACTATGGCATAGGTACTGATATTCCCGCCGTGCCAGATCCTGTCAAGTGCCACACAGTTATCGAAGGTCTTCGCATAATCTGTTACGGTTGCAGGATCAGCCTTATGAACCGTTCCGTCCTGATCAAGAATATATTTTCCGCAAACCTCAGGGTAATCCGGATTGAAAGGTCCCACCACATACTTCTCAACAGTTGAATCACCGGTCACATCACAACTGACCACATTATGGGCAGAATCATAGGGAGTCACTGTAAAGGTTATCCGGTCAATGATCTTTCCGGAAGAATTGATGAAATATATGTTAGGAGAGATCCATCCGTCCTTAGACATGTGGGCCCTCATATACTTTATCTCTATAGGTGTCACCGGGACATAATGATTCTCACTGCTCAAATCAGCTCCGACCATAACACCGTCGGCACCCACATAGTGCCCGTCCTTTGTACAGGTATCCGTGAGCATCTTTCCGGTATAGTCAACATATTTATAATCTATCCACTGATCGGTCGCCAGAGCTCCGTCTGTTTCAAAATAATACCAGTTATCTCCAATAAGAGTCCAGCCGACGGACATGTACCCTGCATCATCAAGATAATACTGTTTTCCGCCATCATAAAACCACTGACCGGCACAGTACTCCCCTTTGTTATTCAAGAGTCTCCACACTGAACCCTCCTTCTTCCACTCAACAGCATATGAAGTAAAGGAAAACATTACTGCAAATAAAGCCGACATCCCCGATACGAATCGCTTCCCCATGGCATCCCCCTATAAAATAAAACTAAGCCACAGTATATATTTCGGCTTCAATTCACTGAATATAAAAAGGAAGGTCCCCCAGCCAATATCGTTAACTCAATGACATTGAACAAAGGGATCTTCCTTTTCAAGAATAAAAAACATTATTCAAACGCATGAACCGACAGCTTTGTGATAAACCCATCGGCATCAACTTCCGTGGCACATCCTATGGTACAAAGGGACGGTCCCTCCGGCCAGTATAGGGATCCCTGATAAAGCGAGCCATACATCAGGTATACCTGCTCTGCTGTCTTTACGGAGCTTACCCCGGTATTGTAATCATAGAAATCCACAGTAGCACTCTTTCTCACATAGATGGGCCCCGACGCTATAGTCTCATAACCATGCTCACCGTACTCGTCAAACACAGCACCTTCCACAAGCGCATTCGGAATCTCATAGTATGTTCCGCAATCATGAATGGCATTATCACGGCTCTCGATTATCTGTACTGCTCTGCCGTAATAACTCAGTGTTTGCTCTCCGTAATTTATTTCATCCTTCACTTTAGGAGAATTGTAGATGCTCTGTCCAAGTGAGCTGACAGGATTCTCAACAGCTGAAAGATTCGCGCTTCTTCCGTCCCATCCTCCGTCAGCTCCTACATAATAGCCATCCGGAGTGTAGGTATTTGTAAGCATAATACCGTCACTTCCCAGATAATAATTGCCGACCCAGTGATTCTTCACCAAATCGCCGTTATCATCCTGATAATACCACTTATCTCCGGCCTTCAGCCACTGTCCCGCCATGGATGTCACGGTCCAGACAGCAGAAATAGCTGCAACCGCCAGCAATAGTTTTATGTTTTTACTTCTCAATTTCAACCTCCTATTCTGAAATTTCTGCTCCACCAAAAAAGTTCATCTTCAGACATTATAACCTATTTAAATAAAGCCTCATAGATGCATCTTTTCATTCGTATGTAATCCCTGTATCCCGCCTATCGGCTTTTTCTTCCGAGATACTCCAACACTCTTAATGCGCATTAGAAAAGGCGTCCGAATAAACGGACGCCTGAATTTACGGAACATATTACAGTCACGGATTACTCTTCGATACCTGCCATTTCCTTAATGGACTTCATAGCGAATGTGAGTGTACGTCCGCAAGCGATTCCGGCCATAAGGCAAGGATAGTTGTTTGCGAAGAAAGAACCTGACATATCACCGCCGATGTAGAGACCAGGAATTGCATTGTTCTCTGCATCAAGAGCCTGTGTTTTCTCGTTGATTGAGATACCCTGCTCTGTTGTAAGGAGAGATGCTCCAAGCCAGCATCCGTAGAAAGGAGCTGTCTTGATAGCTGAAAGACGAACCTTCATCTTACCGAAGTCCTCATCCTCCTGCTTGTCATAGAGCTCATTGTAACGCTCAACTGTAGCAAGGAAGTTCTCCTTGTCCTCATCCTTGAAACCAAGCTTGTCAGCAAGCTCCTCGATTGTGTCAGCCTTAAAGATAAGGCCCTCGCCCTCTTCTCCGTACTGCTCAAGCTGCTTGTCTACATAACCGGGGATGTTTCTTGACTGAGCTGAACATCCGATAGTATGGAATCTCTTGATATCCTCCATGTAGTTGGCATCCATGATCTGGGCATAAACATGACCAGGCTGATGAGCTGCTGCATAAACGATATCGTTGTATGGGCTTGACTCATTAGCGAAACGAACACCGTGACGGTTTACCTTAAGGAATGGCTGTGTTCCGGGATTGTACTGTCTTACAGTTCCCGGGAACGCCTTTCCTGCAAATGATGACGGACTCTCAACATATCCGGAATCAACACCCGGAGCTACGAGACCACGGTCAAAGAGCATAGGAGCTGACTCTGCATCAAGGTGTGCACCTGCCCAAACCGCTGCACGGATTCCGTAACCCTTATCAGCAGGGCTGAAAGAACATGCTGTTGTAACAGATGTTCCAAGAGGATCAAGCTGCTCCATCATGAATGGGTTGCCGGGATATCCGCCACAGGCAAGGAGTACACCATCCTTTGCATTGTAACGAACAAGGTCGCCTGTCTCTGTCTTCTGAGCGATAACGCCTGTTACTCTACCTGTATCATCCTTCTCAAGCTTTACAAGAGCAGTCTTGAAGTCTACATCATATCCTGCCTTCTGGATAACCTCGAGGAATACTTCATTTCTCTGCATTCCATACTCAGACTCTGATGCTCTGTAGTTGTGCTCCTGCTCAGGGAATACAAATGTTGTATTCTCATCGCTGTCCGGCCAACGTGCCTCCTCACCTGATGTGAAATCGCACTTCCAGTTGTATGGCTCATTCTCAAGAATACCTGCTACGAAGTCATGCATAGCTGCAGACTCATCAAGCCATACCTTTACTACTCTCTGATCGCACTTTCCGGATGCATAACGGCTGATCTCGGAAAGAAGCTTCTTCTTATCAACAGATGAACCGGCTGCCTTTGCTGCTGAACTGTTGATAGCTCCGTACCAGTGACGTGTATCCTGAACAACAGCATTCTGCTCGATCACACGGAAGTTAAGTCCCTTTGATGCTGCATAAGCTGCTGCCATCATACCTGCATTACCTGCACCAACAATAAGGATATCTGTATCAACTGTCTCCTTAACGTCTGCATCGTCAACTATAGGCTCCTCGCCAAGCCAGTCCTCATCGGAACCTGTCGGAATAAGATCGCCTGTTGCTGCAACAGCCTCGCCCTTTGCCTGTGCGATACAGTTTGCAGCTGCCTTCTTAACGGCATCTGATGTGATAGTTGCGCCTGAAACAGCATCGAACTCTGCTGCCTGTGCATCCATAAGAGCCTTCTCAAGATCAGGAACAGCAGCGCCTCCGATTGATGGTGTCTCACCATCAGCATTGATCTTTACCTCTGTGATGGATGTCTCATCAAAAGTCATGGTAACTGTAACCTTTGAGCTGATTCCATCAGCTCCGGCTGTATAAGTACCGGGTGTGTAGATGGCAGCTCCTGCTGCGGCTGTCTCGGCTGCTGCAGCTGTTGTTTCTGCGGCAGCGGCTGTTGTTGCGGCAGCTGTTGTTGCCTCAGGAGTATCTCCTGCTGTACATGCTGTAAGAGAACCTAAGCCTGCGATTACTGCAGTAGCGCTGATTCCCTTAAGAAAATCTCTTCTTGTAAGTTTGTCTGACATAATAAAACCTCCCATAATAACTCATGATTAACTAGCAATGATCCATTCGAATAACTTGTTACCTAATCCGATTCAGTTATTATATCGAAAAAAGATGCATTTTCATATATAATTTTGTCATTTTTAATCATTTTATATCAAACGTTTATTATTGGCATAAATACGATACCGCAAGCCTTATCCCATGCTTTTATTCTGTTAAAAAAGCGGGGAAAAGAGTCACTTCTTTTCCTCGCTTTTAAGTCTTCGTTATGTAAAGTCTATTCACCTGACTTGTAGTCAATATGCCAGTGCCAGAAATGGAATCCTATCAGAAGGAGATAAATAGCAACAGCATACAAGAATGTAAATACCATCAGCGATACTGAAATTTCATTATCTTTCTTCATGATTCTTTCCTCCCGGTGACTTAGCTTCCTGCAAATCTCAGCCAAAATATCTCTTGAGAAGTCCTGCAAATGCCTTGCCGTGTCTAGCCTCGTCACGAGCCATTTCATGAACGGTATCATGAATAGCATCGAGGTTTAACTTCTTGGCTCTCGTAGCAAGATCAACTTTACCTGCTGTAGCTCCATTTTCGGCCTTAACGCGAACTGTCAGATTCTCCTTGGTTGATGCGGAAACGCACTCACCGAGAAGCTCTGCGAACTTTGCTGCATGCTCAGCCTCTTCAAATGCAGCTGTCTTGTAGTACTCGCCCACCTCAGGGTATCCCTCGCGGAAAGCTGCTCTAGACATAGCAAGATACATACCTACCTCTGTGCACTCAGCTTCGAAGTTTGAACGAAGATCTGCCTTGATATCTTCAGGAGCGTCTGATGCAACACCGATAACGTGCTCTGCAGCCCATGTCATCTCGCCTGCCTGCTCAACGAACTTTGATGCAGGTGCCTTACAGATAGGACATGCCTCTGGTGGTGTGTCGCCCTCATGAACGTATCCGCATACTGAACAAACCCATGTCTTCATACTAGAAATCTCCTTTTCTTTTATTTAGCGTCTCTGACGCTCATCAACATTTAAACCTGTCATCATCTCAGACCGAAAGTCTTTCATCAGCTGTACACTCATCGCATATACCGCGAAAAACAAGATCATGACCGGTGATCCTTCCCGATATATATTCCTCAGCAGCCGCGTCCAATGTCTCTGCCACCTGCATAGGCACATCAATAACTTTTCCGCAGCAGTCACATACAAAATGATAGTGCGGATTCAGTTTATGTTCGAAATGATCCGCCCCTGAAACGAAGGTCAGTCTCCTGATGGTTCCGTTCTGGGCAAGCAGCTTCAAATTACGATAAACTGTCGCAAGACTGATAGTGGGATCCTTTTCCCTGAGTTCAGAATAAATCACATCCGCTGTGGGATGATCGTTATGACAGCTGAGCTGTTCCAGAACCTCTTCTCTTTGTCTTGAATAATTCATCGATAACTCCCTGTTAAAAATGATAACGATTATTAATTTATTTCTACTCTAGTCCTCATAACATGTTTAGTCAATAGATTTTGAAATTATTTTTTAGCCATATGTCATTTTCGGAAGTTAGTTTTTTCTAACCTCTGTCAGAACGACACTGCACGGACTATGCCCATAATTCACCTCCCTAACGAATGTGCCTCACCCGGACAGTTCCACTTGACAATTCCACTTTTACAGTAAATCCAACTCTGATATGGCATTTTTCATTTTATCGTTCTATAATGGTTCAGTCTGTTTAGAGACACAGTATGTACGTTTATGATTTAAGGAGAAAATATGGGACAGATAAAAGTAACAAAGGCTCCTATCGAGGGTCTTTATGTTATCGAACCAACAGTTCACGGCGACAGCCGCGGATATTTCATGGAAACATATAATCAGAATGATATGCATGATGCAGGTCTTGATATGGTATTTGTTCAGGACAACCAGTCCATGTCTGTAAAGGGTGTTCTTCGCGGACTTCATTTCCAGAAGGAGTTCCCTCAGGGCAAGCTGGTTCGTGTTATCAAGGGTTCAGTATATGATGTTGCTGTTGACCTCCGTCAGGGTTCAGAGACCTACGGTCAGTATTTCGGAGTTGAGCTCACAGAAGAGAACAAGAAGCAGTTCTATATTTCAGAGGGCTTCGCTCACGGTTTCCTCGTTCTTTCAGATGTTGCAGAGTTCTGCTACAAGGTAACTGATTTCTATCATCCAGGTGACGAGGGCGGTCTTGCCTGGAACGATCCGGAGATCAACATTCAATGGCCTACTCTCACAGGTGAGTATAAGGGTTCAGCTTCTGCAGAGGGTTATGCTCTTTCAGACGGAACACCTCTTAACCTCTCAGACAAGGATCAGAAGTGGCTCGGTCTCAAGGATACCTTCCATTTCAACTAAGCTCTCATCAGTATATTTATGGCAAAAAATCTCAGAATCATCACATATAAGATTCCGGAAAGCTTCCGCGGCATGACCGTGGAGGCTTTTCTTCGTTCCGAAGGTTTTTCCAAAAACGTAATCTATCACCTTAGGAATACAGGCACAGATGTACTGCCTGCAGACATTAGCGGACTTCTTTTAAATGATAAGAAGACCTGGCTTAAACAGACTCTTTCCGAAGGCGACCTTCTTCGCTGCAATATTCTGGAGACCGAGGACAGTCCGAATGTTGCCGAATCCGAAATTCCACTTTCCATAGTCTTCGAGGATGAGGATCTGATGGTCATAAACAAGCCATCTGACATGCCTATCCACCCTTCCATCGGGCACCACGAGAACACTCTTGCCAATGCTTTGTGCTGGTACACTCATCACAAGCTGGGCTTAGACACCTACGTAAATCGTGTGATAAACCGTCTGGACAAGAACACCAGCGGACTTCTGATATCAGCAAAGAATATGCTTTCTGCGGCGAAACTCGGAGACATGGTGAAAGAACATTCGATTCACAGGGAATATATGGCGATCTGTCAGGGTGATGCCGGAGACATTATATCTGTTTACCCTGCAAGAGCTGAGGAATTTGATTTTACCATCGCCGCTCCGATAGCCAGAAAGGAAGAATCCGTAGTGGAACGTGTAGTTGACTTTGAAAGAGGCGACGAGGCAGTCACTCATGTGAAGGTCATGTCACACGACCATGAAAAGGATCTTTCTCTTCTTCGCATAAAGCTCGAGACCGGGCGCACCCATCAGATCCGTGTTCACATGCGTCATGCAGGACATCCTCTAATCGGTGACTTTCTATACAATCCTGATTTCAGATTCATGGAAAGGCAGGCCCTTCATTCATATAAGCTCAGCTTCAGTCATCCCATTACCGGAGAAGCTCTCAGCTTCACCGCACCCCTTCCGGAGGATATGCAGAGCCTGTTCCCGGAATTCAGATGAAGCTTGTACTAAATATAAATATCCCTTACAGCTCCATACCGCTCAGCTCTGCGAGCCTTGTGAACACCTCTCCAATCTTGTCGTTTATCACCAGAGTATTCTGGGCCGATCTTCGGAGGCTCAGCTCGTCTCTGTTGATGATGACCAGATACTTTCCTTCAAAATAATTTATGTAGGAAGCCGCCGGATATACAGTGAGGGAGGTTCCTCCGATTATGAGCATGTCTGCCGAAGCTATAGCATTGACAGACTTCCTTACTTCCATCTCAGGGAGGCTTTCCTCGTACAATGTTATGTCCGGACGGATAACTCCTCCGCAGTCACAATGGGGCACCGGTTCCCGGGAGCTGAAAATATAATCAGTCGGATACTTCTTTCCGCAGCTCATGCAGTAATTCCTGAGAGCACTTCCGTGGATCTCATATACCTCTTTACTTCCTGCCTTTTGGTGGAGTCCGTCAATGTTCTGGGTAACCACCGCCTTCAGCTTGCCCGTCCTTTCAAGGGCTGCCAAATACTTATGGGCATTGTTCGGCTGAATATCTCTTGTATCCATCTTCTGCCTGTGAAACTCAAAATAGACCTCAGGCTCAAGCACCAGACAGCTGTGGCTGAGAAGATACTCCGGCTGGTACTTTTCGAACTGCACATCATGCTGGTTGTATAGTCCGTCCTTACTTCGGAAATCAGGCACCCCGCTTTCGGTGGACACTCCCGCCCCTCCGAAAAATACAATGTTGTGAGATCTGTCGATCATCTCCTTTAGTTCCAGCACCTTCTGTTCGTCCATTTTTCCCTCCTCTGTAAAAGCGATTTTCACACTGTCATTATAAAGTTATATTCCGAACAACCTTATGATGTGTATCAAAAATACAGCCCACTCACTGATCAGCGCTAATGCATACATCCGTGTGCAATGTGCTTCTTATCTTTTAAACAGCCCCTTGATCAAACTAAAAATATTGAGGTTTCCGGCCTCCTTCATGGCCTCCTGTATCGAATCATCACTCTGGGCTCTGGGATTGTAGATCTTATCCTCAGTGAACACCCTGTCCATCTTTATGTCGTTCTGATCCACTGGTACCCTGTCGGAAAGCAGTTCCTCATAACAGAGGCAGTACTTATACATGCTCTGTCCCCTGAGCCATCTGTCATAGAAGCCTGCTCCGTGCCCCAGTCTTCCGCCCCATCTGTCAGCGGTAACGCAGGGCACGACCGCCAATGCTATCTTATATCCGTCTATCACCGGAAGCTCCTGCTTTGGCTCAAGTATCCCCATCGTTCCCGTCTCAAGATCGTCCCAGCTTTTTATCTGAACGGCCTCCATCCTGCTGTCTTCCATGGAAATGCATCTGGGAACCGTGACCATCTTTCCCATCTGCCATGCCGTTTCAATGATAGTCCTTGTATCAGGTTCATTTTCCATGCTCACATAGCAGAAAATAGAATCCACCTGCTGGAACACCGGATAAAGCAGAAAACGTGTGGCGATGCCTGCATCGGCCTGTGCTCTGTACTCTTCTGTAAGATTTTTGTTCTTTTCGCGGATAAATGCCCGCAGCTCTTTCTTTTCCATAATGATATTATAACCTTCCCGGCAGTATACGTCAGCCGATTTTTAACATGTTCCAATGCAAAGAAATCCGGCATTTGCGGCATTTCCCCCACTGTTATCATTGGAAATTGGCATATGACTAAATTTTATTAATTATTAATTATTTATTTCAAATAAAAATGTTTTCTTATGTTTTTGATATTCACAAAGAATACTCTGAATGTTACTATAAGGTCAGAAGATAAATACAAGTTAACTAAATCATCTGACGAGAAAGGATGATAAGGTTAGCCCACAGGCGATTGTGATCGGTCGTGATCAAACATAATCGCAAAACTATATCGTAGAAAGCTGAGGGATGAAAATTATGACACCAGCACAGTTACACGATGATATCTTAGGTTTCAGATAGGTAATTTAGAAAAATCGATAACAGCACTTCGCGTGGTCATGTTATTCAACTGAGGAGTGTTTCTCCAATTATTTAACCTTTCTGAAATTTGAGTATCGTCAGAATACGATGTATTTAAGTATTAAGAATTAAATCTTAGATATCTATTTTGTTTATATTTTACAAGGTATATAAGTAGAGCGTAGCACAAAGCTTCGCCACGTAGCGTATATGCCTAATACATAGAAGGGAGACTACCCCGTTGTATTAGATAGTTAACAATAGAATATAGATAAGAAACTTTTAAAAATTCAAATACTTAGAAAAGGGCCCTGAGGCAGGGCCCTTTGTTTTTTATAAAACCGTGAAGGATATGCCGCAATCACACTGTCAGATATATGACGGTCAGTACGAAATCGAGGCTCTTTTCTCCCCGGTTTTTATTTTGCCATATCCTTTGCCAGATTGATGAGTACCTCCACCATCTTTCTCATGGAATTGATATTGAGATACTCATAGATTCCGTGGTAGTTCTCTCCTCCTGTTGAAAGGTTCGGACAGGGAAGTCCCTTAAAGCTGAGCTGTGCACCATCGGTTCCGCCTCTTATAGGAACTGTTACAGGAGTGATTCCGGCCTTTTTAAAGGCTTCCTTTGCCGCATCAATGAGATACATATTCTCAGGATCTATCTTCTCACGCATGTTGTAGTACTGGTCTTTAAGGGCCACCTCTACATGAGCTTCCGTATTCTTATACTTTTCATTGAGCTTATCTGCAGCCTTCTCGAAGATCCTCTTTCTTTCCTCGAACTTTGCTCTGTCATGATCACGGATGATATAACTCATGTCCGTACCGGCTTCATCACCGCTTATACCGGTAAGATGGAAAAAGCCCTCATATCCTTCAGTATTGCAGGGACGTTCATTCGGAAGAAGTGAGTTAAACTCCATGGCAACAAGTGCTGCGTTCACCATCTTTCCCTTTGCATCTCCGGGATGAACATTTACACCTGTTATGCTTACCTTTCCTGATGCGGCATTGAAATTCTCATACTCAATCTCGCCGAGTGTTCCGCCATCAACTGTATAGGCCACATCTGCCCCAAAATCCTCCACATCGAAAAAGCAGGGTCCCTCTCCTATCTCCTCATCAGGAGTGAAGCCGATCATGATATCTCCATGCTTTACCTCAGGGTGTGTCAGCAGGTACTCTGCCATAGCCATTATCTCAGCTACTCCGGCCTTATCGTCAGCTCCGAGAAGAGTTGTTCCGTCAGTCACCAGAAGATCGGAACCTTGCATGGTATCAAGCTTAGGGAAGGTCTTCGGAGAAAGAATTATATGCTTTTCCTCATTCAGAACTATATCTCCCCCCTGATAGTTCCTGATCTCACGAGGGTTAACACCTGTATCGCTAGCTGAAGGTGATGTGTCCATGTGAGCTATAAATCCAAGCTTCGGTGCTGTTTTCCCATCCTCAAGATTTGATGGTATGCATCCGAACACATAGCAGTACCTGCTGAGTCTTACGTTCTGTACTCCCATTTCCTTAAGCTGCTTCTCAAGTAACCTTGCAAGGTCAAACTGCTTCTCTGTGGATGGATGTGTCCCTGTTGTTTCACTGGACTGGGTATCCACCTTTGCATATTCTAAAAATCTCTCTAATACGTCCATAGATTCTCCATTCAATGATTATTTCCCTGCAGAACAGGGATACACCTGTTTCTTACATAAAACCTTATTTATGGTCAAAATGCGGTTATATAAAAAAACGGTGATGAAAGAAATGGTATCCCTTTCATCACCATAATGCAAGCTGTTTAATATATGTAACCTAGTAACCTATCATCACAAGATACTCAGATCTTTTTAAAGGTAAGGGTAGTATCTCTCTCCTGGAAATGATCCCCGTCCTTCACATAGCTGTCATAGACCACAGGCTTCAAATCATTGAGATCATAAGGAGTCTCCTGATAAACGAAGTTCAGCCAGTTGGTATAGGTACAATTGGAGGTAGAACGCCAGCTGAGTATGGGTTCCTTTTCAGGATCATCATCCTCATAATAGTTTACAGGCACATCGGGATTCAGTCCCTTACCAAGATCCCTCTTGTACTCTTTATCCAGATCATACTTATCATACTCAGAATGTCCTGTGATGAAGATCTGACGGCTGGAACAGGCAAGAACCATGTAGGTACCGCCCTCTTCCGGCTTCACTGACTCTGCCACCACATAAAGCTCCGGATTTCTTCTGACTGCCTCTTCGTCTATACCTGTGTATCTGGAAACAGGAACATAAAAGTAATCGTCCATGCCTCTCATGATCATCTTCTTACGGTGAAGCACCTTCTGGCGATAAATACCGGAAAGCTTCTTCGGAAGCATCACCTTCCTTATACCGTAATGATAGTAAAGTCCGGCCTGAGCTCCCCAGCATATATGGAAGGTGGAGAAAACATGAGTCTTGGACCAATCCATAATCTTCGTGAGCTCTTCCCAGTACTCAACCTCCTCAAACTCCATCTTTTCCACAGGCGCACCTGTGATGATCAGTCCGTCAAAACGATCTTCTCTGATCTGATCAAGGGTCACGTAAAACTTGTTAAGATGTGAAGCATCTGTATGAGTAGATTCATGGGTAGCCACCTTCATGAGAGTGATCTCAGTCTGGATAGGAAAATTTGACAGGACTCTCAGGATATCCAGCTCAGTATCCTCCTTCAAGGGCATAAGATTGAGTATACATATCCTCAGGGGACGGATCTCCTGTGACTGGGCACGCTGTTCATCCATCACAAATATGTTTTCACTTTCCAGTATATGTTTTGCCGGCAGCTCATTCTGTACTTTGATCGGCATATAAACACCTCCCTTTGTCCGAAATTTATCTAAGTATACACAAAATGATCAAGAATTTAAACAGCTTATGAAGTGACATTTGCCGGTTCCACGGTCAGAACGTAACTGCTCAGCCCGGCCATGTGCAGACTGCTGGATGCGGCGGCTGAAAGAAGTCACGGTGATGGAGCTTCTTGCCGGACTGTTTCCCTGTGATATATCCCAAACAGCCCCACCCGGCTTTTTGTGCCTGTTTTTTCATATATAGAGGCAACATGCTTCTGAAAAACACGGCGTGAGATATAGAGAGCGTCAGCTATCTCCTGTCCTGAATCCTCTGTGAAGATGAGTTTGGCAAATACCTCCTTTTCGCGATCAGTGAGGCCATATTTCACGGAAAGTCTGTCAATGATATAAGAAAGCCCACCCTTGTCACCATCTCTGTCACCTTTGACAGATAAGCTGAACTCTGAATCTGCATCTATGTCAGTATCCGAATCTCTGTCTGCATCTGTATCTGCTGATTTTTCCGCCTTTCCTCCCATCGGCATCTCTTCCGGTAAATCTTCTTCCCTTATCGCAGGGTCTTCCTCTGTCTTAGCTAACGGCTCTTTCATGGAGATATAGTTCCTGACGAGAATAAGGGTCATGACTGATGAAGCCATGATACCGATGGCGATGATGTGCCAGGTGTTCATTCGCTCCCATGGGATAAGAGACAGAAAAACCCCAAAAACACCTTCAATGATCTTGCCTGTACTTGCGACGATGATCATGTTGCGTCCGGTATAAGGAGCCAATGAAAAGGACATATAGTATATATATCCCATGTAAAAGCCAACCACGATATAGAAAATGATCATAAAGAGCTGAATATTTCCCGATATATCCGATAGCAGCACGGGACACATAATGAGCCAGAGGATCACAGCAAGAAAGCTTACGTTCATAAACCTTCCTTCCTTGTGATCACCGATCATGCCCATAGAGACATAGCCGGGAATTACAAAAAGCCGCGGCCAGGTGTAGGCATTGACAGCCTGGAGCTGACTGCTCAGCATACTGTTTATGAGCCAGTTGTCACAATAGGACAGCAGGAACGTAGCCGCTGTTGCCAGAAGGACAAAGGATATCAGGATATTGATTCCGGATTTTTCGGCGGTATGGTTTTGTCCCATATCTTTCACGTTGTTCTGTGGCAGACACTCAAGTATGATCCACTGCCATGAGTTTTTTATGACAGGGATCAGGGTTATGCCTCCTGATATTATCATAACCAAAAGAAGCAGGCTGTTGTCTGCCACTATCTGAACGATGTACTGAAGCAGATATGTTATGGCTGCGCCAATGGCGATAACTCTTCCAAGGATACCTGTTCCCATAAGTGCGGCAGAAATAAAATAATGCACTGATCCTCCAAGGATTCCGAGAAAAAGATGCACTATCGGAGCGATCACCGTAAAAGAAAAGGCACTTGGGTAAAGCATGAGCACGAAGCTGCCAAGATAGAAAATGACTGCCGAAAACTTAAGATAAAGAGATTTTTTTTCATCCTTAGGGAGTCTTGTCCAGAAAAAGGCATTCAAAAAAAGTCCGGCCACAAAGATAAGCTGGTTCAGGTAGTACATGACAAGATGAGTATGGTTATCTATATACCCGACAGAATCCCTGTTGGTCATTGTGGATATGGATGTATATATATAAAGATAAATCGTAAACACCATCGTAAAGTTAAGCTCTTTACGAAGGAACATGGTTTTCAGGTTCTTCATAGCATTCTCCGGCATATTAGTCTGGTATAAATATCGGCCAGGAATGATAATAGATAACAGAAAAGGAACGGCCTCCGTAGAAGCCGCTCCTCCTGAATGAAATTATGATCACTTGAGTGCCAAAAGCATTTGCCGCCTGCAAATTCTGCCTCTTCGCACCCGCCTGACAATCGTATCATAGTCTGATCTAGGTTGTTTGCTGCATAGCCTGCTGCATCGCAAGACCCGGATCCATGGATACGCCATAGATTATATAGGTCAGGCCTTCCGCTGTTTTCAGGAAAGGTATCTCCAGGACGCCGTTCATAGCGCAGGGAACGCTTATGATTGTTCCGTCACTGAATGCAACCGTGTATGTAAATCCGCTGACAACATCTGATACCACCGGTACAGATACTGTGTCGGAAACTGAGTTTGCGAATACATTAGCGAACGAAACCACACCGGCTCCCTTGATGTTATCGACACCAAGGCTTGGAGCACCGCTGTCCATGAAGTTGTTTATAGCTGTCAGATTATCAATCGGTGTAAGTACGCTGCCAATGTCTAAGCTGAGAACATTACCCATTAAGTCCACAGAGCTTACACGGAAGAAGCTTGCAGCATCTATTCCCTGGTAAGCCAGCGCTGTGGCCACATCGCTGAACTTTGCTTCAAATCCTGCTGGAGCTGATGGAGCTGATGGAGCACTACTGCTTCCGGTGCTGCCTGAGCCACCGTCGGAATCGCTGCTGTCTGAGGAAGAATCACCTCTGTAGTATGTGCTGCCGCCGGATGGAGTATCGTTGTTTTCGGTATTTGAACTTACAGCCTTAAGTTTAACACCTATATCAACGCCTCCGCCTCTTGGCACCTCGAGATAATAATTCCCGCTGCTGTCCTTAACAACATTTACAAGAGCTGCCCCTGTTCCGTTGTAGAACTCATCTACTTCATAACCACTAGGAATATCCAGTTTAAGATAAACCTTTTCAGCTTCCTTTCCTGTCCAGAAACCGTTGCTGTCCTTTTCCTTGTTGACAGCAAGTGATGCTCCATCAACAGTAGTCGACTCTACCTTGATGATGTAGTTGATGGTCTTTTCAACAGCCTCATTACGGGTATATGTTTCTTTATTTTCAACTATATTGTTATTTTTAGAGGTGTCAACCTTCCAAACTGTTATGTTCAGATTATTGGTACTATCATCAGGATCGACAACGATAGAATGTTCCTCGGCTGTAATGGTTCCTCCGACAACTAAATCCATTGTACTCTTATCCGAATTTTTGGTAATTGTTATAGCAGTATCTGAAGCAACCACATCACCGGCTACTTTGATGTCGATATCTGAATTATCATTTGCATCTGATACACCGATAGCCCAACCTTTAGTGCCATCCTGTATAACATTACCAGCAACAGTGATCTCAAGCTTTCCTTGATTGCCTTCTATTTGGATTGCTTCTGCCTGAGCCTGTGGTTCAAAAATACTGTCAGTTGAACTGCTTTCCTTCAATATGCTTTTGGCTGTCACATTACCGCCAACAGTGACAGAAACATCACCTTCTCCCAATTCATAACCTGCAATTCCCACAGCTAAAGGATAACCTTCTCCTGAAGCTGCAGCAGTTATATCATGATCAACCGTAATTGTGGTTTTGCCTTCCTGACTGTTGCTTATATTGATACCCTGTACGGTTCCTAAACCATCGGCATAGATACTGCCTGCGTGGATACTTGTGCTGGCTCCACTAGCGCCCCCATCTGTAATGGACTTTATACCTGTTGCGTCTCCTGAACTTTCAGCACGGATACCACCGCCTACAGTGATGTCTGTATCACCCTTGGGACCTGTACCTGATATGACACCGACTGCTGATCCATATGATCCCTGGCCTTTTGCAACAACATCACCGGAAACAGTAATATCTGTATTACCATGGCTTGCTTTTTCATATCCACCCAAAGTGCCGGAATCAATACCGGTGGCTGTAGCTCCTTCGGAATAAACATTATTTGCCGAAACCTTTACGCTGGTATTATCTGCATACGCTGAAGAATCCAGACTTGATCTTGTGTCTATTCCTGTGGACTTACCGCTATCACTTTTTGCAGAAACCCCGCCCTTAACAGTAACCGCTGCTTCAGAATCTCCGTCTGCATATGAAGTAACGCCGGTAGCGCTGCTTTGGGTGCTTTCAGCAGCTACATCACCTCCAACGGTCACGGTTGTGGTGGATTTTGTATCTGAACTTTCGTTATATTCCTTAGATGCTGATGCCGAAACGCCCCCTGCATCACCATTCTCAGCAGAGCTTGTGACTTTCCCTCCTACTTCTACTGTGGTAGTTGATCCATTATTAGATCCTGCACTAACACCTGTGGAAGAACCGCTTTCTGTTTTAGAATTCACATCATTTGATACTTTGACAGTTGCTTCCTTACCATCGCCCTTTGATGAAGCCTCTACAGCTGCTCTATATCCTTGCTCATTTTCAGCACTTTCAACGTTTGCTTCAGATCCTACCGTAGTCTCTTCACTAGTATCTACAGCTACATTTGCCTGTGCCAGCGCAGGCACAGCCGTACTCATCATTATCATGGATGCTGACATGATCACCGCCAGCAATTTCTTTGTTGTACATAAATTCCTTCTTTTCAACTTTAGTCTCCTCCTAACTGTTCAATTTATGATTATTACGAACAGCCCCTGACACATCTGTAGGGTGCATAATCTGTAGGGTGCATACCTTACCAGTGTAAAGGGCAATAAATCTTATAGATAATGTTATAAAACTTAGCGATAAAAATATAGGTCACAAGTGTGACCCTCGTAAAAAAGCCAAGGTTTTATGCGGCTTTTCACTTATAAAATCACTTGAAATTTTGCAGATTGTTATCTGATGCACGAGCCGCATTATCCGTATACCTTACTCCATGGCTGGCACCTTCATTTAGGTGTACTTCCTGTCTGTATTGGATTTTTTATCTGTACTTGCATGTTATCGCAGCACGCAAAAGAACAACACCTCTGACTGTCGGCATGCTGATCAAGGATTTTCACGCTAAATCATCCCATGAGATACATTTTGAAGAGTTGGCAAGATACATTTTTACTTATAAACGTTTATAAATATCCTGCAAATGCCGAAGAAATATATAATAGTACAAGTATGGCATCCTTGTATTCTCATATAACTGTTGACAAATTGATATGAAATGCTACAATATGCCATACAAATGAATACTTATTCAGAGTCGGTGGAGCTACATAGGAGCTATGAAACCGCAGCAACCCCGGGAAAACCGGAAGGTGCTAACCTGAGCGAACTATTTTTTGTTTCGAACAATAAGAGGATGCTTATTATAGGCCGGTCGATTGTTCGACCGGCTTTTTTTGTATCATAATGCGTCCGGTTGTACCTAGTGCTTTAACCGGCATACATCCGGCCTTTATATACATCAAGCAGAAGGAGACAACTTCTCCAACCTGATTTCAGGTATTTCGAAACACCAGGACGCCACGCGTCAGAAAGGATTTTTAAATGTTATTTTCATCAGAGCAGGTATCAAACGGACACCCTGACAAGATCTGCGATCAGATTTCAGATGCAATCGTTACAGACATCTTACAGCACGACAAGGCAGGTCGTATCGCAGCAGAAACAACCATTAAGGACTGGGAGGTAACCGTCCTTGGAGAAGTTACCACAAACTACGATCCTGATTATGAGAAGCTTGCCAGAGATGTTCTTAAGAATATCGGTCTCACAGATATTGATAAATACAACATTCGTCTTCTTATCTCCAAGCAGTCACCTGATATCGCCATGGGCGTTGATAATGACGGTGCCGGAGATCAGGGTATGATGTTCGGATATGCCACAAACGAGACAGAGGAGCTTCTCCCTATCCCTTATGTTCTTTCAAACAGAGCACTTCTTAAGCTCAGAGAGTTCAACATTAAGGATGGCTTCAAGCAGCTTCGTCCGGATGCCAAGGCTCAGGTATCCTTCGATTACGATACACATCGCATCGATACCTTCCTTATCTCAACACAGCATGCTGAAGAGACTTCTCTTGACACAGTTCGCGAGATAGTTTCCGCAATCATGAAGGAAACTGCCGAGGAGCTTGGTCTCAACACCGATTTCAGAATTCTCGTCAACCCTACAGGACGTTTTGTTCTGGGTTCATCCTTCGCTGATTCAGGTCTTACAGGACGTAAGATCATTGCAGATACCTACGGCGGAGCAGCACACCACGGCGGCGGAGCTTTCTCAGGAAAGGATCCAAGTAAGGTTGACCGTTCAGCTGCTTATATGGCTCGTAAGATCGCAAGAGACATCGTAAAGGCAGGAAAGGCTGACCGTTGTGAAGTTCAGCTCGCATACGCTATCGGTGTAGCAGAGCCTGTATCGGTTTATGTAGACTGCTTCGGCACAGAGAAGGAAGACCGCAACAAGATCTGGGATGAGATCAAGCATAATTATGACCTCACGCCAAAGGGAATCATCAATTCACTTAAGTTAAGAGATGTAGATTACAACCTCGTTTCAAGCTATGGCCACTTCGGTAAGCCTGAGCTTCCATGGGAGCAGTGATAGTTTATATCTGCCAGATATATAACTATTTCGATAATTTATGTTATTATAATGCAGTCACTACGGTGGCTGCATTTTTTGTGCTCGATTCTGATGAAAGATCGGAGGACCATCAATTGAAGTTTTCACCCGAAATAAATAAAAACAAGAAAAAAACTCTCTGGCATGACTGGCTGACCTACGACTTTATAGCAGGTATCCTTCTTCAGATTGTGCTGTTTCTCATAGCCATGTTTGTATGGAACATGAAATTCCCAAAGCTTTTCTTTGAAAGGCCTACAATACTAAACGTCCTTTATCTCTTCATGTTTCTGCCATTTTTTGCAGGAGTTTTCGGATTATGGGCAAGGACAAGTGAACTTCCCGTGTGGGCAAAGTTCTTTACTGCTGTCTCACTTCCGGTACTGATACTGGGCATGATATCGACATTGATCTTATGTATAGTGCCTCCCTATTGCTCCAGCACAACAAGTCCCGGTCAATACATGATAGTGGATAATGATGTCGATCCGGAAAGCTTCAGAATATGTAAAGAATTATTCCCGGAGCACATCTCATCGGCATCCGGCAACACCTCATACCGCTACTATAAATACAGCAGTATCCTTGAAAACGATTTTCACCTTAGTCTCGGTGAAACTCTTTCGGAGGATATGTTCAAAGCCGAAAGTGACCGTATACTTTCTCTCGATATCTTGAAAGATGCCTCCGTTTCTTCTTCAAAAGATATTACGCTTATCGATACTACATTAAATGGGGATCTCATTCTGCATGTCACACTCGACAAAGCATATAACCGTATAATATATGCCGCCGGCTATAATAGACTTCGTTGAACTGCATATTTTCACGATTCCTGCTTTCCCGTCTTTTAAGAACGCCCCTGCGGCTCCCGCACATTTAATCCCATGCATATAAAAAGCCGGTCAGATTTATCTGACCGGCTTTTTCAGGAAGATATTAATCAATCAGCAAAGCTGATTTGATCACTTATTGTAATTTACGATGGTGCCAAAATCAGGCTTAAGTGATGCACCACCGATAAGACCGCCATCGATGTCAGGCTTGGACAAAAGCTCGGCAGCATTGCCTGCATTCATAGATCCGCCGTACTGAATACGAACAGCCTCAGCAGTAGCTGCATCATACATCTTAGCAATAAGATCACGAATAAGCTTGCAAACCTCTTCTGCCTGATCTGAAGTAGCTGTCTCACCTGTTCCGATAGCCCAGATAGGCTCGTATGCGATGACAAGCTCCTTAACCTGATCAGCAGTTACTCCGTCAAGATCCCATGTGATCTGTCTCTCTATCCATTCCTTGTAAGTACCAGCCTTACGAAGTGCTAAAGACTCACCGCAGCAAAGAATCGGCTTAAGACCTGAAGCAAATGCCTTCTTAACCTTTGCATTGATAAGGATATCATTCTCACCGAAGATATCTCTTCTCTCGGAGTGTCCGATGATAATGTACTCAACGCCTGCATCCTTAAGCATAGGAGCAGAAATCTCACCTGTGAAAGCACCCTTGTCTTCAATATAGAAGTTCTCAGCACCAACATGTACGTTTGTGTCCTTAACAGCCTCTACAACAGGTACGATATCGATAGCCGGAACGCAGTATACAACATCAACGTCATCATTCTGTACCAGTGGCTTTAAAGTCTCAACAAGCTTAACAGCCTCTGATGGAACCATGTTCATCTTCCAGTTTCCAGCGATTATTTTCTTTCTCATAACAAAGATTCCTCTTTCTTAATAACTGTGGATTTCCGGATCAGACCATCATCTTTTCCGGAATATCCTATAGATTTTATATCAAATCAGTTCTTATCATCTGCTGCAGCTACACCAGGAAGCTCCTTACCCTCAAGGAACTCAAGTGAAGCTCCGCCGCCTGTTGAAATATGAGACATCTTGTCGCCATATCCAAGCTGATTTACAGCAGCTGCTGAATCACCGCCACCGATGATTGTTGTAGCATCTGTATCTGCCAGAGCCTTTGCTACTGACTTTGTTCCTGCAGCAAGAGTAGGGTTCTCAAATACACCCATAGGTCCGTTCCATACAACAGTCTTTGCTGTCTTAACAGCCTCTGCATAAAGCTCCTGTGTCTTAGGTCCGATATCCATACCCATTCTGTCAGCAGGGATCTTGTCAATATCAACAACAACTGTGTCGATAGCACCGTCAATTGGCTCAGGGAAGTGATCTGTTGTTACAGCATCTACAGGAAGAAGAAGCTTCTTGCCAAGTGACTGTGCCTTCTCGATCATCTCCTTGCAGTAATCAACCTTAGTCTCATCGCAAAGTGATGTACCGATCTCATAGCCCTGTGCCTTTGCAAATGTATAAGCCATTCCGCCGCCGATGATAAGTGTATCGCACTTCTCAAGAAGGTTTGAAATAACATTGAGCTTATCTGCAACCTTTGCACCGCCAAGGATAGCAACGAATGGACGTACAGGATTCTCTACAGCCTGTCCAAGGAACTTGATCTCCTTCTGCATAAGGTATCCAACTGCATGAGGACCGTTAAGGAACTGAGTTACGCCTACATTTGAGCAGTGTGCTCTGTGTGCTGTTCCGAATGCATCATTTACGAATACATCAGCGATAGATGCAAGATCCTTTGAGAATGCCTCGCCATTCTTTGTCTCTTCAGCTCTGTAACGTGTGTTCTCAAGAAGGATAACGTCTCCGTCCTTCATCTCAGCTACAGCAGCCTTGGCATTGGCACCAACTACCTCAGGATCAGCAGCAAACTTAACTTCCTGTCCGAGAAGCTCTGAAAGTCTCTTGGCTACAGGTGCAAGAGTCTTGGATGGCTTATCCTCCTCTGTCTTTACCTTTCCGAGATGTGAGCAAAGGATAACCTTGCCGCCGTCTGCAATAAGCTTCTTGATTGTAGGAAGTGCTGCAACCAGTCTGTTCTCATCTGTGATCTTTCCCTCTTTAAGAGGTACGTTGAAATCGCATCTGCAAAGAACTCTCTTTCCCTTAACATCGATGTCATCGACTGTTAACTTGTTTAATCCTGCCATATGAATCTCCTTTTTGGGAGGCCCTTCCCTCCCCTTATATTATTTTCACATTAAATTATAGAGAAATTTAACTTTTTTGTGTGTTTTTTATCAAATAAAAGAGGTCCAGGCCCATATAGGCCGGACCTCTTCAAAGTCATGTCTTATTTATCTTCCAGGGATAATTACTTAAGAAGGCTTCCAAAGTGCTTGATAGTACGAACCATCTGGCTTGTGTATGAGTTCTCGTTGTCATACCATGAAACAACCTGTACCTGTGTAGTTCCGTTGTCAAGAGGAAGAACCATTGTCTGAGTTGAATCAAACAGTGAACCGAATCTCATTCCGATGATATCTGAAGAAACGATCTCGTCCTCGTTGTATCCGAAGCTCTCGTTGCTTGCTGCCTTCATAGCTGCATTGATCTGATCCTTTGTAACGTTTCCTTCAACAACAGCTGTAAGGATAGTTGTTGAACCTGTAGGAGTCGGAACACGCTGAGCAGCTCCGATAAGCTTTCCGTTAAGCTCTGGGATAACAAGGCCGATTGCCTTTGCTGCACCTGTTGAGTTAGGAACGATGTTGCATGCTGCTGCACGTGAACGTCTCTTGTCGCCCTTTCTCTGAGGTCCGTCAAGTGTCATCTGATCGCCTGTGTAAGCGTGAATTGTGCACATGATACCGGACTTGATTGTAGCAAGATCGTTAAGTGCCTTAGCCATAGGAGCTAAGCAGTTTGTTGTGCAGGAAGCTGCAGAAATGATCTTGTCGTCCTTTGTAAGGCTCTGGTGGTTAACATTGTAAACGATAGTAGGAAGATCGTTTCCTGCAGGAGCAGAAATGATAACGTGCTTAGCACCTGCATCGATGTGAGCCTGTGACTTATCCTTGCTTGTATAGAAGCCTGTACACTCAAGAACAACGTCTACACCAAGCTGTCCCCAAGGAAGGTTTCTAGCATCTGCTTCCTTATAAATTGTGATCTTCTTTCCGTCTACAGTGATGGAATCCTCACCGAAAGAAACCTTGTCACAAAGCTCGTAACGACCCTGTGTGCTGTCATACTTAAGAAGATGTGCAAGCATCTCAGGGCTTGTAAGATCGTTGATTGCAACAATTTCAAATCCCTCTGCACCAAACATCTGTCTGAATGCAAGACGACCGATACGACCAAATCCGTTAATAGCAACTTTTACTGCCATAGTAAATATCCTCCTGATATTTTCAAATGATATGTTAATTGGATGAAATTTCCATCAGCACAGCTATTGTATGCCATCAAATGTATTTTTGCAAGTGCAAAAAGCTAAATTTGTGAAATATTTCACAGATATTTTTGACATTTTGTGGTTATAGCTTAAATTTGCGCAGGGTTTTGCTGTATTTCATTATTTGTTAACAATCAGTCAATCAAAATTAATTTTTTCACAAACGCATTTTCTATAAAATAAGGCCGTCCCATGTCCGCTCGTGCGAGCACGGCGGCCGCGCGACAGGCTTATCGCGAAAAAAACAGGTACCGAAGCTTCAAGCTCCGATACCTGTTTAAATCACTGCTTTCCGAAGGCGCCCCAGGAAAATGCCTTCGACAATCTGATAGCCTATGCAAAACCGTAATATTTATTTACTCCGAGAAGAAGGCCCTCTGCGAAGCTTTCGCATGCCGCCTGAGAATGGTCTGTTGCCTTATCTCCAAGCTCTACAGCCACCGATGCGATGGTGGAATAAGCATTTTGTACGGTATCCTCATCCCTGCTTCCGCCGGAATAGATTCTGATGCCGCTTTCCCTGAGTCCTTCCACAAGGCTTTCTCCCAGCCTTTCAGACTTCTTCCAGTAGGAAGCTGCCGGCTCCATGCCCTTCATGGAATCAGCTGTTCCCACATAATAAGCTCCCTTATCCTTTGATGTAGAATCAAAGTGGACAGATATATGACAGTCGGCCTTGTTGTTCGCAAGAACAGCTCTCGCCACATCATCAAGCTGCACATCGTCTCCGTCCCGGATCATAAGAACATCGTACCCGTCCGCAAGAAGCATGGACGCGAAGCTCTTTGCCACCTGAAGATTTACACTTGCTTCGGATGTCTTATCCGTAAATGTGGTTCCTCCGGAAACCGCAGAGTCCGTTGTTGCTCCGTCAGCCCTTGCCGAACCATCCGGATGAACCGAGACCTTCACAGATTCGCCTCCCTGCGTTCCATGACCGGCATCAACCGCAACAGTTATATCCTTCCTGTTCGCGGAATCACTGGAATACAGTACAGCCTTTCCTGTATTTATTTTCGAATTTTCGGCATACTTCCAGTCAAGATTGAGCCCTATACCTGTGGCTGCAAATGCCGTCATGCCCATAAAAACCGACATCGCAATTGCCGCAAGCGCCGTTTTAACCCTCTTCATTTCTTCCTCTCTCCTCGTTACATACAGCTTCCATGCTCTATGTTTATATCTGCTGCAGAAAATCAAGTCCAAAAAGATACGAATATACCCCCGATAACTTTTTCACAAAAACACGTACCACTCATTTATCCGAATATCTATACAGTTGAAATCGACTATGTTCTGCTTATTTATAAACCTGTAACGAGCATAGTTCAAAAAAAGAGGGTCCGCAACCGACAATCGGTTACGTCCCTCTTAAGTATTTCTTACACCCTCAGGAAGCCGCAGAAACAGCGAACCAGATGAGCACGATGAGTCCGACAGCTATACGATAATATCCGAAGATGACGAAGCTGTTCTTGCGTATGTACTTCATCAAAAAGTTTATGCAGTAGATGCTGACGGCATAAGCTATCACCATTCCCAGTATCAGATAGAACCATTGTACCCCATTAAAATCTGTTCCATGTTTGAGAAGTTTCAGAAAACTGGCTCCGAACATGACAGGAACAGACAGGAAAAACGAGAACTCTGCCGCAACGGTTCTTGATACACCGAGAACCATGGCTCCGATAATGGTCGATCCGGATCTTGAGGTGCCCGGTATCAGTGCAAGGCACTGGAACAGACCTATGAAAAGAGCGGTTTTCATATCGAGCTCATTCAGATTACGGACAGAGAACTCCATATGCTCATTTCTTTTCTCCACCAGTATGAAGATCACACCGTAGATGATAAGCGCCAGGGATACAACCAGCCCGTTATAAAGATAGGTATCCAGGAAATCGTCCAGAAGGAGTCCGAATACAGCCGCGGGAAGACATGCCACTATTATCTTTATCCAGAGCTCTATCTTTGAAGGGACTATAGCCACTCCGCCCTGTCTTCTGCCAGCAAACGGCCAGAGCTGTTTGAAAAAGGTCGTAACTACCGCCATAATGGCACCAAGCTGTATAACAACCTCAAATACTTCATAGTACTCTGCCGGCTGGCGAAGCTTAATGATATCATTAACGAGGATCATATGTCCTGTCGATGAAACAGGGAGCCACTCTGTGAAGCCTTCCACAAGTCCAAATACAATGACCTTTAAAATTTCAATAAAACTCATAAATTCTCCTTTTTATTCAAAGATTATCTATCTGCCAGTCAATAGGCTCTATACCATGAGACTGTAAGAACTCATTGGTCTTCGAAAACGGCTTTGAACCGAAGAAACCTCTGTAGGCACTCAAAGGGCTCGGATGCGGTGCCTTCAGAATTAGATGCTTCGGATTATTGAGCATCGATGCCTTCATCTGAGCAGGTCTTCCCCAAAGGATGAACACCAGAGGACGGTCTATTTCATTGAGCACTCTGATGGCTGCATCCGTAAACTCCTCCCAGCCCATTCCCCTGTGGCTGTTTGCCTGATGGGCTCTTACCGTAAGAACGGTGTTCAGAAGCATCACTCCCTGATCCGCCCACTTTTTGAGATATCCGTTGTTCGGTATATAGCACCCCAGGTCGCTGTTAAGCTCTTTATAAATATTTACAAGGGATGGAGGAATGTCTATCCCCGGTTTCACAGAAAATGAGAGTCCGTGGGCCTGTCCCGGTTCGTGATACGGATCCTGTCCGAGTATCACGGCTTTAACCTTGGAAAGGGGCGTAAATTCAAAAGCATTGAAAATATCCTCTGCGGGAGGATAAATCTTTTCGGTTTTGTACTCCTCATTTACCCTGTCATACAGTTCCTTGTAATAAGCCTTGGCAAACTCCGGTTCAAGGAGAGCCTGCCAGTCGTTTTTTATCATCATTTATCTTCTCCGTCACTGCCATAATAAAGCCTCTGCCGCTTTCCCATGGACACGTTTTTATATAGATCATAAAGGAAGGAGCCTGTCTTTCCCTCTTCGGGATGGTCACCCTTCTTAAGATCAAGATTGTATTTCCCGTAGGCATTTATGATGGTCGTACCTGATGTGTGGGTACGCACTCTCGTAAAATCACCGTAGGTCTTATGCACATGACCGTGAATCATGTACTTGGGATGATATTTCTCCATGAGCTCGTTAAAGCACCCGAAGCCTCTGTGCGGAAGATCGTCCATATCTCCATAGCCCTTTGCGGGTGCATGGGTCAGCAGTATATCAAAGCCGTTATGAAGCTTGATACTGCCTCTTAAACGGTCTATGCGCTTCTCCATATCTCTTTCCGAATACATGTACGCTCCATCCTTATACTTCATGGAGCCTCCAAGTCCCAGAATCCTGAGGCCGTGGTAGTCAATGATCCTGTCATCCGCGCAGTCACATCCAAGAGGCGGATCAGTCTCATAATAAGTATCATGATTTCCCGGAACATATATAACCGGTGCATGTCCCACCGTTACAAGAAATTCAAGATATCTCGAGCTCAGGTCCCCTGCAGAGATGATCAGGTCCACGTCTCTGAGCTTTGATTCATCATAGTAATCATACAGCGCTTTATCCTCTTCATCGGCTATCAGAAGAACCTTCATCCGTCTTCTCCCCTCCGTTTGTCATAAATCCACTCATGCGCATCAGCTCTCTGGAACGCAGGTCAAAAGCCTCCACAGGAGGTATGGTGCCCAGCACGTTGTCATTGAGCCAATGCATATTTACTATCTCTTCACCCGTAAGTCTCGGGGAATCCTCAGGCTTTATGAGGCCGGTCTGGCTGTACAGTTCCCCGTCAAAAGGATTCAGCCTGTCATCCATAATACCGTTTCTGAGAACCCTGAGCATCTTTTTTGTAGAGTATCCAAGCTGTCTTGACAGGATCACGTCTATAACCCCGGACTTCATCCCAAACCAGAAGTTAAGGGCTTTATGGTCTCTTGTCAACATGGAATTGCCCCAGGTGCCGCACAAAATCGAGTCAATGATTATCTCGTAGAACTTTCCCCAGTCAAAAATCGGCATGGCAATGTTTGAGACCACGTCTCCGTCAGCCACCATATAAACTCCGAACTCTCTGGATATGCGCTTCGGAGGATTGATCTCCGGTCCCGAGATGGTCATGATATTTTCATCTTTCATCTCCTGCTTCCAGTCACCGTCCTTAAGTCCGGTCCACTTAAGATGGACTCGCACATACGGATTCACCATCTGGGCACCAATCGCAAATGCATTGACATTGGCAAGAGTTCCGTACTGGGGGCAAAGTTCAGCATATCCGATGTCGTTGCCGTCCGTAACTGAAGCCGCAAGAGCCCCCATCAGGTATTTTGCCTCATACATGCGGCCGTAATAGGTCCTTATGGTGTTGTAATTGGTATTCACCGAACAATTCAGTATATAGATATCCGGATGCTTTATCTGGGCCTTTACAGAAGCCTCAATCATCATAGCTGTTGTGGTAAAGATGACATTGGCACCGGTCTCTGCCGCAGCGTCTATGGCATCGGAAACCAGCTTCGGGGTCTCACAGTTCTCAAACTTTATGGTATCTATACGGTCACCGAATCTGTCCTTCAGATACTGTCTTCCAAACTCGTGGGCATAGGCCCAGCTTGAGGTCTCTGCACTCTTCTCGTAAATAAAAGCGGTCCTCAGGGTCTCGCCCCTGAAACCCTTGTCCTGAGTACCGAAAATACTGAAAAGATTAGGCTTGTCCTGCTTCTCCAGAACCTCCGGATCCTTCACGAGACTTACGTCGTCAGCATCCTTCAGAAACTCATTCCAGATATGATCAAGATTATCCTCTATCTGCGCATTGGAAACATCCTGAAGATTATATAGCCCGTAGATGGTGATATAAAGAAGAAATGCATCTCCTCTTGTCACCTCAAGATGATTTCCTCCCTTGCGGTCAAAGATATCCGAAAATCTGTCAAAGGCAGACTTTACATTTTTTCTGGTGTCAGTATCCCATGGTTTTGACATGGGAAGTCCCAGAACATCACACAGCTTCTGGTACCTGCCCTCTTCGGAGAAGCGTATCCCGTAGAAGCCCGCCGCCTTGAAGAATTCCACGAACTCATAATAGATGTTGTTCTCTTTTGACCCGTTTCTCTCCGGCAGAAGTCTGATGACATCCGCCATTATGGAAACCGCACCGTTGAATTTGGATACGGATACTCTCTTATTGCCCTCCTGAACATAAAAACGGTTCATATACTCATAAACAAGTATGGCATCCCTTATCCCCTGATTGATGGCCGCATCATAAAGAATGCCCCATTTCAGGGCGAACTCGGTCTTGGTGCTCAGAATAGGCATGAAATTGGTGGCAAAGGCCTCCTGTCTTCCTCTGGTCTTTGTACCCGCTATAGCGGAAATTGGTATCTCCATAACTCCCATACGGTTCTCTGCAGTGATGGAACTCTGGGAAATAATATCATCCAGGGCTGTAAGATAAGGATAACGGCCTCCTGCCACGTCCTTACGGTATTGCCCGTCGCCAAGATGCTTGGCTTTTACATAGTCATCCAACATAATATATTACCTTAAGCAGTTTTACTGCCTCCTGATCATACATACAAAAAAAGCCGCTCCTTCAGCTTCATTACACGCAAGAACGGGACCAGACTTTTATGCCTGATCCCGGATTAGTCATCTCGCTCCGCAATCACTTTGGGCCCGATGTAAGTCCCGCATTGATAGAAGAACTGTTGCTTGTTGATACCGTAGTCTTTGTGGAGCCTGTATCTGTGCTCACGTCAGACGGTGCGGCTGTGGCTGTAACAACACTGTTTCCTGAAGAGGAACCTGAGCTTCCCGATACTGTCACAACATTTCCCGAAGTCGACGTCGGGCTGGTGGTCACAGTTCCCGAAGAAGGTGCTGCAGATGTGGTTCCTGTGCTCGTGTTCGTAGTCACTGTTGTTGTAGTGGTAGTAACCGTCGTGCTTCCGTTGCTGCTTGTGCTGGTGGAGCTCGATGAGCTGCTTGTGGAACCTGGCGAAGTAACGGTATCTGAAGATGAGTTCTGTGTGGTTCCCCCAGTCGCGTGGGTTACCGTAATACCGTCTATGTTGCTTGTGCATACACCGTCACTGTTGAAGCTGTACTGAGTGTTATCGATGGTGATGGTCTTGTTCTTTACCATCCTGCCCTTTTCCTTGTCAAGATAGTAGTATGAGCCGTTGTACTCCAGCCAGCCTGTTACCATCTTGCCGTTCTGTGCAAAATAGTATACGCTGTCGTCTATAGTCACAAAGCCCTGGGCCATCTTGCCGTTCTCGGAGTTAAGATAATACTTGTTTCCAGAAGTATCTGTCTTCCAGCCGGTCTGCATAACTCCCTTGGTATTGAGGTAATAATATGATCCGTTGTTGGAATACCAGCCGGTCTGCATAACTCCGTTTGATTCGAAGCGATACCACTTATCATCTATCTTTGCCCAGGAATCCATAATGAGGGTTCCGTCACCCGGCTGGAAATAATACCACTTGGAATCTATCTGCACCCATCCGGTGCTCATGCTTCCGTCAGCCTTCAGATAATACCACTTTGTTGTATCATTTTCTGTAAGCTTAAGCCAGCCGGTCTGCATAACTCCGTCGTCCTTCAGATAGTACCACTTATTGTCTATCTGTCTCCAGCCTGTGGCCATAAGACCATTGCTTCTGAAATAGTGCCAGTTGTCGTTTATCTTCTTCCAGCCTGTCACCATATATCCGTCACTTCCGATATAATAATATCCCGATGAAGTATGTATCCACTTATTGTGTATCTTCTCATTGGTGGAATCATCAACGTAATAATACTTTCCGTCCTTCTGTCCCCAACCTGCAAGCACAACCGGCGCAACCGCCGTACACGAAATGGCAAGACTCAGACCAACAGCACTCAATTTAGCTTTCATATTCATAATCACAAGTCCTCCGCTATATTTCTAGGTCAATATTAACACGCTGCATTGCGTACGTCCTTGTCTTTTACATTAAATTTTTTCTAATTTTTGTAAGATTTTATAGGAGTCTTTGAAGTAGCGGTACATTTTTAATGTATAGTCTCCGAAGGATTCCCCAAGGGCCATCTTATATACTCCCCACAAAGACCAGAGAAGTCCTCCCATGCCCATATATGCCGTCACAATGGAAAATGCATCCTCAGAGCTTATATTTCTGAGGGCAATGCCTCCATCAGCGCAGTGATCCGAAGGTGCCTCTCTGTATACGTTTATAAGCTCCTTTACTTCGTCATAGTTCATGTAGGAATAGATAGCCGCCATAGCAAGGTCAACCAGAGGATCTGCCATTCCGGCATACTCCCAGTCGATCATCCTGAGACCCTCATCGGTAAAAATGAAATTATCCTTTACCGAATCAATATGAGCCACGGTCTTCGGTCTCTCCAGTGAATCCAGCCAGTCCATAAGCTCCATGGCATGCATCCTCACAACAGGATAATCCTCGAAGGGAATCTGGGCATTCACGTCCTTTATATCCTTCTCATAACCATTAAGCTCTTTCCTGAAATCGAACTCATGATCAAGACAGACGCCTGAATTATGGAGCTTCTTAAGGAGAGTCATACATTCCTTGAGTTCGGAAGCATTACCGTAATCCGCATTTCTCGCTCCGTTATAGTACCTTGAGATCTTATATCCGTTTTCCGGATCAAAATACACAAGTTCTTCAGTGATACCGAGCTTGGTTACAGCCTTGTACACTTCTCCTTCCTGCTTTCTGTTGATGAGCTTTTCGGTACCCGGACCCGGTATACGGCAAATATACGCCCTGCCTCTGTACCGCTCCGGCGCCTCTTCAGAATCGGAAACGGAAAAATACCATGACTTGTTGGTCATTCCCGCCTTAAGGCACCTGATGTTAACTATCTCGGACTCAGGCATTCCAAAGACCTTTGATACCAGCTGCATGGCTTTTGAGCCGGAATCATTGACATACTTCTCATCAAACCTGCGAAGCTCCTCCAGATTTTCAAACTCGTAAACCTCTCCATCGGGGCGCTTATTCACATACATTTCCGGAAGGCTCCTCAGATTCCTGATAAGCACATCCTCCCAGTAGAACTGTTCTGTCCCCGGCATCTTGTAATAAGCCTCTATCAGCGGAAGAAATGCACCTGAGAACTCCTTTGTGAAATATACCGGACCGTACATGCACCATTTGTCACAGCCTCCGACGGAAACGCTCTTTATGGTTCCGTTCTTACCTGTCTCCATGGCCCATTCTCTGGTCTCCCCCTTCATAAAGGTGGCCGCATACCAGGAATCGGCCTCGTAGGTATGGTAGATGTTGTCCCTCATCCAGTTATCCGAGGACAGAATATAGCAGTTCTTTCCCGTCAGGAAGTCTTTTGCATGGTGCATCGTGGCAAGGGTGTTCTTGTCGGCAAATTCCGGATTGTATATGAGCTTTACATCATATTTGTCGATGAGATAGTCAAACTTCTCCTTCAGATAGCCCACCATGATGGTGATGTCCTTTATACCCACCTCATGGAGCTGTCTTATCTGCCTTTCTATCATCCTCTCACCGAAGACTTCCAAAAGTCCCTTAGGTGTCTCGTAGGTAAGTGGAACGAATCTCGATCCGAAGCCGGAAGCGAGGATAAGGGCTCTGTCCACGCGGTATTTCTCCAGAAGCCTTCTTCCCTTTTCAGTCATCTCATATGACACATTACGTCCCCGGCCCTCTGAATGGTCCAGCTTCACAAGAAGTCCTTCCGATACCGCATCCGCTATAAGCTTGTTGGTCTTTCCAAGGGAAACTCCCAGCTGTAACGCGATATCCCTCTGGGTACTCTCTTTGTTTTCGTCGAGCGTTCTCAAAATAATAACTGATTCTTTCATCTCATCCCCCAATTGCGGCAGTTCTTTTTGCGATGTCTGATTTACAGGCGCTGATAAGCCTAATCGATTTCTTTTTATCATCAGAAGGGCATTTTGTTCATTTCTGCTTCCTTGCTCTGCATTTTGAACATAATACCACTTCATATACCAAAGTACAAGGGAGTAAACCGTTTTTTCCAACGCCCTATAAAACACGAAGAATCCGGTGCCCGGAAACGGCAAGGCTTGCTATTTGAAAGAACATGGAACGAAATCTTCCGCTTTGTTACCGGAATTGTCTGATGTGAACGCCCTTTGGAATAAAAAAGGTCTTCCGGGGATGGACACCCAAGTGTCCGATCCCCGGAAGACGTTTTCATGTAATGTAATGATGTGAGTGTCAAAAGTCGATATCGGACCGGACAACTCTCCTTGTGGCTATCAAGGCTCGGAAACCTCGAAGATAAGGTCGCCATAGCTCGGATACGGCCAGAGATCCTTATCAACTATCTGCTCAAGCTCATCTACAGGAGCACGGAGAGCCTTCATAGCCGGAACGATGACGTCATGATAGTCATGGGCCTTCTTCTCGGCATTCTTCTCCATACCATACTTCTCAACATAATCAAAAAGCTCTGAGCGGGCTCTGTCCATATCAGAAAGAAGCTTTGAGGCTCTTTCAAGAAGTCTCTGCTGAACGCTCACATCAGCCCCCGGACATGCAGCAAGCACTTTGTTGATGGAGTCCGCAAGTCTCGTAGTGTAATGGATAACAGCCGGAATGATCTGCTTGCCGGAGATGTTGATCATGGCACGGGCTTCAATGTTTGTGACCTTTACATAATGCTCGTACTCAACCTCTTTACGGCTTTCAAGCTCTGACTGTGTATAAATTCCGAACTCTCTGAAGAGCTCTACAGCCTTCTCTGTTGTTAGTGCAGGGATGGCATCGACCATGGAAGGAAGATTCGGAAGTCCGCGTCTCTCGGCCTCCTTGACCCATTCCTCACTGTAGCCGTTTCCGTTGAAGATAATCCTCTGGTGCTCTGTAAGGAGCTTCTTTATGTAGTCATGGCATGCTGTCTTGAAGTCCTCTGCCTTTTCAAGAACATCCGCAGCCTCCTTGAACTGCTCAGCCACTATGGAATCGAGAATGATATTGGCACTGGCGATGGAATCACTGGAGCCGACCATACGGAACTCAAACTTGTTTCCGGTAAAGGCAAAGGGAGATGTACGGTTACGATCCGTAACATCCGCATAAAGATCCGGCATGGTGTTGACACCGGTAGGGAGTTTCTTGCCCTTCTTGGAGTTTGTGGCATATCCTGTACCTATAAGCTGCTGAACCACATCTTCAAGCTGTGTTCCGATAAATGCTGAAATAATTGCCGGAGGTGCTTCATCCGCACCGAGTCTGTGCTCATTTCCAACATCAGCCGCACTGAGTCTCAGAAGATCCGCATGCTTGTCTACAGCTGCGAGAACGCAGGCAAGGACAAGAAGGAACTGAATGTTGTCATGTGGTGTATCTCCGGGGCTCATGAGGTTAATGCCGTCGTCCGTTACAAGTGACCAGTTATTGTGCTTACCTGATCCGTTGATTCCTTCAAATGGCTTCTCATGAAGGAGGCACTCAAGGCCATGCCTCGGAGCAGTCTTCTTCATGACCTCCATAACCAGCTGGTTGTGGTCTACCGCAAGATTTGCCTCATCATAAACAGGAGCGAGCTCATGCTGTGCAGGAGCTACCTCATTATGCTCGGTCTTGGCTGTTACGCCAAGCTTCCAGAGCTGAACGTCTACGTCTCTCATAAACTCGGCTATTCTGTGACGGATGGAACCGAAATAGTGATCATCCAGTTCCTGCCCCTTTGCAGGCATAACGCCGAACAGGGTACGGCCGGTATATATGAGATCCTTTCTCTTCAGATACTTGTTTCTGTCAACAAGGAAATACTCCTGCTCTGCGCCGACAGATGGCTTTACAGACTTGGTGGTGGTATTTCCGAAAAGACGGAGAACTCTCAATGCCTGCTCATTGATGGCCTGCATTGAACGAAGAAGAGGTGTTTTGGTATCAAGAGCCTCACCTCCAAAGGAGCAGAAGGATGTGGGGATACAAAGAGTCACGATGTCGTTATCGTCACCCTCATGACGGAGGAAAGCAGGACTGGTACAATCCCAGATGGTATAGCCTCTTGCCTCAAATGTCGCACGAAGTCCGCCTGACGGGAAAGAAGAAGCATCAGCTTCACTTCTGACAAGCTCTTTTCCGGAAAACTCCATAATTACCTTACCGTTCTGATCAGCGGCGGAAATGAAAGAGTCATGCTTCTCGGCGGTTATACCGGTCAAAGGCTGGAACCAGTGAGTATAATGGGTTGCTCCATGTTCAAGCGCCCACTCTTTCATCGCCTGTGCGACGGAATCAGCTATCGTTGGATCAAGTTCATAGCCCTCAGTGATCGTCTTCTTAAGCTTTTTATATACAGCCTTTGGAAGACGTTCCTGCATAACCTTGTCGTTGAAGACATCTTCGCCAAAAATCTCGGCGACGTTCAGAACACCATTCATTCGTTAATCTCCTTTTACTCCCTTATGAAAGGAAAAATTGCGTATTTAGTTTTACTTTGCAGATTGTAAACCACAGCATAAGTATGTGGCAAGGAAAAAATATTTTGCTTTCCGATAAAGACATTGAGAAAAATGTACATATGGCATGATTTCGTGCAGACACGGCTCATGCTTCCCGGCACTTCGGCGTGGGGAAAAATTCACCAAAAAAAGAGCCGCCGAAGCGACTCCTTTAATATGACATCAAGCCTTGTTAGCTGATCCGAATACTGCAATCTTGTTCTTGCACTCATTGATGATAGCATCTGCGCCCGGCTTAAGGAGCTTACGAGGGTCATAGCCCTTTCCTGCCTGATCCTTTCCAGCCTCAACATACTCTCTTGTTGCCTTGGCAAATACAAGCTGAAGCTCTGTATTAACATTGATCTTTGATACGCCGAGAGAGATAGCCTTCTTGATCTGATCCTCAGGGATTCCTGAACCACCGTGAAGAACCATAGGAAGATCTCCGATCTGATCCTTGATAGCTGCAAGAACATCAAAATCAAGACCCTTCCAGTCAGCAGGATATACACCGTGAATGTTACCGATACCTGCGGCAAGGAAATCAACTCCGAGATCAGCGATCATCTTGCACTCAGCAGGATCAGCCTTCTCACCGTCAGAAGCCACACCGTCTTCAACACCGCCGATGCCGCCGACTTCAGCCTCGATAGAAACGCCCAGATCATGTGCGATCTTAACGAGTTCCTTTGTCTTTGCAACATTCTCCTCGATATCATAGTGAGAACCGTCGAACATGATGGATGTGAAACCAGCCTCGATACAAGCCTTTGAGCCTTCGTATGTACCGTGATCAAGGTGAAGAGCTACAGGAACTGTGATTCCGAGTGACTCATCCATAGCCTTGACCATAGCTGCAACTGTCTTGAAGCCTGTCATGTACTTGCCTGCACCCTCAGATACACCGAGAATAACCGGAGACTTAACCTCTTCACAAGCAAGAAGAATTGACTTTGTCCACTCAAGATTGTTGATGTTGAACTGTGGAACTGCATAATGGCCAGCAAGTGCCTTATCCAGCATTTCCTTTGCGTTTACTAACATTTTATATCCTCCTAATGTGATAACTTATACGAAGTATGTGAATATATTAACATACTTCGTATTGTATTTCTACAAGAACATAAAGAAACTGACGAATATTTCTTATGTTCCCATAAAATTCGAAGCTACTGAATGTCTGTTCTTGTTACATCCTTGTTTTATCATAACATTTTAATAGCTGTAATGATACTTGGTTTGTAAAAAAATTCATTTTATGTCTCACATTAAGAAAAAAATGCCTTAATTAAGCAGGAAAGTCATAGCAGATTTCGCCTGAAGGCCAACGCGCAAAAAACGGATTCCCGCAGGAATCCGTTTAAGCTGTGTTTTATGAAAAAAGAAAACTATCTACCGTCTTTTCCATCTCGGAAACCTCGCACACCGTGTTGTGGCGGATCTCAGCGCTGCGTACTTCCTTAATAGCCTTCGGCTCAGGTACTCCGGCAATCTTCTGAAGAGCATCGATGACATGGAATACGTCCTCGTCATCGCCGTCCTCTCCGAGAGCCTTCATAACATTAGGTGAGAACTTGAAAGGACTTGCTGTGGATGCGATGACTGTCTTTGTCCTGTCACCTGTCTTCTCAACATACTGATCGTATACAGCCTTGGCAACAGCTGTATGAGGATCGATGACATAACCTGTCTTATCCTTAAGGGCCTTGATGGTGGCAAAAACAGACTCTTCATCTGCATATCCTCCGAAGAAATCGGAAATGAACCCTCTCATGTCCTCTGTTATTTCGTAAACACCGTTCTCCTTGAGCTCCTTCATAAGCTCAGCTGTCTTCTCTGCGCTGCAGCCTGTGCTGAGATAGATAAGTCTCTCAAGGTTAGAGCTGATAAGGATATCCATAGACGGACTTGATGTGAGAATGAACGGACGGTTGCGGTCATACTTACCTGTTCCGAAGAAATCCGTAAGTACACGGTTCTCATTGGATGCGCACACAAGCTTGTCGATAGGAACACCCATATGCTTAGCAAAATAAGCCGCAAGAATGTTTCCGAAATTACCTGTAGGAACGCAGACATTGATCTTCTCTCCGTCCGCTATCTCGCCCTGAGCGATGAGCTGGGCATAAGCATATACATAGTAGGCCACCTGAGGAACCAGACGTCCGATATTGATGGAATTTGCAGAGCTCAGTATAACTCCCTTTTCCTTAAGATGTGCCGTGAATTCCCTGTCTCCGAAAATCTTCTTAACGCCGGTCTGGGCATCATCGAAATTCCCGTGGATGGCTGCAGCATGGGTGTTCTTTCCGGGCTCTGTTCTCATCTGAAGCTCCTGGAATCTGGACACGCCGCCGTAAGGATAGAAAACAATGATCTCTGTTCCCGGAACATCCGCAAAGCCTGCCATGGCTGCCTTTCCTGTATCTCCGGATGTAGCTGTCAGGATAACGATCTTATCTTTTACAGCATTCTTTCTTGCACTTGTAACCATAAAGTGAGGAAGGATGGAAAGTGCCATATCCTTGAAAGCAATAGTCTTTCCGTGGAAAAGCTCGAGGAAATATGCATCATCCTTCTTTACCAGAGGCGCTATGGCAGGAGTCTCAAACTTCTCATCATAAGCAGAATTGATACAGTGACGAAGCTCCTCCTCTGTAAAATCCGTAAGAAATTCCTTGATTACTTCGTAGCAGAGATCCTGATAGGACATCCTGCTCAGTTCTGTAAGTGATGTCTTGAGTGTGGGAATCGACTCCGGCATAAAGAGCCCGCCGTCATCGGCAAGTCCCTTGAGGATGGCTTCAGAAGCCTGCAGACCTTTTTCTCCGCCACGTGTGCTGTTATAAAGCATTGGTATTGTTTCCTCCGTTTTCTAAAAGACTTTTGATCTTTGTTTTCATGAGATCAAATGCTACATCATTCATTCCACTGTTGATAACGATGTCGGCCTTTTGCTTTGTAGGCTCAACATAGAGATAATGCATAGGCTTCACAGTGGTAAGATACTGGGATGAAATATCCTCTACCTGCCGGCCTCTCTCCTTAACATCACGGATGATTCGTCTGATGATACGCTCATCCGCATCTGCCTCAACATATATCTTGATATCAAAAAGTGAACGCAGCTCAGGATTCTCCAGGACCAGTATGCCCTCAACTATAACTATCTTAGACGGTTTAAGGGAAACTGTTTCCGCAGTACGGTTGTGCTGGGAATAATCATATACCGGACACTGGACTGTCTCGCCTCTTCTCAGTGCTTTTAAGTGTGTTATGAGAAGGTCTGTCTCAAATGCATCGGGAGAATCGTAATTGCTCTTCTGACGGATCTCAAAAGGAACGCCATCGTTTGACTTATAGTAATTATCGTGATAAATAACAGTGACCTTATCACCAAACTCTGCCTTGAGTCGGTTGGTAAATGTAGACTTGCCGGAACCTGAACCGCCGGCGATACCAATCATAATACAGCTCATTATTCATACCTCTATTGAAACGGATCCGAAAGATCCTTGGATTTACGTTTACACCATTTAAGCATATTAAACTATCCTTTTCAACCAAAGATAAAAGAAAAACCGGGTACCCGGCCCGGTTTCATAAATCCTGGTTATGCCACAGATAGTATTTTCAGGCATATTTTCTTCTCTGTTATTTTTTTAAATACATAAACCGCCAGTACCCCGGCAAGAACTCCTGAGGAATCAAGCACCACATCCCTGATAAGTCCCGCTCTTCCGGGCACGAACAGCTGGTGGAACTCATCGGTCACAGCATAAAAGGCGCCGAATACGAAGGCGGCCTTCTGCCTTTCCATGAATGTACACTCCACAAACTCTCCCACCGATAAACTGAGAAGCAGCCCCAACAGGGCGTACTCTAAGGCATGTGCGGTCTTTCTGACAAAAAAGTCTATATTCCCGGCCATTGTCCGTCTTTCATCCTCTGAAAGATCCACAAATCCCGGAACACATATGCTTTCCACCATCTGTCCTATAAAAAGACTCGTTTCCGTGGACTCATCCGCAGGCTGGGATGAAAACATAAATATCACCAGCATCCATAGTACCGTCAGAATCAGTACGGTTTTTCGTCCATTGGTTTTTATCGTCATATACTACCCCTCTCTGAGCTTTATTTTTCTGTGAGGTGTTATATGCCTTTTACTCAGATACAGCATAAAAACAGCAAGCGCCCAGAAGGTGATAAAGATCCCCGGCAGTATGCGATTATCCGGTATGCCGATCTGGGCTCTGAAGATCACTGCCAAAAGCATAACTGTATAGCTCAGAAAAATCATCACATAAGCCACAGCTGTTGCCGCTGCGGTAGTTGTGAAGAAGGAGCTCACCATGATCCCTATGCTTGAGCAGAAAACCGAGGACGTCAGAAGAAAGAGGAAAAATACAGAAAGCTGGTACCAGGTTATACCACCGTAGATATAGACGGTGGCAAGTATAGGCGCCGAGGTAAATACCAGTAACAGAAGGGTGCTGAGTGCCCCCAGAAGCTTTCCGATGACTATGTCCCAGGGATCAAGCTGTGTGGTCAGCAAAAGCCCCAGTGTTTTTCTTTCCCTTTCCCCTGAAACAGAGGTTGCCGTAAGTGCAGGTGTTATAAGCAGTACGAGAAGGATCTCGGCAACTGCCGCAATATAGTATATACGAAGAAAACTTACATAGGATATCTCCCCTGTCACCCTGGCGCTTCTGCTTATGTAAAAAAGATTCATAAGAACCAGCATGGAAAGACTTCCATTCACAAGAGTCACCAGTACAGGCAGGGTGAATCTTCTTGCACTTGTTATCTCATCCTTCAGAAAAATCGGATTCAGCCTCATAGTAGGTCACTCTCCTTTCCTCCCTTGTTCCTGTGAGCTGAAGGAACAGGGACTCTAAATTACCCTTCTCACGATGAAAGCCTCTGACAGGAACTCCTGCCTCCACCAGTCTTTTAAGCAGATTGGATTCATCCTTTTTGGACCCGGAATAGGTTATGAGCAGGTCGTTGTTCCTGATGCTTACAGAGCGCACCATCCTGTCGTTCCTAAGGGCCTGCAGAGCAGAGCCCAGGCTTCCTGCGATGGAGATAATGATGGGGTTTGAAGCATTGACCTGATCCAGCACATCCTCTATCTTTCCCTCCATCACCATTTTGCCCTGATCTATGATTCCGATATCCGTACAGAGCTCAGATATCTCATTCAGCACATTTGAAGATATGATAATGGTCTTCCCTGAATCAGCCAGATTTGCGATTATCTGCCGGTACTCAAATGTGGTGTTTGGATCCAGCCCCGCAGTCGGCTCATCAAGAATAAGTATCTTCGGATCGTGAATGAGGGCTCTGGCGAGGCTGAGCTTCTGCTGGGCACCTCTGTTCAGGGAATCCATAAACTGGGACTGTCTTTCCTGAAGCCCCACCATATTAAGAAGATTCTGAATACGGCGCTTAGTTTTGGAATCCCTCATATCATAGCAATCCGCAAAAAAATCCATATATTCTATGATTCTCAGATTAGGATAGCTTCCGGTGTAGTCCGGCACATATCCTATTCTTCTTTTCAATCGACGCACATTGGAACCCGCTTCCATGTCGTCCACCATGACTCTGCCTTCGTCCGGATATTCCAGACCGCACATCATCTGTATGGCTGTTGTTTTACCAGAACCTGTCGGGCCCACAAAGCCGTACATGGCGCCATCTTCAATATGCATCGTGAGACCATCCAGCGCATTCATATGTCCATAGCTCTTTTTAACGTTTTCCAAAGCTATCATTGACAGCCTCACCTCCTTTTATGTTAATGCTTTTCAGGCACTATCTCCGGAAGACTCAGGGGTGGTTTCACCTGTTCCCGGAGTTTCGGTCCCGTTTACTGTATCGGAATATGTCTCATTCGGAATACTTGCCACAGATGGAGCGGTCTCTTCAACCACTACCGTTCCGTACAAATCTGCAGAATATGGTCCCGTCTCATCGGGCACGGCCGAAGGATCCTCACCCTCTCCCATGCCGTCAGCTTCAAGGATCTGATTTATCACTGCTACATTTTCTCTTACGGTAACAGTTATCATTGGCAGATATCTTCTCTCATCGATTCCGGAATTCTGCTCTGCAGAGGTATACTTCACAACGAGAACATTATCCTCACTCAGGTAGGATGTAAGTTCCGTTCTGTTCAGCACGCCATCTCCTATATCCATAACATCAAATCCTCCCGTCTGATGATTATAGAAGCTGAGAGATCCCCTGAAAGGCCGTATGCTTCCTACCCTGCTCTTTGAATCAGTCTCATCCACATTGATGCTTTCAATGCTTATACTGTTTATATTGTTGCCCTCCCCAAGATGGTAGGCAAGTACAGTAGGTGATACACCGGATATGGTATTATCACTCACGTTGTAATTACCCGACTGAACATCGGGATCGGTGGACAATGCACTGTAACTGTACTCATCCCCGACTCTTGTGTTGAGGGGAAGGGAAGCCACTATCATAGTCGCACCGTAATTCTCATAATTGGCCTGATCGGAAAAGTCCAGAGATTTATCATTTTCATCTTCCTGAACGAAACCTACGAGTCTTGCGTCTCCGTAATACCCTGTCATGTAGTTTGAAAGATAATACTTTAGAAAACCAAGTTCAGATCCGTTTGTCACGGTCTCGGCTATCCTCTGGCAGTCCCCCACAGGAACATTTACCAGTTCCTTGCCTGAAAGGTCCACTGTTTCTCCTGCCGCAAGCTTTCCCAGACGGATGACTTTTCCGTAGATCAGGATCGCGGCATCTGTAAGAGAATACTGGGATGAATTCCTGAGGGTTCCGCTTATATCACCTCCGGAATAAACCATGTCAGTAGTGAAATGGCCTGAGGTATTGGGCATTTTCGTATTAAGTTCGAAGTATCTCGCAGTGAAGGGAGAGGTATTGGCTATGGTTATCTCCGTTTTATCACGGTAGTTACTGATGGTGGTGTGTCCCTTTTCACTGTTCATGGCGATTTCCTGAATGTCTCCGTTGTAATCGGAGCCCTTCAGAACCGGATAGACATAATACTCGGATTTAACAGCAAAGCTGTAGGTCTTGTTATAAGGAGATCTGAGATTGATGTAATCCGTTTCGTTTATGCTGTCCTCCGAAACCTCCTTGATCCTTGCATAGGTGAGGAAGGGACCCGTAAATCTGGTTCCCACACCCATTACCCATATGAGAAGTGTGGCAAGCACGGTGATGATAAGAACGCTTGAGCGATAGACTCTTATCATTTCATGAGTTCTCAAATAAAAATAAATCCCCGGTCCTATCAGAAGGACATAAGCAAACAGTATGCTGACATAGAACATGGGCTCCGGGATCTTTCTCAAATCACTCATGTTCATAAGCGACTGTATATCCCAATAGAGCCTCAGACTTCTTTCCGAGGCAGCCACGGATAATTTATCCAGACGGCTCTGTCCCAGTATGGCTGTAAAAAGCTTATCCACATAGAAGACCTGATCCGTGGCATAACGCTGGATATCGCAGAAATCATAGCCACAGACAGCTATGATACCGGTTCCCTCCGTCACTGTGGAAAGTATGGGAACATTGTTGGAAAACATAACCTCTCTGCCGCTGTTGAGCATTATGGCAGAAGCGGAAAGTGTGACATCACTGTTATTATCATCCTCTGACATCTGAACCTTCATGGTAGAGGGTGACAATGCATTTTTTAAGTACCCGTCAAAGTGCGGCGCAAGTGCCTGATTTCCTTTGGATCCGGTACCCAGCACCAGAACTCCTCCTTTTCTGACCCAGTCCAGTATGGTCCTTGCTTCGATGTCCTTCATGAACTCGGCAGGATAGTCGGAGATAAGAAGTACATCCAGCTGGTCAAGTTCACTCTTGTCCTGTGGGAGATTTTTTATATCCAGGGTCACTGTTCTGGTACGCAGTATTCCGTTGTTTATACCGACTCCTCCAAGATAGGACAGGGCCTCCGGACTCTGGGAAATGATGCCTACTATTAGCTCCGCGTCAGAACCGGCTACATCCAGACCCACTCTTCTCGATCCCATGACCGTACCATTAATATCTTCTGCGGTCACCAGTATCTGATTGACACCAGAACTCAGGGAAACGATTACGGAAAGATTGTCTTCCGACTCCCCTTCCACGGTCTTTTTATACTGGTACTCATAAACGCTGTTCTCAGACTCCACCATGTAGACATGAATGTATCCGGAAAAGGTCTGTTCACCGGTGTTTACGATATGCACGTTAAGAGGCAGATATCTGCCGGCCTTTGCTATATTCTGATAACCATAAGTCACCGAAAGGTCTATGGTGTCCGCCCTTGAAGCAAAAGAAAAAAAGCCGGTGAAAAGTATGCCCAGAAAAAACAGGGCTGCGGTTTTCAAACAGAATTTAAACAGTCCCGCATCCCCTCTTTCTGTCTCATCTTCTTCGCCTGCGGGGTTCATCATTTTTAGATTCAATGCTTCTGGATTCAATGTTTCTGGACTCAAAATTCTCTATTCCTTCCTCAAAATGAATCTTTAGTTTTACTGAAAAGACGGTACCCGAAAGATCCGACGATACCGAAACCACACCATGATGCATATCGGTTATGTTCTTAACGATAGCAAGTCCCAGTCCCGTTCCTCCGGGGCCGTTCTGTGTGGTACGACTATGATCCGTTCTGTAAAATCTGTCGAAAATAAGCGGCAGCTCCTTTTCGGGAATGACATAACCGTAATTCACGATCTTAATGGTGACTATCTCCCTGTCCACCCTGAGATTTACCCTGACCCGCTTACCCTCTTTGCCGTACTTGATGGCATTGTTGATAAGATTATCAAAAAGTCTGGCCAGAAGATCACCATCCGCGTCTATGATCTGGGAATCCGTATTGGCCACATAATCATAGCTCAGACCGTTTTTCACGAAATTCGGATAGCTCTCCTCAAGAAGCTGGGCAATGAGCTTCACTATATCCACCTTTGAGATATTGAGATTGACCTTGCCGTAGGAAAGCTTGGTAAATCCAAAGAGCTCCTCTATGAGCTTCTGAAGTCTTTCCGACTTGTTGTAGGCTATATCCAGATATTTCTGCCGCATTTCCGGAGAAATATCCCGGTTCTTTCTGAGCAGCTCCAGATATCCGATTATGGAAGTGAGAGGCGTTCTCAGATCATGGGCCACATTCGTAATAAGATCCGTCTTTGACTGCTCCGAATTCCTCTCCTTGTCGATAAGCTCCTGTATGTCCTTCTCCATGCGGTTAATGTTTTCAGCGATCTCCGTCAGCTCTCCCTCGCCTGCCACATCAAGCTTCGTGCTCAGGTCCCCCTCCGATATCTGCTGTACCGCACTGGCTATAGACTCTATATCCCTTGCGGTCTTTCTCTGGGACATCAGGAAAATAAGGGAAAATATCACTATACCGAGAAGTACGAAAAGAAGAACGCTTATGGTGGATCCGAAAGCAAACCGCTGAACCGCAAGACTGTTGTTTCCGGTCTGATAAAGAAAGCTGGTGATGGCCGTGATATTGGTAATAAGGAACACTTCAATTACCGCAGTTATCACCGTGGCCACCGCAATGTTGGCTGTCAGCTGCAGCATGTACCCGCGCCCTGTACTGTGTATCTGATTGTTATTCTGTGTTTTTTCGTTATCCAATATTTTTTACCTTACATCAAAAATAGCCGGAAGAAACACTGCATGAACTGTAGCGCAACCTCCGGCATAATTTTATTTTTCAATCTTGTATCCAACGCCCCAAACGGTTGTTATTATCTTGTTTTCCCTGCTGTCCTCTTTCATCTTTCCACGGAGACGACGGATATGCACCATAACAGTATTATTGGCTTCGTACACCTTTTCATTCCAGACCTTCTCAAAGATCTCATCTGTTGAGAATACCTTGCCCGGATGAGATGCAAGAAGAAACAGGATATCGAACTCGATAGGAGTGAGCTTGATGTCCTCACCATCTATAACAACCTTATGATTATCCTTGTTGATAGTCATGTTGCGGATAGTGATCTCATTGTTGGTGAACTGATTTGCAGCATTTGGATTAAGCTGTGTATAACGGCGGAGCTGTGACTTCACACGGGCTGTGAGCTCAAGCGGATTGAAAGGCTTGGTCACATAATCGTCTGCTCCTCCGGTAAGTCCTACTATCTTATCAAGATCCGTTGATTTGGCAGAAAGCATGATGACCGGAATATTTGATTTTTCACGGATCTTCTTACACATCTCCAGTCCGTTCATACCCGGCATCATGATATCAAGGAGCACAAGATGAATCTCCTGCTCATCAAGAATCCTTAAACCATCCTCGGCATTGTATGCCTTGAATACCTTATAACCGTCACTTACCAGATAGATCTCGACAAGCTCTGCAATCTCCTTTTCATCATCTACTACAAGAATGTTAATCTGTGGCATAACTACTCCTTTTCATACTATTGTCTTTTTATCCCCGAAACGGCAAAAAACTTCCGTATCCCATGATTCATCAGGGATACCGGTGCTTAATCACCTATATCCTTATGTTCTCTGGGTATAAACTTCTTTCTATCAGTATCCTTCGCCTTCGAAAGCTTCTTAGTCTGTTTCAAAGCCTCCTCGCACTGGATGATCTGGGAATTGATCTGCTTCCGTCCTCTCAGGTCCGGATGATGGTACTCACCGTTTTCATCCATAACGGAAGCTTTTACATTGTCAGAAAGTTCAAGATCAAGAATATGCTGAAGCCTCTTCTGTATATCCTTATCATGAACAGGGAATACTATCTCTATGCGTCGGTCCAGATTTCTCGGCATCCAGTCTGCACTTCCCAGATAATACTCCGGAGTACCTCCGTTTTCAAATCTGAAAATACGGGCATGCTCCAGAAAATAACCCACTATGGATCTAACCTGAATATTCTCACTGAGTTTAGGTATACCGGCTCTCAGGCAGCATATACCCCTGACTATCAGATCGATGTGAACACCCGCCTGACTGGCCTCATAGAGAGTACCTATGACCTCAGGATCGCATAGTGAGTTCATCTTAGCTGTTATTTTAGCAGGAACGCCTTTCTTTGCGTTCTCTATTTCCTTACGGATTTTTTTCAATACCCACTTTCTGAGCCATAAAGGAGCCAGAATAAGCTCATTCCAGTTCTCAGGCTCAGAATAGCCCGAGATCATATTAAAGAAATTGGACGCATCCTCACCGAACTCAGGTCTGCAGGTAAAGATACCGAGATCGGTGTACTGCTTGGCCGTACTGTCATTGTAGTTTCCGGTGGCCAGATGCACGTACCGCCTGATTCCGTCAGCCTCATTACGGACAACGAGAGCTATCTTGCTGTGGGTTTTAAGTCCCACAAGACCGTAAATCACATGGCATCCCGCCTTTTCCAGACGTTCCGCCCACTGGATATTGTTCTCTTCGTCAAAGCGGGCCTTCAGCTCCACAAGTACCGTAACATCCTTACCGTTTAAGGCTGCCTCTTCAAGAGCCTTTACTATAGGAGAATTACCGGAAACTCTGTAAAGAGTTATCTTTATGGCCAGAGTCTCGGGATCCTTCGAAGCATCTCTTATCAGTCTTACCACCGGTTCGAAGGTCTCATAGGGCACCGTTTCAAAGATATCCTTACGGCGTATGCATTCAAAAATCGAATCCGCAGCGAAAAGTGCCGGAACAGGCTGTGGTACATAATCGGGAGTCTTGAGATAGTCAAAGCCCGCCATTTTATACATCTTCATAAGGAAGGTGAGATCAAGAGGTCCGTTTATGCGATAAACATCCTCCTTGTTCTCGATACCGAGCTCCTTCTTTAAGACCTTAACGAGCCGTTTATCCATGGTATCCTCAACCTCAAGCCGCACAACCTCTCCCCAGCGGCGCTGCTTAAGCTGCTTCTTTATCTCTTCCAGAAGATCCGTAGCCTCTTCCTCGTCTATGCTGAGATCCGCATTACGCATGACTCTGAAAACATGTGTGGAGACTATCTCATAATTTGCAAACAGGAGTCCCATATTCCGCTCTATTATTTCTTCAAGCAGTATGACCACTCTCTGGGTTTTTCCGTTTTCAGTGGTTTCCTGCGGAAGCTCAACTATACGTGGAAGAGTATTGGGCACCTGTACCATAGCGAACTCGATGTTGCTCTGTGGCATATCGAGTCCTGCAGCCTTTTTATGCTTCTTGCTTACTATGCTCTTTCCCTTTATCTTCTTTGGTTTTACAAGTGCTGCTATGTTCAGGGTTCTGTTCAGCACAAGAGGGAAAGGCCTCGAAGAGTCCACGGCAAATGGAGTGAGCACGGGATAGACATTGTTCCTGAAATACTCATCAACATATTTTGCCTCTTCCTCTGTCAGCTTTTCATGCTCTGAAATAACATAAAGTCCCTGATTCCTGAGGGAAGGCAGTATAGATCTGTTATATGTGGAATACTGCAGATTCATAAAGTTGTGTGTCTTCTCGGATATGGCCGTCAGCTGCTGCTGCGGAGTCATGCCTGCGATATCCTTTTTCTGATATCCGGCATTGACCTGATCCTTAAGGGAAGCTACACGTACAGTGAAAAACTCATCCAGATTGGAGGCAGTAATACTCAGAAATTTCAGTCTCTCAAATAAGGGCTCGCTGTGGTCCCTTGCCTCATAAAGGCAGCGGGCATCGAAATCAAGCCAGCTGAGTTCCCGGTTTGTATAGTTCACCGGGTCAAATACATTCTTTATGTTTACTGTCATAGCCTTCCTCCTGTAGAACGTCGTTTCATCCGTTTCCCGCGAAAGGGTATGACTGTCACCGCCACACCCGCACACGACCTAAGCAGTAAGATTCTTATATTCGACTATAGTTCAATAATTACCAAGAATTAAAAGTTCCGTCACCTGATCTCCCATGCCTGAAAGGGCATTGATGACATTCGGCATATCAAGTCTTCCTTCTATGTCCACAAAGAACCGGTACTCAAAAGGGCGTTCCGGAATAGGACGGGATGATATCATGGTCATATTTACATCATTGAAAATGAAGTTGCCGAGGATATTGTAAAGAGCTCCGGGACGATGGGCCGTTTCAAAGCAGAGGCTTATCTTCTTTGCATCTTCCGTATAGGTCTTCTCTCTTCCGATGATAAGAAACCTTGTGGTATTGGTCTTTTCCTTATTCACCGATCTCTGAAGGATCTTAAGCCCGTAAAGCTCGGCTGATTCCTCGGATGCAAGGGCTGCAATGCTTCTGTCCCCGCGTTCCCTGACGAACTTTGCCGCCACCGCAGTATTTGCCGTTGCGACTGCCGTTATCTCAGGGTGAGCATCAAAGAAGCTGCTGCACTGTCCGATTGCCTGTGGATGTGAATAGACCGCCTTAAGTCCCCCGAGCTCCGCCCCGTCAATGCTCATAAGGGCATGCTCCACCTTTAGATCCACTTCCTCTATTATAGCAAGTTCCGGATATTTTATCAGCAGGTCAAAGTTATCGGAAACCACTCCGTGACTGGAATTCTCGATGGGAAGGACTGCATAATCCGCCCTTCCTTCCTTGACCATATCAGCCGCATCCTTCCAGGTCTTAACATTGGTGAGATCCGCATCATCTCCGAAGCACTGCCTTGCAGCTATATGTGCATAGGCGCCTTCCACTCCCTGATACACAACACTCTTTCCGGGCTTCTGTCTTACAGTTATCTTCTCATAACCCGTATCATAGCTTTTTCCGTGTTTTGATAAGATACCAAGCTGCAGTCTCCTTGAAATGGTCATCATCTGCTGATACAGCTCTTTTATGGCCTTTTTGTCAAAATCACTTTCAAGATAGGATGAAACCGTATCCAGTTTCTCAGCTTCTCTTGCAGGATCGAAGACAGCCTTTCCGCTTTTGATCTTTGTTTCAGCCACTTCGGCACAAAGATCCATGCGTTTCTTGTATAATGCCGTGATTTCCTTATCGATAACATCCAGCTGGTCTCTTATTTCAAGTAAGTTCTGTGTGCTTTCCATCCTTTGCGGGTCCTCTCCGTTCTGTTTTATTCCGGATATTCCTTCCGGCTTTCCCTGTAAGTTCAGAGACTTAAGGCTTATGCCTTCTTCTCTTCCTGCTCCTTTGCCTTAAGATCCCTGATGTTCGAAATCACGATATCCCTGACATAGGAACCTACATGCTTCTTCATATCCTCCGGAATCTCATTTACCGTAATGGGCTTTCCGATCTTTACCTTAACATGCTGAGGCCTGATGATCGGAAAATGAGCTTCCAGAATATCTCTTGTATGTATCATGGAAACAGGCACTATCTTACAGTTGCTCTTCTCCGCAATCTTGAAGGAGCCTTCCTTGAAAGGAAGCATATCCTCCTCCGATGCTCCGTTTGATCTGGTTCCCTCTGGATATATCCACATGGAAATCCCGAGATTCACATATTTGATGGCTGTAATGATGACCTTAAGTGACTGCTTAAGATTGTCTCTTTCTATCATAAGACAGCTTACATACTCCATCCATCTTGCAAGAGGCTTTATCTTCCTCATCTCGCTCTTGGCTATGAAGCCTGTAGGGCGGTCAACAAGTGAATAGGCGATAAGTACATCATAGTAGGAACGGTGATTTCCCACGAACATTACTCCCTCTTCCTTGGGAATAGAAGTGAGGTTCTCCATTCCCTCAACATCGTATGTCACTCCGCTGACCTTAAGAATAGTTCTGAGTATGCCCTGTACAAGAGGCACAGCCGCTGCTGATCTTTCTCTTCTGTCCTCGATCTTCTCTATCCTTCCGCGATAAAGAAGATCTCCGATGGTCAGAAAGTAAACGATAAGTGAAATAACTGCTATTGTAAGTAACATAAAAAATCTCCATTCAAATCAAAGTACGTCAGAAAAATGAGGGCGGAGGCGCTTGAAGAATCCAAGGCCCAGAAAAAACACCATAAGGGTGAATACCCAGAAATACACGCTCAGAGCAGGCCGCATCCAGAAAGGATCTCCTGTAAGCATAGAATCCCTGTATCCAGCAACTATATAGTAAAAAGGATTCAGCTTCAGAACTGTTCCCACCCATGGTGCTCTTCCTGTGAACAATGTCTCATCATACATGATAGGGCACATCCATATGCCGAACTGAAGCATGATACCGACTATCTGCTGCATGTCCTTGAAGAATACGTTCACTGCACTTGTGAGGTATCCGAGACCAAGGGCAAGGACAGATGCCGCAAAGCTGTAGTAAAAGATCTGTATCCAGCTAACATGGGGCATCTTTCCCGAAACGATATATGCGATCAGCATGATAAGTATGAAACAGAGATGCACGAAAAAGCACGAAAACAGCTTTATGATAGGAAGCAGCTCCACCGGGAACACCACCTTTTTGACGAGGTAGTTATACTCGTGAAGTATGCCTGTTATAGTGTTCATGGCTTCACTGAAAAAGAACCATGGCACCAGTCCCGGAATAAGCCATATCACATAGCTTGTGTCGGGAACCGGAGGTGCGGACTTGAATCCGTAGGGTCCGAAAATAAACGCATAGATCATCACCGTGACCAGAGGCTGGACGAACATCCAGATAATTCCGAAGTAGGATCCCACAAAACGCTTTCTGAAATCAGACTTTGCAAGATCTAAGATCATCCTCCTTCTTTCGATGATATCCCTGAAAAGTTTTTTTAAATGTTTCATATGTATATAAAGGTCATACTGTGACCTGTAGTTTCACTCCTGTAAAATATGTGTCAAAGCTTGATTATACCACCATTATGCCCCTCGGGAAACAACTGTGAGATAACAGCCCGTGAGAACCGCGGCATCCATAAGTATCTCCGCAGAAAGCATCAGTTTTGTAACAGGCACTCTCCATCTTATATCCCCTGCCTTATTGTCTATAATTCCGGACCGGACGCCCATAAGAATAAGCGGGAGGTAAGGAAGGAAATATCTGCCCTGTACCCCAAGGATGTAGAAGGTATCTGCGGGAGTATAGGAAAGCAGCATGCTCACAAGAAGTATAAAGGTGATAAAAACTGCCACCAGCACCATGAAGAATCTCTTCCAAAGCTTAAGGACCGGCTCACCTTCGTGTCCGAAAAGAGCGGTAAGGAAAGCGGTGATCCAGAAGCCCCATAAAAGCGGAGTGCCCGTAGCAAGCCCCCTGTCGAAAGCACCGAGCCACATACCGACTGTGGTTCCCAGATACTGGGTTCCCAGAATCTGGAAGGTATTTCTTATTATCCTGAATACCAGTGTCTTATCCTGAAGAAGTTCCTGAAGATCATGAAGCTTCACTGTGTTGATCTCTCCTGAGGATGTGAGCTCAGGTGCCTGTGTCACGCCGGAAGCATTGACATATCGGAGCACCTCACGAAGATTCACGAAAACAATGGAGCCTATGATCAGCATGCCTATGATTAGCACACTGGCCCCCCATCTTACGACGCTTGGCTTTCTCCATCTCGCCACAGGTATCATGAGACACAGAGCAAAAAGTGTCGAATAGATCATCTTGCAGGGCGACAAAAGCACTGCAAGGATCCCCATCTCAAGCACATCTCTCCAGTCTATCTTCTCTTCATCCCCCTTCACTGCATGGCTCAGGATGACCGCGATGAGATAAAAGCTCATGGAAATGATGAAGCAGTCATAGCTGTAGCTTCCCATAAGCTCCAGAGTCATGGGGAAAAGAGATACCGAGAAGAATATCTTCTTTCCGACAGGTGTCCTTCTCACCGCCGCAGCCCCAAGGACCGAGAACATCAGAAGATTCATAAATCTCCCAAGATATAAAAGCCCATAGGCACTCAGATTGAGAAGCCGCGCAAGGCTTATGCCCAGAGCCGGCATAAAATACGCCACAGGTGTTGTAGCCACCGGCTGCTGAAGAGTTATGCTCTCCCCCTCTTCCACCGCCGGGTAAAGTCCGTATGTGTGCAATTCCTCATATACGGGGCGGCTTAAGGTCTGTCCCAGAACAGTGGCCTTGTTCAGATCATTGTCTCCCGGCCAGTTCACTATGAACTCATCTTCTTTCCTTATGATAATGTTTCCGTCCCCATCCCTCGCTGTCTTAAGCATCATCTTATTGGAAAGCTCATAGGCTCCCGCAAAATGAAGCACTTCATCCGGGGCGGACAGGGGCGGCAGCACCGCCATAAATATGATCCCCATCCACAGGACTGTCACGAAATATATCTGATGGAGCCTGAGCTTTGACTTCAGCAAAAGAAAAGTCGCAGCCAGAAACACAACAGCAAGTGAAACAATAAGCAAAAGGAACCATTGGATCAGGAACTGATCTCCGGTTCCCAGAAAGCTGTTTAATATCCGAAGCATCTTCGCCTCACCTTCCGATAAATCCTTACATGTCTGTATCTTACACGTCTATATTCTTACATGTCTGTATCTTCCATGTCTAAATCCTTCCAATTTTACAATAGAATAGTATACGTGTCAAAAAAGATGCCTAAGAGAGCACTGCACGGAGCAGTCCTGTATCAGCGCCCTGATGCTCTCACTCTGTCCATTGCACTTTATCCACTTATCTAGTAAAGTGTGAATGAACATTTTTCAATAAACATTCAGGAGTTTTTTTATATGCCACAGAACACTAAACCAAGACGGCTTCTTTATCTTGATTCCCTCAAATATATCTTCTGCCTCATCATTTTCTGGACCCATTTCACCGGCGTCTTCTGGACCATGTGTGAAGTCAAGCCGGACCTTCGTCCAGAGCTTCAAATTTTGTTCCTGCCGCCACTTTCCATACTGGTGGACTCGAACCTTGCACTTTACGGTTTCTGCATCATCTCGGGATATCTTGCATCCTTCAAAAAAATAAGCTCCCTGAAGGAGCTCCTGCTGCAGCTTGCCGGACGTTACATCAGATTTGTGGTTCCCTTCTTCTTCATAAACGTCATAACCTTTGTGATGTACTACACTCTTGGGTTCCCAACTCTCATATCCGGCGAGCTTTTACACAACAGCTGGGTGAGCACCTTCTATAACCACCCCTACGGTATAGATGAGCTCATCATGGCCTCACTCACCATGGATGGCACCCTGAACGGACCTCTATGGATGATGAAGTACATCTTCGGCGGAACCTGCCTTATCTATATCTATAACTACATAAAAAATCTGCTTTGTGGAGGATACAGTTCAGAAAAGAAATCCCCGGCAGCTGCATTTGTCAATGTCTCTGCCCTCATCCTCATGGTCATAAGCTTTATTTTCCCGCCGGAGCCGAATTTTTTCCATCTGGTTCTGGTTCTGCTCGGTGCCGTGATGATGTTTCTGGACGGTTTCATTAAAGAAAAGCTCACATCAGGCGGCAAAGCTCCGGCCTGTGACATCATCTTTATGATAGTTGCACTGATCCCCATAGTTCTCGATGCCGGCGGACTGGTGAATTTCTTAAGTCCCTTCGTCAGCAGGAACTTCCCGGCTCTTTTACCATACTTCACATGGAACATGTACTGGGTCATCGGCTTCAGTTTTTTCCTTATTCTGGGAATCATGAACTGCAGCTTTCTGCAAAAAATATTGGAGCAGGGCATCATGAAACGCCTTGCTCCAACAAACTTCTCAGTATACCTTATTCACTTTCCTCTGATATGCTGTCTTTCCTTAAAGCTCTATGTCCTGATGGTGAACCGTATATCCTATACCAGAGAATTTATCATCATCACAGCAGTGACCTTTATAGGACTCTTCGCAGCAGCCCCGGTCTATGAACTCACTGTAGGCAAGCTCCAGAACAGGGTCATCCGAATTCTTATCAATGCTTTAAACCACCTTTGACAGCTGCTTTTATTCTGTCTGTGACCACTCCTATGATAAGAGGAACCATCACAGCTGCCACAAGGTACAATATCCACCACTCCATGGACAGGGGTGACGGGTAACAGGAAAGATCCATTCCCGGATCACGGTAATATATCTTTCTCAGGATCATGTCCAGCATCTTAAACACAAAAATATGAAGCGCCATGATGTCAAAGCTGTAGCGTCCCATAAGAGCCACAAGTCCCGCAAGGGGATTTGTGGCATTTTTCATGAGATGAATCTTCTTCATCACTTCTTCAGGGAGCCTTGGCTTCTCAAGCAGCTTAGAGATCAGTACAGTAAATACTATTCCAAGTATCCCCCCCACATAGAACCACATTCCGAATATAAGCTGACTGGCAAGGTCGAACCAGATTCCCGCTTCTATAAATCTTGTAAAAATAAAGAATATAACAACCGCAAGAACCGCCATCAGCGGAACCGGAAGCTTCTCCTGTATCTCAGGCAGATACTTTCTCACAAAGTACCCAAGGGCAAAGAAAGGTTCAATGACAAATGCAAGCTCCATATGGTAAAGAATATTTATTCCATTATCCACCGCGAACTGTCCAACAACTATACATGCTGCACTCAGGATGATGATCAATGCCTGCTTCAGGACTTCATAGGAGCTTATCTTCCTCTTCTTTTTCTGTGTAGATTCCGTATTGATGCCGCTCTCCTTTTCCCCGGAAGCCTGAGCGGAAGCATCTATCGCAGTTCCGGCCATTTTTTCATTGATCCTTCTGAAAGAAGTTTTTAACCGTATCTTTACCAGATACTCCGAAAGACTTCTCGACACATGTACGACGCCGGCAAAAAGGGCCGCTCCCAAAAGCCACAGCGGCACGAACCACATGGGACCGGAATACAGCTCAGGTCTCTCAAAGACCATACTTCCCAAAACCGACCGGACGAGCTCAGGGGCATCGTAAATCACCGATCCCTCAGTCATAATTCCATGGACCACAGCATAGTTATGAATCAATGCAAAGAAGATACAGTAAAGCACGTATTTCGGCCATGCCCCCGCGATTCTGTGTCCCAGATAAACAAAGGGTCTGTCACCGTACTTTTCCTCATTGAAGAAATAGCCTGTCACAAAAAAGAAAAGAGCCAGATGGAAAAGGTAGACTATGGCTCCCCCCACCTTTCCTGTATGCCCGAACACAATGAATATGATTCCAAAGCCTTTAAAGATGTCCCATAAAAGCGATCTCTGTTTACCTTCGGCCATATCATTCACCCTGTCCTTCGGATTTTTCCTTTGATACCGATTCCTCAAGAGAAGACTCTTCTTCAGAATCGGAAGGAAGCGGGTTTTCCGCATCTTCAGCTTCAGCCGTCTTCTTGTCCCTGAGTGCTATCTCCTGAACGAGACTTCTCACCTTGTCCTCCAGTGAGCTGACACGCATACTCATGGAAAAAAGTCTCATGATGAGTATGAATATCATGAAAAGGAACAGGAAATTCGCAGTGCTGTATATACCCAGAAGGCTCGCAAGGGCATCCGGTACACATGGGAATACCGCAAAGACTACGAACATGAATACCAGCAGTATCCAGAAAATAGAGTCATCTATATTTAGTTTTGACTTTCGTATCCTGCTGAGCACTATCCCCAGCGTTCCAACCGATGCTGCCACCAGCACCACTCTGAAAAGAGGTGTCATCATAGCGATAAATCTCCTTAATGATGTGATGATGCGGGATAAGGCTTCTCAGGTTTTCAGTACCTGACAGCTTCTTCCCTTTAGATCATCACCTGTTTTAAAATTCACTCCCAGTAATGCTTATTCATGGTCAGTTTCATGATAGTCTTACGGGACAGTCTTTTATAGTTCTTTCCCAGACGATATCCTATGTACTTGCATAAAGACACATAGATGAGTCTCACGGTGGAGAAGATCCTTCCCTTTTTCAAAAGTGAAAGAGCATTGCCCTTTACGAGCTTTATCCCCTCTCCCTCGGATCTTATGCCTCTGAATACATCAGGATTATCCGCCTGGGATACTCCGAGATCGAAATTACGTCTCAGCTGCTGTATTCCGTTATAATTGTGTGCATGGAGCACCTCAGCATCTGCACAATATGCACTGGCATATCCCGCCTTCAGCATCTTGCAGCAATATATCATGTCCTCGTTAAAGATGGTCCGGTTCGGAAAACCCTTCAGTTTTTCAAACACATCCCTTCTGTAGAGGCAGCAAACATTGGATTCAAAATATGTCTTTATGCCAAGCCTCGGAAGGTCTTCAATGGTCTTTACGAAGGATACCTCCGGATAATTAAAGCTTCTTGAGTACTTCTCATCATCAGAGCTTTCCTCCGTGGCAAGCTGCCTTCCGTATACAGCGGCTATTTCACATTTTTTCTTTCCTCCCGGAATAGGATTTCCGTAAGAATATGCACTCTCTTTCTCCAGAGAGCCTGTCCCGGATTCTCCGCCTTCCATCATATTAACAAGATGCTCCACCAGTTTTTCATCCTTCGGAATCGCATCATCCGTCATGAGCAGGAAATAATCCGCCGTGGAGAGCGAAACTCCCAGATTTCTGGTGGCGCCGTGATCGAACTCCGAAGAAGAAATGTCTCTTACGGAAACATTGGCATAATCCTCCACCAGACTCCTGTCCAGAAATTCAGCCTCGGTGTTCACTATGATGATCCTGTTTATGGGATAGGTCTGCTTCTGAAGCATCCTCTGCTGCCTTATGAATTTTTTACCCGGCTTATATGTGGGTATGATAACGTCAACTGTTTTCATCTGTTTTGCCTCTTCCGAAAACTCAGCTTTCACTTCTTTATTTCAAGTTCCATTTCCCGTACCGCCTGAAGGGCAAATACTGAAAAGAGAATCACCAGAATCCCCATAAGCATGAAGTAGTTCATAGCGCCGCCGAACATTCCCCTCACCTGAACCATACGTTCTGCTGAAAATACAGCAACTGCTGCAGTCATGACATAGCCCGCAAAAATCCGGAACTGTTCACGTACAGTAACAAGAATATAGTACATTACATTGGCAAAGGCATAAAGTGACCCTCCGATAATAAGCAGAATGAAGGTCACATATTCCGGCACCAGCCTTCCCTCTGCACCTTCCCCCAGGATAAGCTCGAAGATCCGGAGTCCCAAGTGCCCGAACAGAGCTGCGCCAAGGATAATGACTACACTAAGCATGGCCACCGCCTTAAGCATATAGACCGAAGTCTTTCTGAAGGCTTTTGTATCCTTCACGGCAAACTGATCCGCAAGCTTTGTGAGCATGGGTCTTATAAGGAAGTTCGCTATGAGATAAATGAAGGATGTGGGCATAAAGAGCACATTGAAATATCCCGACACCGCATCGCTGAGCCTTGCGTCTATTGCGTATTTGGATGCGGAAAAAATGTAAAAGTCCACAAATACACTGATAAAAAGAAGGCCTGTAGAGCCTAAAAGGTCCTTAATATTCTCTTTAATTATATTTCTGTCCACCTCCGGAACAGCCGAAAGAACCCTGACTGCAAAAAACCATGTCCCGAAAAGCTGCATCATGTCCGCTGCCGCCGCTGCCAAAAGAAGATTCTTTGTGATGAGCAGCACGGAAAGAAGGGTCACAACGGAAATACCCGTACGAAAAGCCAGTGACTGTCCGGTTCTGTACAGAAGCCCCTGTCTCTGGAGCTCAGACTCGTACACATCCGCATAACCGTCCACTATTTTGTATCCCGCAAGAAGCAGAAGAATGGCCGACTTATGGAAATCGTAATTTCCAAAAGCCATCTGTCCCCCTACAAACAAAAAGCTGGCAAGAACTGCCAGTAGTGAAGTGATGCGCCTTGTGCAGAGATAATCCCCAAAGCTGAACTGCTTTTTCATATCCGTAATATGAAAGGGCCTGATACCAAAGTAGGCGATGATGAACATCTGCTGTCCCAGGGTCGAAAATCCAAATCCAAATATACCTCCGTCATCAGCCCCGGCGATTCTGATGACCGCAAATGCAAGCACAATGGAAGCCATGGCATAAACGAAACTGCCTATGGCATTCCACAAAAAATCTCTCTTAGTATCCGTCACTTTATTCCTCATTATATACTGACATAAGTGTCATCAGCGCTTACTCCACAAAATGCTCCGGTTCAGGCTATGAATGACACCCATATCATGAATTGGTATTTACTAAAGATATACTCAGGACAGCTCCTTCTTCCTGCTTCTCTGGATGATCAGAATGGAAATGAGCATACGCGCCATGTATTTCATGGCATTTATCGGGCGAAGATATGACTCCCCCGACAATCTCTCATCTATGGTCACAGGTGCCTCAACGACCCTGGCTCCGTTCTTTATAAGATATGATATGGTATCCGGCTCCGGACCGTAATTTAATCTGTTGGCAAATCCCTCTATGACCTTATCACTGTACATCCTGAGCCCGCAGGTGGGATCTGTGATAGTCTTTCCCGTGGTGAGCCTGATGGCCATGGAGATAAGTCTCGAACCTATCTCCCTCATGGATCCGCCCTTCTTTTTCTCAAGAAAACGGGAGCCGAGAACTATATCATAGTCCCCCTCTATCATCTTCTTGTACAGGGATTCCACATCCGCTGCCCTGTGCTGACCGTCTCCGTCAAACTGAACAGCGAAGCTGTAACCCTTTCTGTGGGCATACTTCATTCCCGTCTGGAAACAGCCCGCAAGTCCGAGATTCACAGGAAGCTCTATATAATTATAATGCTCCCTTTCGCATAGCTCGTGGGTCCCGTCAGTAGAACCGTCCGACACGATAACATAGTCCATGGGAAAATCCTGTGAAAGAATATCCGATACCACCTTGGGAAGGTTCCCTGCCTCATTGTACGCGGGAATGATCAGGATAACTCTGCCCTTATTTGATTCTCTGTCAAAGCTTTCTTTCATGTCACATCCTGATTTCCTGATATTTTCTGGTCATAAAACCACATTTCTGTAATGGCATGTCCTCCATGGGCTTTCCATCGAAAATGTACATATGATTCTTTATCATAGGCACACCGGAAAGCTCGGTAAAGGCTATACCACCTGAAAAACGGGGATTACACTCTATAAAATAGTAGATTCCCGAACTCTCGCCTTTAATGAACTCGAAATTGACGCAGCCCTTTATTCCTGCACGTTCGGCGATCTTATAGCAGGCATCCTGAAGTACCCTGTCTTCCATTACACGGACACTGAGTCCCGCACCGTTAGGAGTCCTTATAAGCTCCTCTCTGGGTACGGCCCTGAAGTTCCCTTCCCCGTCTCTCAGTATATCGACGGTGACAACATTGCCCTTTATCATGGGCTGGACTATATATTTCTCCAGTGATGTGTCATTCAGCTTTTCAGGATCCATGATGTTTGAAAAAGCGAAACCAAGCTGATCCTCCTGGAATATCCTGTAAAGTCCGCAGGAGCTTCTTCCGTCCACCGGCTTAAGTATGATGGGGAATGTGACCTCCTCAAAGTCCACCTCGGAAGCCCTGGTGGAAGGAATGGCGCGGACCGCTGCCTTAATCTCCTCATCCTCCGATGTGTCCAGCACACCACGAACAAGCTGAGTCATCAGATACTTGTCACGAAGTACTTCTATGGAATCATGGTCCGACATGCAGATCCTTACACCGTCCTTCTCGATCTCATCCCTGTGTCTGTTAAGCGCATCCACTTCCAGATCTATAACAGGAAGTATGCGTTCCACCTTCTCCTTCGCACAGACATCCTTTATAAAGGAAATATATGCATCTTCATCACTCGCATAGGGAGCCTTGTAAAAAACATCCACTTCCAGTGAATTGGCCACCCATTCCTTCTCATATATATCACTGCCGATCACTCTGTAGCCCATTTCACGGAGAGTCTTTATGACCGCATCCGCCGCGAAGGATCCTATAGCTGTGACCAGCGCTGTTCTTTTTTCCATTCTGTATTACCTCTTAGTTCAAAATCATAGTACAAATTCTGTCCACATCATCGAGCCCGAGATCCGGATATATGGGAAGAGTCAGTACCTCAAGCGAAGCCAGAAGGGCATTTGGCGTATCATTAACGTCATACTGATCCTTGTAACAGCTGTAGGCATTGATACAAGGATAGAAATACTTTCTTGCATTGACATTGACGCTCTTAAGCACAGCAAAAATCTCATCCCTGTCTCTCTTATATCCATGGAAACGGACCGGCATATAGGCATAGTTGGGCTTTACATCCGGATTAAGTTCGGGAAGTATGATTCCCGGTACGTCTCGGAGATTTTCCATATAACGCTCATAGACCAGCTTACGTTTTTCTATGTAACTGTCCACATGACGGAGATTGCAGAGTCCCATGGCGGCGGCAAATTCATTCATCTTGCCGTTTCCGCCCACAGACGCCACCTCCTCCTGTCCGAGAATTCCGAAATTCTTCAGCTCATAGAGCTTTGCCATAAGCTCTTCATCCGGCTTCCCTGTGGTGATGGCACCGCCCTCAATGGAGTTGAATACCTTTGTGGCATGGAAGGAGAACATGGAGGCATCACCGAAGCTTCCGATACCCCTGCCCTTATACTCTTCCCCGAAGGTATGGGCCGCATCGTACAGCACCTTAAGATGATGGCGGTCGGCTATCTCCTGAATCTTTTCCACATCGCAGACATTTCCATACACATGTACGGGAAGGATGGCAGAGGTCTTCTCTGTGATAAGGCTCTCCAGCTTATCTGCGTCCAATGTATAGTCCCGAAGGTTTATATCGCAGAATACAGGTCTGAGCCCGTTCCGCACTATAGCGTGTGTTGTTGACGCAAAGGAGAAGGGCGTGGTAATGACTTCTCCCGAAAGGTCCATGGCCTGGATCAAAAACTCAAGGGCACTGTGACCATTAACAAAAAGCTGTACCGATCCGACCTTCAGATAATCCCTGAGCTTCGATCTCAGCTCTTCATGGTACTTTCCCATGTTGGTGAGCCATGCCGAATCCCAGATATCTCTGAGCATCTCAGTATACTCATCAAAAGGAGGCAGACTCGCCTTTGTGACATTTATTACGTTCTTATCTATATCTGACATTTTATCTCCAAATAAAAAAGCACGCCTGTAAAGCGTATACCCAAATCTTAAATACATACGGAAATATGCAGTTTCAGCACTTCTTCTGATTTAAAAGTGCGCAGAAACAGGCAGTTTATTGCCAATACTTTACGATTTTATAATATTGCCTATAAAAAGTAAATCCCGGGTGGAACTTTCAACCCCCATGTGATAAAGTGAATGCGTATATTTTTTTGAGATATTTAGTCTTGGAGGATTAAAAAATGATAAGTATGAAAAAACGTACTGTCGCACTCCTTGCAGCAGCAGCCATGATGGCTCAGCCTATATCCGCATACGCAGCTTCACCTGCAGATGCGATACCCGGCGCGGCTACGGTAACTGAAGAAACGACTGCTTCCGCTATACAGGAAACAAATGTCGTTATAGCTGAGGATCCCACTGCAACTTCCGAAGCTACTGCTGAAAATGTCGCGACGGCCACGACAGACGCCACTGTTCAGTCTGCTGTTCCCGGTGATGTATCCACTGCAGAGACTCAGACAGTTATAACAGAAACAGCGGCAGCAGCTGAAACAAGCTCAGAGACAGCAGCTGATACAAGCTCAGAGACAGCAGCTGATACAACTACAACTACAGCCGCATCAACATTGGCAGCAAAGGGAAACCTTGTGTCTTCAAGCACAAAGACTCTTCCCACTGTTGATCCGACTGATGTCGATACCATCCGTTACAACTATATGACAACTCCAAATGAAGGAAACATGGATGCAGATCCTGTTCTCAACATGGTTCCGTTAGGTTCCTACTTCATTTATGACGGATCAGGAAACCGTATCGACTGGGGTACCACCTCAAAGAACGATTCCTTTGCATATTCCGCAATCGGATTCACAAGCTTCATGCTTGAGCATGCCAATGTCGGCAGATGGTACTACAGAACCTATTCCAACGGAACAGGCTGGGGTCCATGGGCTACATCAAAGGAAGCAACTCCTAATCAGGGTATCGTTTCCGCAATACAGATCCGTGTAAAGGGTTATACACACAACCTCGGAGATCTTTACTACAGAGCAGTCCTCAACGACGGTACAGTTACAGACTGGGCACCTGAAGGACAGGCTGTAGGTTCTATCGGTGATGACCGTTACATCGTCGGCATCAAGCTTGCCCTCTGGAAGAAGGGTGTTGAGTTCTATGATTCAACAGAAAAGCCTATGGCCAACGACAGCAATGAAGGCGTATTCTGGACAGAGAACGGTGCCACATATGTAACAGCCGACGGACGTTCATACACAGGCTGGGGCTTCGACGGTGAGTCGAACCAGTACTACTTCAACAACGGTGTTGCGGTTACAGGATGGAATGTGATTGACGGCTACAACATTTACTTCGATGAAAGTGGTGTTGCTCTCAAGGATCTTTCCGGCGTTATGGGAAATCCCGGAGCTTATGCAATAAGAATCAACAAGGCTACAAGAACCATGTACATCCTTGCTCAGGATGCTTCAGGAAACTTCACCATTCCATATAAAACACTTATGGTCACTGTAGGTGATGACACTCCTATCGGTTCATTCTCAATCTACGAGAAGTACAGATGGCACTTCATGCATACAGACTGCTACTGCCAGTTCCTTTCAAGATTCAAGGGACATTACCTGATTCACTCACTGCTTTACACAAGACCTGACTCCAACACCATGGACGCCATATATTACAACTACATGGATGATTCCATGTCCGGCGGATGTGTACGTCTTCGTGCAGTAGACTGTGCATGGATCTATAACAACTGTCCTAACGGAACAACAGTTACTGTTTATAACAACAAGTGGGACAAGGGTCCTATCGAGAAGGATGCTATCCAGCAGGCCATCCCGAGAAACCAGACCTTCGATCCTACAGATCCTGTCATAACAGCAGCTCAGGACGCTGCAGCTGCACAGGCTGCGGCTCAGGCAGCAGCTCAGGCTGAATCAGCAGCTTCTGCAGGCGAGGGCGAGCCACAGTAAAAATCGTATAATCGGATTTACAAGAAAGAGGTTTGGCGCTTTTCAGTGCCGGACCTCTTTTTCTAATTCACTTTATTTTCCGGGTTTTCTTTTGTTTTATGTTTTCTTTATCTATTTTATAGACATACTTTGTCATGATATAATCATAAACCGTAGTCAAAAATATATATAAAGGATAAATCCCATGTCATCATCAAATACCAATCAGCCAAATGGCATTCCACACATTTCCCGGGATCTTAATGTTGAACTCCTCCGCATTATTGCCTGTCTTATGGTCATAATGATCCATGTGAGACCATTTCCCTTTTCCGGAACAACTCTCAGAGATGCCGTTATCTTTATAAATGTAATGAATGGTCCGGCTGTGGCCGCTTTCTTTTTAATCAGTGGGTTTTTTATAAGCCCGAAACAGACTCTGTCACACATCATTTTACGCTTCATAAAAGGTGTCATACTGCCGACAGCTGTATTTGTATTCTGCCTGGGGCTCATACGTCCATGGATCGATACACCGGATATGGGTCTTTTACAAAGCATACTGAACTCACAGCCCTTGGCTATGTTTTCCGATATGCTTCAGGGCTTTCTCGCCTTTGATACAGTTCGCTTCGGTATTTATGCTGACCACTTATGGTATATATTCAGTTACGCATCCATCATGTTCTGGATGCCCGTCATACTTGCTCTTGTAAAGCATGATGAAACTATCGTTCTTAAGCTTATGCTCCTGATTGGAATTTTCCACTACACTCTCGTGAACCTTAGTGCACTGGTGATCCTTCCCATAGGTATATACATGCCGGAAACCATAGGAAAGCCTGCCCTCTATACCATAGCCGGATATCTGTTCTACTCGTGGATAAAAAAAGTGCGAAGTACATATCAGATTGCCGGAATAGAGAAACCCCATGCCGAAAACGTCAAAGGTAAATCCGATACTCTCTCAACCCCCGATATATCCATGGCAGCTCATGATACCTTAACATCTTTCTTCAGAACGAACTCTGCAGTTCTTCTGTTTTTTCTGCTTTTTGTGTTTTTCTCTTTGCTGCTCTTCTTCCTTCAAAAGCACGTTTATATGCAGGGACTTATGACGGGAAGGTCTGTGGATGAACTGAACACCGACTACTACTTCACAAGCTGGAGCGGTTTTCTTTGCGCCCTTCAGACAACAGCGTTTGCCGGAGCTGTACTTTTGCTTCCGTTAAGACTTCACAAGTCTGCCGGATCAAACGATTATCCTGCTTCCGCCAGACTTATTTCCACCCTTGGGGGCTATACATTTTACATTTATCTGATACACTACATATTTACGAATCATTTTCGTGCCATCGGATTTGAAGACACCCTGAAAGCCATGTTTGGAGAAAGCTCCTTTGGACTTATAATGTACACTCTTTCATATTCGGTTTTTGTATTCTTACTTTGCGCATCACTTATTTTTATATACAGAAAGCTTTGGAAAACAATATTATGTCTATTTCAGAAAATATAAGAACACTTGTAGTCATACCAAACTATAACGGACTGAGATTCCTTGACGACTGTATGTCTGCCCTTTCGGAACAGACCGTAAAGGATTTCATCACACTGGTGATCGATAACGGTTCCGGAGACGGCGATAAAGACTGGCTTACAGACTGGCAGGGGAAGGATCCTGTCCACAGGCAGCTTATCCTGAATCATGACAATCTCGGCTTCTCAGGAGCTGTCAATCAGGGCATAAACTGGGCACTTCAGCATGATATACCCTATACCCTGCTTCTTAACAACGACACAAAGACAGCTCCTGATTTTGTGGAGTCTCTTGAAAAGAAGATGGACAGCGATACAGAGGGTCGGATCTTCGCCCTCTCCAGCAAGATGATAAAAATGCACGACAACTCTGTCATGGACGACGCCGGGGACCAGTATACAATTCTCGGCTGGCAGTTCCAGAGAGCTCTCGACGAGTCTTCCTCAAGACCTCTCTGGAATCAGGAGTCTCAGGTCTTCTCAGCCTGCGCAGGTGCCGCCATGTACAGGACTTCCGCCTTTAAGGAAGTCGGTCTCTTTGACGAGAATCACTTTGCCTATCTTGAAGACATAGATGTGTGCTTCAGGGCCCAGTTATACGGCTATAAGGTTCTCTACTATCCTGCCGCAGTTGTCCAGCATGTGGGTTCCGGAACCAGCGGTTCAAAATACAATGACTTCAAGGTGAGACTCAGTGCAAGAAATTCGGTATATCTCCTTTATAAGAACCTTCCTGCATTTATGGTGATCATCAACATCCTCCCTATACTTGCAGGATACCTCATAAAGCAGCTTTTCTTCATAAAGAAGGGCTTCGGAAAAGCCTATTTTTCAGGTCTTACGGAGGGCATCCGCAGATCCAAAGAGCTGAAAAGGGCAAAATTAAATGATGTACCGCCTATACGGTACCTCACTCTGGAACTTAAACTTATTGCTGCTACATTTGAGTACGGTTCGAAACTAATCCGAAGATATACTGCAAAGGCTCACGGTTGAACAGCCAGGAAAGTGCTGTATAGGAAACAGCTCCGGCTGCTATCTGAATTATTATCGTGACCACCTCTGACAAACCGAGGAGCTGAAGGCTCCAAACTCCGGATCCCATTATGACAGAGATTATAAGAGACGGAAGCACTTCCTTCCATTGACTCATAGGCCCATAGCCTATGAGTTTTTTATTTGGCGCAGCATTGATAATGGTGCAGAGATATTCATCAAAGACCTTAAGTATAAGCATGGGCCATATACCCAGGGAAAGACTCAGGAGCAATATGACCACTCCTATGGCTTTTTTTATTATCTCAAGCTTAAGGAAGAGATCTGATCTTCCCATGGCATTCATGACCTGAAGATTGATTATGTGTATAGGATACACGGCGTAGCTCACTGCCAGAAGCACGAGATAAGGTGCTGCCACTATCCATTTTTCCGTAAGGAGCAGTATGACAAGCGGCCTGGCCACTGCAGCAAGTCCCGCCATCATGGGAAAGATCACAAATGCGCTCAAGCGTATGGATCTGCTTGCCATGCGGCTAAGTGTCCCGGGATCATCCTGCTTCTTGCTGTAGGCAGGAAGCATCACCGACTGAATCGCAGTGGAAAGATTCGTTGCGATTATCTTCGGGAACTGCTCACCTCTGTTGTAGGCTCCCAGATCTGCACTGGAATACTTTTTCCCGATGATGAGTCCGTAGATGTTCTGCCATACCGCATCGATGAGCCCCGAAACCAGTATCTTCCAGCCGAAGGAAAACAGCTGTCTCAGCCTTCCGGTATGGATGATCACACGAGGATACCACCTCAGTGTCACAAGCATAACAGCCATAAGTGAGAAGTAGTATACTATCTGCTGGGCAGCCATCGCCCATACTCCGAAGCCTTTCATGGCAAGCACTATGGATACTGCACCTGACATGATAACGGCTATCATGGTGGACTGGAACAGCTGCTGAAATCTCAGATTTCTGGCCACAAATGCTGTCTGTATGGATACCACCGCTCCCGGAAACAGAACAACGCCCATGACCCTCACAAGCTCCTTAAGCAGCGGAGTACTGTAATAATCCGCGATCCACGGTGCGGCTGTGAAAAGCACTCCGTAGCAGAGAAGGGAAAGCAGCATACTCACCCAGAAAACCGAGCTGTAGTCCTCTTCCTTAACATCCTTCCCCTGCACAAGGGCTGTTGCAAAGCCTGACTGAACAAAGGTATTTGCTATTGCTATAAAAATGGTGATGAGGCTTATGGTACCGTATTCCGCAGGGGTCATAAGTCTGGCCAGCACAAGCGCCACCACGAACTGTATTCCCTGTGAACCGCATTGCTCCAGTATCTTCCAGAACAGGCCTCTGATCACCTTGATTTTCAAACTATTTTCTGCCATTTTTTCTGTTCCGCAGCCAGGTATAGAGACCCGGCATACGATATTCAAATCCTATAAAAAATCTGTCACGGAAATTGAGCTCGCTGTAGAACTCCCTGTTCTCAGCCTTGTATATCTCCTTAAAGTCCCGTACATTGACATCTGTAAGAAACTCGTTACGTCTTGCAGCCCTCATAGCTGCCTCATGGAATCTTCCGCCGGTCTCTTCATCAAAGCTCCTGTACATCCTGTAAAGATCCTCAGCGAACTTCTTCTGCTTCTTTACATAGTCTCCGGTCATCTGACTCTGAGTCCATGATCCGCCTATGGAAAATCTGTAGACGCTCATGGGTTCATCGAAGTAGTAGCTGTCTCCGGCTGCCGCAGCCATGAGCTCCAGGGGTCTGTCTCCCACCGGACAATCCACATAGTAATCCGGCAGTTTTTCAACGATTTCACGCCTGAGCAGGAAGCTGGCGAAGGGTGAGCCCACTGCTTTATCCACAAGCTCCTCCGGTTTAACCACACGGGATTGTTTATAAGGTCTCATGAGCTCTCCGTTCACAAGAGAACCGTCCTCAGTCACCACCTTTGCGGAATGGAAGGTAAAAACGCAGCCGGGATTAGCCTCCATATACTCCACCTGCTTTTTCAGCTTGTCCGGATCACACCAGTAGTCATCCCCGTCTGTAAGGGCTACATACTTCCCCTTTGCTCTCGGAAAATTAAAGGCACCTGAAATATTGGTTATACCCTTACTGTATTGATTCTCTGTTCTGAGAATGGGTTTTATGATATCCGGATATCTCTCCTGATACCCTCTTATAATGTCCTGGGCATTATCCGTTGAAGCATCATCATGGATCAGGACCTCTATCTTAAAATCCCTGTTCTGCTGGAGAATATGATCAAGACAGGTTCCTATATACTTTCCATGATTGTAGGTCACCACGCAAACAGAGACCATTACAGGCATATCATTTTCACTTTTCACTTCAGTCTCCACTTTACTCATTTATCCAACTTTCTTTTTCAATTATCTTTTTCATTATAAATGATTTTATTCTGTAAGAGTCAAACATACCAAATCCCGTGATTGCACGTTTATTTAAGACTATATACCCCGCCCGAAAATGCAGAGAAAGAAAATGCAAGGGATGGGCGCCAAGGCATTTTCTGTAATATATCGGCAATCTCAGCAGATAAACAGACATTCCCCTGCAGTTCTGTGTATCATATTATAGGTAAATCCTCCTGAAAGGATGGTTATTATCTTACCCAGTCTGCCCTTCTCCCGTATACTCAAAAAGCTGTCCAAAAGCTTCTTCTGTTCTTCGGTGAGCCGGGATTCATACATCGTCCTGAAGCACTCTGCCTGCAGAAACATCTCCCTGTAGACCCTTCTGGAGTGTTCATCCATCTCGGCCTTGCTCTTACCGTCTTTTCTTCCGATTCCGAATCTTCCCAGCACCTCCATGATGCGGGAGCCCTTCTCGGCACCGAGGACGTTGCTTCCATGCTGTCTGTACTTATAAAGTGATTCAGAAATGAACCTTATCTCTCCGAAGGCAGCCGCCACAAGGGCTATCCACTGGTCATGCATGACACAGTGCTCCGGCACCTCCTTAATGAGCTCCGCAAGGGCACGGTTTAGCATCATGGCCCCGCCCACAACATTGTTCTGCACAAGAAGCTGATTGAGCGACTTTCTGTCCGGTGACATCTTCTGATACTCAACATAGCTTGGGGAAATCGGCCTTAAGTCCTGATCCACCACCTGGGAGTCACAGTGAACAAGCAAAGGCTTATCCTTGCCGTAAATGACCTCCAGCGCCTGCATCTCACGAAGCGTCTTTTCCATCTTTTCCGGTTTCCATACATCATCCTGATCGGAAAGCATGATGTAATCTCCATCCCCGTACTGCTTTTCTGTAAGAAGCTTCAGGAAATGTCTCTCTGCGCTCCCTGTAGGCGGTACCTGTTCAATGAGCCTTATCTTTCCGGGATGCTCACTCATCAGTTCACGGACTATGTTCAATGTTTCGTCCTTTGAGCCGTCATCCGACGCCACTATGGAAAACTCCTCATAGCTCTGGGCAAGTATAGACTCAATCTGTTCCCTCACATATTTTTCACCGTTATATGTGCATAAAAGTACACTTACCATCACGATTCTCTCTTTTCCATTATCTTACGGATCACAGTGTCATCTCCCCAAACAGCCTTACTGTCATAGGGTCTGTCGGGAAAAGCACCATACTTAAGCTCTATCCTGTAGCTGTTTTCCTTTATGAAATTCTCAACTCTTGTGGCAAGCTTTTCAGGATAGCCAGAGCAGGCATTGATGATCCCTCTGTATTCCTTCTGTTCTATTACAGCCGCAAGCATACAGCAGAATCTGTCATAGTCGATAAAATCCCACTGGTTCTGCCCCATGGTGAAGGGAAACTCCCTGTCTCCCCGCTTCTCAGCCGCTGTGATCTTTGAGAAAATTGAAGAACCGTACTCCGAATGACCCACTATGTAATAGCCTCTCACCCACTGGAATACAGTCTCCCTGTTCTTGCAAAGAAGCTCCACCGCCTGACGGAGAGCATTCTTGGAAATACCGTAAAGTGACTGGGGATTGCAGGGTGTATCAGGCTTTATTGAACCCTCAAAAAAGCCGATCTCATGCATGGAGCCCATGACTGCAAGCTGAGGTATGCCAGCCTTTACCAACTTCTCAAGAAAAGAAAAATGCTTAGGCAGATCCTCTATATGGGAGGAATCGTTATGAACAAAGCCGTTTCTCCAGGCCAGATGAAAACAGGCGTCCGGTTCTCCGAAAAAGGCATAGGGGTCCTCTGTTGCAAATAAATCCTGTGCTGCCTTCTCCGCGCGTGAATCAATGTTCTCTGTTTTGAAATCAGTGGCGACAACCTCATGTCCGTCATCCAGAAGCTGTTTGACCAGCCCCTGTCCGATATATCCGTTTGCGCCGGTTACAAGAATTTTCATTTAAATCAAAATCTCCTTCAAAAATCCCTCCAGGCTGTATCTTTCATATACATCTTCATCTATATCCTTATAGGGCTCTTCAATAAAATCCTTCGGGACATCGAAATTATCGGGATCGTAAATCCAGACATTGGCAGGATCATAGAAGTCCGTATCCATGACATGTCTGTTGTTGGTTATGAGCTTACACCTGTGACCCACAGACTCTATGGTCCTCATGCTGAGTCCGTTCTGCTGAGGGAAGGTATAGTCCACAAAGCACCGGGTATGATTGTAGATATCCATAGTCTTATCCATGGAAAGAGAATCAAAATGCAGCGACTCCTCCGCTCCCCTGTAGAGAGGATTTCTCTTAAGCACCGCTTCCTTTATGTACTGGAGTTTCGGAACATAGATATATCCGAAAAGTGTCTTTCCGTACCTTTCAGCAAGCTCCTTCAGGGCTATAAGGACCTGCATCCTTCTTGTATGCATGGAACAGAGGAAGATGAGATCATATCTCTTATCTCCCCCTGTCTTACATTCCTCTTTTTTAAAAAACAGAGGTCTGTATATCCATTTTCTGTTATCTGAATCCACAGGATCAAAGGTATAGATCCTGTCAAAATGAGGATTGATCCTCTCCTGATCCGGAAAAGTAGCTATACTGTCCCACTGATATATCCTGAATGATGCACCGGAAAACTTCTGTCTCATTTTCCGAAGTACCTCATCCGTCATCCACTGTCCCTTGATGACAAATACTATGTCTATATCCTCCGGAACGGAAGACAGTGCCTTTTCATAGTAGCCAAGCACCAGTCTGTCTCTTATTTTTTCTGTATAAAACATCATAAGCTTGTTGAACAGACTGTGGGCATGGAGGTTTGTATCGAAAAGCCAGACCCTGGCTCCCGCATTTTCAAGGCACGCCTTTATATCTTTCTCATAATTATAGAAATACGGCATTATGAGAAGTATTTTTTTATTTTTTAATCTTGTCATTGTAATACTTATCAGAAATGTACTGGCGAAGTCCGGGCGCAATAAACGTAGCCACATTCATAAGATGGTAAGCCGCCATGTAACCTTCTTTTCCCTTTATCTTTTCTGCCTCCGCAAATGGAGTGAGTCTCAGATACTTATCATATGCACGGCTGTAATGATTCCAGTTTCCTCTGTTCCAGGGACGCTCATCCGACGCGAAATGCACTATGTGAGGATGATGCTTTGCCATACGGAAGCTCTCAGCTGATTCTCCCGAAGCATATTGAGATGATTTCTCCACCAGTGTCGAATATCTGAAATAGTAGTAATTGGTTATGAAATCATAGGTCTGTCCTACCCTTTTGATACGATCCTTCAGAACATAATTCAGTACATCCTGGTCGTTAAAAGGAAGTCTGCCACCCATGGAGTTATAGTAGGCGAGACAGTTCTCTTCCATGTTTTCCATCCGCCAAGCGGAAAGATCGAAGAGTATGACTCCCGCATTATAATAATTATCTTCCTCCGTGAGCCCTACAAGCTCTTTTACCTCAGGGTATATGGTCGGTTCTGCCGCCATGGCTGCTATGCAGTCATTGAGCCTCAGATTATAAAATCCCGTAATATTTCGAAGGACCACCGTATCGCAGTCAAGATAAAGAGCCTTTGTGACTGTCTCCGGAAGTATGGATCCCATCAGAAGCCTTGCAAGGGTCGTAATTCTGAACCTTCCCGTATCGAGGCCGTATATCCTGTCCAGAAGCTCCTTCATCAGATGTTCTACAGGATAAAAAGTCACCTTTCTTCCGTAAAACTTCGCCATCTGACGAACCTTTTCCTTATTTTCCTCAGATATGGCATCGGAGAGTATATGGAAGTTAAGCTGCTCTTCCCTGTTATGTTCTATTAATGAAACCATGGAGACTGCCATATGCTGACAGTAGCCATCATCAGATGCATATACAATATTCATAGCCAATATATTTTCCTTATATTTTTAAAGGGCCCCATCCCCATAGCGGAGTGAGCCCTTTCTGATTATATACTTTTTGCTGTATAAGTCCAGTATGAAGCCAAACGTGAGTTTTATACTCTCTTTTTCAGGAATTTCCGAAAAGTCCCTTTGGCTTCTCCGTTCCCCTCTGCATCTCCACGCGCTTGCTTCCTGCCGCCTCAGCCTCTTCCTTAAAGTAGAGTCTGTTCACTGCACTGAATACAGCACGGATGGAAGAACGGGTGATATTGGATGAAATACCTACGCCGTAGCTTGTTTTTCCGGTATCCACATCCAGAAGGTGGATGTAGGAAACCGCCTTAACGCCTGAACCGGAGCCAAGAGCATGCTCCTGATAATCGATGACCTTTGACTTGACGCCAAGCTCATGATTGAGACCGGATACAACAGAATCGATAGGTCCGTTACCCACACCTCCGAAGATCTTCTGCTCTCCGCGGTTCATGTAGGTGACATTTGCAAGAGTTGTAAAGCTGTCCTCGCCGTTCTCCGTATCTGTGGTACGAAGATTCTTGAAGTGCATAGGCTCCTTTGTCTGTATATAACGGGCATCGAAGATATCGAAGATCTCCTGTGGTGATACCTCACCTTCCTTCTCGGAAACAGCCTGGATGTAATCGGCAAACTCTCTCTGCATTCCCTTAGGAAGCTTGTAGCCAAACTGGGAATCCATAACAAATGCGACACCGCCCTTTCCGGACTGGGAATTGATACGGACGATAGGCTCGTACATCCTTCCTATATCAGCAGGATCGATAGGAAGATAAGGAACCTCCCAGATCTGTGAATGACGCTCATTCATAGCCTTCACGCCCTTGTTGATGGCATCCTGATGTGAGCCGGAGAAAGCAGTAAACACAAGCTCTCCTGCGTAAGGCGCTCTCGGAGGGATGGTCATCTTGGTGCATCTCTCATATACTTCCTTGATGGAATTGATGTCCTCTATATTGAGCTTTGGATTCACTCCATGAGAGAACATGTTGTAGGCAACTGTAAGGATGTCCACATTTCCGGTTCTCTCTCCGTTTCCGAAAAGCGTTCCCTCGACTCTGTCCGCACCCGCAAGCATGGCAAGCTCCGTGGACGCAACACCCTCACCACGGTCGTTATGAGGATGTACGGAAACTATCACATGTTCTCTGTGCTTAAGGTGATTGCACATATACTCAATCTGGTCTGCGTATACATTGGGAGTATTCATCTCCACAGTGGATGGGAGATTGATGATGACCTCTCTTCCCTTGCCGCAGCCCCATGCATCAAGAACAGCGTTGCAGATATCCGCCGCATAGTCCATCTCTGTTCCGGTGAATGACTCCGGTGAATACTCAAGACGGATATTTCCAGGGAAATCCTTGGCATACTTCTTTACAAGCTCTGTACCTGTAAGGGCAATGTCTATGATCTCTTCCTTGGATTTGCCGAATACAACATCTCTCTGAAGAACAGATGTTGAATTATAGATATGAACAATGGCCTTGTCCAGACCTTCAAGACATTCAAAAGTCTTTTCAAGCTGCTCTGCACGGCACTGTACAAGCACCTGCACGGTAACATCAGAAGGAATCATCTTTCTTTCGATGAGCTGACGAAGGAAATCATATTCAATCTGTGATGCGGCCGGAAAACCAACTTCAATTTCCTTGAAGCCAAGCTTGACCAGCATCTGGAAAAACTCTATTTTCTCCTCGACACTCATAGGATCTATGAGCGCCTGGTTTCCATCTCTGAGGTCAACAGAACACCACACCGGTGCCTCTGTGATCTCCTTGTCCACCCATGTTCTCTCCGGATACTTAAATGCCGGAAATCTCCTGTAACGCTTGTAATTCAACATATGTCATCTCCCTTCCCGGAACGCCGGTCCTGGTTTCTCTTTCGATCGACCGGCACTCCGTACCGAATCTTCAAAGAAAACCCGATACTGACCATGTGAAGCTTCTGTAAAGATATACGCCCTCAGGCTCCCCACATTCTCATATTATATTATCAATGTGCTTCGAGGACTAGTCCCCTCTCTTTCATAACATCTATAACCTGATCTACAAACCTGTCACACTTCTCGACAGTGTCGGCCTCCACCATAACTCTCACAAGAGGCTCTGTTCCGGAAGCTCTGAGAAGTATTCTTCCGTCAGATCCAAGCTCTTCTGTAACCTTCTGTACAGCAGCCACAACAGCCTCGTCATTCTGAGCAGCCTCCTTATCAAGCACCCTGACATTCTTGAGCACCTGAGGGAATACAGTAAATGGTGCAGCCAGCTCCTTGAGTGACTTCTTCTTTGCAAGCATGGTCTCCATTACCTTTATGGATGTAAGGATTCCGTCACCAGTTGTCGCATGGCTGAGGAAAATTATGTGACCTGACTGCTCTCCTCCGAGAGAGAAGCCGTTCTGAGACATATTCTCATAAACAAATCTGTCTCCAACCCTGGTCTTCTCATACTTTATGCCGGCCTCATCGAGAGCCTTGTAAAGACCGAAATTGGACATAACGGTGGTCACGATGGTGTCATCCTGCAGCTGCCCCTTTTCCTTCATGTAGCATCCGCAGACATACATGATCTGGTCACCGTTGATGAGATTTCCGTCCTCATCGATAGCGAGACATCTGTCAGCATCGCCGTCATAGGCAAAGCCCACATCACAGCCCTCGTCCTTAACGAACTTCTGAAGAGACTCTATATGGGTAGATCCGCAGTTATCGTTAATGTTTACGCCGTTAGGTTCATTGTGAATAACATGAGTATCTGCTCCGAGAGCATCGAAAACAGACTTGGCGATAGAGGAAGCCGAACCGTTTGAACAGTCAAGCGCTACCTTTTTGCCCTTAAAGCTCTTTGTGGCAAGAGAAATAAGATAACCGATATAACGGTTTCTTCCTGCTGCGAAATCCACAGTACGTCCGATGCTGTCCTTCGTTGAAAGAGGAACCTCCGGTGTCACGCCATCGAGATAATTCTCTATCTTCTCGATAACATCCTCTCCCAGCTTCTCACCGTTTCCGTTGATGACCTTGATTCCGTTATCATAGAAAGGATTATGTGATGCGGAGATCATAACTCCACAGTCAAAATCCTCCGATCTCGCAACATAGGCAACTGAAGGAGTTGTTGTTACGTGAAGAAGATAAGCATCCGCACCTGTTGCTGTGATACCGGCTGCTATGGCATATTCAAACATGTAGCTGGAACGGCGTGTATCCTTACCTATCACTATACGGCAGCGATCGCCATCCTTCTTGCCCTGTCCGTAGTACCAGCCCAGGAACTTACCTACACGGAAAGCACTGTCTGCTGTGAGATTGACATTAGCCTCACCGCGATATCCGTCTGTACCAAAATACTTACCCATAATTACTCCTTTATACTCTTTAATGCCTCAAGATATCTCGAAAGAGCATCCTGCCATGTCGGGAGCGGTTTGAAGCCATTCTCAACCAGCTTTGACTTATCAAGTCTTGAATTGAAAGGACGAGCCGCCTTACTGAGACCGTACTCCTCAGTGGTAACAGGTTGAACCTCGGTCTTATAGCCTGCCTGACGGTAGATTTCCTTTGTGAAATCATACCAGCTGATATATCCGCCCTCGTTTGTGGCATGATAATATCCGTACTTCTCAGTCTCCAGCATATCCACAAGAAGAACCGAGAGATCCAGTGTATAAGTAGGTGTTCCGATCTGATCGTTCACCACTCTGACCGTATCGTGGGACTTGCCAACGTTAAGCATGGTCTTGATGAAGTTCTTTCCGTTAAGACCGAATACCCAGGCGATACGCACGATGAAATACTTCTCAAGGGTGTTGGCAACAGCCAGCTCTCCCCCAAGCTTAGTCTCACCATAGTAATTAAGGGGCGCATAATCCTTGCAGTCCGGGAGCCATGGCTCTGTTCCCTGTCCGTTGAATACATAGTCTGTGGAGATGTAGATCATCTTGGCATCAAGCTTCTTTGCCACATCTGCAATATTCTGGACACCGTCTGTGTTAATGGCCTTTACCTTTGCCTTCTTGTCCTCGTCTTCGGCGAGATCCACCGCAGTCCATGCCGCACAATGAACGATAACATCCGGAGCCGCTTCGGATAGGACCTTCTCTACCTGCTCACTGTCAGTGATATCCATGGGAACATAAGGCATCCTGGTAACCGCACTGTCATCCTGAATACCGCTGTAAACAGGAGCAAGATCGGATCCTATTCCCTCATAACCTCTCTTCTCTAGTTCATTCATAACGTCGTGGCCCAGCTGACCACCGACACCGGTAACAAATACTTTCAACTTAATTCTCTCTTTCTCCTAAAGATATGAGGAGTAAAAAATATTTACTCCTCACCCAGTTCACGCACCGAAGTGCACATAATTCATCTATAAAGTCTTTCCGCCTCCCAGAGGAGGTCTGTCAAGGACTCAGTCGCTGAGTCCCTTGCCTTCAACATACATCTTGTCGAAATAGCTTTGATATTCACCGGAAATGATATGCTCCCACCACTCCTTGTTGTTGAGATACCAGTCGATGGTTACAGGTATTCCTGTGTCGAAGGTATACTCAGGCTTCCAGCCGAGCTCTGTCTCCATCTTTGTAGGATCCATGGCATATCTCTGGTCATGACCCGGTCTGTCCTTAACGTACTCGATAAGTGACTCAGGCTTTCCGAGAGCCTTGAGGATAGTCTTTACAACCTCAAGATTTGTTCTCTCATTGTGTCCGCCGATGTTGTAAACCTCTCCGACCTTTCCGTTTCTGACGATAAGGTCGATGGCCTTGCAGTGATCTGTTACATAGAGCCAGTCACGTACATTAGCACCGTTTCCGTATACAGGGATCTTCTCATCATTAAGTGCTCTTGAGATAACCAGCGGAATAAGCTTCTCAGGGAAGTGATATGGTCCGTAGTTGTTTGAGCATCTTGAAATAGTTGTAGGGATACCGAAGGTTCTGTGGTATGCCATAACGAAAAGATCTGCTGAAGCCTTTGATGCGGAATACGGTGATGATGCCTTGATCTTGTTGTCCTCTGTGAAGAAAAGGTCAGGACGGTCAAGAGGGAGATCTCCGTAAACCTCATCTGTCGATACCTGATGATATCTCTTGATGCCGTATTCCTTACATGCATCAAGAAGGGCTACGGTTCCACCAACGTTAGTCTTTAAAAAGATATCTGGATTCGATACCGAACGGTCTACGTGAGACTCTGCTGCAAAGTTAATGATTACATCCGGCTTCTCTGTCTCGAAAAGCTTGAATACGAACTCGCGGTCTGCGATATCGCCCTTAACGAACTTGTAGTTAGGCTTGCCCTCAAGTGGTGCAAGTGTCTCAAGATTTCCTGCGTATGTAAGTGCATCAAGGCAGATCCACTGATCCTCCGGATAAGTATTGACTGCGAAATGCATGAAGTTGCCGCCGATAAATCCGGCGCCGCCTGTTACGATATATTTCATGTTTAATTACCTCTCAAAGTAAAAATCAAAACTTCTCAGTGAGCTTATCAACATACTTGCCATCAAGTATATCCTTAAGATAACGACCGTACTCGTTCTTCTTGTACATCTCGTATGCTTCCTTGACCTTGTCAGCATCGATCCAGCCGTTCAGGTATGCGATCTCCTCAAGACAGGCTATCTTACGGTGCTCGTGAGTCTCAATGGTATATACAAAGTTTGTGGCATCAACAAGAGAATCATGGGTACCTGTATCGAGCCATGTGAAGCCCTGTCCAAGCAGTGTCACATCCAGCTCACCGTTCTCAAGATAAATACGGTTCAGGTCTGTGATCTCGAGCTCGCCTCTTGCTGAAGGCTTAAGGTTCTTTGCATACTCCACTACCTTGTTGTCGTAGAAGTAAAGACCTGTCACACAGTAGTTTGACTTGGGATGCTCCGGCTTCTCCTCGATGGAAACAGCCTTTCCTGTCTTGTCGAACTCAACGATACCGAAACGCTCAGGATCGTCAACATAATATCCGAAAACCGTAGCGCCTGATTCCTTGGAAGCAGCACTGCGAAGTAGCTTCTTAAATCCATGTCCCGAGAAAATGTTGTCTCCGAGAATCATGGCTACAGAATCATCACCTATGAACTCAGCTCCAAGGATAAATGCCTGTGCAAGTCCGTCCGGTGATGGCTGAACCTTGTATTCAAGATTGATACCGAACTGACTGCCGTCTCCCAGAAGCTCCCGGAATCTCGGTGTATCGCTCGGTGTTGAAATAAGCAGGATGTCTCTTATTCCGGCATTCATAAGAACGCTCAGAGGATAATAGATCATCGGTTTGTCATAAATAGGAAGTAACTGTTTGGAGGTTACTCTAGTAAGCGGATATAATCTTGTACCGGATCCACCGGCAAGTATAATTCCCTTCATAATGTCTCCTTTAGTTATCAGGCAGCTTTTCAACCCTCACTCAAAAAGGCATACTACACCTGATATTTCTACATACTTTCCAAATTCTAACACAATCAACTATCATATACAAATTGAAATATCCTTAATTTCCGCGTAAAAAGCATTAAAAATCGTACAAAATGCCTATTTTTGTCTACTTGATAAGGCAGTCCTCTAATGTTATAGTCACATAAATCAAAAAAGACATTATGCTTCCCGTTTCCCGGACTCCATACACAGTCTGCCCTGCGGAAGCATTGACACCTTATATAAGAATCAGGAAGAACAAAGAATGGAAAATAAGAAAGCATTGATCGCCATGAGCGGCGGTGTGGACAGTTCCGTGGCTGCTGCTCTCATGAAGGAAGCAGGCTACAACTGCATCGGCGTCACCATGAAGCTATACAACAACGAGGACATCGGATACTGCCGTGCCAATACCTGCTGCACTCTGGAGGACACTGAGGATGCACGCCAGGTAGCCACAAGCCTGGGCATGCCATATTACGTTTTCAATTTCACCGAAGACTTTGACAAGCAGGTAATTGAACGTTTTATCAATACTTACGAAGAAGGAGGTACACCAAACCCCTGCATCGACTGCAACCGCTACATGAAGCATGAAAAGCTGTATCACAGGGCAGAGGCCTTGGGATGCGACTTAATAGTCACAGGTCACTACGCAAGAATCGAACAGGATCCGGATACCGGACGATGGCTTCTCAAGAAGTCCCGTAACCTGGCGAAGGACCAGAGCTACGTCCTCTATTTCATGAATCAGGACCAGCTGGCCCACACCATGTTCCCTTTGGGAAACTTTCAGTCCAAGGACGAAGTCCGTGCGGAGGCCGAAAAGTACGGCTTTATAAATGCCCACAAGCACGACTCTCAGGATATCTGCTTTGTGGTGAACGGCGACTACGGTGATTTCATCGAGAGATACACCGGGCGCAGCTTTGCCCCCGGAAACTTCATCGACACAGAGGGCCATGTCCTGGGCACTCACAAGGGCATCATCCGCTACACTGTAGGCCAGCGCAAGGGTCTCGGTCTGGCACTCAAACAGCCCATGTATGTATGCGGAAAGGACATGGAAAGGAACGAGGTCATCCTTACAACCGGACCGGCGCTTTACTCAAAGGCTCTTATTGCGGACAGCTTCAACTGGATCCCCTTTGATGAGCCAGAGGGGCCTGTACGTGTAACCGTGAAGACCCGCTACAAGGCAAAGGAAGTTCCTGCCACCGCAGAAGCCCTCAGGGATGAAGACGGGAAGCTCACCGGACAGGTAAGAGTGACCTTTGACGAACCTGAGCGTGCAGTAGCCACCGGACAGGCTGTGGTCCTCTATGACGGAGACCTGGTGGTTGGGGGCGGCACCATAGTAAAAGCCCTGAAAGAAATCTGAGCTGTCAAAAGCCATCCCCCATGCCCGGGATGCGAATCTTTGCATGAACATATATCAAAAAACCTGTATGTCTTATGACTTAGTCATAGGACACACAGGCTTTTTATTTTTACAGATCCGATTATAAAGCGCGTAAAAAGCAGGCATCAAATCCTGTCACGCTTCGCGATTCCCCAGATTCTGTCTTATCTTTATTCCATTAACCTCGATATCGTCAGCGATAGGTATGAGAAGATATTCTCTGCCGTCTATGACACGGGTCTCCACCAGGTCGGCATTTTCAGCCTTCACATCCAGCTTCATGGTAAGGGACTTCACCACCAGATGCTTCTGATCCTGGATATTCTCGGCAACCAGCGGAGAAGTGTCATCTCCCACAGCCTCATCATAAATTCTCTCGAACTGATTGAGCTGCTCATCAGTGGCTCCGTTTGAAGCAAGGAGTCGTCTCATGTCGCCCTTTCCGAGCTCCACATGGTCGTCGGTCTCCTTGTCGTTGCTGTTCTCCCTGATCATCTCATTTATCTCTTCTGAAATGCTTCTGACAGTCTCAAAGGTACAGTCTCCCGAAAGGGTAGTCTCGATTATCTCTCTGAAAACATGCTGCTGATCCTTCTCTGTTCTCGAGAGCTCTGCTCCAAGAATCTCAAGGGGGATCTCCTCGTGACGCTCTTCCGGATGTCTTGTGTAGTAGAGAGAATTATGGATGTCTGTGTTTCTGAAATCGAATGCAGGGAAAAGGAATGCTGTTTCCGGATTCTTCACTGCCCAGTCATCGGTACGGCTCAGAAATGTCTGAGCATTGACATCATAACAGAGTCCCTCTCTGAGAAGCTCTACCGGGCAGATGGTGCAGAGGATGAAGCTGTAAACATACTCGCCTCCATCATCAAGCACTGTCTGGTCCTTAAGCTTCAGGGGTATGTCATAGACGCCATGGCTGAGAATGATGAGATACTTCCCCGGGTAGCTGTAAGCACCGATGATCTTGTCAAAAAGCCTCTCCACAAGAGCATCATCCTTAAGCTCTGACTTCTTAAGACGGTACAGGAACTCCTGGTGTCCTCCCTCCATCTCCTCAGGTACAGGAAACTCCACATTAAAAAGATTTCTTCCAAACTTGCCAGACATGGAACGCTTAAAGAGCTCACAGTACTTCGCACGCTCCTGCTCCTCAAGCTGAAGGAACATATCGTGAAAGGTAGAAATCTTCTCCTTTTCCTCGTTTACATAGCAGGCACGCATACGGTCTATACGACAGTCGTTTTTATTAAAACACTTTGACTTGATCTCGCTTACTGACTTTTTATCCATCTGTTACACTCTCCTTTTAGTCCTCATTGCCTAAGGACTTCGTTAATATATCCATCTCTTCCTCAGTGAGGCTTCTGTATTCTCCGGGGGCGAGACTCTCATCAAGCTGTATATCTCCCATGGACATTCTCCTGAGATACAGCACGTCCTTATTTCCGGGAAGCGCTCTTATCATCTTCTTTATCTGATGGAACTTTCCTTCCTGTATGACCACCCTTATCTCCGAGCAGACAGTTTCATCGGTTATGGCAGCAGGGCCTTCCGCCCCCACAAACCGCGCCCCTGACAGTCTGACTCTTTCAAATCTCTCAGGATCTGCCGAAAGCTGAAGCTTGTCCGCAAGCTCTTTCACTGTTTTCCCGGTGCTCAGGATCGAAAGTCCTGCCGGCATGGCCGTGAGATGCTCATCGAAGCGAATGCCTCTTTTGAACTTCTCTATATCCTCTTCACTCACGATTCCCGTCACAACAGCATAGTATGCCTTATCTATGTGATGCTTCGGATTAAGAAGCCTGTGAGCCATCTGTCCGTCATTGGTGATGAGGAGAAGCCCCTCTGTATCCTTGTCAAGCCGTCCCACAGGGAAAAGATCCTTTCTGACCTGTCCTCCGAAAACATCGTCTCTTATAAGATCCACGACCGTAGCCTGATGTCTGTCCTCACTTGCGGAGATCACTCCCGCAGGCTTATTCATCATATAATACTGAAATTGCTGATAAATGATTTCTTCATCAAAAAAGGTGATGACCGCGCCTTCCGGAACATTCTCTCCGGCATCACGGACCACCTCTCCGTTCACAGTTACCTTACACTTGCGAATGGCCTTTTTTATATCACTTCTGCTTCCGACTCCCATGTCGGCAAGATACTTATCTAAACGCATATTAACTCCTACTGCTCTGTTCGTGGCGGCCCTAAAGCCTGAGTTTAGATCTCAGGTTCCGCACTTTCTGTCCGAAGGATAATCCGCCCCAGGCTCAAATGGGTACAATATCACATATTCCGCTCTCTTCCAAGTCCCTGTCATATTCTTCTTTCGGCACAACTGACATATCTAAAATAACCTATTTTGTTATTTACCGGCTGTATTCATAATTCTTAAATTTTTTTGATAAAATAGTATTCATATAAAGCACGATGCCTTATAATTCGAATTTAGGAAAAACTAAAACAATATTAAGAAGAGTTTATTATAATGCCAAGAAACTATTATTCAGACAACAACAGAGGCGGAGGAAACGGCCGTCAGTATTCTTCCGGAGGCTCCGGAACGAGAAATTCCCACAGAGATAACCGCTCCCAGGAACGGAGTCACAGCGGAAGGAACCGTGTGATGTCCGCTCAAGAAAAGGAAGAACGGATGGAGCGGCACCGCAGGGCCATGCGTAAGAAGAAAGCACGTCAGAGAGCATTCACATATCGTGCAGTTGCCATCGGATGTGTCATAACGGTGGTATTCATCATCTGGAAGGTTGTCACGGGAATTACAGGATATATAACAGACAGCAGGCAGCAGAAAGTTGATGCCATGCAGAACATTGAGGTAAATAAAGGGAATGATTCCATCGATGTAGTGGGACAGACATTTGCAGCGGAAACCACTTTGGCGGAAACGACAGAAGCAGCTGTGGAGACCACCGAAGCCTATGATCCGACCCACGTTCTTTCAAACGGAAGATATGTTGATACCACAAAGCCCATGGTAGCCCTTACCTGGGACGACGGACCTAACGGTCAGACAGGCGAAAGGATCATGGATCTCCTTGAAGCCAACAACGGAAGAGGCACCTTCTTCATCGTAGGAAACCGTATTTCGGAATTCTCTTCGGAAGTACAGCGTATGGCTGCAAACGGCCATGAGATCGCAAATCACAGCTGGGATCATGACATACATCTTTCAAAGAATTCCACCGATTATATCGTTCAGGAATTCGAAAAGACCAACAACGCCGTAAAGGAGCTTGTAGGTACAGCCCCTGCTCTGATTCGTCTCCCGGGCGGAAACATCAGTGACTCTGTAAGAAAGGCTCTGACCCAGCCTATGATCTACTGGTCCATCGATACACTGGACTGGAAGAGCAAGGATGCTGCCGCAGTCATCGAGACCATAAAGCCACATGTGAAGGACGGAGACATTATCCTTATGCATGAGCTCTACAATTCAACCGTCTCTGCCTGCGAGGAGATCATTCCATGGCTCGCACAGCAGGGCTACCAGATGGTAACTGTTTCAGAGCTTGTCGCCTTCCATAATGCGGAATGTGTGGGAGGAAACGGAAAACAGTACTCTTCTTTCCCTTATGTTGCTCCGCCTGAGGCAACAACCGAAGAGACAGCAGCCTCTATAAGCGCGACTGCAGCTTCTTCAAAGGTTTCGGAATCAAGCGAAAAATCTTCTGATTCAGGCACCAAGGCGGCAGCCAGAGAGACTGCTTCAGAAACAAAGGCAAAAAAGAAGTCCGAGGAGAGCACTGAAAAGGCTGCGACCGAAGCTGAAACCTCTGCAACAGAAACCGCAGCCGTTTCAACAGAGGCAAATGATGGTGAAGTGATAGAAGCACCGGTCCAGGATGATGATACCTATGTACCTACCAGCGCCCAGGAAGCCCAGAAAGTTTCTGAGACTGCAGCGTGGATGGCTGTAGGCCAGAATCCCGGCGCCGGAGGCGATGTTCAGTCTGATGCCATACAGGCAGCTGCGCCGAATTGACGTTCCGAATCATTTTAAAGCACTGCAGAAATGTATTGCACACAACATAAAAATATATATAATATGATATAAGTGTCATAAGTCTTCCTCCACTTGTGCTTGCACAAAAGTGGAGGATAGACTTCATGACACGCCCCACATGGAGCACGAAAGGACGATTTATCGGCCTGAGAGTGCGGAATGTGGGAGGAACGCGGGAGCGCATAGCGCGAAGCGGTCCGATATCGACTTTTGACACTCACATCATAATATTTAATGTTTGATTGCCTCGCCCTTTGGACGAGGCAATCTTGTTCTTAAAGAAACCGAGAACAGGAAGGAGATACCAGATGAAATTTTCAGAAATGCCCTACGAACGTATAGATTTTACTAAATTAACGAAAGACTTTAAGGAACTTGAAGACCGCTTCGAGAACGCATCCTCCGGCGAAGAACAGTTCGCTGTCCACGAAGACTTTTACAAGATATACAACCATGTGATGACAGAATCACAGATTGCCATGATCCGCTCCGACATAGACATGTCTGACGAAGCACTTCTTGCAGAGCAGGAGTACTTTGACAAAAACATGCCTGTCTTCCAGAACCTTGTAGTCTCCTACAGGAAAAAGCTTTTTAACTCTAAATTCAGACCCTATCTTGAGGAGAGGATTGGAAAAGTGGCCTTCAAAAACATTGAACTCGCTATGAAGTCTGTTGATGAAAAGCTCATTCCTCTCATGCAGGAGGAAAACAAGCTTCAGACCGAGTACAACAAGCTTCTGGCAAGTGCGCGTATCCCATGGAACGGGGAGGAGCTTAACCTCAGCCTCATGAATCCATACCTCCACAATCAGGACAGAAATATCCGTAAGGAGGCCTGGGAAAAGTACAGCGCCTTCTTCGTTGCCCATCAGGAGGAACTGGATGACTTTTATGATAAGCTGGTGAAGAATCGTACAAAGCAGGGAGAGCTTATGGGACACGAGAACTATCTGCCTCTCGGTTACGCAAGAATGAACCGAAACAGCTTCGGTCGTTCGGATGTAGAAGAATTCCGCAAGCAGGTCAAGCGTGATTTTGTTCCTTTTGCGGAGAAGCTCCACGACATTCGCCGTCAGCAGCTCGGACTGAGCCATCTCAGCTACATTGACGAAGGTGTATATTTCACCAACGGAAACCCTGCTCCTGTCGGAACACCAGAGGAAATCCTCGCAGCAGGACGCAGAATGTATAACGAGCTCTCACCTGAGACCGGACGCTTCATCAACTTCATGTGTGACTCCGAGCTCTTCGATGTCCTCGGCAGAAAGAACAAGAAGACCGGCGGCTATATGACCATGATTCCCGACTATCAGGCGCCTTTTGTATTTGCAAACTTCAATGGAACATCCGGTGATGCTGATGTAATCACACACGAGTGCGGGCATGCCTTCCAGGGCTATATCACAGCAAAAGACCCTATAATCGAACACAACGACATCACCATGGAGGTGGCAGAGACCCACTCCATGTCCATGGAGTTCTTCACAGAACCATGGATGCCGCTCATTTTCGGAAACCGTGCAGAGGATTATGTAAAAATGCATTTCATGGATTCTGTTATCTTCATCCCATACGGCACCATGGTAGATGAGTATCAGGATATCGTATATTCTGACCCTGGACTCACACCAAAGGCAAGAAACGAAGTATGGCGTGACCTGGAACGTCAGTACAAGCCTCACCTTGATTACACCGGAAATGACTACTTCGAAAAGGGCGGCTACTGGCAGCGTCAGCACCACATCTACGACAGCCCGCTCTACTACATCGACTACTGCATAGCCGGTACCAATGCTCTCCAGTATAAGGTCTGGATGGACAAGGACTATAAGGCTGCATGGAAGAGCTATCTCGAGCTCTGCAAGCTCTCCGCTTCCGATTTCTTTGATGGACTGGTAAAGAAGTCCGGCCTCAACAATGTCTTCGAAGACGGCTGCCTCAGATATGTCGTAAAGCAGCTTGAAGAAAAAATGTAAGCTGAGCCCGGGGGGCTGATTTTTAAAAAGACATTAAATCAGGCAGGCTGATTCCTGCCCGATTCAGCATACGAACATTCCGCACTTCCCGCTCCATGTCCTTACGACCGGCAAATGGATTTGCATGCAAACATGCGTCCGCTTGCCGGTCTTTTGCTATAAAAAAAGAAGCACATTGGCCATAACGCCAATGTGCTTCTACTATTTCAAACGCTTTTTTTCTCCGGGTTCAGCCATAGCTTACCTGAATCCTGGAGCTTATCTCTAATTCTTCCTGCCAAATCTCTATATCAGAAAATTCCTCCGATTCCGAGATCCGTATCAACTGTGTTCATATTGTAAAGAATCAGCACATCCGTCACCTCCGGATGCTGATTTATAAATGAGGCAGGGCCGAAGCGGTAGTATCGGGTATCGAACACATAGATCTTCTTGTAGTGGTTTACAAGGAAAGGAACTATGGAGTTCGCGTAACTGTCCTTTACAAGCACCATGACCTTGTCTGAATCCGCAGTCTCATTGGTGATCTCGATGAGAGGATGCAGGTTGTTCAGGAACATGGAGTACTTATCCTTCTTGGAAAGATAGTCCTTGTTGTAAAGGCTGTCCGTTACCTCCTCTGAATCCTGATAGTTCACAGTCAGTCTGTTTTCAGGATTTTCGTAAATCGTGATCTCTTCTCCGGGAACCGTTGTGTCATTGAGTTTTGAGTAAACTGTGCCACGGAAACTGTTTGTCACTACTGTTTTTTTGAAGGCTGACTCTTCAAGGGGAGTGATGCCCATAGCTTCACAGTACTGACGGTATGCTATATATGCTCCGAAGGTTGTCCAGTGGTGGTCCGTGTGATAGTAAAGGGGCGTTACATCATCGGCATCCTTCTCCGACTGAGCCTGAGCTGAAAGCCCCTGATAGCAGTCGATGCGCTTTATCTCCGGTAATGCCTCGTAAATCGCATCCATGGTTGCAAGCTGCTTCAAATTCCCCTTGTCAGGAGAGGCGGCGGGAAGCTTGTCGTTATAGACAGTAACCGCAGTCGGCACCAGCATAAGGGAAATATTGTTCTTCGCATCGGTAGTGATATTCTGACAGAGCTTTCCGAACTGGCTGATGATCTTTTCGTTCTGCTTAGGGGCATCATAAGCCTCAATCAGATAACCATCCTCTGCAATGTAAATATCGTTGATCTCTTCTTTTCCGGTAAGTATCTCTGTCTTTGTCTTTAATGTCATGAATTCATCACGTATAGGGAAGTGATCCGAAAGATACTTCTGGATGCTTGTCATATACGAACCATCCTTAAGGGCCTGGAATGTATAGACAGGTGCCAGTGCAAGCTGTCTGTTCTCATTCTCACTGAATTCCTTTTTCGGCGCTATAAGGAACCACACGCCGAAAATAAGTATCATTATGGTGATCATCATGACTGTTATGACACCTCCGAAGCTCATCATCCCGGCTGCAAAGGAAGCGTCATGTCTTTTTATTTCATTATTATTCTGCATATCTGCCTCCTTAGAAACGGAAATAAAGGAACGGGTTGTAGGTGTCATTTACAAGGTATGCCGTGGTCAAGAAGAACAGCCCCAGGTATGCGGCGATCAGTGCAACCGAAAGTGCTACTGCTGCAGCTTTGTATCTCATGAGACCGTAGCCTTTATTGATGCATACAGCAAGCTTTCCCTTTAACCAGGGGTATACCGGGAAGGCGATTATGCATCCAAGGATAAGGAGCAGCAGGTTGTTCCTTAAGTACCAGATAAGGTCAGCATTCATGAAAGGAACCCCGCCGAGACCGAACATGATATCAAGATAATGCTTTAACTGTCCCATATCATCGAAAACGAAGATAATGAATCCCACCACATAAATGAACATGGCGTAGAGATGCTGAAGAAGCTTTGGCAGCTTTTTAAGTGCATTACCCCAAAGGTGCTTTTCCAGTGCAAGAAGCACTCCGTAGAAAATACCCCAGAGGATAAAGTTCCATGCTGCACCATGCCAGAGTCCCGTCAGGAACCATACTATGAACATGTTCCTTAACTGCATCAGAGTACCCTTTCTGTTACCGCCGAGAGGGATATAAACATAATCCCTGAACCAGGTACTGAGGGAAATGTGCCAGCGTCTCCAGAAATCTGTTACCGAAACCGAGCTGAGCGGATAATTAAAGTTCTCAAGATAATGGAAGCCAAGCATACGGCCCATACCGATAGCCATGTCACTGTAGGCGCTGAAATCATAGTAAAGCTGGAGAGTAAAGCACAGCGCTCCAAGCCAGGCACTTACAACTGAAATACCGGAATCCCCTGCGAAGGCACTTGCCTTTATGACCTCCCAGAGAGAACCAATGGTGTTGGCAAGAAGTACCTTTTTGAAGAGACCCTTGAGGAAACGGAGCCCTCCTGTTATGAACCCTTCAAAGTCTATCTTACGTTCATGAAGTTCCTCGTTCACTGTGGAAAATCTGACGATAGGTCCCGCGATAAGCTGCGGGAACATGGAAACGTATGTAAGATAGTAGAAGTAATTCTTCTCCACCGCTACCTCTCTCTTATAGAGATCTATAGTGTAGCTCATGGTCTGGAAGGTAAAAAAGCTGATTCCTATGGGGAGCCCTAGTCCAAAGGGAGTGATGGCAGTCCCGAAGGCTGCATTGACAGACTCTATCAGGAAATCCGCATATTTGAAAAAGCCCAAGACCGACAGGTCTATGATCACTGAGAGCGCCAGGAAGACCCTGCGAAGTCCTGTATTGTTTCCCGCTTTATGCATCAATCTTCCGAGCGTATAGTCGGATAATGTCTCAAAAAGCATGAGCAGGATATAAATGGGCTCGCCCCAGGCATAGAAGACCAGCGAAAAGGCGAGAAGTACATAGTTCTTCACCTTGAAGGGCACCAGATAGTAAAGTATCAGGCACAGCGGAAGGAAGAAAAACAAAAATGGAATGCTACTGAAAACCATATTTACTCCGTTCAGTGGAAAGTCAGCCCTGTTAAATTTTGCTCTGCAAGGGGCAGACTCTGAATGACTTTTTGTCATTTGCAATTTTTAATCGCGAACTCCCGGTGCATCTTTCCATAAGATTTTGCCTTTGCCCGCAACTCTCATATATTACAATCAAATGCCTTATGATGGCAATATCTATGAGGGAAATAAGGAGTTTATGGGGCAGTCATGTTGAAAAAATCAGAAAAAAATGGCAGGCGCTGTTCCTGCACCTGCCATAAATAATTTATATCACTGTCTTTAATTCAATGCATCCTTCCGATAAAGCTCATTCAATTTACTTAATCAAATCAGCCAATGCTTGATGCGATAGTCTGCTCGATAGCAGCGCCGTTTGATGACATTACCAGATATACATAGTTGCCGATTGTCTTTACAGCACTTGCTGCAACAATCTGATACTGCTCAGGCATATAGTCCTGAAGCTCCTGAGCCTTCTGCTGCTGAACTGCACTGAGCTGTCCTGCGAGTGCTGCAACGGAGGAAGCATCCTTTGCTTCAAGAATAGCAACTGTATCAGCCTTGGTCACGTCCTCAGCCATGGCAAATACATAACCTTCAAGCTGTGATGCGTCGATTCCGTAGTAGTTTGCGATGTAGTTAGCATCAACTGTGATCATGCCCGGAAGAAGTCCTGTAACCTTGTTGTAGATGGCACTTGGATCGATGCCTGCTGCCTTGGCTGCAGTTGTCTCTGCAACTGTTGTTTCAGCAGCTGTTGTTTCAGCGGCTGTTGTGGTCTCTGCCGCAGTTGTTGTTTCCTCAGCCTTAGTGGTCTCTTCCTTGGACTCCTTTGTTGTTTCCTCTTCCTTAGTAGTCTCTTCCTCAGATGACTCCTCAGCAGCTGCAGTTGTTTCTTCAGGGGCAGCTGTGGTCTCCTCTGCTGCTGTTGTGGTCTCTGCTGCTGTTGTTGTTTCCTCAGCAGCTGCAGTGGTCTCTGCTGCAACTGTTGTTTCAGCAGCTGTTGTTACAGCCTGTGTTGAAGAGCTTCCTCCGCAACCGTTAAGAATCAGAGCTGATGCTGCAATTACGGTAGCTGTAGTAACGATAATGTTCTTTCTCATAACCATTCTCCCTCTAGTTTATGCTTCTCAATACCCTTCAGCCCCTGCCTCAGGGTGTTACATTGTTTAAACTCTTGCACCATTATATAGAGAAAATATTAAAACTTCAATATTCTATGTTGATGAAGCTGAAGCCGGGCACATACCTCACAAAAATGAATCAGTATGAAACCGCTGCCTCTGTCGGTCTTATGGCATCAGGCTCCGACTCCTCCTCGGTGGTTTCCACTATCTCTTCCGAATTCTCCGCGTCACTTAGATGCTGCTCCGCATACTGCTCAAAGACCTGTTGCCATACGGCATAAGCCGAATTTGTCTGGTGGACATACTTGTCACTGCAGTATTTCGGCGCCAGATATCCTGATGAATCACTAAGCGGTGTAGCTACATCTATGAAGCCCCAGCCGTTTACCGCTGCCAATGTCTTCATCTGCTCGTTGAGTGCGCGGATGTTTGCATTGTTCAGATTCTTTTTCTCCGAACCCTTGTACATAGGCGTGGTGCTCACGATGGTGAAATCAACATCCGGATTTTCGGTTTTGATTTTGTCAAGGAGCTGAAGATACTTCTGTACCGTGTACTCAACTCCGTCATAAAGATCATTCAATCCGAAGAAGGAGTACACATGCTTTGCATTGACAAGCTTGATGGAATCCCAAATGTACCGCTGCTCTCCGCCATATACAGGATGAGTGGACTTGCTTGTGATCTTGGAAAAAGCATTGTGAACAGAGTAGCTTCCTCTTGTAAGAAATTTCAGATTCTGGAAGATGGGCACGGCTGCATTTCTGGTTGCATAAAGCTGAAAGCCGTAAGCCACAGAATCTCCTATTACCACAGCGTCCTTATAATAATTACCTATGTCGATCTGGTGCTGTGCCAATGCTGCAAGGCGCTGCTGCTCCAGAATCTGCTGCTGCATCAGAAGCTCTTCATAAGAAAGCTCTGTCAGATCTGCTCCTGCTTCTGTTTCTGCCGCAGCAGTTTCGGTTATTTCATTTGCCGGCAGGCTGCTTTCTGTATTTGAAGAACCCGGACCTGTTTCTCCTATGGCCGGCCCCTGTGACGTTTGCAGAGAATTCGGGTCCATACCGCCCGGACCTGCTGACGCGTATGTAAAAAACAAGGATGATGTAGATACCGAAACGGTAAGAATAGCCGTCAAGATACGATGTGCCCGCATTTGCCCCTCCCCTTTTGGAAACATCTTTTCATATCAAACTACATTGAAATGCCTTAAAGTACGTCTATAAGTTATCTTACGCGTCCATAAATGATATGTCTATAGAACCAATTTTTACAAATTATAAAATTTCAAAAAATATCGTCAAAAAACCGGGTACATATCAGCATTTCAATTAATATACTTGACGTACAAGTGTGCTTTGTTTAGTCTAAACTAGATTGAACATTACTATAAACAGAATATACAGATTATGGGAGTATCCGGAGTCGATGCAGAATCGTTTTTCATGTCATACTCTCATGATATCTATATCATAATCATACAGATTGGACACAATATGGCTAAGATAGCATTTAAAAAACCGGGTAATTTCATATATCCAGTACCGGCTGTTATGGTCAGCCTCAAAGATAAATCAGGAAAGACAAACATAATCACAGTTGCATGGACGGGTACCATCTGCTCCGATCCGCCTATGGCTTACATATCTGTCAGAAAGAACAGAGGCAGCTACCCGATGCTCGTTGAATCAGGCGAATTTGTAATTAATCTTCCTGATGAAAAACTGGTGAAAGCCCTGGACTACTGCGGAGTCCGCAGCGTCACAAAGGTCGACAAGTGGCAGGAAATGGGTCTTCACGAAGGAAAGGCCACTGTGGTTTCAGCCCCCACCATAGAAGAAGCTCCAGTATCCATAGAATGCAGGATCACAAAGATTCTCCCTCTGGGCACTCATGATATGTTCCTTGCAGAGGTTGTGGCTGTCCAGGTGGATGACCGGTATATAGATGAAAAGGACGCCTTCCACATGGACCGTGTAGGTCTTGTGGCATATTCTCACGGTGACTATATGTCTCTGGGCGAAAAGCTCGGAAGCTTCGGCTACTCAGTCCGTAAAAAGCCTCTGCCCAAAAAGAATTCAAAAAAAGCAGACAGCAGACCTGCAACAAAGACGGCCGTTTCAAAAAAATCCGAAAACACTTTTCCGGTCAGAAAAAAGACATCATCCGTTGATGGATCAAAGCAAAAACGTTCCGGCAAATCACCGGCCGGCAGAAAGGTAAAAAAGAAATGAATCTTGAAAAACTCCGGAATTTTTTAAATCGTAACAGAAAGGTATTTGTTATCATTGCCTGCATCTGCATCGCCACCCTTATTTACAGATACACGGATAATGTTTACATCAATCTCGTAATATGTGTGATCGCCGTTTTTTCCTACCTTCGGTTTTACAACAAGGAATGGAAAAATAAAAAATAACAGTAATAAAGTTTTTTTAATCCCTGTTGACTTGGTTAAAAATCAGAGTAAAATTTAGGGAGTAAAAGCTGCAGCTATAGTACATCGGTAGTACATCGGCTTCCCAAGCCGAGGAGGCGGGTTCGATTCCCGTTAGCTGCTGGATAAGAGCTGAATCCGAAGACCGGGTCTTCGGGTTCTTTTTTATTGGTCTCTCTCCTCTTTCCCCCTGCCGCGTCAGTAATTTGTAATCGTTGTGACAGTTGATTTTATAATCCATGCACTTTTCTTGTGCTAAAATGGTGCATGTAAAATTATTGAAAGAATAAAGAGGTCTTTTTTATGAGACGTATGAAAAAACTTGCAACACTTGCTCTTAGTGCTGCTCTTGTGACCAACATAGGTGCTGTCAATGCTTTCGCCGGAACCGGAGCACCTGGCATCGACCTTGAAAGCTACTACTCTTCTGCAAACGGCCCGATGGGCGACGGAAACAGCGTGTCTGCCGGCACCACAGAAACCGCTGCAACAGAAGCAGGCAATACAAATGATGCTTTAGAGTCCATGCGTGCAGCTCAGGCCGCACTCGGAACCTATACAGCAGAAACAGGCTCTATCGTTATCGGTCCTGTTTCCGCTATTGACACCGCTTCCCTTACGGATTCCCAGAACTCCGCACTTGACGAGCTTTTCCGGAATTCAGTCATAATAGGAAACTCCATCGGAAACGGATTCGCAAATTACACAAAAGCACGTACCGAGGATCCTGTTCTCAAGAACTTCCAGTCTCTTACAGCTAACGGCTACTACATTGAAGGTGCCTTTGAACCCATAAGCACCACAAGCCGCCACCCGTTCTACAGAGGTCAGCAGCGCTTTGTATGGGATTCCGTTCAGCTCATGGGGGCAAAGCATGTGTTCCTGTCCTTCGGCACCACAGAGGTACAGTATCCAAGCGTCATCGAGGACTATCAGAAGCTTATATACCAGATAATAGCCGTAAATCCCGACGTTGACATCACAGTCATCAGCGCGACCTACATCTATCCGGGCAAGTATTACGGAACCATGACCAGTCCCAATGTCAAAAAGTTCAACACTACCATGGAACAGGTATGCGTCGCCCATGGCTGGAACTTCATCAATGTTGCAGACCGTCTCAAGGATGCAAACGGAGACCTCAATCCTGTTTACAGCTCAGATGAGTACATCCACCAGAACGATCTGGCTTACGACATCTGGACAGCTGCCCTCAAGGAGTACGGACTCAAGAAGCTCGGAATGGCATAAACAGACTAAGATCAGGGAATATACCCACATTTTATTCCCTGTCTAAAGGAGAAATAGTATGAAAAAGACATTTAGAAAAGCAGCACTTATTGTCGCTGCCGCATCCATGATCATCACTTCAGGCCTTGTATCTCTTGCAGACGGACCTTCCGCCGGCACAGCAGAGACAACCGCTGAAACTACTGCCGCAGCAGAAACAACCGCTGAAACTACTCAAGACGCTTCCAACAGCACAGCAGCTTCAGATCTTTCTTCTGACCCTGTTCTGAATGCTCAAGAGGATCAGCGTACAGTTGATTTCTATAAGGATTCCATCCTTATAGGAGATTCTGTTGCAGACGGCTTCAAGAGATATTGTATCGCTCGCAATCAGAACCCGATGCTCGCAAACATCAACTTCCAGACTCAGGCCCGCTACAGCATCCATGATGAGATTCAGCCTATCGGCACAGAGGGCGTAAACCATCTCTGGTACGGCGGAGCCCAGCATTATGCTTATGAGCTTGTTTCACTTGTTGGTGCAAAGCATGTTTATCTCTCACTTGGACTCAACGACATCAAGGGACGTCCAAGCGAGGTTCTTGCAAACTACAAGTCACTTATAAGCAGCATAGCCTCTGCAAATCCAACAGCAGACATCACCATCATCAGCACAACCTACATTTATCCTGATGCCCAGACCAAACTTTCCGGCATCAAGAGCTGGGCTTTTGATAATGATACCGTCCGTAAGCTCAACACTTCTCTTCAGGAGCTTTGCACAGCTAACGGATACGGCTATATTGACATTGCAAACCGCCTTGCGGACGCTAACGGAAATCTGGATCCTAAGTACTGTACAGACAAGTACATCCACCAGAATGCAGACGCCTATGTTATCTGGGTTCAGGCACTTCGCGAGTACGCAGCCAGCCGGAATTATGTTCATGCAAATGACGTGACAGAAACCTCAGCTGAGACAGTTGCCGAGACCGTGGCAGAAACAGTTCCGGAGAACACTGCTACTGCTTAAAATATTGTGGAATAAAAACCCGACGGTTGCTGAAACCGTCGGGTTTTTTCTATCTTGATTGCCTGAAGCTTAAGACTGTTTTCAATACCCTTTCTTTGTGTCTACTATGTTCTTCATTTTATCTATATCCCCGGAAAGGAACTTTTTCAGGTTTTCGCCGCTTATCTTCACTATGTTCCGGAAGGTCTTTGCAAGGAAGAACTGTCCGGCGATGTGAGGGGTGATGATACATCTCGGTGCATCCCAGAGAGGATGATCTGAAGGAAGAGGTTCAGGTGATGTGACATCAAGAGCTGCTCCGCCGATCCTGCCATCGCGTAAAGCCTCATTCAGAGCCATGTTGTCCACAGCATTGCCGCGTCCCGCATTAATAAGAAAAGCAGTGTCTTTCATAAGCCCCAGGCGCTTAGCATCGATGATATTTACATTTTCAGCCGTTCCCGGAAGTACCATGGCAATATAGTCCGCTCTCGGAAGAAGCTCATCGAGATGCTCCACAGTTGTAAGCTCATCAACAAAATCAGGTTTTTCATCACGGCTATGCCTCGTCACACCTATCACATAGCTTCCGAGGGCATGCATTTTTCTTGCATAATGCATTCCTATGGAACCAAGCCCAAGAACCAGGGTTGTGGAGTCCTCTACGGACAGCACCTTGCCCTCAATCTGCCATATTCTCTCCACCTGATGTCTCATATATAGATCGCTTTTTCTTGCAAGCATAAAGGAGACAGTCACCATCCACTCCGAGACCGATGTATCATAGGCTCCCGATGCGCTTGTCAGGATGGCACCTTCGGACATCACACCTTCTTTACAATATGGATCCACTCCCGCAGAATTGGTCTGGAGCCATCTGAGCTTCGGTGCCCGTGAGATAACATCCGGTGAAACATTGCCAAAGATAATGTCTATGTCCTGAACGTCCTCTTCACCCACAGAGTCATTGTCTTTGTACACGAATTCGCAGTCTTTTGCGATATTTTCAAGATATTGTTTATCTTCCTCCGTAAACGGCATCGCGCCTAAAATCTTCATCACCTTACCTCCATACAAAAACGGCTTTTTTATTCTTTAAATATTGTAACATAACAAAAGGGGCAGACCTAAGTCTGCCCCAAAGTATCACATGTTATTTTTTGTATCACTCTACGATAGCACCTGTGTCAGCAGAATGAACCAGCTTTGCATATTTTCTGAGATAACCCGTGAGATTACGCTGCTCGCGGACCTTCATGGTCTTCTTACGCTCTTCCATCTCTTCATCGGAAACAAGAAGCTCGATAGAGTAGTTAGGAATATCGATTTTGATCCTGTCCCCGTCCTTAACGTAAGCGATAGGACCGCCGGCCTGAGCCTCAGGTGAAACATGCCCGATTGCAGCTCCGCGGGAAGCTCCGGAGAAACGTCCGTCTGTTACAAGGGCAACTGTAGTATCAAGCTTCATGCCTGCGATAGCGGATGTAGGACTGAGCATCTCTCTCATTCCCGGACCTCCTGCAGGGCCCTCGTAGCGAATGACTACACAGTCTCCCGCCTTGATCTTTCCGCCATAGATAGCTCCGATAGCTTCTTCCTCTGAATTGAAAACTCTTGCTGTACACTCATTTACCATCATCTCAGGTGCCACTGCAGAACGCTTAACGATGGAACCGTGAGGTGCCAGATTTCCGTAAAGCACAGCGAGTCCTCCCTCTTTGAGATAAGGGTTGTCAAATGGACGGATGACTTCAGGATTTCTGTTAACAGCACCCTTGGTAGCTTCGCCTATGGTCTTTCCGAGTACTGTCATACAGTCTCTGTTGATGAGACCATGCTCGTCCAGCTCATGGATGACCGCATAGATTCCGCCGGCCTCCATAAGATCCTGCATGTGATGATGTCCTGCAGGAGCAAGATGGCAGAGATTAGGTGTTCTGTCTGAAATCTCATTGATCTTGTGAAGATCGAATGGGAAACCTGCCTCATGAGCAACGGCCATAAGGTGAAGCGCTGTATTGGTCGAGCAGCCGAGAGCCATATCCACTGTGATGGCGTTCTCAATCGTCTCTGCCTTGATGATGTCTCTCGGACGGATATCCTGCTCCAGAACCTTCATCACCTGCATGCCTGCGGTCTTTGCAAGACGTATTCTCTCTGAATAAACAGCAGGAATGGTTCCGTTTCCCGGAAGTGCCATACCAAGGACTTCACAGAGTGAGTTCATGGAATTGGCTGTGAACATACCTGAGCAGGAACCGCAGGTCGGACAGCAGCTGTTCTCGACATCCATAACTCCCGCCTCATCCATGAGACCTGCCTTGTAGGCACCGACTGCCTCAAATGCTGTATTCAGGTCACGCTGGTGAAGTGAGAGCATCGGGCCACCGGAAACAAATACGCAGGGAAGGTTGAGACGAAGTGCTGCCAGAAGCATCCCCGGAACGATCTTATCACAGTTAGGTATAAATACGAGGGCGTCAAGAGCATGTCCTGTAGCCATACACTCGATGGTATCAGTAATGAGCTCACGTGATGACAATGAGAAATGCATGCCGTCATGTCCCATGGCGATACCGTCACATACAGCGATGGTGTTGAACTCAAGCGGTGTGCCGCCTGCCATGAGTACTCCATCCTTTACAGCCCTTGCTATCTGCTGGAGGTGCTCATGTCCCGGAACCACCTCCGTAAAGGAGTTTACGATACCTATAAGAGGACGTCTCATCTGCTCATCCGTAAGCCCGTCTGCCTTTAAAAGTGAGCGATGAGGGGTGTGTTCTATCCCCTTCTTGACTAAATCACTACGCATAATTAATTCCTCCTGACGAAAAACCATATATCAATTATATACTTTCTAAACGATTATTTCATACTATTTTACACTACAATAACCTCTGTGGAAGTCTTCAAGCCATACCTATTTCATAGCGTCAGGCATAACCGGCAGTAATCGTATTTTTTTCACTGTAAATTATTTGTTATGGTTCAATGCCGTTTTCAAAGGCCCGTGTCCTCAGGCAGGCCAAGCATGATATTCATATTCTGAACCGCCGCACCGCTGGCGCCCTTTCCAAGATTGTCAAAGAGTGCGGTAACGGATGTCTGATCCTCATATCCGCATACAACGATCTGAAGCTCATTTGTTCCCGCAAGCTTATTGGCATAAAGCTTACTGTCATTCTCACCGAAAGGAACGACCTTAACGAAATGCTCGTTCTTATAGTACTCACTCAGTCTCTCACAGATATTCTCCGCTGTAGGATTACCATTAAGAAGTCTGTTCTGAAGCATGATGGTTGTCGCCATTCCCTTGTAATAATCGTCAACCACAGGCATGAAAACCGGTGCATGGGAGAGTCCTGTCATTTTCTGCATCTCAGGAATGTGCTTATGCTTAAGATTAAGTCCGTAGATTCCGGGGGCACTGAGCAGTTCGGATCTCCCCTCTGCAGTATAGTCCTGAATCATCTTCTTTCCTCCTCCGGAATAGCCCGTAAGGGAATAGCAGGTAACAGGATAATCCTTGGGAAGTATGCACATACGCACAAGAGGAGCTGTCACAGATATGAATCCGGTGGCATGACATCCGGGATTCGCGATCCTCTTTCCAGTACGGACAGCCTCCCTCTGCTCCTTTGAGAGCTCAGGGAAACCATATACCCAGTCATCATTTGTCCTGTGAGCTGTTGATGCATCAATTACCCTGACAGAATCATGGTCTATAAGGGAAACCGCTTCTCTCGCTCCGTCATCAGGCAGGCACAGGAAGACTATGTCCGCAGAATTGAGATACTTTCTTCGCTCATCTGTATCATGGCGTTTGTCCTCGGGTATACGGAGCAGCTCCAGATCATCTCTCGATCCGATGCGGTCATAAATCTGAAGGCCTGTGGTTCCGCTTTGTCCGTCAATGTAAATTTTTGTTTTCATTGCCATCTCCTCTTCTCTTTTAAACAGCTCCCGGTTTATATGCCTTTATGCTCTCATCCTGTTCCGGTTCCCTGAAGCTGTCCCGACTCTGCATATAAAGATGCATATTTATTAAATAATACCCATATTCCGGCAATTTATGCAAGAATATGGGTATTATAACACACTTTAATGTATATTCACTATGGAAGTCTTTATATAGACTACTTCAGAAGCTCACAGATAATGTCTACACATTTGTCCATGCCTATCTTTCCCACATCAAGGCAAATGCTGTAGTCGGAGGCCATTCCCATGGGATGTCCCGTATAAAGCTTGTAGTAATCGCTTCTTTCATTATCCTTTTTTGTTATGTACTGTTCTGTGACATCTTCTTTCTTCGTCTTATGATTCATGGCATTATCAATGCGCCATGCCTTGTCTGCTGTAAGATAAATGTCAAAGGAAGGGATACCTGCCTCCCTGAGAATATAGTTGGAACATCTTCCTACTATGATGCAGGGTGACGCTGAGAGTTCCAGCACAACTCTGCTCTGAGCCTTGAATATTTCATCGTGGCTTGAGTTAAGTGAAGCCGGAGAAAGCAGCTCCAGAACTTTGGTTCCAATCTTGATCTTTTCACCGTCTTCATCTATAAGCTCCTGAGAAAAACCGCTCTCAGCTGCTGTTTTTCGAACAAAATCCCTGTCGTAATACGGGATTCCGAGTCTTTCACTTAACTTCTGTGCAAGCTCATGTCCATGACTGCCATAATTACGACTTATTGTAATTACCTTATATTCCATACTCTGCCTCTCCTTTTGAACGTAGATCATCCCTTACGCCAAAGTAATCATATACATATACTATAGCAGAAATCAGTGAAAATAAGACATTTTAAATGCAAAAAGTGCAGACGCGGGTCTTTAAACCGGCATCTGCACCATATTTTTCACTCTGATTTATCCCATTCGTTTGTCAGTTAATTCCTGCGCCTCATACCCAAGCTTCCTTAAAAGGAAGCTGTGAAGCTGTCCGGCCACATAAAAGATTCCCAGTATGATGACCAGCTGAGGCATCATGAAAATACTGAGAAATCCGATGATACCCACCACAAGCTTTACTTTTGTCATGTATGCCTGAACCAGAAGGGTTACTGCTATGACTCCGAAACACATAAGGTACATGACTCCCACTATACCTGTCACCTGTGCCACACTTTGCACAATTTCATTTTCAAAGGGCTTTGCAAAGCTATAGTTGTAAAGCATGAATGACGCTATACCAAGGTATGCGGTCCATGAAGGCGGAGTATAGAGTGCTACAGGCTTTGGCCTCGGCACTGCAATATGAAGACGTCTTAATATAAGAAGACTAACTTCATATATGATGAATCCCTGAATTGCACCTCCTACAGCCATGGACACCAGCAGTATCCTGGCTATGAAGGCATCAGACATCATGGACTTCATAAGAGTTATCTGTGTCTCCATACGGGGATCTCCCCCCATATACTTTCTCATCATCTCCATGGACTCGTTCATAGCTTCCTGCATTTCTCCGACGTACATGGACAGGCTCTGTCCTGAAATCGCGGTGAGGATAACCGCATTGAAAAGCTCAGAAATGACGCAGAGAAGCATTATCAGAAGCAGTGACTTGGTCATATCCTTTTTGTGATAAATGCAGGTTCCCAGAACCATACCAAGAAACGCCTCACAGGCCGCATAAATGATTGTTGTGGGGGTGCTCACGAAAATGCTTATGAAGGTCGAGGCCGCCCAGGCAGCTATACTTGCCTTCCAGCCGTATCTTGCCCCGTAAGCCACCATGGGGATGGGCAGTATGTACATCAGTATGCCCTGAAACATGCCTCCGGTCTGTCTGTTAATAAGAAGAAGTACTCCGAAAAGAGCAACGATCATGGCACCGTAGGTGATCTTTAAAGTCTTTTTATCCATTTGTATTCCTTTACTTTTTCAGGTTATAGGTATTCTTATCAAAATCCAGGATTCCATCCTCCTTCATAGCCGCAAGCTCCCTGGTCATGGCGCTTCTGTTGGCGCACAGATACTCTGCGAGCTCGGTCCTTGTAAGAGGCGATTCTATATACCTGGAATTCTGCTTCTGTGACATTAGGGAAAGATAGGCCAATATCTTATCTCTCAGAGAAGCTTTAGAAGATACCTCTATCTTTTCCATAAGCTGGACTGTTTTCTCCCCCATAAGCTGAAACAGGTTCTGGGTTATCTGGGCATGAAAGCCGCACTGTCTCGGACAGTTGTGTATGACGCTAGAAGCCGCAAGGAAGATTATCTCCGAATCCTTGACCGCCTGAAACCTGACATAAGACTCCGTTGACCGTCGAACCGCAAAGCTCTCTCCTATGAGCTCTCCCGGTTCCATGAATCCCAGCAGGGTCTGATTACCCCATATATCATCCTTCAGCATATGCACCATGCCGGACAGCACAACTCCGATATACTGGACATTGTCCTGTTCCATGATAATGTTCTCTCCGCGCTTATATTTCTGTTTATAGCTTCGAAGGCAGGTGAACAGCTGGTTCAGATCCATCTCTTTTATATTGGCAAATAATGGGATTTCTTTATATGTGATCTCTTTTTTCATAACTTACATATTCTATTCTATTTTCGTTGCATACGCAACAGACATTTATGTACCACATGCTCGTTAATAAAAGGCCTTTATAAAAAGACTGTAAAAACCCCCACGCCATTATTGAGGTGACCCCAAAAAGTTAGACTTTTTAAGCGTAGCAGTATTTTGGCTGCTACGCTGTTTTTATGCAGCCAAGAGGTTGAGTCTATACTGAACAGGACTCATCCATCCTAGTTTCTCTTTAATTCTTTGCTCGTTGTAATACTTTATATATCGTTCTATTTCGGATTTCAATTCTTCGTAACTATAATAAACTACACCGTAATAGATTTCTTGTTTAAGCAGACCAAAGAAGTTTTCCATTACTGAATTGTCGAGGCAGTTACCTTTTCTAGACATGCTTTGAAAGATGCGTTCTTTTTTCAACCTATGTGAATATGCCTTCATCTGATAAGCCCATCCCTGATCTGAATGGAAGGTTCTACGATAAGGACAGTCTGATGTAATTTCTATTGCTTGTTCAAGTGCATCCATTACATTCTTCGCGGATGGATGCTTATCTATTCCAAAGCTTAATATTTCTCCATTGCACATATCCATAAAAGGATCCAAATAAAGTTTGTGCATGGTCATGTGTCCTTTTGCATCTACTTCGTAGTACTTTAGCTCCGTTGTGTCAGTTGTTATCTTCTGGTGTGGTATATGTGTATTAAACCTTCTCTTAATCCTGTTAGGAGCAATAGTTCCGACTTTCCCTTTATAAGAACTATATTTTCTGCTCTTACGAGTAAAGGATGTCACCTGAAGTCCTAGCTTCTGCATAATTCGCTGAACTTTTTTCTTGTTGACTTTATATCCTTGGTTACGTAATTCACCTACCACTCTACGATAGCCATAGTCCTTGTTGTTCTCACGTATAGCAAGAATCGTTTCTTCTAGTACTTTATCCGGGTTTTCTCGATTTAATCTTTTTTGCCAGTACATAAAAGTTGCTTTAGGCATACCTGTATATGAGAGAAGGTCTTTTAGTTTGAACTGTCTTCGGAGACTGTTGATGATTCGCGCCGTTCTCTCATTTTTGCTTCGTCCTCTAAACGCAGCCTCCTCAGTTCTTTTAAAAAGGCATTCTCTATCCTTAACTTAAGGAGTTCATCCTCAAGTTCTTTTACATGTTCAGCACTAGTATCAATACTGTGATCTTCATACTCATCTGAATTAGATTTTTTTGTTATTTTATCCAATGATTTTTTGTGACCTTTCTTATGTGGTCTCAATGCATCAGGCCCAGCAATTCGGAATCGATTGACCCATGTAGCAATAACGGAAGGATTATTTATTCCTTCTTGAATTGCCAATTCCTGATACGAGAGCTCACTTGATAAATACAACTCTACAACACTTAATTTCTTTTTAAAAGAATACACTTCCTTTTTCCTTGAACGTAATAGGCCACTATCTCCAAAAGCTTTATAATTTGAAACCCACTGACGAATTAATTTTTTATCAGATACATTGTATTTGCTTTCAAGATATCTATATCCTCCTTCGCCGTTAAGATAATCACTAACAACTTGTTTTTTGAATTCAAAACTATATTTTTGTCTTCCCATAAAAAAACGACCTCCAAAAGTTAGATGTTTAGGTCTAACTTTTGGGAGTCGGTTCATATGACGTGGGGGTTGAAAATAAACAATTTATCGTTCTCCGGGCATCTTCCATGCATGATGATCTGTATGAAGCAGATGATGGGACTTCTCAGAAAGAGGTGCTCCGAAATATTCCTTATAAGCCTCTGCCACAGAAGGATTCTCATGTGAGAAACGAAGCTTCATGTTCTTGTCCTGTGAATAAAGAACCGGTGCTCTCTCCGGTGCCATTTCAACACCGTCATGAATCGGCTGTCCGCCTCCGCCTACACAGCCTCCGGGACAGGCCATAACTTCAACAAAATCATACTTTACACGTCCCTGCTTAAGGTATGTAAGAAGTTTATTGGCATTGCCGAGACCGTTTGTAACCGCAACCTTAAGAGTCTTACCGCCCAGGTCGAACTCCGCTTCCTTCCATCCGTCCATACCGCGTACCGCCTTGAATGCATCGGGATCAGGATTTTCCTTGTTCACCAGATAATAAGCGCTTCGTAAGGCAGCCTCCATAACTCCACCAGTAGCACCGAAAATGTTTCCTGCACCGGAACCTATGCCAAATGGCATGTCAAGCTCTTCCTCAGGAAGATCTTTTACTATGATCTGCTCTGATCGTATAAGACGGTTCACCTCCCGGGTCGTAAGTGAGCAGTCAACCTCAGGATCTCCCTGGTCGTCAACCATGGACGGGTATGCACATTCTGCCTTCTTGGCAAGACATGGCATGATGGATATACAGAAGATTCTTGATGGATCAACATCCAGCTTCGCGGCAAAATAGCTCTTAGCCACGGCACCGAACATCTGCTGAGGAGACTTGGCGCTGGAAAGATTATCCACAAATTCAGGATAATGGGCCTTCACATATCTCACCCATCCCGGACAACAGGATGTGAACATAGGGAATTTATTCTTCTCAGGATGTGAGAGCTTTTCAACAAACTCCGAACCCTCCTCCATGATAGTGAGATCGGCTGTAAAGTTCGTATCAAATACATAGTCAACACCCACTCTTCTGAGAGCTGCCGCAAGACGCTTAACAGTGGCAAATTCCGGATCCAATCCAAAGGGTTCTCCCCATGCCGCACGAATGGATGGTGCTATCTGAACAACTGTTATCTTATCGGGGTCTTCCACAGCTTCAAGCACACGATCCACATCATCACGCTCGCGAAGTGCGCCTACCGGGCAGTGAGTGATACACTGACCGCAAAGAGCACACTGGGAATCCTCAAGATTATATGCACCTGTAACATCAACGGTCACTCTGGAACCGGTATTTACAACATCCCAGATATTTGTGTTCTGAATCTTGTCACATACCTGTATGCAGCGCATGCACTTGATACATTTGTCATAATCTCTTATGAGCGGGAATGTTACATTTCCACGATTCTTCGGAAGCTGCTTCTTATATGGCAGACTGTGAACATTCAGATCATTGGCAACCTTCTGTAACGTACAGTTACCGCTGCGAACGCAGACAGCACAGTTAGTGTTGTGCTGAGAAAGGATAAGCTTGACATTGACCTTTCTCGCATCTCTCGCCTTCTTTGAATTTGTACGGATCACCATGCCTTCGGCTACCGTATTGTTGCAGGCGGTGAAAAGTCTGTCGTAACCCTCTACCTCAACAACACAGATCCTGCAGGCTCCTATTTCATTGAGTTCCTTCATAAAACAAAGTGTTGGGATATGGACTCCTGCCTGAGAAGCAGCATCCAGTATAGTTGTCTTTTCGGGAACCTGTATCTTAATTCCGTCTATCGTAACATTTACCATTTTGATTCTCTGCCTCCTTTGAAGATTCCATATCCGAAGTGATCACAATGCAGACATCTGCCGGATTCCTGACATGCCTCCTCCGGAGACATGCCGCATTCCATAAGCTTGAAGTCATGCTTCCTTTCTTCAGGTGAACGCTCCTTCATATTTACTCTTCCGCATGGCTTGTGATCGTCAAAACGAACAGGAGGAAGGTCAATATCCGACTTTATCTCATGGTAGAAGCCCAGATATTCGTCAATGTTCGCAGCTGCCACCTTACCTGCCGCGATGGCACGGATGACAGTTGCAGGACCTGTAACGCAGTCTCCTCCCGCAAACACTCCTTCCTTGTCACGGATATCACTTGTATCAAAGGCATCTATATGCCCACGTTCAACAGGGATACCGTACTCACCGAACTTCCTTGAATCTATTCCCTGTCCGATTGCAACCAGAACTCTGTCGCATGGAATACGTACTTCCTCCGTATCAGCCGGAACAGGCTTGGGTCTTCCGTCTTTGACAGGTCCGACTATCTGTGGCTGAACCCATATTGCCGTAACTTTATCATCATCATTCTTCTCTATACGAAGAGGAGCATGAAGTTCAACCACTTCACAGCCGTCAGCTATAGCTCCCTCTACTTCCTCAGGAAGAGCTGTCATATCGCTGATTCTTCTTCTGTAAAGGATCTTAACCGACTTTGCATTACATCTGATAGCTGAACGTGCAACATCCATGGCAACATTACCGCCGCCAACGACAGCTATATCCATACCTGTGAAATCAGGATAATCATCATCACCGATGGCTCTCAGCATCTCAACGGCTGAAATAACACCCTTGGCATCTTCTCCCTCGATACCGATCTTCTTGTCTGTATGTGCCCCGATGGCCACGAACATCGCATCATACTGATCTCTGAGTTCGGCAATGGACATATCCTTTCCGATGCTGACGTCAGTCCTTATAGTGAACCCGCTCTTCTTTAGACATTCGATCTCGGCATCAAGTGCTTCTCTCGGGAGACGATAAGCCGGAATACCGTAACGGAGCATTCCACCGGCTTTCTTTCTCTGCTCGTAAACTGTAACCTCATGTCCCATGAGCGACAGATAGTATGCCGCGGAAAGTCCTGCGGGACCACCCCCGACAACTGCCACCTTCTTTCCTGTAGCAGGCTGCTTCTCACCGATTCTGAACTCATCCTCATGTTCTACGGCATATTTCTTTAATCCACGGATATTGATAGGATCATCTACCATAGTCCTGCGGCAGCGGACTTCACACGGATGCTCACAGATCATACCGCATACTGCAGGGAACGGATTATCCTTTCTGATGAGTGCAACTGCATCATTGTATCTGCCCTCATGTATAAGCGAGATATAACCGGGTATATCCACATGTGCCGGGCACTGTGATACACAGGGAACAGGCTGGTCCTGATGTCCCGAACAACGGCCATGAAGAACATGCTCTTCATAATCATCCCTGAAACCTCTGATACCTTTAAGTACCATTCTTGCCGCCTCTGAACCTATGGCACAGTCTGCAGAAAAATAGATACTCTCCGCAGTCTGCTCTATTACTTTCAATGTCTCCATGGTGGCTGTGCCGTCAAGTACAGATTCGATCAGCAGCTCTAACTGTCCTAATCCAATACGGCATGGAACACACTTTCCACATGACTGAGCGTGGCAAAGGTGCAGGAACGATGCAGCCAGGTCTACCGGACATAATCCAGGCTGACTTGCTGTGATCCTTCGTTCAAGATCCTTATAAAGATCCTCCACCGTTTTCATAGCATTGTTTTGTGTTACAATGCTCAATCTACTCATGGTGTATCCTCCTTACTTCTCAATGTGATTCATTTCAATGAAATCACATCAAATCTTAGTGTCTAAGTAAGATTGAACCACTAAAAATACAATTTGTAAAGTCAACTTGTACAATTATTCAGGATCGCAATAGCGTTTTATTGTTAATATTGTAGCAAGTTCTGCGTATGCTATAAATCGATTCTATTAGCTAAACATTTTTCAATAGTCAATGTCAAATGTCCTATGTATAGCACATTTAAAAAACACCCTCTATATGAAACAACTCCTTGCTTTTCATATAGAGGGTGCTTATAAATATATCCTTTTTCCGCTTCGATATACATAAACACTGTCACAATGTCAGGATCAGAGTGAGCACCACCGCGGGAACATATAAAATCCACAGTACTCCCTTCATACTCTCTATACCGAAATGAGTTAAAAAGAAAATCACTGTCAGGATAATGGCGTATACTATGACGCATATCCTTTTTATCTTGACAGAAATCGGAACCAGACTTTTAACAGGCTTCGCACATACGATATTTATAGTAGGAGAAGTCATCACTATAAATACAGGCAGACCGAAGATGAGCGGAAACCAGAAGTCATTCATGAAAATATAGAAAGAAAGGCTATCAGTCCAGATTCCGAATATTGTCCATAAGAGACTTCCTATCATCCATGCCACCGCAATAGCCGCAATAAAAGTTATCCACACATAGATGAGGAGGTTTCGAAAGCTGTGAACATTAGGTTCCTCATCTGTATAAAGATACCATAACCTGAAAGGGATATATGCAGCCATAAAGTTTCCGATAAAACCTATGATCGACGAAGGTCCCAGCAATCCAAAGCAGTCAGCAATAAGATTCCCGACCGCACATGCAAGACCTCCGACCGGTCCGAAAAAAAGCCCGGCAGGGACCGGAACCGCATTGACCGGTCTTACCTCCGTAAACCCCTCTACGAGCACCATGACATCAAAATATATTCCGATGCCATGAATCAGAAAAGCCAGCAAAATAACGAGGATTTGGGAACTTGTTTTAGTCTTTAGTCTTTGCAAAGCGTGCCCCTCCTCTAAATCGTTTTATAAGTCGTTTTATATCAACCTCTCCTATCACAGCCCCTATGGCTATGAGAAACGCACCTAACATGGTTGTGGTCGAAAAGCTTTCCTCCACGCCTCCAAAAGCGGATGGTATGAGCACCGCGAGGAGCATAGTGGCAACAGGCTCCAATGCAAAAATAATGACTACATCAACCGGATCCGCATATGCCTGTCCGTACATCAGAATGATATAAGAATATGCCTTTGTAAACAACGCAAGAACAAACAGCGACGATGCCAGCGCCGGAGTATAGTGCAGTCTGAAAATCATTCCGGGTTCTTCTATGGTCCATAAGATCATAGCCACGATCGCCATGGTCACTATCTGATTTACCGCAAGTAAAATCGCATCATCCTTTTTACAGAATTTGTTTGCAACAACAGTGTAAAGAGACATACAGATACAGTCTCCCAGCATAAACAGTGTTCCGACTATGGGGAAATCTTTCAATGAAAGGCCATTGGTACTGATAATTCCCGCCAGAATAAATCCTATAGCCACCATTTGTTTTCTGGGCGGCCGTCTCCGGTAAAAAATCAGCATGAGCGTAGGGACTATCAGTATATCGAGAGAGGTCAGTATGCTTGCAGAGGATGCCGTCAGTCTGTCAACTCCCGCCTTTTCAAACATAAGCACCAGCATCATCAGAAGGCCGAGGATCACACCATGCTTGATATTACTCTTATTCAGATAACGAAATCTTCGTGCAAATATTATTATGAGTATCAGTGCGGCTATACCGTTCATAAGAGCCAGATAACCGAAATCCGACAGCTCGGGAGGCAGACCCTTGATGAAAACATAGGCCGAAGCCCAGCACAACATAACAGATAACACCACAAGATTACTCTCATGTTTTTTCAAACCATCACCTCGTACTAAGAATCATTTTCATTCAGCTGAATCAGCTGAACCTTTGTAATGGAAGGCAAGCATAGTGATATCATCGAACTGCGGCGCATCCTTCACAAAGGCATCGATACCATCCTTGATATTATGAAGAATCTCCTCCACACTGGCATCAGGTTGTGCATTTAATGTTTCAAGCATACGCTCGGTTCCGAAAAGCTCGTTTGAAGCATCTGTCGCCTCAGGAACACCGTCTGTATAAACAAAAATCGTGTCACCCGGTTCCAGCTGGAAATCACGCTGCTTGAAAACCATGTCCTCCATTACCGCAAGAGCAGGCGAATGCTTATAGTCCACAATTTCAAATCTTCCGTCTTTTCTCTTAAGCACAGGATGCTCATGTCCCGCATTGGCAACCATGCAGTGACCGGTTGATATCTCAACTATGCAAAGCCATACCGTTACGAAAAGACTCGCTTCATTACCCTCACACAGTTGATTGTTGACATCTTCAAAAATCTCCGAAGGAGTCGCCCCTTTCATCTGGGTACGGTTCTTTATGAGGGTCTTTGCGATGACCATGAACAATGCCGCCGGAACGCCCTTTCCTGATACATCAGCGATTACCAGCGCAATATGATCATCGTCCACCATGAAGAAATCATAAAAATCTCCGCCAACCTCCTTTGCCGGAGTCATGGACGCATACAGATCAAACTCTTTTCTGTACGGGAAGGGAGGGAATATACGAGGAAGCATATCTGCCTGAATCTGAGTTGCGACATGCAATTCTGTGCTTATTCTTTCTTTTTCCTTGGTCACAGTCTCAAAATTATTGATATAGGTTTTGAGTTCGACCGACATTTTGGAAAAAGACTCTGCCAGCTCTTCGATCTCATCTCCCGTGTGGATATCCGGAACGAGAATGTCTCCCTTCTCCATCTGGTTGGCAACAAAATGTTTTACCATTCCTTCAAGCCTCTGGACAGGCATGATGATACTGCTCGAAATAGCCCGGTAATACAGGATACTGGACAGCATCATGATGAAAATCATAAAAAGAGAATTAACAAGAAGGAATTTGAGAATGTCCGAAATTATCTCATCCATGGATATATCAACAGAAGACAGCGCCACAGGTTCACCCTCACTATCATAAATCGGGAAAAAGGCCGAAGCTACATAGCCGTAACTGGGGCTTCTGGTTATAAGCATACTTCCTCCGGTATCACCTTTAAAAGCTGCTTTCATGACCACATCTCCGCCTCCGTAATAGGTGTCGGCATCGCCCAGGTCACATACTCCTTCTTCGGAATCAGGATCTCCTGCATCCCATATATAAAAGTACTGCTCATCCTTCGGAACAACTATATAAAGATACTTTAATCCTGATACAGTTTTCTGAGCCTTCAGCTTTTTCTTGACTTCCTCATAATAAGCATCTTTTTCAAGAGTCGTCTCATACCCCCTTATTTTATCTCCGTCTACAGTCATGGCAGCAATTTGTGCCTGAGCAAAGGCAGTACGAGTATACTTTTCCTCCATATTATTTTTATAGAATATAGTAACACTCAGACTTATAAGTGCCCAAAGGACAATAAAAAGAACCAGAAGTCTGAAAAAAAACTTCCTGCTAAGTGATTTGTTCTTTGCAGTTTCATTTATGCCTTTCATACTGCTCCTCTCTGCTGCAAGCGCTGCCTTTAAAATTTGAATGGGTACCTGTCGCTTTCCCACACTGCTTCAGGATTTTCTGCCTTTTCAAGAAACAGCCGTATATATCCGTTTCTCAAACGAAATAATGTTACTTCTCCAAGCTTTACAGTTTCATCCTGTAAAGGCACATATCCTGTTTCCATGCCCATGACAAAATAAACATCTTCATCTATCTTCACTCTGGTCATGCGGTTATATATCCTGTATATTTCCGCAGCTTCGTCCACATCCATCCCGTGGGTGATTCTGGCTCTTGAGAATTCCCTGAGTTTCCAAGTTGAACCTTCACCTTTTTGAGGCTGTGCCTCCTTCCACGCCTTCGGAAAATCCTTCATCATATCCCGAAGAAGTGCTTCCGCAACAGTTGCGCATTTAAGATACAGATCTACGCTGTCACAGTCCTTCCATATCGGAAATCCTTTCTGTCTCAGAATATCCCCCTTGTCAAACTCATATACCAGCTTATGTATGGTGACACCGGTTCTTTTTTCTCCTCTCTCCAGGGCACATTCCACAGGACAATAACTGCGTCCCTCCGGAAGCAGTGAGGTATGAATGTTTATGCCGAAAAATCCATCCTCTTCAGGAAGAACCGGAATTTTTCTGCCATAGTCCGCACTGACGAAAAGCTGACAGCCTTCAGCTATATATTTTCTTTCTGCCGCCTCATCTATCGTCTCATAAAATACAGGAATACCTTCTTTTTCTGCTATCCTGCGAATTGCTTCCTCCCTAAAGTAATCTTCTCTGTTTCCACATATATATAATGCCATGATTTCATGTTCTTTTAAGAAATAAGAAAAACAAGGCAGCAGAGCATCCGTTCCCAAATACACTACTTTCATAACCTGTCCTTTCACGCATAGGCGTCCCTTATAATTACTATTAAATATACCACACTTCATTGATTTTGACATTAATTCAAGAAGATGTGTTAATAAAGATTCTACGGCAGGTTAAGCGCTTACATATAAAGCCGCAGTTTAATCTCGTCAAACAAAAAAATAGCACCCGGACCGGTCCTGAAGAAAGTCTGCTTCCTGACTGTCGGGTGCGTGATATATTCAGTTATTCGGAATATCTGGCCTGACCGTAATCGACCATCGTTACTTTTCCAACAATTACCGTGAGTATAGTGGTGAAAAGAATATCAGGGAGCGTATATCCCACAGGAAGATCCAGCTGCATGAGATAGCGGTAAAGCACAAATCCCACCAGCCATATGATAAGATTCACAAAATCAAAGGATTTATGCCCGGAATTTGTCCTGAGCACAAACCATGTGCCTATCATGACTGCTGCCATGGGTGCAAAAACGGAACCTATAAGATACAGAAAACCCGTGATATCATCCATTGGATAGAATACCGCTCCGGCGATACCCACTACTGTTGCTGCAATAGCCATGGACTTTCCGCTAAGCTGTTTTGTAAGAGACTCGCCTGAGATTCCCGCAGAAAATGCATCAAGAAATGTTGTAGTTACTGTTGAGAAGACAATGATGAGAAGCCCTGCCACACCGAGTCCTGCCTTAAGCATTATACCTGCAATATCAGAAGTTCCTGTAAGCATCGCTGCTCCCATACCTATCAGGAACATCCAGCAGCTTACGAGATTATATACTACTGTGCTTGCCAATGTTGACCTATGGGCATCCTTTGCCTCTCTCGTATAGTCCCCTACCACAGGAAGCCATGACAACGGCATGGAAACCGAAAGCTCCAGTGCCGCTCCGAAGGATATGCTTTCAACTGCCGCAGGACTCCCTCCCTGTCTTACTATGACCACACACAGTACAACAGAAAGTATGAACAGTGCCGTCATGGCAATACGGTTCAGCCTGCCGAGATTTGTCACGCCTATCATTATCCACAGAATGATGAGCCCTCCTATTACCAGACACCAGATATTTTTATCCGTGTTCCATATTCCTGCCGCCGAAAGGGCTCCGTCATAGATCATGATGGCTGTCCATCCTACGAGCTGAAGTACATTAAGAGCCGCAAAAATCATTCCTCCGCGATTTCCGAAGGTCATCTTCACCGTCTCCATGGCACTCTTTCCGGTCTGTCCGCTTATCATTCCCGCAAGATAGAACAGGACTCCGCCGATAAGATGCCCCAGCAGGATAGCAAGGCTACCTTTCTGAAATCCAAGCGGTGCAAGATAGGTACCTGTAAGTATCTCTGCTATGGATACTCCTGCACCGAACCAGATAAGTGCATTGTCAAAAACCGTCGTCTTCTTTTCCATATTATCCCTCCAAAAATAAAAAAGCGCTGCCCCCCTGGACAACGCTTCCAATGATAAAACTCAAATTACGGTATTTACCTACGTTGGCATTATCCAAATCAGGTTATGGGTCGGAATTGATCATTCCCTCTCAGCCCGTCTACGAGCTCCCCGTTAAATTATTCGTTTACAATTATATTTTTACAATCCAATACTGTCAATGTCCTGTTGTAAGTCAGCCTGGATTACTAATATCAATGAATATTTATTTTAATTCATGTCGATACTATACTTATAGAAATATGTGGCGTCATATATCCCTTATGTTGTCACTTTAATACTATGATCATTTGAGGTGAGCAGCCATGAATAATAATCAAAACAATCCCGGAATCATCAATGGCGAAAGAGTCACAGAAAATATTTATCTGTGTCCCGACGGCAAGTACCGATGGATATTTGAGTTTCCCATGCTCAAAAATCCTGTTATCTTATTTACCGTATTCAAAGTTTTGGGCATGTCCGCCGCTATAATTGCCATATTTATGCTGCTTGTCGATCTGATAGAAGACGGAAGCATTACCCCACCTGAGACTGACGAATTGATGATCGCTTTTTGGGTCATACTGTTCTTTATAGGAGTGGTTATAATATCCTATATCATTCTGGCGGCTATGTACGGCTTTAAATATATGGTCCTGTTCGAGATGGATGAAGAAAAGGTAGTCCATATACAGATGTCCAAGCAATTTGAAAAGGCCCAGGCCATAGGCTGGCTCACAGCCATGGTTGGGCTCGCTTCCGGAAGGATAGGGACTGCCGGAACCGGAATGCTTGCCGCTGCACGCAATACCTCCACCTCCGATTTTGTAAATGTGCGACAGGTCATCGGAAACAGATGGATGCGTGTCATAAAGGTCAATAAGCTTTTAGATCATAACCAGATTTATGTAGAGCCCTCTGACTATGACTTTGTATTTAACTATATTTCCCAGCGATGCGTTAATGCCAAGGTAAGAAAGGGCTGATTATATCCTTACTCTTTAACAAGCCGTGTCGGCTGCTTATAGAGTAATCGTATTTCAGACCTTTCTTAGTTCAGACTTTAATCAAAAGTACCATAACCGGCAACCGCCTCGTCTATGGTCATTGATCCGATTCCGACTCTGTAAGCAGCCTCCCTTAACTGCTTGACTGCATCATCCGTCAAACCAATTTCCTCCGGCGAAAGTATCCGTGATTCCGGGATATCTCCGAAGGCGGCATACATATTGTCAAAGGACAGATCTTTGGTCGGCGACATAAGCCCTTTACTCTGGGCCATTTTGTTCAGCTCTCTTGACGTGATGAGAAAACGCATGAACTCGTTAACCATTTGAAGATTGGGACTCTTCTTGTTTACAGAAAACTGAAGATTCGGCATATCCAGGAAGTAAGCACCTTCCTCCGCCATAGGAACAGGCATAAAGGTATATTTAAAGGGCTTTGAGATAAATGCTTCTGAACGGCTCTCCCTCTTTTTCGTTCCTGAGACAGTATCTCCGGAACAGGTCATCATAGGGACATCTCCTTCAAAAAAACGCAGAATAACCGCATCATAATTGTTTTCTATCTCTGAACATACATCAAGATCCGCACATCCATCCTTTAGGAGCCGGTCGATCTTCTCAAGTGAGGGCCTCAGATACTCCCCTGCAGAAGAATCCATAGCATTCAGCTTTTTCACAGCCTCCGTATCATTAGCCACTGTACCGCAGAAGAATGGATAGACTACCACTGTAAAAAGCGATGTTTTCTCTTCTTTTGAGAATCCCATAAGCGGACTCTTATATCCCTTTTCACGAAAGGCACTGCACACTTCCACAAGCTCTTTATAATTAGTGGGAATCTTCAGACCTTCTTTTTCAAAAAGATCATTGTTCACAAGCATACCGTAGGTATTGGAAAAAACAGGAACCATCGGAAGCGTACCGTCGTCAGTATTCAGAATAATATTGCTTCGGATGCAATCCAGATCAAGTGAAAGGGCAGGATCTGACAGATCTTCTGCATAATCAATGGAAGCCTTGTACTGCTCGCGCCCATACATCCATGAATGGTTTACATATATATCCGGAGCATCGTTTCCCCTAAGGACCGTACCTATCATATTGTTATAATCATCAACCTTCGTGAATTTAAGCTCCACATTCGGATAGTATTCATTGAAACGGTCAAATTCAGCTTCCAGCGCCTCAAAGTTGTCATAACCGCCTGCAACATTGATATTGCAGCTTAGGGATGTATCAAGAGACGGCTTAAAGCTCTCCTCAGCCACCGTTTCCTTCTTTTCCGAACCACATGCGGTCAGCGCCAGAACCAACAGCACCACTAAAGATATACACATCGATTTTTTCATTTTCACCTCCAGGAGTCTCTCGCGAATCGGATTAAATCAAATTCGTATCTGCCTCCCCAAACAGCTTTGATAATTCACTTTAAAACTTGTTCGTTCCTCTCTTTGATTTTTCGTATCTCCCTGATGACCAGCTTCATATCAATGGGCTTTGCAATGTGCCCGTTCATTCCTGCATTCATACACTCTGTAATATTTTCGGAGAATGCATCTGCTGTCATCGCAATGATCGGAACTGATGATGCCCATGTATCCTTCAGCTTACGTATCTCCCTGGTGGCATCGAGCCCGTTCATCTCCGGCATCTGCACATCCATGAATATAAGATCGTATCTGCCATCCTCTGCCGAACGCATTTTTTCCACACAGACACGTCCGTTTTCCGCACGTTCGCTGGTAATGCCTAACACTTCAAGCATACATGATATGATTTCCCAGTTAACCTCGATATCTTCCGCAACAAGGATGTTCATTCCCTTCAGATCCGAACAGTCATCTTCATGTTCGACGGATTTTATGTCCGTTCCAAGAAGCTCACTGATCCTGTTATATAAGGTGGAGCGGAATACGGGCTTACTGATAAATCCGTTTGCCCCTGCCTCACTTGCCTCATCCTCAATATCTGACCAGTCATAAGCCGAGATCAGCAGTAAGGGCTTATCGGCATTGACCGCACTGCGGATCCTGCGAATAGCTTCAACCCCATCCATATCTGGCATTTTTCTGTCAAGAACCACAATGCTGTAATCCTTTCCGGACTCATGTCTATGGGCAATCTTTTCAATCGCTTCTGTTCCGCTGCGGGCCTGCTCCTCAACAGCCCCCATAGACTCGAGCTCCTTTGCCGCCGTGCTCAGGAATGTTTCATCCTCATCCACTATGAGAATATCTACCCCTTCAAGACGGAGCTCATCCGACTGCCTTTCAGCCGCCGGAATATCCAGCACGACAGTAAAGGTCGTACCCTTGCCAAGCTCGCTCTGACATTCAATCGTTCCATCCATCAGATCGACCATCTGCTTTGTAATGGCAAGACCAAGGCCTGTTCCCTGAATGCTGCTGACACGACTGTCTGTCTGACGGGAGAAAGGCTGATACATGGTTTTCATGAATTCGGGACTCATACCCATACCAGAATCATCTACAATATAACTAAGACGGACGCAGCCTGGATCAGTACTTTCTTCCTCACGTATCTCTACACCCACACGTCCGCCGGGTTCGGTATACTTGATGGCATTGGACAGGATATTGATATAAATCTGATTCAGCCGAAGCTGATCTGTATAAAGGTATTCCTTCTCCATATTATGGATGTGGAAACTGAATTCCAGTTCTTTTTCCTTTACCATCGGCTGTGAAATGTTAACAAGATTCTCCACCGTTTCCACAATGGAGAAAGTCATCGGACTCAATTTCAGTTGTCCGCTTTCCACCTTGGATATGTCCAGTATATCATTAATCAGTGTAAGGAGATGATTACCGGCAAGACTGATCTTACGAAGATTCTCTCCTGTCGATTTCACATCTCCGAGATTCTTCCTTGCTATGGCTGTAAGACCGATTATGGCATTCATGGGGGTCCTGATGTCATGAGACATGGTGGAGAGAAAATCGGTCTTTGCCATGTTTGCGGATTCCGCTTCCCTGACCGCCACCTGAAGGCGCCTGTTCAATTGCATCATGTAAAACTGGTCAAACAGAAACAGAATCAGTAAACCGGCCGAAATGACTCCGGGGAGCAGCCAGTTTTCGAGATCAGCTTCGAGGTCCTCTGCAGGTACGAAACCCAGAAGCGTCCATCCGGCTGTGGCAGAGACAGGGGTAAAGGCAAGTATGCATTCTTTTCCGTGGGAGTTAAGCATAGAAACGGATCCTGTCGATGAAGTGATCCTTCCGAAAAGTTCCTTCGAAGATACAGGATCGGTGGGATTATAGGATTTATAGAATTCAAAAAAGCTGGAATTCTTAAAGCTGTATCCCTTCAGAATATAATCACCGTCAGCATCGATCATGGAGAGCTCAGCGTTTGAAAACTCTTCCTGAGGAAATACCCATTTCTTTTCAAGCTCCGAAATAGGAATCACCCTGAGCAGTACCGCATCTCTGGCGTTTCCCTTTTCCGGATTTAGTCTCACCCTGTTGCAGAATGCCAGTGACTGCTCACCGTTCATAGGGTTAGTGTAAGCCCTGGTAATATTGATTGACTCTCCCACATCCGAAATCCAGCTCACATCTCCCAAAAGATCTACCCTTTCATAAGAAACAGAAAAGTCATCTCCGGTCCCCTGTTTCGGCTGGGTGGAAAGACCGGTAAGTGTGTCTGAAAAAATAAGATGTGTTGAACTGTCCTGAAGGACATGGGACGCACGAAGATAATCCATGGCCTCTTCCATATCCATATTACTGCTATTGATATATTGTGCCCACGCATCGCAAACACGCTGCTCCCCTTCCAGATAATTCTCAGTCACCCTCTCCATGGTCACTGTTGTCTTTTCAAAGTGCGCTATCTGTCTGTTGTAAGAATCCCTGTTTTCAAATCTGGAGTAGAGCACAACAAAAGACAGTATGGCAGCCATAATAATCACGTTGACAATGATAACAAAAGACTTTTTCATACTCTGTCTCCACTATAAGTGCTTCTACTACATCCGTTTATTCTTTCCTTTGGGCATCATGCATTCCGCATCCTCCCCCTCTTCTAAATATTTTCGTCAAATATGATATTTTACATAATATGCTGTGTGTCAAAAGTCGATATCGTACCGCTTCGTGCTCCTGTATCCGTAAATAAGAAAAGGCACGTCCCATACCCACCTAAAGGTAGGTATAGAAGTGCGCCCTTAGTTCCTAAGGGATATAATCTATTTCTCTGCCCTATCCCTTTTGAGACTATTTTCTCTTACTTAATACATATATCAATCACCGGAACTTCACATCAACGTATTCATCATCATGATACTTTGTTCTTCCGGTGTAGATGCGCGGTCCGGAAGAGATGACATCATTTGTTTCGCTTCTGCAAGAAGCGCCTTGACTTTCTCTACCTCTGCTTCATCACAGGCATTTTCTTTTAATCCTGCTTCAACCTCCTGTAAATCTTGTTCCAAAAGTGCAACGATTGCCTGCATATCTCCTTTTGTAGCCGCTGCCGCAATCTGTCTTTTACGTTTTCCTTCATTGACTGTTACAGTCTTTTTACTGGACTCCATAGTTACTTCACCGTCAGAGTCGATTTTTATTTTCATGCTCTGAAAACCTACTGTACCCTGTTTTTCCTTAAGGGCTTCCGAAGCTGCCTTTAAGTTTTCAAAAAGGCGCTGACGCTTATCTTCATCCTGCAGACATTCCTTCAAATACTTTGATGATATTTCTGCCATGCCACCTTTTACGATATCAAAGTTTTCATATAGGTACTTAGAAAGATCATCAACAGTTTTAAAAGTCTGACTTCCTTCTACAGTATCTTCTTCCTGCCTTGCTCTTAAAGCAGCCCTTCCCTGTACGGAAATCTGAATTGAATCCCTCTCTTCAAAAATCGGAGTATACTCTGACTCATTTGCTTTATCTTTCTTTTCTGCATCACTTGAAACAAATGCATCTCTGGGATGTTTTTTTACTATTTTTTTTGCATAGGTTCTGGGATAATTACCGTATTCTTTATTAATATCTATTGCCATATTCGTATACCTCCTCTATCTATTCTTATTTTCGGAGGTAGCAATACACATATAACCCCTATGCAGTAAACAACCTCATTATTGCGGTAAAATCTTACTGCCCATCATCACCGTTAACCTGAATTTCTTCCTTTCGCCGCAGGAACTGATCTCAATATCCAGATCACCCATATATTTCCTTGCACATTTTTGGATATTCGACATCCCTATTCCATGTAAATGTTTATCTGTTTTATTTGTTATCGGAAGCTCGGTATCTCTATCGAAAATAATGTTTCCTTCAAAGCTGTTTTCAACCTCGATAAAGAAAAGCGTCCCTTTCAAATAAGACTTGAGGCAAATCTCCCGTACTCCGGATAATCCACGACAGGCTTCAAAGGCATTATCCAAAGCATTGTTCAAAATAATGGCTATATCGTATATATCTATATGACCTGAATCAGGCATCACAAAATCGACATCAAAATCTATATCATACTTCTTCGCTTCCTGTTTCCTTTCAAAAATAATGATGTCGGTGATGGGATTTCCGCTTTTTGCCGAAAAATCCAGTTTGTTAATTGTATCCTCCAATTCACCGATATATTCGTATATATCTCCACCTTTATCTCCGGAACTTTTAACATATTGCATGATACTGTTTATATGATTCCTCATATCATGCTTTAACCCTCGAAGATCCGAGTATATCGCCTCTATATCCTCAATTTCCCTATGAAGCTGCACAATCTGATTTTCAAGAATAACCTGTTTTCTTCTCTCCTCATTTCTTTCAATGAGATACTGGAACAAAATCATAGAAGCTATGACAGATCCCAGCAGTAAAATATAAATACCAATAAGCCAGATCAGGACTTCCTGAACCTGATCATAAATCAGCAAGGATAATTTTTCATTGATTTTCAAAATCACAATATGCATCGTCACAGATACCGAAAGTCCTGTGATGCAGGGAAGAAGCAAAAAGACATTCTCCAAAAAACTCGGCTCATAATCTTTGTAAACATACTTTCTGCTTAACAATTTCAAGTAACTGTACAGTAAACCAAAATATATCCCCGCAGATATCGCACTCTGAATAATCAGACTTACTTCCAAAATCAGATTTGCTTTTTTTAATGACATATCACCTGCGTCACTGATCATTTTTTCAACAAGGCTCCCGGAAACTCCCGAAATCAAATAATATGTGACACTAATGATATTCTTACAAAGTTCCCTTCCGACTGTGAAACTTAAAGCAGCAAAAATCCATTTTTTATAATCCCATTCGAAAAACAGCGCTTGAAGAATCAGCAGCACTGAAAGATCGAGCAATATCCTCTCAAGATCTCCCAAAGCTATCAGTCCTTTAAATATTACAACTTCCGAGCAAAAATAAATGCTTCCCCATAAAATAAGTGTTATGGTCCTTGAGAATCTTGATTCGAGCAAACCTCCTGTATATATTCCGCTAAAAACCGCATCTGCGAGATATAAGGGCAATGTCAATGTCGCCTCTAAAAGATCAAACATTCACTATACCTCCGTTTTTCGCATATTTAAGGTAAGCTCTGACAAAATCAGTATACTTTTTCTCGGCAATCATGATGGTATCTCCGTTAAGCACCTTTATACTGTTAACAGAATATGACGTTACCTTTTCAAAATTCACGATGTATCCCCTATGGCATCTGAAAAAGGATTCGCCAAGTTCCTTTTCAAGATCATACATCTTTGCATAAGTTTCCGCCGTTCCTTCGTCCATGTGGATAATGACCTTTCTGTCACTGCTTTCGATATACTGGATCCCGTCAAGCATCAGTTTTTTCCTCTTATCACCATCCTTAATGATTATGAACTTTTTTCTCTGCTCCTCTGCATACCATGTCTCATTGATTGCCCGCCGGAGCACTTCCCGGAACTTACTTTCCTTAATTGGTTTAAGAAGATAATGAAAAGCATTGACATCAAAAGCATCTTCAACATACTCGCTATAGGCTGTCACAAAAATGATGATACTTCGTTTAGGTGACACTTCCTGATATTTACGAATCCGTTTTGCAAGCTCTATACCGGAAACCGTTTCCATCTCAATATCAAGAAAACAAATATCGTAGAATTTTCCATCATTAAGCAATTCCTCGCTTCCTGAAAAGCATCTGACTATTCCTTCAGGAAACTGGTCCTTTATCAATCCAGATAATTGGCCTCTGGTCTTTATATCATCATCGCACACCGCTATATTCATGTAATTCATCCCCCATCTCTTGAACGTCAGCCGATTGATAATCTTCGATTCTGTCGACTGTCGTTACATGTCAGGTCTTCATAAAAAACTGACGCAACCTCTGTATAGGTTTTCTCATTAACTATTATATAACCCTTATGACTTCACCTTTTCATATCTATGCAGTGAACGACTTCATTTTTGCAGTGAAATATCCATCAAAAAAATGAGGTCGGATATTGACCTCATTTTTATCCGGAGTCTTCTTCATAATAATCCTTTCAATTTTTCTTGACTGATCAGAAAAATCCCTTTATTATCGCGGGTGAAGAAATGGGTTTTCATCGGGTAGGGCTTATGCCTGACAGAACTTGCCCGTTTCTTTTTATTTCTAAAAATTCTTATTCAAGGGCACAAATTGTGACCTTGAATAAGAATTTTCAAATATCATCTATTTAAGATATTCAGAGCGAAGTTTATTCATGAAGCTTTCCCGCTTTCTCAGCAAGTTGCTTATCCTCCCTTTTGACTCTACGTTCCAGTTTTCTTATATCTTCTGAAGGTGGAAGATTTTCTGGCTTTATCCCTCTCTGTCCCAACATTTCTCTTACCGAACTGTTATTATCAACATGTTCCACTGTTATATCCGTCTCTCCCCGCAAATCTTTTTCCTCTACATTATAATTTGTCATCTCTGTAGCAAGATTCTTGGCTGCAATCGTAAGCGTTGACAAGAAATCAGCGAGTGGTCTGGAGTCCTTAACACCAAGGCGTTCTTTCATCTCCTTTGTAGTAAATCCTCCAAACAGAGCCTGATCACCTTTAGAGTGAATCCTTGCAAATCCTTCTTCATCAACACCACGCTCATAAATATTTTGTGATAAGCGCTTCTCAGATTCTCTAAGTTTAATGCGAGCATCGGTTCTCTCTATGTAGGATATTCTTTCTTCTATAAGTTCCTGTTTTCGCGTTTGTACAGCAAAATAACCCTGTGCAAAAGCAATCTGCTCTTTACGTGGGTCACCGTTCTCAGCAATAAGATAGCAAGCATAGCGGGTAAGCATATAATCATCAATTTCACGATTTCCGCCCTTACCTATTTTGATCATTTTGCTGACGTCAGCAAAATGATCTGATACACATATCCCATTGTTATCACAAGAAACTTTTGCCTTTTATATGATCTTCTCAAAATTTCGCCATTGAGCATATTCAAGCAGTTCCATCAACTCTCGGGCATACCAAAACTCCACGCCGTTCTCTTCATGCCGGATATCATCAAATCTTTTCTTATAAAATGTTATAGCTTTCTTCTCCATATCTATCCACTCACGCTATTTGCTACCTTTATCATAGGTTTTCCAAATCATCCAACTTCTTCAGCGTTTCCATATAAGCCACAAGCCTCTTTTGCTGTTCTTCCCTTAAATTATGATAATTATCGATTATTTGAATATCATATGGTGTAAAACGGCTTTCCGGATTTGATGTAGCAATATCCTCCTCATCATCAATTCCTTTACCTGTCAGAAGCTGTTCCGGAGTAACCTTTAAAACGTTACAAATATCCATTACCTTATCTGCAGAAGGACAGGAACCCTTCTTTTTCCACTCACTGATGGTAGAGTTGGCAATACCTATTTGCCTTGCAAATTCCACCTGTGTCATTTTTCTCTGCTTTATAAGTTTTATGATTCTTTCGGTAATTGTCATAACGCCCTTCCGAATTTCAGTATATTGAATTTCATTTACATGAATTAATTCTAACATCAAGCTCATATGACATCAACTACAAAATCATGCAGTCTTCTTCAAACCTGCCCTTATTCCGGATAGCTTTGAATAGGCCTTTAGGTTTTCTGCACTCAATACATATTTTTTCTCACATATTATTATTTTTCCATCCAAGAAGATCGGGTAATCAGTTATCGCAATCGAATTATAGTTAATATCAATCGCTGCAGGATTAAGAACTTTATCGCTATATTTTTCTATAAGTTCCGCCAGCACATCAATGCATCTTTCAAATGCTACATTCCAGTCCGGATTATCAAAATATTTATGTTTTCTTTCCTTCATATAACCCCTTATTTCTGCCCATCCATTGCCGGAAACAAAGTCCGGCAACAGAGTGTCTAAACTTATTTTTACTCGTAATTATCATTGCTGAATTTCCGGAAAACCCCTTATTTATAGGCTTTCAAAAGGTATTTCCATCTGCGTACCTTCCACGGATACAAATGTTTCGTCACTGTTTCCGGAGTTTGTTTCCAGCCTCATCCATCCGCGCTGCTTTCCGTAACCTGGAATATTTCTCGGATTCGGATACGGCGTCCAGCCTGAAATAGTACCATTCATTATGAGGCCGATCTCTCTTGATTCACTGTTACGGGGCTTTCCCATCTCCTTCAGGGCTTCGTTGTATATCTGCTGTGTACAGACTACATCACAGGAAGTGCAGTTCTTCACCACAATTATTGAAAAATACTCAACCGTGTATCGCAACTTTTTGTCCAAGAATGGCCGAGGCAAAAAGAAAAAATAATACAAGACCGCAGGGCTTGTCCGGGATTTATACTACACTCCCTTTTCACATAAGAAAAGGCGCACCTCATACCTTCCTATAGGTAGGTATAGAAGTGCGCCCTTAGTTTCCAAGGGATTTTTTAACATTCACAGCTTCTTGTCAAAATTTAAGCCAACCATATCGCTCTTCAAGCCTTTCATTGATTCTCCAGAAAGGATATCCTTCGTGATATCATACATGGGCGGCTCAAAATGGTTATAGCTTTATCAATTCCAAAGGAGACTTTGACTTAGATGCCTATGAGCAAGCTAAGAAAGCTTACGAAGCCCCTCATGAAGATGTTTCTGAAACAATTACCGTAGAACAAAAAGATGCCGATTCAAACGATTTTAAACCTACTGCATCCATAAATCCTTTTAATGCTGCTAAGGACCCTAAGAAGACTTCTGAAAAGAAATCCTATAGTCAGCAGCTTATTAAAAAAATCGAACGTGATGTGGCTCAGATGAATATGCCTCTTGATATCCTTCCTGATGATGACGATGAGTATGGAATTTAATATATAAAAAATGGCTATTTAATAACAATTTATTTTTTATTAAATGGCTATTTTTTGCACCATGGTAAATAATTGCAATTTAATTGGTATTTAATAGTAATTAAAAGGCTATTAAATACCTTATTTATTCCATCAATGTCAATAAATTGTATTTTAAATGCTATTTAAATTCATTTTTTACAGCATTATTCAGAATTTAATAGCAATTAAATTGCAATAAAATGTATGATTGGTATTTTGTTTTATGTAATTACTTTTATTTAATATTTTATATTGATAAAAGTAATTACTTTATGAGATAATTACAGACAGAGAAAGGTAGGTAGAATTTATGAGAAAAAGAGAAATAATACCTAACCATCATCAAATGACGGAGTTTCTACGAGGTCAAGCATCAAAGATATTTGATGATGTGGCACAAAACGACAAGGTTGTTTTGGTGAATAAAAACAGTAAACCGCAGAATATCATTATCTCCTACGACAGATATTGCCGTCTTAAAGAGAATGGTGCGGATATTTAGGAAGGATAAACATGGATAGAACTGCAATGATAAATACAATAGGAATTGATTATCATACCCCCAATATTGAGGGTGGTGAGTATAGTTACGTTCAAGCTGCAGGTTCTAAAGAAGAGTTGATTAAAGCACTTGGAAGAACGCCAGAACATTTCAAATTAGATATAAGATTTGAACATAAAGATGTCGTTGTTTTGATTGAAACAAAACAACGTTTTACCAAAGACGATGAAAAACAACTAAACGACTATTTGCAAGAAGAAAGAGCGCTCAATTACGGTAAGAAAATTGTTGCCATACTCGCAAATACTAAGAACGATAAAATTAAAGTTTGGCAGTCTGAAATTGATGATGAACACTTACTTGATGAAGAAACTGTTCTTGACAGGATGGAGCATTACGTTCGCCTTTTTGAAGGTAAGCGTCAAATAGGTGGTGCATATCAAAAATTGCTTCTTTTTACTATGATTAATTCAAGTCATAGTAAGGAGGAG
>SVDD01000027.1:0-50717 GCA_015057945.1 Lachnospiraceae bacterium | reverse complement strand
AACCACGGAAGTACAATAACTTTTCAATAATCAGGTGGTTCTCACATTTTTAATTCCTACAGTAAACTTACGCCGTCGATAGTTGAATATTTGTTTGACGATAACGAGTGGTGATGGTAAGATATTTATTGAAAAGAAGTGCTACCGGTAGACGGTTAGCCCAAGATGTTTAGTTTAGTTAAAGTAACCGCTCTAAGTTTCCAAGGCTCGGGCGGTTATTTTTGTGTCTTGGAATCATGCTTACCACGATTATAGCCAAGACTATAGAAAGTTGCACAAAGTGCAATAACTGCAATCAAGTCATTAATTGTGAGCATAATCAAGTTCCTCCATTGTAAGATTTCTCAAAAGAGATTTCTATGTAAACAGAGGTCACAGTCCTCTGATAGAAGGACTAACCGCCTACCGATGTACTGGTAGCACTTAAATAGTATATCAAACAAATGTTCTTGGATCAATTAAAAGAAAGATTTGTAGGGATGATATGGTTAAAGAAAAGCTAAGCAATCTAAATGATATCGGCTCTAGCAAAAGGGTCTTTCAATCTGAATGGAGAGAATAAGGAGTGCCGTTTTATAGAGCAAGAGAAATAGCTCGACTATCAGAAGATGGTTATGTCAATAATGAGTTATTCATTGATGAAGATTTATACGAGGAATATACAGAAAAATATGGCAAACCGCATCCAGGAGATGTAATGGTAACTGGTGTTGGCACTTTGGGAGTTTGTTATGTTGTAAAGCCAGAAGACAAGTTCTACTTCAAAGATGGGAATATCCTTACCAACATTGAATCAGCAGAAAGAAATAATAGAACCTATTTCTAAACTGGAAGGAATTATTAAGAAAAGACAACTTGAGATTGAGAAACTTGATGACGCTGAAACAAATTCACTGACCGAAAGTCGTGAGCAGCTATTTAATTATATGATAGATATTGTGCATGAATACAAAATTCCAGATAAGGATGCTCTCAGTGAAGAAGCTGTTAATGAATTTGTAAAATGCAGAAATAACACAAACACTGCAAGAAGAATACAGTTCCTGGAATCAAATAAGACTAAATATGAGAACTTTGGAGAGTATTGGCTGCTGTGCGCAAAAAGCTACTATGAGGACGGTAATTATCAAAGCTGCCTTGACGCAAAAGATAAATATGATTCCATGAATATTAATATCTTTAGAAAAGATCACAATTATGCTGATGTTTTACCTCTTGCAATAGCATGATAATGAAAGCCGGAAAAAAGTTAAAGGAAATAAAGGAAAAAGCATTTGCCCGGAACAAGCATATCTATCTGGTTGAAAACATTGGAATGCCGGATGAAAAGGTTTATTTTGACTCGCAGTCCTTTCCGGATGAAGCAGGTTATTTTCCTTTGGTAATCGTAAAGTAAACTAATTATGTATCAAGACAAAGTAATGATAAATAACAATTAAAAGGTAAACCGCGAGTGTACCTTTTTTAATTACGAAAGTGTATCATTAAGACATCATACATGAAATGCCTCTCTGAGAGCGGCATAATTAAGGAGGAACACATGAAGAAAAATCTTAAATATTTTATCTCAACAGTAGCTATGGCCTGCTCAATGGCCTTGACTTCTCTTGCAGGACAGTGGGTGGAATACGGCGGAAAATGGTTCTATATGACAGATGATGGAAACTTTGCAAAAAACACCTGGCTGTGGCTTGACGAAAACCATGATACAAATGCTGAGCTATATCACTTCGACGCCAGTGGCATTATGTCACAGTCTACATCTGTTACATTTGCAGATGGACAGGAAAGTCTCGTGGTAAATCTCAATGGAAGCGGAGCTGCTACAGATTACACCCATACATATTCCTTTGGTGGCATTTATGGAAAGCCAACAACCCGTCATTCCAGTGTAAAAGCCACATCATTGCCACCTGTATATTCTGTTTATACAAATTATGATGGCAGTTATTACTATACTTCAGATGTAGATCATTATGATTTCAATGACCTTTGCCATGCATGGATTAATTCTATAGATTATAACGGAGATTGCTATTCATCCCAGGTTAATTTGATTGTTTATCATAATGGAAGTGATCCGGGACCTTTTGGCAATTTTGAATGCAGCGTAAAAACAACCGCCAAGTTTGCCGATGACTGCAGGGTAAAGACTAATCCTAACAGCAGTTCAACGATCTCCATTGAAGATTTTGTAGAACGCGGTAAGTATTATAACTATATGAGTGTGGATTCTGTTGATTCAGATGGTTACATTACATCATGTACAATATTTGGAGTTGAATGATTTAAAACAACTGCCTCTATCGGAGGCAGTCTTTTTCTGTCTCAATATCAGAACCATAGGTGCCTGTCACTGTGAACAGAGAATCATATCATGGTCTAAGAAAAATGCATATGGTCTGTTTTTAGACCATATAGAACTATTGGATATTCAGTTTCCTTATGAATTTGGCCGGTTTTTCTTCGTGAAAAAAAACCGTTTGGATATATTGCCTTCGTAAGCTAAAATTTGACAAAAAGCCATAAGGAAAGTATCGTAATAATGAAATATCTGCCATTATACCCGGATCGTGTTTACAGAAATATTTACCTAGGAGGTCTGATGGGTGAGTTGGTATAAAGAATATCTGCTTGAGAATTATGAGTTATAACGCATTAACAGTAAAAGACATAGCCTATTTGGGGATTTCCCTTGCCATACTTGAAGCATCCAAACTTGCTCTTGATTTCCTGCCAAATGTAGAAGTTGTAACGCTTCTTTTCATTGTGTACACAATCTTTTTTGGCAGAAAAACTCAGCTTATTGCATTTGGATTCACAGCCATTGAATGCTTACTTAAAGACGTCAATGTATGGTCCCTTATGTACCTCTACATATGGCCGCTGTTGATCTTGATGGTATTCTATGCAAGAGAGTTTGCGAAGGGAGGCATGAAATGGAAGATAAGCAGATCCTTTATCTATACGGTGATTCCAATACATATGGCTATAATCCCCTGGCATCATGTTACGAAGATGCCAGATTACCTAAGGATATTCGTTGGCCAACGATGTTACAGGAGCGTATAAAGGAATCCATACAGATCATAGAAGATGGTCAAAACGGAAGGTGTCTTCCCGGTTATGAAGCAGAGTTAAAACGTTTTCAAAAGGTTTTGGGGCGGTATGAGAAGCTTGATTACTTTGCAGTAATGCTTGGCACAAATGATCTGCTGAATCAGTCATCACTTAACCCCCTCGAAATTGCCAACCATATGGATCTGCTTCTGCAAGCCGTCAAAGACATTCATGAAGAGTGCCAATGCATCGTCATTTCTCCTCCCATGATGGGATTCTCCGCAGGACATCCCATGAACGCAATTCAGGAAGCAAACGTAAAGTTAAGTAACCTTTACCATGAAGTTGCCGGGAAATACATAGCAAGGTTCATCGATGCCGGTAAATGGGATATCGATCTGTTTTATGATGGCATTCATCTGACAGAAAAAGGCAACCGGCAATTTGCCGAGCATATGGTGAGTGCATTTAAACAACCATAAGTGCCTGTCACTGTGCAGGAATGTCCTGTAGTTTTATAACCCGGTACTATGATAAACTAATCGTATTAGACACTTTCGTCGATATAGATCATAACGTTATACAGTATCTCTTAGAGATACATTGGCAGAAAGGAATGATACGATGTACAAAGTATTAGAATTTGACAGCGAGAAAGCCGGAGACAAACTGAGCCATGGTGAGGATGTATTTCATGAAGCACTGAGAAAGCAGCTGGAATACTGCCATGTGTACAAGGATGATCAGCCGCTGTACGATCTCCAAAAAATCGACAATAATTACACGATAAAGACCAGCAAAGGCGCTCAGGACAATGGTTTCTCCGAGCTGTTTTTCAACTTCAACAATTACGACGAAAATGATGACCGCACCCTGAATCTGTCACTGATAAAACGCTTCGGTGCACTTGAAATTGAGGAATTAACTGAGTACTCGGTCGTGATCGCAAAACTCGCTGCGTTAAAGCTTGATATGCAGGTTTACGTAACTGATTCCAGAATCAGACTATTCATGTCTGATATGGCCAATGTGCACATAGTAGAAGAGCTTCCCGGCCGCGAGGATTCTATGATCATCACAAAGGATTTTGTGATCGGAATATACAAGGGAGATGTGAAAAAAAATCACTCCATTCCTCTTTTCAGCGAGATATTTTTCGTACAGGGACTTGCGGAAGGCAAAGACCTGTCAGAAATAAAGTATTGCCAAATAGAGTTCGATAAAATCATCGGCATCGGAGCAATACTGGATACTTATAACAAAATCGAGGCACTGCTTGCCGGATTCGGCATTGAATGCTTTCTGAAAGAGCATTGTTCAAGATACAGTGATGAGATGCTGAACAGATATTTTGTTCTTAAGAAAAGGCCGTCAGATGCAAATGAGGACAATACCTGTATTTGTGCCGACTTTATCAAGCTGTATGTCATACCGACCTTCCAAATGATGCAGATTCCGTTAAAGGAAACGGTTATAGATGATGAATTCAATAATCAGATTGATGAATACTATGAGGCGGTGTTTGGTGATGATAAGGTACTGGGTGTTCTGATCCGAGGAACTGATTACAAGCTAACGGAAGTTGGTGCAAAACATAAGCAGGCTTCCGCAAAGATACTGATCCCTAAGATCAGAGAATTCATGGAAGAGTATCATTTTGACAAGATTTTTCTCGCAACCGAAGATAATGATGCTCTGGATGCCATATTCTCCGAATTTGGCAAAGATAAAGTCCGTGTGATAGCACAGGAGAGATTTTCAGTATCGGATTTCAAAAATATACATCTGATCAAAGATCTTGAAAAGGAAAAGAGGACAGGAGAAGCTTATGAGGCGGCGCTCGAGGACATTACTGTCAATTATTTCTATGCGCTAAGATTTCTGGCAAAATGCAACAGCTTCATAGCCAGCGGAACCTGCAGCGGTACAAAAATGGTTTTAAGTTTTAATGCAGGCAAATTTGAACATCAGTATATATTTAATCCCCTAACCGAAAGCTAACCATACTTATAAAATATGAGTAACAACTTAAACTACTACTAAATACATAGTAGTAGTTTGAGTATCTAAGCTTTATCGATCCTGGTGCGCGTTGTGAGGACATGGGAATTATGCTAGTATTAGCATAGATATCGAAGATCTGATACGAGGTATATTCACATGTTAAAGACAGTGGGATTAGGTATCCAGAATTTTGAAAAGGTTATAAGGGCAAATGCTTTTTATATAGACAAAACAAAGTTTATTTCCGAATGGTGGAACAGTAATGATGATGTCACTTTAATCACCCGTCCAAGACGTTTCGGAAAAACCCTTATGCTTAGTACTGTGGAGGAGTTTTTTTCGGCGAGAAAGAATAACAATGAAGAGCTCTTCAGGGAATTAAGTATTTCCAAAGATATTGAACTCATGAAAGAGTGCGGCAAGTGGCCGGTGCTCTTTGTTTCCTTTGCCGGTGTTAAATCAGGTAGTTTTAAAAGCGCAGTGACAAAATTCAACATTATGTTCAATCAAATGCGTTCGGAACTGTCCTTCCTTAAGGAAAGTCTCGATACTTCTGACCTTGAATTCTATAACAGGATATCCATAGACATGGATGCCGATATTACGGCAAACTGTATAAATAACTTTTGTAAGTGGCTCAGTGATTATTACGGCAAAAAGGTCATTATCCTGATTGATGAATATGACACTCCCATGCAGGAAGCCTATGTAAACGGATACTGGGATGAGCTGGTTGGATTTATGCGAAATATGTTTAACTCTACTCTCAAAACAAATCCTTTTCTTGGAAGAGCTCTTTTAACCGGAATCACAAGAGTCAGCCGTGAATCATTGTTTTCAGACTTAAACAACCTCAAAATGGTAACTATTTCTTCTGAAAAGTATGCAGATTGTTTTGGATTTACGGAAGAAGAAGTGTTTGAAGCATTAGACGCTTATGGCTACGGTGAAGAAAAAGAGAAAGTAAAGGCATGGTATGACGGATTTAAGTTCGGAAATACCGAAGATATATATAATCCCTGGTCCATCATCTCATTTCTTCAGGAAGGTAAGTACGATTCCTACTGGGCAAATACCAGTTCAAACTCGCTGATTTCAAAACTTGTAAGAGAAGGAAGCGTTGAGATAAAGAAATCCTTCCAGAATCTGCTGCAGGGAGGAACCATCGAAACAGAGATAGATGAGCAGCTTGTTTACGGAGAAATGGAAGGAAATGAAAAAGCTATATGGAGTCTTCTTTTTGCAAGCGGATATCTGAAGGCCCTATCCATGACCGATATGGACGGAATAACAGAGTATGAGCTTAAGCTCACGAATTATGAAGTTGTAGTAAGCTTCAACATTCTTGTGAAGAGATGGTTTGAAAATGTGGGAGCAAATTACAATTATTTCGTTAAAGGACTCCTTGAGGGCAACATCGATGACATGATGGATACCCTGTCAGAAATCTGTGAGGATATGATCAGTTCCTTTGATGGCAGCGGAAGAGCTGCTCCTGAAAATTTCTACCACGGCCTTGTGATAGGTCTTCTGGTTGAGCTAAGAGACAGATACGAAATAAAATCAAACCGTGAAAGCGGCCTTGGGCGATATGATGTGATGCTCCGTCCGAAGGATAAAAAAGACAATGCTGTCATCATAGAGTTTAAGTCAAAGCGCAGAAGCGAAAAGGGAAAATCACTTGATGAGCTTTGTGATATGGCACTTAAACAGATTAATGATAAGAAGTATGAGAGCGAGCTCCTTTCAGCAGGTTACGATAAAAACAAAATAAAAAAGTTTGCCTTTGCTTTCGAAGGAAAGGAACTTCTGATAAAAGAGGGATAATTTTTACACCATCTAACAAAACCTACCAAGGGATAATTCCCGGGTAGGTTTTTTGATGTGAAACTATCCTGTCAAAGCTTTTTTATCCTTCCGTCTTTGCCTGTATGAATTCTCTCGGGGAAACTCCCGTCACCTTTTTGAAGACCTTTGAGAAGTAGTAGGCAGACTCGAAGCCCAGGGCGTCTGCCACCTCATAGACCTTCATGTCATCGGAGAGGAGCATCTTCTTTGCATGCTCGATCTTTCTTGTATAAACATATTCGGAGAAGCCTATATCTGTGTTCTTTTTGAAAAGAACAGAAAGATATGCCGGGGAAAGCCCGAAGGCATCGGCTATTTCATTAAGCTGCAGCTTTCCCTTCAGATTCTCATCGATATAGTCCTGGATCATAGCGATAAGCTTATCTTTTCCGGAACGGCGGTTTGCACCCACGATATGGCTGAACAGTCTGATGGCCGCATCCTTATCCGTTTCTTTTTCAGCAGTTTTAGCCTCTTCAAAAGTGGTGTGTATATCCATGGGAGAGGAGACTGCAGTTCCTATACCAAAGCGGAGAGAAACATTGAAATAATTGTTTATCATGGTATGGGCATTTTCCACCGCTTCCTGAATGTGGGTCATGCTTTCCGCCACAGGCGTATTCTCCGTAAAGAAGAACAAGATGGTAAAGTGCTCAGTGTCGTTTGAAACGATATAGCAGGGAGCATAACGCTCAACTATTTCTCTGGTCATGGAGAGACAGGATCGATAGAGGGTAATCATTCGGTCGGTTCCACTTTCCTCGGACGCTTCTCTGGCGATTCCCATGTCCTTCCCGACTTCAGGATCCTCATCATGGCGATTTTCTCCCTCTGAGGAAACCACAATCTCCGCATAGGCTGCGATATATCTGTTGAACTTGAAATCCATCCGGACATTTGATGCTTCATGCTTCAAAGCTTTGCCATCAGAAAACTCTCCGTGAAGCAGCTTCAGCATAAAACGCTGTCTCAGCTCCTCAAGCTGAAATGTATCCGCATTCTGTAAACGGCTTTCTGCCTTGTCCCCTTCAGGCTTTTTAACCTGATTTACACGGGCGATTGCTTTCTTTATGGCTTCACTGAGCTGCTCCTTATCAAGCTCCACCTTCACAAGATAGTCCACAGCCTGATAGGAGAGTGCCTTACGGACCATTTCAAACTCCTCATAGGCCGTCAGCATGATAAATGCAGGCACCGGTCCATAATGCTTATTTGATTCTGCCAAAAGCTCAAGTCCTGTCATAACAGGCATCTTGATATCTGCAATGACTATGTCCGGACTCTCAGTTCCTATGATATCAAAAGCATCCTTTCCATTGGAGGCAGAACCTATAACCTCAACATTTTCAAATCCCTGTAACATGGATTTGAGCCCCACCTGAACCAGCGGCTCATCGTCCACAACTAATACTCTGTACATAAACAACATTCCTATATTTTACATGTCTTGCTATCCGATTTCACCGAAAATCTGATAGCCGTACCTCATCATACTACAACGATTCTGACTGAACACCAGAAAATATTATTTGAAAGCCTTATAAAGAAATTTCATTCAGCTTCCACATAGGGCAGCGTAAATCTCATGACCGTATACTTCGAGACCTCAGACTCTATGGAGAGTCCGTATTCCTCCCCGAAGGTATATTTTATCCTCTGAGAGACATTGGCCACTCCTATGTGGCGGAAGAAATCGTCAGCCCCTTCAAGCTCACCTGAAAGGGTCTTTTCTATCTGCTCCTGAGTCATACCCACGCCGTCGTCTCTTACTTCGATGATGAGAAGTTTTCTTTCCTGAATCTCTCTTTCTGATACTCTGTCCAGATTTCCTTTCTCAGGGACCTGACTGCCCAAAACGCCGATATCCTTCGGGCTTCCGATTTCCTTTTTATTTCCGTAGCATTCACAGTAAACCGAAAGCACTATCTTCCCGGCTCCGCCCTTCGGCTCGATGCCGTGGAAGATGGCATTCTCGATTATGGGCTGAAGGGAGAATCTGTTCACCGAGGCCTTAAGAAGAGCTTCATCCTTTAAATCTATCTCAAAATCGATGGTTCCGCCATAACGGTACTTCATGATAGTGAAATAGTCCTTCACCAGGAAAAGCTCCTTTTCCAGACTGATGACATTTTCCTTGCTCTTCGAAATATTCCGGAGAAGACGGGAGAGGGCGGTAGACATGTCAGCGATTCCGTCAGAACCCTGAATGGTGGCCATCCACTTTATGGTGTTCAGAGTATTGTACAGGAAGTGGGGATTTATCTGGGACTGAAGTATCTGATACTCCAGCTCCTGCTTTTTCTTCTCATCCTGCACCTTCTTTTCCATCAGGTTTTCAACATTCTGTGCCAATGCATTGATACCAGCTCCTATGGCTCCCATTTCAGAATCCCACTCGATGGAAGGATCTCTTCTGAAATCACCGCCTCCTATCTTCTCAAGCTTATAGAGAAGCTTTGTAATAGGTTCTGAAATAACATGCTTAAGCCTTAACCAGAGGAGAAGTCCGATAAATATGATGGAGAAACTGAGAAGTCCGATGACAACTATATAGAAGTTCATCCTTATGTTCATGTTTCTTTGTGATGGAAGAAGATAAAGCTTGAATGCCTTGTTTCTAAGTGTATAGCTGACTGTCTGATCCGGAACCGGACACTCAATAAGCTCCCCATCCTTATACTCATAATTATGCCCCTCACCTATGGAAACAAAGACCCTTTCATCCTTTTCAAGACTGTAATCACTGAAGATGGAAGTGATGATGGATGGAGAAAGCTCCATATAAACAAAACCCACGATTGCGGAAGAAGAGGAGGACTGTATCGGTCTCACCATGGGAATGATCATTTCATCAAAGTGGGTAGTCACAGGACTCTGTTTCAGCCCGAAGTACCGGAAATCCGATGCATTGAGAAGCTGATAAAAATAATTGGTGGACATGATCTTTCCGGTGAAACCGGAAGTGGAGTTTACCGCAGCATTTTTAATTGACTGAAGATAATGTCTTCCGTCCATGGTACTCACTACAACTCTCTGTATGTGCCTTGTCCTTCCCATGGCATTGTATTCATCATTAAAATGCTCCCAGGTGGAAAGGGCGAGCCGCCTCTCAACCCTGTTTTTTTCCTGAACTTCTTCTGCTGTCAGTAAATCTTCACTGTCGGATCCGGCAGTCATTCTATTCAGATAGGTATTGATGGTGCTGTCTATAGTGGTCCACAGAGCAAAATTTGTGGCATTGTCAAGAGACTTGTCCATCTCCGAGCCCAAAAGCTGAAGACTGCCGAGGGCAGTCTGACGTACATTTCGTCTCAGATTATCCCTTATGTAAAAAAAACTGATGGCTGACATCATGAGTGACATCAGCACCGCAAAGCCCATGGAATAAACAACTATCTGAAATCTTATGGAGTTGAATTTTTTCTTTAATCCGGGATGTTTTTTCATATAGTAAATATCTTTTTCCGTCTAATATTTCACCTTTGGGATTTCGAACTTAATCCATGAAAAAGTTCCGAAATCTATTTCAAAAGCATGATGCCTTTTACCAAAAATCAGGAATCCGTTTACAGGCTCTTTTCTGAAGCAGGGAATCCGCTTATAAGAATATCGGATTTTGCCTCAAAAAATAACTCTTTGAAAATTTCTGCATCTTTTTCATATAAAAGTACATCTTTTCAAAACCTGCTAAAAAAAAGCAAAATTGCTCCGAAAAATTTGTATTTCCTTAAAAACAGAGAAATTCTACAATAAATTCAGTCTTAAGGCAATGCGCCGGGAGCGCTGAAAAAGTGCTGGCATTGCCTGTCGGAAACAGACGGATAGGAGTATCCGGCGGAGATCCCGGCATTTGACAAATAGGTTCATACACCTAAAAACAGGAGGAAAAAAATGAAGAAGATCGTAAGTTCATTGCTTGTTGCATCTATGGCTGCAACATCACTTGCCGCTTGTGGCGGAAGCTCAACAACAGCTACCACAGCAGCTCCTCAAGCTGCAGAGACAAAGGCAGCAGAAACACAGGCAGCAGAGACAAAGGCAGAGGCAGCTGCCACAGAAGCTGCTACAGAGGCAGCAGGCGGAGACGCAGTAACCTTAAAGTGGGCACTCTGGGATGCGTCATCCATCACTTACTATCAGCCGCTCATCGATGCATTTAAGGCTGAGCACCCGAATGTAAACATTGAAATGGTAGACCTTGGTTCAACAGACTATTCAACTGTTCTCGGAACACAGCTTTCCGGCTCAGGTTCGGATTTCGACGTTGTAACCGTCAAGGATGTTCCGGGTTACATGACACTCGTAAACAAGGGCGTTCTTGAGCCACTGAATGACAAGATCAAGGAGGCAGGCATCGATCTCAGCCAGTACGGCGGAATCACAGATCAGGTAACTATCAACGACAGCCTCTATGAGCTTCCTTTCCGTTCAGACATCTGGGTTCTCTACTACAACAAGGACGTATTCGACAAGGCAGGCGTTCCGTATCCTACAAATGACATGACCTGGGAGCAGTATGACGAGCTGGCTCGCAAGGTAACAGACACAACTCCGGGCTCAGAGGTTTACGGTGCTCACTATCACACATGGAGATCAACAATCCAGCTTGACGGTATCCTCGATGGAAAGAACACAATCGTCGGCGGAAACTACGATTTCACAAAGCCATACTATGAGATGGTTCTCAAGCAGCAGCAGGATGGTGTCTGCATGGATTATGCAACACTTAAGACACAGGGACTTCACTACAGCGATGCATTTGCTCAGGGCAATGTTGGAATGATGAACATGGGCTCATGGTTCATAGCAACTCTTATCAACAAGATCAAGTCAGGTGAGTACACAGACTGCACAAACTGGGGCATGGTTAAGTATCCTCACGCTGAGGGTGTTGAAGCAGGTTCAACTCTTGCAACAATCACAGCTCTTGCACTTCCTACATCTGCTCCTCATAAGGACGAGGCTTGGGACTTCATCAAGTTCGTAACAGGAGAGAAGGGTGCACAGGTTCTTGCTGAGACAGGAAACATCCCTGCTATGACAAACGAGAATATCGTTTCAGCTATCGCTTCTATGGACGGCTTCCCTCAGGATGATACTTCAAAGGATGCGCTCATCACATCACACACATATCTTGAGATGCCTGCAAATGACAAGTCATCAGAGATCGAGACAATTCTCAACGAGCAGCACGACCTCATCATGACAGAGTCTTCAACAATCGATGAAGCTGTTCAGGCTATGAACGAGGGCGTTCAGGCCATCATCGGCTAATGCTTACACTTGACTGACTTGAAATCATTACTTGAATTAAAAAACTCATCGGGGCTGTCGTGCGACAGTGCGGCAGCCCTTATTCTATGAAAATCTTTCTGATAAATCAGAAGATATCTGATCGCTTATTTCTAAATTCCCCCGACTATACAAAACGGTTTTAAAGCAGGATTCTGCAAAAGAGATCATTTTTATTTCCTATGATGTTTTTTGCTGAATGCAGTTTTAAATCAAATGATATTTCAGGTTTTCCATGAAAACCCTGCATGTAGCGTCAGCCATCGACGAAGTCGAATTTCAACCGGCTGACATCACAAAACTCAGGAGGCACCTTATGACAGCAGCTACAACAGTAAGAACAACCGGCGTAGAAGAAGCAAAGCGAAGAAAATTTAAACAGGCACTGGTAGCCTATTCCTTTATAGCCCCGAATTTCATCGGTTTCGCCATATTTACTTTAGGACCCATCATCCTCGCCATGATCATGGCATTTATGGAGTGGGACGGAAGTAACCCGTGGAAATTCGTAGGCATCCAGAACTTTGTAACTATCTTTTCGGATGACCGTTTCCTGGCATCCTTAAAAAACACAGTTATCTACAGTATCTTCACAGTACCTCTTACATTAATAATGGCTTTAGGACTGGCTATACTGCTTAATCAGAAGGTAAAGGGAAGGAACTTCTTCAGAACAGTGACCTTCTTCCCATACGTTGCTTCACTCGTTGCGGTGGCCGCGGTATGGAACATGCTTTTCACACCGGCAAAGGGCGGAGTCATTAACCAGCTCCTCATAAATATTTTCCATACCCCTGCTCTCAAGTGGGCAGCATCTCCGAAGACGGTTCTCATGACCATCATCATGTTCTCCATCTGGAAGAACATGGGTTACTACATGGTCATCTATCTTGCGGGACTTCAGAACATCAACACAGAGCTTTACGAGGCGGCAGGTCTTGACGGTGCCAATGTATGGCAGAAGTTCAAATATGTAACTGTTCCTCAGTTAAAGCCTACAACCTTTTTCGTTATCATCATGCTCACCATCAACTGCTTCAAGGTATACGACATCGTATATATGCTGGCAGGAGGAAGCAACGGCGTCATTAACAAATCCGCCATCGTTCTTGTTTACTACATCTACGAAGAGGCCTTCAGAAACTGGAACCTCGGTATCGCAAGCGCAGGTTCTCTGGTACTTTTTGCCATCGTTCTTGCCATCACCATCATCCAGTTCAGCGGCGAAAAGAACTACGCTAATGATTAATGTGGTAGGTTTCGAAGAAACCTGGCACCCAACGCCGGCCTTCGCGTCAGCGAAATCCATTGGCCGGCTTTCCCAGATAACGTGGCAGATTCCGAAGGGATCTGGCACCCAACGCCGGCATACAAAGATGACGTACCCAAAATGTGGCAGGAGGATACTTTAAATGAAAAGCAAATCAACAAATCAGGCCATCGGAAAAGGCCTTGTATATTTCATCCTTATAGTTTTCGCAGCGATCATGCTCATCCCATTCATCTGGATGATCACAGCGTCACTCAAGTTCAACAAGGATATCTTCGTTATTCCTTATCAGTGGTTCGGCTACGAGCCCCAGTGGAGAAACTATCTTGACATCTGGACCAAGATCCCGCTCCTCACTTTCACAAAGAACACAGTAAAGCTCACACTGATCGTGACTTTCTTCCAGCTTCTTACATCAAGCTTCGCGGCATATGCATTTGCAAAATTAAGATTCAGAGGAAGAGACTTCCTGTTCCTTGCATATGTTGCCACCATCGCGATTCCATGGCAGTCCTACATGGTTCCCCAGTTCCTCTTCATGAGAAGACTGGGCCTTGCAGACACTCACCTGTCCATCATCATACTTCAGGCCTTCACAGCCTTCGGTGTTTTCATGATGCGTCAGTTCTACGAGGGCATCCCCGATTCCCTCTGCGAGGCAGCCAGAATCGACGGCATGAGCGAGTATCAGATCTACATGAGCATCATGCTTCCCCTTTCGAAGCCGGCGCTCTCGACCCTTACTATTTTCACCTTTGTAAATACCTGGAATGACTTCCTGGGACCACTCATCTACTTAACCTCTGAGAGCAAGAAAACTCTTCAGATCGGTCTCAAGATGTTCATATCTCAGTATTCCGCAGAGTACGGTCTCATCATGGCCGCCTCCTGCATCAGCCTTATTCCTGTAGTTATAGTATTCCTGATGCTTCAGAAGTACTTCGTGGCAGGAATCGCCAGCTCAGGTGTAAAGGGCTGAGGTTCAATCCGGGAAACAATGGTACTGGTACTAATACAACAATCTTTCATTGAAAGTGTGTGTTGCTCCGCATCAGGCGGTCTGCAGCCATGATCTTTCATAATAGAATCAACTACATTTTTAACCTATGAACTCATGATCGATCCTCAGTTTACTAATCAGCCAGTATCATTTTTTCAAAAGAAACCGAAGTCCTGTTTGAACTTCGGTTTCTCTTTAATCTAAAGACTTTTTGTGACAGCGCCAAAAGTCGATATAGAATCGTTTCGCGCTATGCGCTCTCACGATTCTCCCACATTCCGCACTCCCAGGCCGCAAAAAGCGTCCTTGCGTGCTCCATGTGGGGGCGTGTCATGAAGTATCTTTACCACTTTTGTGCGAGCACAAGTGGTAAAGATACTTATGACACTTATATCATATGTATTCCAGAACATCAGAAAGGGCTCTATATAATGGCAACTTGGATAAAGGAGCAGGATATCGCTCAGTATAAAGAAATAACAGAAAAAGAGGTAAATGACGCTCTCGATTTTGCGGTCTCTCAGGTGGAAAGAAACCTTCCGGATTTCACGGAACATTTCCCGGGACCTGCAAGCTTCTCCGGTTTCTATAAGCCGGGAGAGAACAGAAACTGGACCACAGGCTTCTGGACCGGTGAGATATGGCTTTCTTATGAAAGAGCCGAAGGTACAGAGAAGGAAAAGCTCTTAAAGGCCGGTCTCTCAGAGGTCGCTTCCTTCCACAAAAGGATCAGGGATAAATTCGATGTAGACAATCATGATATGGGTTTTCTTTTCAGCCCGTCCTGTGTTTCAGCCTATAAGCTTACAGGAAACGAAACAGCGAAAGAAGCAGCCCTCCTTGCAGCAGAGCAGCTTATAAAAAGATTTCATCCCGTAGGTGAATTCCTGCAGGCCTGGGGCTCTATGGATGATCCCGGAAACTACAGGTTCATCATAGACTGTCTTCTGAACCTTCCGCTTCTTTACTGGGCATCAGAGGTAAGCGGTGATGCGAAGTACAGAGACATTGCCGAAAAACATATCCATACCACAATGAAATATATACTGAGAGAGGATGACTCCACCTGGCATACGGTCTTCCTTGATCCGAAAACAGGTGAGTTCTCCCACGGCTCCACCTGTCAGGGATATAAGGACGGTTCTGCATGGGCGAGAGGTCAGGCCTGGGGCATTTACGGCACAGCAGTGGCCTACAAGTACACAGGAAGAGAAGAGTACATATCATATTTCAAGCGTATAGCCACATATTTCCTGAATCATCTTCCTAAAGACCTGGTTCCTTTCTGGGATCTCACCTTCGGTGACGGAGATGAGGCTTCAGAGCCCAGGGACTCAAGCTCAGCCGCTATAGCCGCCTGCGGAATGCTTGAGATGTCAAAGTACATGAAGGAAGAGGATGCCGGATACTACAGATCCATCGCAAAGAAGTTAATGAAGGCTCTGTATGACGGATACCGTGTGACCGACAGCAAAAAATCAAACGGTCAGATACTTCACGGAACCTATAGCAAGAAAACCCCTTACAACACCTGCACAGAAGAGGGTGTGGACGAATGTATAATCTGGGGAGACTACTACTATATGGAAGCCCTGACGAGACTGAGTGTCCCGGACTGGAAGATTTACTGGTAAAGAAAGACCTAAGATAAACTCAGATTAAGCTTAAGATAAATGAAAACAGCAGTGTGTGATCTTAAGTGATTATGATTACACTGATGATTCCCGGAATGGAGCAGCTATGTTATTTCCAATAGAAAATAAATCAAGAGCCGTCATGAAACTTGACGGCCTCTGGAAGTTTAAAATAGATAAGGGTGAAGCTGAGACTGAACAGTGGGAGAAGCATTTCCCAAAGGATGCGGAGGAGCTTTATGTTCCGGCATCCTACAACGATCAGCGGGAAGACCCGGTTTACAGAAACCACACAGGAGAAGCCTATTACGAAAAAAGCTGTGTGATTCCCGGCTTTTTTAAGGGACAGCGCCTGTTCTTAAGATTCGACGCCGTAGCCCACGACAGCACAGTCTGGCTTAACGGTGAAAAGCTCGTTACCCACAGAGGCGGCTTCCTTCCCTTTGAAGCTGAAATCACGGATCTTGTGACCCCAGGTGAGGAAATAAAGCTCACAGTTTCCTGCAACAACCGGGTGGATCACCACACCCTGCCTATGGGAAATGAAGAGGGTACCGCCTTCTTCGGTTCCGACAATGCCCAGGTCCCTGCGGTACAGAAAGCCAAGGAGCACCGCGGCACCGTGAACCTCCCTAATTTCGACTTCTTTAACTATGCGGGAATCAACCGTCATGTTTCCATCTACACAACACCTGAGAATTACATAAAGGATGTGACCATAGTACCTGATATCGAAGGAGCGGACGGAATCGTAAGCTACAGTATCGAAGTGTCAGGATCCGTTGCCGGTGAAGAGGATGTTACCGTTACGGTTCTGGACCGGGATGGCGAGGTCATTGCCGAAGCAGCAGGTGCATCCGGAAAAATCCGTATCCCCGATGCCCATCTCTGGAATCCATGGCCGGAGGATCCATATCTCTACAGCCTGAGGATTCGCTTCGGAGAAGATGAATACACTGAGGAATTCGGCATCCGCACCGTAAAGGTAGTAGGAACAAAGTTCCTCATCAATGGAAAGCCCTTCTACTTCAAGGGCTTCGGCAAGCATGAGGACTTCTACATTTCCGGAAGAGGAGTCAATGAAGGACTCAATGTAAAGGACGTGAGCCTTCTTCACTGGATAGGGGCCAACAGCTTCAGGACGAGCCATTATCCTTACGCGGAGGAGATGTACAGGCTCTGTGACAGAGAGGGTATCGTGATCATTGACGAAACACCTGCCGTGGGCATCGCAGGCGGCGGTGTTCTGGATCCATACACCTTCCCCATAAAGGACTACCACAAGAGCATCCTCCGGGACCTTGTGGCGAGAGACAAGAACCATCCATCAGTTATTATGTGGTCACTCGGGAACGAGCCCGACACCGAGAATTTCCCAGAATCAGCTTACAATTACTGGCATGAGCTTTATGAGTATACCCACAGGCTTGATCCTCAGGACAGACCTGTCACCCTTGTCTGCTGCCAGAATGACTACACAAGGGACATCACCACCAGGACCATGGATGTGGTATGTATTAACCGCTATTACGGCTGGTACAACCTCTCAGGTGACATGGACAGTGCAATCTATGCATGGAATCTGGAGCTTGATTTCTGGGAGAAGCAGGGTAAGCCTGTGATGGTCACCGAGTACGGCTGCGACACTTTGCCGGGACTTCACGGAACCGTTGCGGAAATGTGGACCGAGGAATTTCAGGCGGAGTACTATCGCCGTATAGATGCGGAGTTCGATAAGCGGGACTTCTTTATGGGAGAACAATGCTGGGCCTTCGCAGATTTCGGCACCATTCAGGGAGTGTATCGGGCAGACGGAAACAGAAAGGGTGTCTTCACCAAGGAGCGCCGTCCGAAGATGGCTGCACATTTCCTTAAGAGCCGCTGGGAGAAGCTGCCGAATTTCGGATATAAAACTAGATAAACTCTGATTCTTTCAGGGAGACTATTAAGGAGAACAATTATGGAAGCATTTTCCGGAATTGAACCATCGGATTTTACTTATAAAAATAAAGCTCAGGACATACTTCTTCGTATTCTGAAACCGCTGATTCCATTCTATTCCGAATCAGGAGGGAGACTTCGCATAGGAGATACAAGGACACACTACGAGCTTTCTTCACAGGAGATGGAGGCATTTGCACGACCTCTCTGGGGACTGGTTCCGCTTTTGGCTGGCCTTTCAGAAGATGAGAAGCTTGCAGTTCTTCGCCTGGTCAAAGACAATTCCGGCAAAAAGCACTCCCATGACTCTCATGAGTTTCACGGCTTTGTTGAAACCTCGCAAGACCGCCATGAGGTTCACGACTCTGCTGAAACCTCGCAAAGTATTTCATCCCGGCTGTCTCTGATTTCCGTGCTGGTAAGAATCTATACAAATGGAATAGAAGCAGGAACCGATCCCGGGTCTCCGGACTATTGGGGGCTCTGTCATGACTTCGATCAGAAATTCTGTGAGATGCCTGCTATAGGCTTTGCCATGCTTTATGCTCCTGAGTTTTTCTATGATCCTCTTTCCGGTTCCGCAAAGAAAAAACTTGCCGACTGGCTTAATGAATGTAACCGCCACAACCTCTGCGCCTGCAACTGGCAGTTCTTCCAGATCATCACAAACCTGGCGCTTAAAGTCCGTGGGCTTCCATACAGTAAAGAGAATATGGAAAACGGCCTCAGAATGATCGATGACTACTATGCTGAGGGAGGCTGGTACAACGACGGAAACGGAGGAGACAAGGACTACTACAATCCTTTTGTCATGCTGAGCTTCGGTCTTATCTACAGAGAGTTCATGAAGGAGGAAGATCCTGACCGTTCCGTAAGGTTTTATGAAAGAGCCATGGAATTCGGCAGGGATTATGAGCTTTTCTTTGATGACAGCGGAAGCTGCTTCCCATACGGAAGATCCATGACCTATCGTTTCGCCCAGAGTGCTTTCTGGTCCACCTGCCTGATGACCGGAGTGTATCCCGTATCTGAATCAAGAATCCTTGAACTCATCAGCAGGAATCTCTCATGGTGGCTGAATCGTCCGGTCTTTGACAATGCAGGAATCCTCACCATCGGCTACGGCTACGGAAACCTACAGATGTCTGAAAGCTACAATGCTCCCGGTTCCCCCTACTGGGGTCTTCAGGCGTTTTTCTATCTGGCACTGCCGGATGAGGATAAGCTTTGGGCTAAAGCAGAGGATTTCCGAAATGAGCCAGATACCACCTGCTCAGGAACAGAAAAAATCAGTCCGGCTTCAGATTTAAAAGAGGATCTGCTTACTAAAAATAAACCCTCCGACATATCCGAATGTATTTTTCTTCCCCATGTGCCCATGATCCTGCAGCGGAGATATAAGGAGGGCTGCTGCACTCATGTAGTGACTCTTGTACCGGGAAAAACCTCTCACGAAGGTCACAGCCACAATATAGAAAAATATTCAAAGTTCGCATACAGCAGTAAATTCGGCTTCAGTATCGCCCGTTCAAACGTGAGCCTTGAGGAGAATGCCCCTGACTCCACCCTTGCCTTTGTAATAGACGGTTTCGTCTACACAAAGAATAGGACAGAAGAGGGGTATGTAATCGATAAAGACCATATGGAGATGCACTGGAGTCCCGTCAGAGGCATTGACGTGATCACTGTAATCCGTCCAACAGAAAAAGGGCATATCAGAGAGCATTTCGTCGATGTTTCCGAAGAGCTCTATAAGGATGTTGAGATAAAAGCCTATGACTGCGGATTCGCGATTCCCGAACAGCCTGCATTTGCAAAAGAAGACTTCGACTCTCATTCATCAGGTGAGAGTACTCCGGATTCATTATCTGACTTCACATGTGCCGTACATTCACTTGCCGGAGAGGGCCGCGACGAAATACTGATTCCTGAACCCAATACGAACCTTATTTATCCGAAAACAAGGATCCCAATGTCGGTTTACAGGATAAAAACGGGAAATAACCTACTAAAAACAGAATTTTTGTATCTTTAAGAAACTTATAGAAAATCCATTAAACCGATTGACTCATGACCAACTTAAGCTCAAAATTGAGTTTAAGTATGGTCATGAGTTTTTTTGTAAAACAATGATTAAACAGGTTTTCCTGCCGATTCTTTATATATACAAAATCATGAGTATGGAAGGGTTTTATTATGAAAAATGTTTTCAAGAAACTGTTTTGTATCTTTTCACTGGCAATTCTTTTTCTGCCCTTATTTTCCTCTGAAAAAGCTCTGGCCGAAGTCAGCACTTCCGGATCAGATGCAGAAATTCACTGGCAGGACTATGAAGTAAAACGTCTCGGTGTCCTCACAGGAACTCTCATGGAGGATGCTGCTGCCAAATACTTTCCCGACAGCGAGTACCTTTATTACAACAGTTATCTGGACTGTAATTCTGCGCTCCTTGCCGGAAAGATCGATGCCTACTTAGGGGACGAGCCGAACCTTAAGACTATTCATGCAGAGAACCCGGACATCAACTACATTCACGATAGAATAACCAGTCAGAACTACAGCTTCGCTTTCCGGAAGAACGACGAGAAAAGTGCCGCACTGTGCCGGGAGCTGAACGAATTTCTGGAGAAGAGCCGGGCAGACGGTACCCTTAAGGAAATAGACGATATCTGGATGGGTGTTGACGAAGAGAAAAAGTTTGTCAACATGGATGACCTTACAGGTGAAAACGGAACCATACATGTCATAACCACCTCCACAGATATGCCATGGTCATATATAAAGAACGGCAAAAATGTCGGATATGACATAGATCTTGTGGTTCGTTTCTGCCGTGACCGGGGCTACGCACTGGATCTCGGAGACGTGGATTTTTCTGCAAGAATCCCCGCTGTAAAATCAGGAAAATACGATTTCACCACCGATATGAATGTAACTCCGGAGCGCTCTGAAGAGGTGCTGTTTTCAGATCCCACAAGCTCAGGTGGCATAGTACTTGCAGTTCTTTCAAAAAATCTTTCAGCTTTCACAGAAACCCGTGATTCCTCTAAAGAACCTGAATATAAGACCTTTGATGAATTGAACGGAAAGACCATTTCCATGCTGAACGGAGCTCCATTTGAATCTCTCATTGCCTCCAAAGTAAAAAGTGCCGGAGAGTACACCTACTACGCTTCCCTGGCTGACATGATACTGGCCTTAAAGACCCATAAGACCGATGCGGGCTTTATGAACAACGCCGTTGCAGAGCTGGCTGCCAACCGGGATCCGGACCTGGCCCTCTTTCCTCTTAATCTCGGTGAGACCACCTTTGGATTCGGTTTCGCAAAAGATGATAAGCGGATAGAAGAGTGGCAGGAAGCCTATGACCGTATCCCTCAGTCCACAAAGGACGCTCTCTGGAAAAAATGGACAGGAGCCGATGAATCTGTAAAAACTGTGCCGAAGCAGGACTGGCCCGGTAAAAACGGTTCTGTGACTGTTGCAACAGGTGATGCTCTGCAGCCTATGAGCTATGTGGGCGCAGACGGCGAGATTCTAGGTCTTGACGTGGAAATGCTGCTCCTTATAGCCAGGGATCTGGATGTACATGTTGAATTCATACCACTGGACCTCTCAGCCGTTCTTTCTTCCATAGGATCAGGAAAAGCCGATATCATCAGCGGTTCGCTTGTTGTCACGGATGAACGAAAAGAAGCCCTGAACTTTATAGAATATCTTCCGGCATACTATGTTCTTATCGTAAGAAGTTCAAAAGGCGCAGAAATAACAGAAGACCATTCCTTCCTTGGCAGTCTGAAGGGAAGCTTTGAAAAAACATTCATAAGGGAGGACCGCTACAAGCTGTTTATCTCCGGCATCCTCACCACTCTTATCATAACCGCACTTTCCATAATCTTCGGAACCGCTCTTGGTTTCCTCCTTTACATGTTATGCCGTAATGGGAACAGGGCTGCCAATGCCTTTGCCGGTTTCTTTGTGTGGCTTATACAGGGTATGCCAGTGGTTGTGCTTCTCATGATCCTTTACTACATCATTTTCGCAAAATCCGAGCTGAACGGCACGGCTGTGGCCGTAATCGGATTTACTCTGGTATTCGGTTCCGGTGTATTCGGAATGCTTAAGTCCGGCGTTGGCGCCATCGACAGGGGACAGACAGAAGCGGCCTTTGCTCTCGGCTACGGGGATATATATGCCTTCTTCCGCATCATACTCCCACAGGCGGTACCTCATTTTCTGCCGGCTTTCAAGAGCTCCATAGTTGCACTTGTGAAGTCCACGGCCATAGTAGGTTATATCGCAGTACAGGATCTCACCAAGATGGGAGACATCGTACGAGGAAGGACCTATGAAGCATTTTTCCCTCTGATAGCTGTAGCGGTTATTTACTTTATCCTTGGGGGTCTCCTTACATCAATAGTAGGAAAAATAGAACTGAACATTGATCCGAAAAAGAGAAAGAGAGAAGACATACTGAAGGGAGTGAACACTCATGATTGAGATCAGAAACCTGACAAAAAAATATGCTGATGTCACACCTCTAAAGGAGGTTTCCTTCACCATCAATGACGGCGACGTGGTCGCTCTCATCGGTCCATCAGGAACAGGAAAATCAACCCTTATCCGCTGCATGAACCTTCTGGAAAAACCGACATCAGGTCAGATCATATTTAACGGCGAAGACATTACCAAAAAGGGCTATGACATCAGAAAAGCGAGACAGAAGATGGGAATGGTATTCCAGTCCTTCAACCTCTTCGGGCATCTCACGGTCATTGAGAACCTGATGCTGGCACCCATGGATCTTTTGAAAAAAGGCAGGCAGGAAGCCTATGATAAGGGCATGGAACTTCTGAAAAGAGTGGGAATGGAGGACAAGGCCCTGAGCTATCCCGATGAACTTTCCGGAGGCCAGAAGCAGCGTGCCGCAATCGCCAGAACCCTTGCCATGGACCCGGAGGTCATACTTCTTGATGAGCCTACCAGCGCCCTTGACCCTACCATGGTATCAGAGGTTCAGGCGGTAATAAGGGACCTCTCAAGAGGCGGAACCACCATGATGATCGTAACCCATGAGATGAATCTGGCCAGAAGCATTTCCAACAGAGTCTTCTACATGGACGAAGGCGGGATCTATGAGGAGGGCACTCCTGATGAGATCTTTGACGCTCCGAAAAAAGAGCTGACAAGAAGATTTATCCGTAAGCTGAAGGTATTTGAAGCATTCATCGATACAGTAAGCTATGACTTCATTCATCTGAACGCAGAGCTGGACGCTTATCTCATGAAAAACGATGTGGCGGCGGCAGATAAATACCGTATACGTCTTGTTATCGAGGAACTTGTACAGCAGATACTGATTCCTGAAGGCAACTGCCTCCCTATTAAACTTACTGTGGAGTATTCGGAGCAGGATGAGCGCTGCACTATAACCGTTTCCTATGCCGGAGACAAATTCGACATAAGGCATACCGATAACACCCTGTCTCTTACCATGATCGAAAACTCCGCAGAGGAAATCGAATATTTCTATGAAGAACATGCGGAGCAGGTCAATGTCATCAAGGTAACCGTAAGAAAGAACGTAGTGCTGTGAAATGAAAAATGATATAAAAGTTTACTACCACCTTCCGGGTCTGTTTGAGTTCTATGAATTATATAAAGTTTTCCTGCCCCTTTTCCGGGAGCATCGAGAGTATTTCCACGACTGGTGTGAGATAGGCTCCATATATGGGGCCCCTCAGGACTGTTTGTGGGGAGGAGGACGTGTCGGCTTCGGAGAAGAGAATCCGGAGGATGTGCATTCACTCATGAAGGAATACGATATATCAGCTCGTCTGACCTTCAGTAATTCTCTGATTGAAGAGAAACACTTAACTGATAAAAAATGTAACGCCTTATGTGAGATGTTTGAACACTGCGGGAATAAAAAAAGCGGAGTCATCATTCACTCAGATCTGCTGCTTAATTATATAAAATCAAAGTATCCCGATTACTATTTTGTTTCTTCAACAACAAAGGTAATTACAGATTTCAGTGAATTTGAAAAGGAGCTTGACCGGGAAGAATTCAGCTACGTGGTACCTGACTTCAGGCTGAACAAGGATCATTTGAGGCTTAATGCATTGTCCGGGACCCAAAAACAAAAAGTGGAATTTCTATGCAATGAGTGCTGCTGGTACGGCTGCTACGACAGAAAAAACTGCTATGTAAATGTCAGCAGAAAGAATCTCGGTGAAGACTGTGCGGATCACCGTTGCGTATCCCCTGATGCACCTAAGGGCTACAGATTTTCAGATGCCATGAAAAACCCCGGATTTATCGGAATAGAGGATATTCGGGATGTCTATGTGCCGGAGGGTTTTTCAAATTTTAAAATCGAGGGCCGGAGCCTCGGAAGCGCCGTGATCTTCGAATTCTTACTCTACTATATGACTAAGCCGGAGTATCAGCTTAAGGTCAGGGAAGAAACTTATCTTGACAGTATGCTGGATCTGTTTTAACAAGGAGTTACAATCATGTCCGATGAAATCAAGATAATACATACAACAGGCAGAAATAACTGCGGAGGTCGCTGCATCATTCACGCCCATGTGCGTGACGGAAAGATCCTTCGCCTGACCACCGATACACAGGAGTGCGCCGCACCCGGCGTCCCTTTGACTGCATGCGCCCGGGGAATGAATTACCACAAGACCTTCCTTAGCGAAGACCGGCTGCGCTATCCGATGAAACGTGTAGGGCCGCGCGGTGAGGGAAAGTTCGTCCGTATCGGTTGGGACGAAGCTGTGGACACCATCGCCCGGGAATGGATCAGGATTCGTGATAAATACGGTCCCGGATCACGCTATGTCAACTATTCCACCGGCGTCAGCGCCGTATTCCGCCCGGATCGCCTGGCCATGCGCCTGTTGAGTCTGGACGGCGGCTTTTTGTCCTACTATAACTCCTACAGCTCCGCCTGCATACGCCAGGCAAGTATTTTGATGTATGGTACCGGAAATACAGGAAATGCCCCGGCGGACTGGCTCAACAGTAATCTGATCATCCTTTGGGGACACAATCCCGCCTCAACCAAATTCGACTGCGAAACCATGTATTATCTTAGAAAGGCCCGGGAAAAGGGCATTCCCATAGTTGTGGTAGACCCCAGGGAGAATGAGACTGTCCGTCAGCTTAAGGCTGAATGGATTCCCATTCGGCCTGCCACCGACAGCGCCATGCTGGATGCCATGGCATGGGTACTGGTTCAGGAGGGGCTTGTGGACCATGACTTTCTGGACCGCTGCTGTATCGGCTTCGACCCCGCACATATGCCACCCGGGGCCGACCCCGGAGAGTCCGTTCTATCTTATCTCACCGGCGAACAGGACGGAGTTCCCAAAACACCGGAGTGGGCAGAGGCCATTACAGGTGTCAGCGCCGCGGTTATCCGGAACCTTGCCATTCGCTACGCCACAGCGCGTCCTTCCATCCTTTATCAGGGATGGGGCCCCCAGAGAAATGCTTATGGAGAGCAATGCGTTCGCGGCGGAATCCTGCTGGCATGTATGACGGGGAACGTGGGTATACATGGCGGATATGCCTGCGGAGCGGGAGACTACGCCGAGCACAAACGTCCTTCCCTCCCCATGCCGAAAAATCCCTATCCTTACCGGATACCGGTATTCCTGTGGACTGACGCTATCCTGCGAGGCACGGAGATGGGCGCGGCCGACGGTGTCCGCGGCGGTGAGCACCCCCTGTCCAACATCAAGATGATCCTGAATCTTGCCGGAAATACCCTGATCAACCAGCACGGGGATATCAACCGCACCAAAGAAATCCTCAGCGATGAGAGCAAGTGTGAGTTCATAGTGTGCAGTGACCTCTTTATGACCGCAAGCGCCAAATTTGCAGATATCCTTCTGCCGGGGATTTCAATGTTCGAGTGCGACAATATCACCAATCCCTGGCAGTACGGAGAATTTCTTGGCTGCTGCAATAAGGTGATAGAGCCTCTCTATGAAGGCAGGTTTGAGTACGAATGGCTCTCGGAGGTGGCGGAACGGCTGGGACTTCGTCAGGCCTTCACCGAAGGTCGGACACACTCGGAGTGGCTGGAGTATATCTACAGTGAGCTTCAAAAAAGCGAACCAGAGCTGCCGGATTACGCCGTTTTCAAGGAAAATGGAATCTACCGGTATAAGGAGAAGCATGGGGGAGTTGCCTTTGAGATGGAGTGTAAGGATCCGGAACGGTATCCATTTCCGACGCCTTCTGGGAAGATCGAGCTTTATTCTGATCGGGTAAACCACCTCGCATTCCGGGACCCGTTCCCACCCATTCCCCGCTATGTAGCCCCTCCCGAGGGGCCTCAGGACCCATTGACTCAGCGATATCCCCTCCAGCTTGTGGGCTGGCATACACCGAGGAGATGTCACAGCATCCACGACAACAACCTCGCCATGCATGCGATAGATCCGCAGGCACTCTGGATGCATCCGGTGGACGCAGCTTCCCGCGGAATATGTGAGGGGGATATGGTCCTTGTATTCAATGACCGCGGAAAAACCAGAATTCCGGTCCGTGTGACCGAACGGATCATTCAGGGAGTGACCGCCCTTTCTCAGGGTGCCTGGTATGATTCAGACGAGGACGGCGTGGACAGGGGCGGATCCATCAACGTCCTGACTTCTTCCCATCCTACGCCCTATGCGCACGGGAATGGTCAGCACACAAATCTGGTGGAAGTAAAAAAACTTTCTTAAAAATGTGGGAGGACCTCTCGAAGCGGTCCGATATTCACTTATGATGCGCATCGCATTATATTTCTTTACCACGCACAAAGCGGTTCCTGGGATATCTCTTCCCGGAACCGCTCTTTTTCTGTCATCTGTTAGGTAAAATTTATACCCACCTATAAGCTTCCGGTAATATCCCATTTCTTCATACCGTGCTAAGATTTATCCATCAAAACAAAAAGATTTGCCATATCTAAATACTTAGACATGGTCATAGAAACAGTCCATCGCTAAACGAAATTCAAAGGACTGGTACATAAGAAAGGTCGGTATCATTATGTCAGACATCAGAGAAAGCGCACTTGAACTTATAGGTGGAACACCTCTTTTAAAGCTTAACGGTTACAGCAGGAAGGCAGGCGTTGAAAACGCAACCATCATTGCAAAGCTTGAGTACCTTAATCCTGCAGGATCAGTAAAGGACAGAGTTGCCCTCAGCATGATCGAGGACGCAGAGAAGAGCGGAAAGCTTAAGCCCGGCGCAACCATCATCGAGCCAACCAGCGGAAATACAGGAATCGGCCTTGCCGCTGTTGCTGCCGCAAAGGGCTACAGAGCCATCCTTACACTTCCCGACACCATGAGCGTTGAGAGAAGAAATCTTCTCAAGGCTTACGGTGCAGAGATTGTTCTTACAGAGGGCGCAAAGGGCATGAAGGGTGCCATCGCAAAGGCTGAGGAGCTTGAAAAGGAGATCGATGGTGCCATCATCCTCGGACAGTTCGTAAATCCTGCCAACCCTGCTGTACATAAGGCAACAACGGGTCCCGAGATCTGGAAACAGACTGACGGTAAGGTAGACATCTTCGTTGCAGGTGTAGGTACAGGCGGAACCATCACAGGTGTAGGCGAGTACTTAAAGGAGCAGAATCCTGATGTAAAGATAATTGCTGTTGAGCCTGCAACAAGCCCGGTTCTTTCCAAGGGTACAGCCGGTCCTCACAAGATTCAGGGAATCGGTGCAGGTTTCGTTCCGGATACTCTCAACACAAAGATCTATGACGAAGTCATTGCCATCGAGAACGAGGACGCTTTCGCAGAAGGCAAGCGCTTCGCAATTTCAGAGGGAATCCTTGTAGGTATTTCATCCGGAGCAGCTCTTAAGGCAGCAACCATCGTCGCAAACCGCGAGGAGAACAAGGGCAAGAACATCGTAGTTCTTCTTCCTGACTCAGGCGACAGATACCTTTCAACAGCACTTTTTGCTGACTGATGAAAACGAGGTAATCAAAAACTTCCCTTTGAGGAAGGCCCTAATGTAATTACATACTCAGCATACCATTTCCATTGGGAATACACAGATTTCGCTTAGTGGGATACCTTCGATACAGGTATTCCCACTAGGATAAAGGGGATATTATGGCAAAATACGATTTTGACAGTGTTCACAACAGAAAAAATACAGACAGCATCAAGTGGGATTTCGGTATGCAGCGAAAGGGCAGAGATGATCTTCTTCCCCTTTGGGTCGCAGACATGGATTTCAAGCTTCCCGGAGATATCTTAGATGATATCTCAAAGAGAGTGGAGCACGGAATCTTCGGATATACAGATCCGGGAGATGAATACTTAAACACAGTAAGCAACTGGTTTGAAAGAAGACATGGCTTTTCCGTAAAAGGAAAAGCCATAACTGTTACTCCGGGAGTTGTTTATGCCATAGGTCTCGCCATAAGAGCTTTCACAAAGCCGGGAGACGCAGTAATCATTCAGCAGCCGGTTTACTATCCCTTCAAGGATATCATCGAACTTAACGATCGAAAGACTGTCAACAATCAGCTTGTTTACAAGGATGATCATTATGAAATCGACTTTGATGATTTTGAAAGAAAGATAACAGAAAACGATGTAAAGCTCTTTATCCTCTGCAGTCCCCATAATCCCGTGGGAAGAGTATGGACCAGATCGGAGCTGACAAGACTTGGTGAGATCTGTGCCGCACATGATGTTTACGTTTTCTCCGATGAGATTCATTCCGATTTCGTTTACCCGGGGCATGAGCACGTTCCATTCATAACTCTGGATGAGAAGCTCACAAAGAAGCTCATAGTGGGGACTTCAGCCAGCAAAACCTTTAATCTGGCAGGACTCCAGACCGCCAATATCTTCATCCCTGACGACAGCATGCACAGAGCCTTTGACCTGGAAAATGCAAGGAACGGCTACAGCCAGCCAAACGCTCTCGGAATGACCGCCACCATGTCGGCATATAAAAACGGAGAGGAGTGGCTCGACGAACTTCTTACCTACCTTGAAGGAAACCTTCAGTTCGTCAGAGATTTCTTAAAGGAAAAACTGCCTGAGGTAAAACTCATTGAACCGGAAGGCACCTATCTTATCTGGCTTGATTTTTCCGAAGTAACAGACAATCATAAGGAGCTTGAAGACATAATAGTGAACAAGGCAAAGCTCTGGCTTGATCCGGGAGTCATTTTCGGGCATGAGACAGCTCTATTTGAAAGAATTAATATAGCCTGTCCTAGAACAACACTTAAGGAGGCATTAGAACGGTTATATGAAGGATTACAGTATTGAAACAGTCTGTCAACTCAATGACGAAAGTATAAAAGACCAGTGGGGAGCCTTGAGCTTCCCCATTTATCAAACTGCAACATTTGCCCACCTGGGCCTCGGAGAGAGTACCGGATTTGACTACACCAGGATGCAGAACCCCACCAGGCAGCAGCTTGAGTATGTGGTAAACTGTAAAATTCACAAGCGATATGGTATCATGTACAAAATAAATCCTGAAAGGTTTTTGTCATGACCATATTGCAGTTAAAATATGTTATCGCTATAGATGAAGAAAGCTCCATGCGAAAGGCCGCTGACAGGCTCTATGTTTCTCAGCCCGGCCTTTCAAGTGCTGTAAGAGAGCTTGAGAATGAGCTCGGCATACAGATATTTGAAAGAGTCCACAACGGTGTAGTTACCACATCGGCGGGGGCTTCTTTTATTGCCTATGCGAGAAACGCCGTAGAGCAGTTCGAGAAGGTGGAAGAGAAGTATCTGAATACCAAAAAAGAAAAACCGACCTTCTCTGTTTCCATGCAGCATTACACCATAGCTGTCAATGCCTTCATCGACACCATAAAGGAGTACGATCACTCAGAGTACCAGTTCTCCATTCGTGAGACCCAGACCGGTGAGGTCATCGAAGATGTCAAGACCTTAAGGAGCGAGGTCGGTGTCATAGCCCTCAGTGATTTCAACAAAAAGACCTTCAAAAAGATCTTCACAGACGCATCCCTTAAGTTCCATGAGCTCTTCACAAGAGACGCCTATGTATATCTCGGCAAGGACCATCCTCTCGCAGACAGAGAGACCCTTTCCTTAAAGGACCTTCAGGACTATCCCTGCATGGTTTTCGATCAGGGAGACCAGACCTCCTTCTACTACAGGGAAGAGGCTCTTGCCACCTATGACTACAAGAAGGTCATAAGCACAAACGAAAGAGCCACCTCCATCGAGCTCATGCTGGGACTTAACGGTTATGCCGTAGGCGCCGCCATGCTGGGTTCCGGAAGCACCTCTTCAGATATCAGGGTCATTAAGCTTCTGGAAGACGAGACGTTGACCTTCGGATACATCGTGAGAAAGGGGCAGGAGCTTAGCGAAATGGCTCAGACCTTTATAGAAAAACTTACAAATCACAAAACATTATCATAATCTGGGTTTACATTTGTTGCCCGATTGTTTGAAATACTCTACTATAGAAAGGGATGGCTCTCATGAGTCATCTCGCTTTGCTTACACATAAAACATTCGTGGCCTTCGATATTTTGACATCCACGAATCTTTTCTCGCTTCAGAAAACATGATATACCATCATCATTCTGAAGTAAGCAATCCAAATCCATCTACATCCGGAGAAAAGAATGAAAACTGCGATCATTACCGGTGCTTCACGAGGAGTGGGGCGTGCCGCGGCAGAAACATTTGCAAAAAAAGGCTACCGTCTCATCATAAACTGCCGTTCCAATTTCGAGCTTCTCGATGAAGTTGCGGCATATCTTTCAAAATACACAGACGTCTGTCCTGTACACGGTCCCATAACAGGCGATATACTTGGACAAGCACTGAAGATAGATCTCGACTCACTTCAGCCGGTCATTTCAGATGAAACAGGGCTGAGTCAGGAGTCCTTTCCCGATTCCAGGGATGACACAGACGAGATAATCCTCGTGAACAATGCCGGCATATCCACCTTTAACCTTGCCCAGGACGTAAGCGATGACGAGTTTGGTACCATGCTGGATGCCAATGTTTCCGATATGTTCAAGCTCACCAGAGCCGTTATTCCTTATATCCTGAAGACACAGAACGGTCGTATCGTGAACATTTCCTCAGTATGGGGAGTGGTCGGAGCTTCCATGGAATCCGTCTACAGCCTTACTAAAGGCGCTGTCAATGCTTTCACCGAGGCTCTCGGGAAAGAGCTGGCACCGAATCATATCCCGGTAAATGCAGTTGCCATCGGCTGCGTGGACACGGATATGAACAAGTGGCTGGAACCGGAGGACAGGACTAAGCTGGAGGAGGAGATCCCTTACGGAAGGATGGCATCTCCCGAAGAGGTGGCCGACTTTATCTACCTTCTGACAAAGGCACCCAGGTACCTCACAGGCCAGATCATAAAGTTCGACGGCGGATGGATCTAAAAGTCGATATCGGACCGCTTCGCGCTATGCGCTCTCGCGTTCCTCCCACATTCCGCACTCTCAGGCCGATAAATCGTCCTTTCGTGCTCCATGTGGGGCGTGTCATGAAGTCTATCCTCCACTTTTGTGCAAGCACAAGTGGAGGAAGACTTATGACACTTATATCATATCATCGGTTTTTAAAAACAGTATAAATAGGAGATAGAATCAGTTATGAAGAGAAACATCAAGAAAAGCATAGTATTATCCACAGCAGCCTTCATGGCTCTGTCAGTTTCTTTAAGTGCCTGCAAAAAGAGCTATAAATCGGAGTTCAGCGAGACTCAGGTCTCAGTGGAAGAGGGCACCCTTACAGACGCAGAAGCAAACACCGGCACAACAGAAGCACAGTCTGTCACAACCATCGGCCCTACAGTTCCTGCAGATCAGAATCAGGCTGCTTCCACAGGGAACAATACAAATTCCGGTACCATTGAGTCACTGAACACATCTGAATCTGCGTCCGCATCAGTTTCCGGTTCATCCGCTGCAAGCGGTGATGCAGTAACAGCCGCTGAACCTGCCGCAGCAGAGACCAAGGCTCCCCTCACTTTTGAGACAAGAGACGAAACTGTATACATCATGAAGGATGACGTAAACATCAGAAAAGAAGCGGTAGACGGCGAAGTCCTCGGAAAAGCAAATACCGGAGACAGTTTCCACAGAACAGGCTACAGCAGCAGTGGCTGGAGCCGAATTGAATACAACGGAGCAACAGCCTATATCAGTTCCGAATTCACCACAAAGGATGTAGTAGAGAAGAAAACTTCCGAGGCTGTGGCATTTAACACAGACTGGGAGTTTGGAAGCAATTCAAAGATCAATTCCGGTACAGCTACTCTTTACTATGCATCAGGCAGCAACAAAAAGGGCAAGACTGTCTGCGTCAATGCCGGTCACGGTACAAAGGGCGGCGAAAGCGTTAAAACTCTCTGTCACCCCGACGGAACTCCGAAGGTGACAGGGGGAAGCACAGCAGCAGGCAGCACCACAGCCACCGCAGTATCATCAGGAACCACCATGCTGGATGGTACCTCTGAGGCATACGTTAACCTTAAAGTTGCCAAGGCCCTTAAGTCAGTGCTTCTCGACAGAGGCTACAATGTACTCATGATCCGTGAGAGCGATGATGTCCAGCTTGATAACATTGCCAGAACAGTTATGGCAAACGAAATGGCCAGCTGCCATATAGCTATCCATTATGACTCCACAACCAGCAACAAGGGCGCGTTCTTCATGACTGTTGCCGACGGCATCAAGAACATGTACCCGGTATCCACCATCTGGCCGGAGAGCGATCGTCTCGGTGCTTCCATCATTAACGGTCTTTCCGGAAACGGAGTAAAGATCTTCGGTGACGGTACCATGCAGATGGATCTCACTCAGACAAGCTACTCAAAGATCCCATCCATCGATCTGGAGCTCGGTGACAGAAAATCCGATTACAGCGATTCTGCAGTTTCAGTACTCGCAAAGGGCATAGCAGACGGTGTAGATATTTATTTCTCCTGACCTGTAAAAAAAGCTTAAACAATTTAAAAAGATTCGTCAGTGGCAGATGTGCTACCATTAATGTAATTAAAACATTCAGTGGTTTTACATTTGCCACTTTTATTTTTAATCCGGCCATAAAAGTGTAAAAGGGTTCGGAACCTTCCGTGACCGGACTTTCCGGCACAAGCATCAAGTGGTGATACCTAAGTTAAAGGAGACAATTTGAAACGTTCATCATACAAATATTTAGCCATATGTACAGCATTATCTATAACCGCCGGCACATTTGCTCCGGGCTTTACAGCCCTTGCCGATGAGTCAGTGATCTCAGAGCTTGAAATATCCACCGAAGCTGATTCTCAAGATAGTTCCGTGAATGCTTCTCAGGATGCTTCGGGAAGTAATTCTCAGAGTGCTTCTCAGAGCGCTTCTCAGAATAATTCACAAAACACTTTACAGGATAGTTCCCAGGCTGCTTCCCAGAATACTGCTCAGAACGCTTCACAAGTTAATTCCGAGGATGAGCTGCTCCTTGCCATAGGCGACGTTCCCCAGGATGACTCTGAGCTCGGCATAACATCGGATACGGACATTGCCGCTCTTACGGACGGCTCCATGATTCCCGAGTACTCCATAACCACAATTGACGAAACCCTTTCCAATGTTGTTGCGGAAAATTATACCGAAGCCAAAACATCAACAGCGAAGGAGACCATCCAGGAGTCTTCCTCTGTTTCAGGGGGAGAGGATAACCTTTTGGAAGTAGTGGATAATGTTGACGACTTCAGTGCTTTCAGTTCAAACCTGACAACCATCGCCCAGGACATCGGCAATATGGTCACCACCATCATATCTGCCTCTGAAAGCAGTTCTGCAGTTTCGAATTCTGATATCGAAGTGAATACTGCACCGGCTGCTGAAACAACATCCATAGTGTCAGCAGTGAAATCCGCTGTTTCATCTGCAGTCTCAGGAAACACTGCCGTACCGGTCATCGCCACTACAGCAAGCAGACAGGCACTCATTAACTATGCAAAGCAGTTCCTCGGCAATCCTTACGTATATGGCGGAACCTCCCTTACAGAGGGTGCCGACTGTTCAGGATTCGTACAGCAGATATTCAAGTATTTCGGAATAAAAACCGGAAGATCTTCCAGAGACCAGATCGAGAACGCACAGGCCATCAGCTTTGAAGAGCTCCAGCCCGGGGATCTCGTATTCTACGCATCAGGTGATTATGTCAACCACGTAGCCATCTATGCCGGAAACGGAGTCATCATCCACGCAGCAAGCTCGAAGACAGGTATCTGTACAGGAAAATATAACTACAGAGAGCCATATGCTTACGGAAGATTCCTGAATAGCTAAACCTTACTGATACGAAATATTATCCACTACATTTGTACACGATTTTTGAAAGCTCCCTTTCTTTACCCTTTCGTAAAGAGGCGGAGCTTTTTTGTGAATACCGGATAATGATACAAGCATGGAGAAGTTCACCAAAATTTCATTTTTTAGCTGTTGAAAAATTGGAATTATCTTCCAAACAGTGATATAATCAGAATATCTCAACAGAGATGTTGAGAAATATAGAAAAGGGAGCGTGATTCCATGAAGTTTAATATCACGGGAAGAAACATTAATGTATCTGATGGCATGAAGGACCAGATTGACAGAAAACTCGGCAAGCTGTCAAAGTTCTTCAAGGAGGACACCATCTGTAATGTCACTCTCTCAACCGAGAAAAACATGTACAAGGTGGAGGTCACCATTCCTATCAGAGATGGTGTTATCCGCGCGGAGGAAACAACTTCAGACAAATTCCAGTCACTGGATCTTGTTGTTGATATAATTGAACGCCAGATCCGTAAACACCGCACAAAACTTATGAACCGCAAGCAGGCTGCAGGTTCATTCTCAGATGCTTTCGGTGAGGAGCCGGATGATGATATCGTTGAGGAGGAGATCAACATCGTTCGTACAAAGCATTTTGACTTAAAGCCTATGACTCCCGAGGAGGCTTGTCTCCAGATGGATCTTGTAGGTCACGCATTTTTCGTATTCCAGAACGGCGATACAGGAAATGTTGCCGTAGTTTATAAGAGAAAGGGAAACAGTTACGGACTCATCGAGCCGGAGTACTGATACCCCGGAGTTTTTAACTCAGAATTCAGGGCAGCCGATCCGGCTGTCCTTTTTTATATGAATACAATTTTTCAAAAAGTTAGTTTATCATTACGATATTTTTTGTGGTATATTCTGTCAAAATAACAAATATGGATTATACTATGTGTTAGATACAACTAACGGTCCACAAAATTTTTTTATCTTATGGAGGATATAAATCATGATCAGTTGGAAGAAAGCAGCATGTTTCGCAGGCGGAGTTTTATTCGGTACAGCAGGTATAAGCATACTCAAGAGCAATGACCTTAAGAAGGCATATACCCACTGCACAGCAGCCGTTCTCAGATGTAAGGATGCTGTTATGAAGACAGGAACCACACTTCGTGAAAACTGTGATGACATCTATGCAGATGCTCTGGACATCAATGAGAAGCGTGCTAAGGAGGCAGAAGAGAAGGCCATCCTTGATGCAAAGGCAAAGATCGAAGAGGCACAGGCTCATCTCGAGGAACTTGAGGCTGCAAGAAAAGCTGACGAAGTTGATTCAAATAGCTGATCACAACGCCGGAAACATATAAATTCACAGGTTTTTTTAGCCTGTACACCCAGCCTCAGCCAAACATTACATGTTTACATGAGCTGACGCTTTTTCAGGAAATACAATATGAATTGCAGAATTTTACATGAAGCCTCAGGCCGCATGCGTATACATATCAATAGATTTCGTATGACAGCCAGTCAGGCTGATCTGGTGGAATACGCTATCCGGAGCTTAAGCTGCGTGGAGGATGTCCGGGTTTATGAAAGAACCGGCAATGCCATAATCAAGTATAAACGCGGCAACAGACAGAAGGTTGTTGATGCACTGTCAAATCTTGATTACGAGGATGAAGGAATCCGCGCCCTTGTGCCTGAGCACACGGGACGCGAGATGCGAAACAAGTATGAGGAAAAGCTGGTTTTCAGCATCCTTAACAAAGGCTTCAGAACCTTGTTTTTCCCATCGGTTCTGAACACCGCCGTTACGGTAGTTACCGCCATTCCATACTTTATCAAGGGTTTAAATTCACTTCTTCACGGAAGAATCGAGGTCACTGTACTTGATGCGGCGGCTATCGGCGCATCACTTTTACAGGGAGACCCGGGTACCGCCGGCAATGTCATATTCCTGCAGGGTATCGGCGATATCCTTGAAGACTGGACCCGCGAGAAGTCTGTTGATGATCTCGCCGAAATGATGAGTCTTCACACAGACCGTGTCTGGGTTAAGTGCGCAAGCGGCGATGAAGTTCTTATGGATACAAAGGATGTAAGTGCAGGAAATCTGGTCATCGTCCGTACTTCACATGTCATCCCTCTGGATGGAGTCGTCATATCCGGAGAAGGCAGCGTAAACCAGGCATCCATGACCGGAGAGTCTGCTCCTGTATTCAAATCGGAGGGGGCCTCGGTTTTTGCCGGAACAGTAGTAAATGAGGGTGAGCTTGTTTATAGAGTGACAAAAAAGGCCGGTAAGGGTAAATATGACCAGATTGTAAGGATGATAGAGGACTCTGAGAAGCTGAAGAGCCATACAGTAACAGCCGCATATCATCTTGCAGATCAGCTCGTTCCGGGAGCTTTCATAGGCATGGGACTTACATACCTTTTGACCAGAAACATTACCCGTGCCATGTCCTTCCTGATGGTTGATTTCTCCTGCGCTTTGAAGCTTTCCATGCCTTTGTCAGTGATGTCAGCCATGCGCGATGCGGGAAAGCACGAAATCTCCGTAAAGGGAGGCAAATTCCTTGAAGCGGTATCGGAAGCAGAGACCATAGTGTTTGATAAAACCGGAACCCTTACCCACGCAACTCCAAAGGTGGCAGACATAATCACCTTTAACGGATGGGATGAGACCGAGGCACTGCGTCTTGCGGCCTGCATGGAAGAGCATTTCCCTCATTCCATTGCCAATGCTGTAGTGAAGGAAGCGGCAGACCGCGGCATCACCCACGAAGAATTTCACACCAAAGTCGAGTATATCGTTGCCCACGGCATAGCAACCACCATAAACGGAAAGCGTGCCGTCATCGGAAGTCACCATTTCATCATGGAGGACGAGAAGATCAATGTTGAGGATTCCGAACGGGAGAAATATGACACGATTCCGGAACAGTATTCACCTCTGTATCTTGCAGTTGACGGGAAACTGGCCGCTGTTCTCTGTATAGAGGATCCCATCAGAGAAGAAGCCGCCACGGTGATCGAAGCTCTCCATCGTCTCGGGATAAATAAGATCTGCATGATGACGGGAGACAACTATCGTACTGCGGAAGCTGTGGCCAGAAAGCTCAATCTGGACGAATTCCATGCAGAAGTACTCCCGGAGGACAAGGCCGCTTTTGTACGTTCAGAGCATGAAAAGGGCCGTAAAGTGATTATGGTGGGAGATGGCATCAATGATACTCCGGCACTTTCAGAAGCGGATGTGGGCCTTGCTGTTTCAAACGGTGCTCCTATAGCTCAGGAAGTCGCGGATATAGTGATCTCAAACGGCTCTCTTATGGAAATCATAAGGATGAGGCGGATAGCAGATGCACTCAGCAGAAGGATCAACGGAAATTATCGAAGCATCATGAGCTTCAACAGTATGCTGATAGGTCTTGGCGCACTGGGTACTCTGAGTCCCTCAACCGCTTCACTTCTTCATAACATTTCCACTATACTTATAGGTCTTCACAGCATGACTTCCTTATCCGATGAACTGTGAAAGGCAAAAATAAAGATAATCCGGAAGTTTCATATCAACTGTAAGCGGTATGCTCCGCCTGCAGTTTTTAAGAATTGCCAAGGAGGATTTTATGAATTATTTCAAATGGCATAAATGGAGTGCAATCATCATGTTGACCGCGGGAGTCATCTGTCTTTGGACCGGACACAAAATGGTCTCAGGGCACAACAGCTGATTTTAAACCAAGGAACGGGGCTTATGCTTCATCAGTTTCTGATGGACCATAAGCCCCGTTCCTTGGTTTCATACCATAGTTCCATGGACTTCTGACAAAATTGTGAAATAATGTTAAAGTTCGCTCCCTTACTTGAATAAACAGGGGTAACGTGATAATATTTGATAGTTATAGCCGAAAATAGGACTAAATGTGCGTATCGTGGCGTTCTTACTGCTTTTACAGAGGCGGGGAAGCAGCGCTTTGAGATAAAATCATACTTTGATTCTGTATCATACGCGCGGTTATTAAGGAGTATATAAATGAGTTTATTAGAGAAGGTTTTCGGTACCCACTCTGAACGTGAGCTGAAGAGAATTGATCCGATTATCAAAAAGATCCTGTCATACGACGATGAGATGACAGCCATGTCTGATGATGAACTGAAGGCTCAGACAGCTAAATTTAAAGAGCGTCTTGCAAACGGAGAGACTCTGGATGACATCCTTCCGGAGGCATTCGCAACAGTTCGTGAGGCTGGTAAGCGTGTAAACGGCATGAAGCATTTCCCTGTACAGCTCATTGGTGGAGTAGTACTTCATCAGGGCCGTATCGCCGAAATGAGAACCGGTGAAGGTAAGACTCTTGTTTCTACCGCACCTGCATATCTTAACGCTCTTGAGGGAAAGGGTGTTCATATCGTTACTGTAAATGATTATCTTGCGAAGCGTGACTCTGAGTGGATGGGACGTATCCATGAGTTCCTCGGCCTCAAGGTCGGTGTTGTTCTTAACTCTATGACAACAGAGGAACGTCAGAAGGCATATAACTGTGATATCACATACGTAACAAACAACGAACTCGGTTTCGATTACCTTCGTGACAATATGGCCGTATACAAGAACCAGCAGGTTCTTCGTGGCCTTCACTACTGTATCATCGATGAGGTAGACTCAGTTCTTATCGATGAGGCACGTACACCTCTTATCATTTCAGGCCAGTCCGGAAAGTCAACAAAGCTCTATGAGGTATGTGACGTACTGGCAAAGCAGCTTCAGAGAGGTGAAGAGTCAGCTGAATTCAACAAGCTCGATGCACTTCTCGGCGAAGAGATCGAGGAAACAGGTGACTTCATAGTTAACGAAAAGGAAAAGACAGTCAACCTTACACAGGAAGGTGTTCATAAGGTTGAGCAGTTCTTCCATATAAAGAACCTTGCAGATCCTGAGAATCTTGAGATCCAGCACTGTGTGATCCTTGCTCTTCGTGCAAACAACCTTATGCACCGTGACAAGGACTACGTTGTTAAGGATGATGAAATCCTTATCGTAGATGAGTTCACAGGACGTATCATGCCGGGTCGTCGTTACAGCGACGGTCTCCACCAGGCAATCGAAGCCAAGGAGCATGTAAAGGTAAAGCGTGAATCCAAGACACTTGCTACCATCACTTTCCAGAACTTCTTCAACAAGTTCGACAAGAAGGCCGGAATGACAGGTACTGCTCAGACAGAGGAGAAGGAGTTCCGTAACATCTACTCCATGGATGTCATCTGTATTCCTACAAACCGTCCTGTTCAGCGTATCGACCTTGATGATGCCGTATACAAGTCAAAGAAGGAAAAGTTCCAGGCTGTTGTAGATGAGGCTGTTCGTGTACATGAGACAGGTGCCCCTGTACTCATCGGTACCATCAACATTGATACATCAGAGCTTCTCAGCGGCATGCTTAAGCGCCGCGGCATCAAGCACAATGTTCTGAACGCGAAGTTCCATGAGATGGAAGCGGCTATCGTAGCCGATGCGGGACAGCATGGTGCGGTTACCATCGCCACAAACATGGCCGGCCGTGGTACCGATATCAAGCTCGATCCTGAAGCTCTTGCAGCAGGCGGACTTCACATCATCGGTACAGAGCGTCATGAGTCAAGACGTATCGACAACCAGCTCCGCGGACGTGCCGGAAGACAGGGTGATCCGGGACAGTCTCAGTTCTTCATTTCACTTGAAGATGACCTTATGAGACTCTTTGGTTCAGACCGTCTCATGAGTATGTTCGAAGCATTGGGCGTACCTGAGGGTGAGCAGATCCATCACAAGATGCTTTCCAGTGCCATCGAGAAGGCTCAGTCAAAGATCGAGCTTAACAACTACGGAATCCGTGAGAACCTCCTTAAGTATGACGAGGTAAACAACGAGCAGAGAGATGTGATTTATGAAGAGCGTGCCAAGGTCTTGAACGGAGACAACCTTCGTCCTCTTATCATCAATTTCATCCAGGACATCATCGAGAACTATGTTGATGCCAATGTTGCAGAGGATTCTACCGCAAAGGATTGGGATCTCAGCGGTCTCAATGATACACTCATGACCATCATTCCTCTTCCAAAGCTCAAGCTTACAGAAGAGCAGTACAACTCTATGACCAAGAATGAGTTCAAGCAGCTCCTGAAGGAAGAGGCCATCAAGCTTTACGAGCAGAAGGAATCCGATTTTGCAAATCCTGAGCAGATGCGTGAGATCGAGCGGGTTATCCTTCTCCGTGTCATCGACCAGAAGTGGATGAACCACATTGACGATATGGATCTCATGCGTGACGGTATCGGACTTCAGGCCTACGGCCAGAAGGACCCTCTCGTTGAGTACAAGATTCAGGGCTTCGCTATGTTCGAAGAGATGACAACAGCAATTAAGGAAGATACCATTCGTATCCTCTACCACATCAAGGTAGAGCAGAAGGTAGAGCGTGAGCAGGTTGCACAGGTTACCGGCACAAATCGTGATACCAGCGCTGTGGCTGCACCAAAGAAGCGTGAGATCCGCAAGGTATATCCTAACGATCCATGCCCATGCGGCTCAGGAAAGAAGTACAAGCAGTGTCACGGACGAAATGAGTATCTGAAGACCGTAAGCGGTCAGGATGATGCTTCTTCCGAAGGTTCAAAAGATAAAGATTAACTATTTTGTCAGGCGGCGGATTTAAACATTCGCCCTCTGGCTGTGCCGCGAAACTTCATTTCGCGGCATTTTTCGTAAGATTTTCCATGTTCACCGCTTTGATTTTTTGATACTCATTGTCTGATACTCAAAAAAATGCAAGTACAGATATTGATTTTCTGATATAATTCAATATCCTATACATGAAAAAAAGATGCTTCACGCATTTGAACACAGATACAAACAGTACAATCGATACTCATTAACCATTTAGTAAAGGAATAACTATGATTTTAGAGTTAGAGCAATACAAATTCGAACTTAACGGCAAGGAGCAGCCGCTGAAGGATCTCGGAGCATCCCTTGATCTTGAAAATAAGAAGAAAAGAATCGTTGAGCTTGACCGTATGATGGAAGAGCCGGATTTCTGGACCGATCCTGAATCTGCCAACAGATACTCAACAGAAGCACGCCGTCTGAAGGATGATGTAAAGGCCTATGAAGAGCTCACACAGGCTTATGAGGACATCGGTGCCCTTATCGAGATGGCAGAGGAAGAAGATGACATGGAGAGTGTCGCTGAAGCAAAGGAAATGCTTGACGAATTTAGCGAGAAGCTTGATGCCATGTCTACAAGACTTCTGCTTTCAGGTGAATATGACAGCATGAACGCCATTCTCCGTCTTAATGCAGGTGCCGGCGGAACAGAGTCCAACGACTGGGCCGGCATGCTTTACCGTATGTTCACAAGATGGGCAGAGCGTCATGGATTTACATATAAAATCCTCGATTACCTTGAGGGTGATGAAGCCGGAATCAAGTCAGCAACCATCGAAATCGACGGACAGTATGCCTACGGATATCTTCGTTCAGAAGCAGGAATACACAGACTTGTGCGTATTTCTCCTTTCAATGCCCAGGGCAAGAGACAGACATCTTTCGTTTCCTGTGATGTCATGCCTGATATCGAGACCGATATCGACATCGAGGTTCGTCCTGAAGACATCAAGATGGAAGTATTCCGTGCATCAGGTGCCGGCGGACAGCACATCAACAAGACATCATCAGCTGTTCGTCTCATCCATATCCCCACAGGTATAGTAGTTGCCTGCCAGGAAGAGCGTTCACAGGTTCAGAACCGTGCAAAGGCTATGCAGATGCTCAAGGCCAGACTCTATCTCAAGGAAAAGGCAGAGCAGGATGAAAAGATCGCCGGTATCCGTGGTGAGGTCAAGGACAACGGCTGGGGTTCACAGATCCGTTCCTACGTTCTTCAGCCATACCGCATGGTAAAAGATCTTCGTTCAGGTGAGCAGTCTTCCAATACAGACGCTGTGCTTGACGGTGATATCGATCGTTTTATCACTGCATATCTTAAGTGGATGCAGCTCGGCTGTCCTGACAGAAGAGTACAGGGTGATGACTGATACCCATGCTGTTGATTAATGCTGTTTCCGACATACCGCCTGCACATGATATCCTGTCTTTTCCTGATACCATGTTTTCAGGTTTATATGCGTAACAGACTGATTGGATATTTGCGCGACACATTTATCAGCACAGTAAAAGCTGCCGCTATATTACTTACATGGAGGCTTCAAGATGAACAGCGAATCCGATTATTTTGTTGTAAGAACAAAAGCATTACCTACAGTTTTGAAAAAAGTTGTAGAAGTAAAAAGCCTTCTCGAATCTGAAAAAGGTATATCTATAGCAGAAGCAACCGAAAGAGCGGGGATTTCCCGCAGTTCCTTTTACAAATATAAAGAGGATATTTTTCCGTTTTATGACAGCACAAAGGGAAAGACTGTAACACTGGTGATTCAGATGCGGGACGAGCTGGGATATCTTTCCAAGATATGTTCCAAGATCTCCGAATACAGAGCCAACATCCTCACCATTCATCAGTCTATTCCCATCAACTCCATAGTAACATTAACAGTATCTATCGAAGTTCGTGAAGATACTTCCGACATCAATACCATGATTCGGGAAATCGAAGATTGGCCAAACATACAATATGTAAAGATTTTGTCCCAGGAGAACACTCCCGGATAAAAAAGTCAGAAAGGAAGTAAGTTATGAAAGTCGCAATTTTGGGATATGGCACTATAGGTTCAGGTGTTGCCGAGGTTCTCAGGGTGAATCAGGATCAGCTCAGTAAAAAGGTTGGTGAGCCAGTAACTCTCAAGTATGTTCTGGACATCAGAGACACCATACCTGAGGACGGAGACAAGCTCATCAATGATTTCTCCATCATCGAAAACGATGATGAGATAAAGCTGGTCGTTGAGACCATGGGCGGTATTCATCCTGCGTATGAGTTTGTCAAGGCCTGCCTTGAAAAGGGCAAGCACGTTGTTACTTCCAACAAGGCGCTGGTAGATGCCTTCGGCTCAAAACTCATCGGTATCGCCAAAGAACATCATTGCAATTTTTATTTCGAAGCTTCCGTTGGCGGCGGCATTCCTGTAATCCGCACCATATATCACAATTATGCCGGAGAAAATCTGACAGAGATAACCGGTATCATGAACGGAACAACCAACTTCATTCTTACAAATATGAGAGAGAAGGGCGCAGATTTCGACGAAGTTCTTGCGGAAGCACAGCGTCTCGGCTATGCAGAACGTGACCCGTCCTCAGACATTGACGGCTTTGACACTTCAAGAAAAACAGCGATACTTCTCAGCATGGCGTCAGGAAACCGCTGCCGTCACGAAGATATATACACCGAAGGGATCCGAAACATTTCCAAACTTGATTTCGATTATGCCCGTGAGCTCGGTATGACTATCAAGCTGCTTGGTTCTGTTCAGCAGGTAGAGGACAAGTATTTTGCCTATGTTGTACCTATGGTGATTCCCAAGAGCGACCCTCTTTTCAGTGTTGACGGTGTTTTCAACGGAATCAAGATCGTAGGAAACTGCCTCGGAACCACCATGCTTTACGGAATGGGTGCAGGAAAGCTTCCTACAGCAAGTGCTGTTGTATCCGACATCATCGCTGCAGTCCGTCACCAGGATGAGTTCCAGGGTATCGGCTGGTCGGAAAAGATGCTGGAAATCGAACCTATGGGTTCCAATGCCTTCAATTACCTTCTTCGTGTTGAGGGAACCTTTGAAGAAATAAAGGATGACCTTAAGGAGTTCTTCCTTGAGGATTCAGAACCTGTAGCTATAGTTCTTAGTGGCAGAACCGATGAGTTCGCTTTCCTCACAGATGTGATGTTCGAAAGCGATTTTCTTGAGAACTTAAAGGGTTTCGAGGAGAAAACAGGACGCCGCATCATCCACTACATTCGAACTGAGAAAGAAGAAAACTGATGTTTTTTGAGAGTAATTCCGCGGAAGAAACATTCGCATTCGGGAAAAAACTTGGTGAAGCAGCAAAGCCGGGAGATATCATCTGTCTTGACGGAGATCTCGGAGTAGGCAAAACTGTCTTCACCCAGGGTTTTGCCGCCGGTTTAAATATAGATGATTATGTCAATTCCCCGACCTTTACCATAGTAAAGGAATATGAGGGCCGCCTTCCCCTGTATCATTTTGATGTATACAGGATCGGCGATCCTTCCGAGATGGAAGAGATCGGTTATGAAGATTATTTCTATGGTAATGGAGTCACTATCATAGAATGGCCTGAGCTTATTCTCGATATCATTCCTGAAGAGGCTCACTGGATCCGTATAAAAAAGGATCTTGATAAGGGATTTGACTTCAGAAGAATCGAGTATTGATCATACCGGGTTTCGGCTGCCTGTAATTGACACCGAATAGTACATCGAATGATAAGTAACGGTACATGGCACACTGCCCGAAGGAAGTATCGATTCTCTTCAATGGTTTCCATGTGCCGGAAATATAATAAACACTGTACTGGTTATATGGCATCACTTTAACGGTATGTCACGATAATTAAATGATGAAATGGATTTACAATTATGCTTATTTTAGGTATTGATTCCTCAGGACATACCGCCTCCTGTGCACTTCTCAGAGACGGTATCGTTCTTTCTGAATATTCTGCAAATATAGGGCTTACACATTCTCAGACACTGCTTCCGATGGTGGCTGAGATTTTTTCGCGTACCGGAGTTGAAGCAAAAGACCTTGACGGAATTGCAGTAAGCGCAGGTCCAGGCTCCTTTACGGGTCTTCGTATCGGCGCCTCCACTGCCAAGGGTCTTGCTCTGGGATACGGAATCCCGCTTATCGAAGTGAGCACTCTTCTGGGACTTTATCGCAATGTCTCCGACCTTTCCAGTATGTGCGATATTTCTGTCGGCATATCCACCGGTTCGAATAACACTTCAAGCCGATTTGCTGAATCACCGGACAGCCGCCTTGAATCCTCAGATACAGATACTTCCATAGCTGCATCAGGAAACAGTAATGCTCATATTTACTCCCCTGAAAACTGTCTTTATATTCACCCTATTATGGATGCCCGCAGAAATCAGGTCTACACGGCTGCATTTCTTAACGGCGAACTCGTGGGTGAAGAAGAGGCCATAGGCGTCAGTGAGCTTATTGAACATATCAACAGTACCGGAGGAAGACATCTGTTTTTAGGAGATGCTGTGCCTGTATATAAGGAGCTTCTCTCTGAACAGCTTACTGTTCCTTACTGCTTTGCGGGACCGCAGAATCTTTTACAGAGAGCTTCTTCAATTGCCCTTATCGGTGCCGAAAAGCTCGAAAAGGGAGAGTCCGTCAGCGGACAGGATTTCCGCCTGAGCTACATCAGAAAACCACAGGCAGAGAGGGAGCGTGAAGAGGCCGGGCTCAGAGAGTTCGATATCACTCATGACGATCCTGACAAGCTGAAAAAAGCAAAGACCATAGATGTCCTTGCTGCAAGGAACTATAAGATCGGAACCGACGCAGGATACGAGGACGAATCTCTTCCCGAAAATCTTTGAGATACCGGCCTAAGCCGAAAATGAACTTCGGGACACGGATTTTCAAAGGAAATTGCTGCTATGCAGCGAAAATCCGGCCAGGTAAACGCTTAAATCAGTGTTTCCCTTAAACTCTGATTTATACCGCAGCCACAAAATCTCTGAAAAAGGATTCGATTATGACCAATGATTATGAAATAAAAAGCATGTCCGATTATGACATTCCCGACGTACTTATGCTTGAGCGAGAAGCCTTCGGAAAGATGGCCTGGAGCGCAAAGGATTTCGAATCTGCCATAAATTCGTCATACGACTATCCATTTGTTGTACATAAAAAATCACCTGAAACGAATGATACCTCTTTTGTATCATCGAAAGCTGCCGATGCATCGGATCCCGGATCCTGCCCGGATTCCCATATAGCTCCGGCTCAATCAGCCGGCATATCATCTGTTGACAGATGTCAGAATGGCATTTTTCCGGTAGCTGGTTACAGCGTTCTCCGTGTCCTTGCACCTGAAGCCGAGGTTGAAGACATTTGCGTGTCGGAGGATATGCGAAAGCTGGGTATAGGCCGGTGTCTCCTTGAGCACATGATTTCTGTCGCCGGAGAAAAAGGGGCTGAAAACATATATCTTGAAGTCCGTTCAAAAAATGAAGCAGCCATAGGACTCTACAAAAAAATGGGATTTCAGGATTCTTACGTGAGAAAGGGCTACTACAGGGATCCTATGGATGATGCTGTTATCATGGTTCTGAATATAATGTGAATTTATATGCCGGGAATATGGGATAATCCCATTCTGAAAATCCTCCGACATTAATAACAGACGATTTTACGACACTAAAGTCTTTAATTATAAAAGGATAAATATATGCTTGATATTTGTTTACTCGGAACCGGCGGAATGATGCCGCTTCCCAACCGATGGCTCACCAGCCTTATGCTTCGCTCCAGCGGCAGCAATATGCTCATAGACTGCGGAGAAGGTACTCAGATAGCCATGAAGGAAAAGGGCTGGTCGCCAAAACCTATAGACGTTATCTGCTTTACTCATTTTCACGCAGACCATATCTCCGGACTTCCCGGAATGCTTCTGTCCATGGGTAATGCAGAACGCACCGAACCTGTACATATAGTCGGCCCCAAAGGACTCAGAAGAGTCGCAGACGGTCTTAGAATCGTTGCCCCGGAGCTTCCTTTTGAAGTGATATATCACGAACTGGAAGAACCTGTTCAAAAGCTGGAATTTGGCCCCTTTGTCATCGATGCCTTTAAGGTGAACCACAAGGTTACCTGTTACGGCTATCGTGTAAGCATCAGGAGACTTGGTAAATTCGATGCCGCAAGAGCTCAGGAACAGAACATTCCTATCCGATACTGGAACCGTCTTCAGCATGGAGAGACCGTCACTCTCGATGACGGAGTTGTATACACGCCTGATATGGTCATGGGTGAGGCCAGAAGAGGTCTCAGTGTGACCTACTGTACAGACACACGTCCGACACCGGCCATTACAGAGATGGCAAAGGATGTGGATCTTTTCATCTGCGAAGGCATGTACGGTGAAAGAGATAAGCTTGATAATGCCAAAAAGAACAGACATATGATGATGTACGAGGCTGCAGAGATCGGTGCCGCAGCGAAGCCGAGAGAGATGTGGTTCACACATTATTCTCCCAGCGAGATGCGTCCGGATATATACAAGGATGATATATGGAAAATATATCCTGTTAAATTTGCCCGGGACGGGTGGACAAAGGATCTCAGCTTTGACGATGAGGAAAAGGCATAGGTTTGAAAGTGATCTTTCAGGCTTAAATTGTGAGTCATCGGTCTTCCTGCACCGGTGACTCATGGAGGTAAGTAAAGTTTGAAAGAAAACTTTCAAACTTAATTGGTGGGTCATATACAAATTCGAGCAAGCTCGATTTGTTCATGACCCATGGAGGTAAAAATGAATGATATCAATATATTGGGAATAGAATCCAGCTGTGATGAAACCGCCGCCGCTGTCATCCGAAACGGCCGCGAGGTGCGTTCAAATATCATTTCATCACAGATAGCCATTCACACAGAATACGGCGGAGTAGTTCCCGAGATAGCTTCACGTAAGCATTTGGAAAAAATAGACGATGTAATATCTCTGGCCCTCAAGGAAGCCGACTGCACCTTTGACGATATTGACGCCATTGCAGTCACCTACGGTCCAGGTCTCGTGGGCGCCCTCCTTGTGGGAGTGGCAGAGGCCAAGGCTCTGAGCTTTGCTCTCAGCAAGCCCCTCATCGGAGTGCATCATATCGAAGGGCATATCAGTGCCAATTATATCGAGAATAAAGACCTGGAGCCGCCTTTTGCATGCCTTATCGTATCCGGCGGACATACTCACCTTGTGGTGGTAGAAGACTACGGAAAATATGAGATAGTGGGCCGTTCCCGTGATGATGCTGCGGGAGAGGCATTTGACAAGGTGGCAAGAGCAGTGGGCCTCGGATATCCGGGTGGTCCCAAGGTGGACAATGCCGCCAGAACCGGCAACCCTCATGCCATCGAATTCCCGAGAGGTGTGGTTGCGGGAAATCCATACGACTTCTCCTTCTCCGGAATCAAATCTGCGGTACTTAATTATATCAATAAAGCGAAGATGACAGGGGCGGAAATCAATATCCCGGATCTCTGTGCATCATTCCAGGAGGCGGTGACCGATTCACTCGTTTCGAGAGCTATCGGACTCTGTAAGGAGCGTGGGATCAGCAAGCTTGCGATTGCAGGAGGAGTAGCATCCAACTCCCATATCAGATCAAGACTTGAGAAGGAATGTGCGGAAAACGGAATCAAGTTCTATCGTCCCAGTCCTGTTCTATGTACCGACAATGCTGCCATGATCGGCTGCGCCGGATACTACGAGTACCTCAAAGGTCACAGAGATCATCTCGACCTGAACGCATGTCCGAATTTAAAGCTGGGGGAGAGATAATTCACCATCATTTTGTTATAAGTTCTATAAAAGCCATCCTCACAGAACGGTATCTGAAATTTCAGATGCCGTTTTTTTCATTAAACCGATACTTTTATCATGGTCTTAATTTTTTATCTGTTTGTAGTATAATTAAAAAAATGTCATTATCCGGAGGTATTTTATGTACGAAGGAAGAAAAGTATATGCAATCGTTCTGGCTGCCGGCAGCGGAAGACGCATGCACAGCAAGCAGAAGAAACAATTTATGGAAATTCAGGGAAAACCTCTTTACACATGGAGTGCAGAGCAGTTTGACACCCATCCTGCAGTTGACGGTATCATCATCACTACCGCAGAAGAGGATATCCCCTATATGGAAACATTGACAGAATTCAGAAAAAAGGAGTCTTCCGACATCTACAGCACCTGCGATTCTGCCGGAACATATCCTTTACAGAAATTATCTGCTATTATTCCGGGCGGAAAAGAACGTTACAATTCTGTCTTTAACGGATTAAATGAGATCAGAAAAACAGAACAGCTTCCCGATACCCCTTTATCAGGCGAGTCGGATCCCATCGTAATGATACATGACTGCGCGAGGCCCATGCTGACTCATGCGATAATCGACGACGCATTACATTATGCGGCAAAATATCACGCAGCAGTAATCGGTATGCCGGTAAAGGATACCATCAAGATACTCGATGAAGAACATTTTGTTAAATCCACACCTGAAAGAAGCTCCGTGTGGCTAATGGAAACACCACAGAGCTTTGACTTTTCACTTATATACAGTGCATATTCAAAACTCATACAGACAGAGAAAGACGGTCATCTTATGATTCCGGTCACAGATGATGCCATGGTAGTAGAGACCTTTACAGGTGCCAGGGTAAAGGTTGTCGCCGGTACTTATGAAAACATCAAGATAACCACAGCTGAAGATATAAAAATTGCAGAAACATATCTTTCAAAGTAAACCTTTTATATCATGAAAATTTATTTTCAAAAATAAGCAGGAGTGCATGTTCCGATTTGGAGCATGTACTTTTTTGTTTAGATTCCTTCAGAAAATAAACGCTAAAATCAAAAATCGTCAAATAGTCCAAAATTTGTTCTTTCATTCTTTCTGTTTACTGAGCATCTTTAAATTGCTGTATCTCGCACATATATTAACTTCTTTAAGATTGACGGGTAAGGAGTCTCTGTGTCAGGAGAAAATTGAATATTTTTAAAGCCGGAAGAGGGTGCGTCCCTCTGTTCTGACAGTCCCGGACGCTTCCTATAGCTTGACTTTTATGAAAAAAATGTCATAACTGTACATGCACATTACAAATGAAAGGAAATACGGACATGCATGCATTAGCAGCTTTTTTTAATGCTTTCTGCGCAGCAATAGCAGAGTGCAAGAAGAATAACGTAGAGCTTTACTAAAATATCTTTTTTATAAAAACCTCTTGACGATAATAAAAGGATAGTATATAGTAAGCAAGTCGCCAAAAACGACACAGAACTTAAAGAAATAAGTTCTGCAAAGGAATTTAATAGCCTGCAGAGGTATCGAAGTGGTCATAACGAGGCGGTCTTGAAAACCGTTTGTCCGCAAGGGCACGTGGGTTCGAACCCCACCCTCTGCGTTTGGGATAACATCCCACATGAACCTTGAAAATCAAAGATCGATTAATACACAGACCCTGAAGATTCTAAGAATTTTCAGTGACCTAAGAGGTCAAACGATATAATAATCGTAAGCGAATTTATTCGCAGTAAAGTAACGGACAGAACAAGCTAAGCTAGTGAGTTCTGAACAAGGAAGAACTTAAAGAGAGAAATCT
>SVDD01000074.1:0-4388 GCA_015057945.1 Lachnospiraceae bacterium | reverse complement strand
GTGCTTTTATAGATTTATCTTAACTACAAGTATAAGCCATGGTGTCAAAAGGGGACAAGCACAAGTGGAGGATAGACATATGACACTTATATCATAATGTCAACATAAGATTATTAAGCTCCATTGTCGTATAAAATATAAAAAGTTGAACTACCTGGATTGAACCTGTCTATGATATGATGCTCATATAATAAATTTGTGCTGATGAAAATATCATCTTAGTCTGTATCGGACCAAACAAAGAAATCACATGTCTGTTAAAAGCTATAACAGTAACGGAGAACACTATGAAAAAGAAAATACTACCGGCTTTAATTGCACTGTCAGTTGTATCAAGTGTTATTTCAGGATGCGGAACTACCGATATCCCGGGCATTTCACAAACCGCTGTCACAGTTACGGATCCTGACCCGGAAGAATCCCCTGCTGACGATACTTTCACTTCAGTTTCAAAGGTTCCGGAGGCAGCTGTCAACATGGATTTTAACAACTCAATCATCGAATTTATTGAGAACTATGGTTTTCAGGATAAAAACTATATGATATCCCCAACTTCTTTCCGGGCTGCTCTGGCACTGGCTGTTTCCGGTGCCGACAACGATACAAAGAGTGAGCTCTTGAAGGTAATGGGCTTTAATGACATGGATGAGCTGAATTCCTGGTACAAGAGTGTCACTGCTTCCATAGATTCTTATGATGAATGGCTGAAAAATGCCGGAAAACAGTATGAGGAAAATCGTGAATACTATGGAGATGAAGCAGAAGCTCCTGATGGGGCATTTGATCTCCAGAATTCCATATGGCGGAACACCAAATCAAGCGGAGAGCTTTCAAAGGAATACATAAAATACGTCGAAGAAAACTTTGGTGCAAAGGCTGACAATGTTTCTGCAGACAAGATAACCGAAAAGGTAAACAGCTGGATCAACGAAAATACAAATGGTCTCATACCTTCCATCAGTAATGACCTTTCATATACAGACCTGATTCTTGTGAACACGCTGTATCTGAGGACTGCCTGGGAAAATGAGTTCTACGATTATGCTACAAGAGAAGGGAACTTTCAGACTCTGGCCGGAAACATTGTAAAAAAGGACTTTATGAAACAGCAAGAGCGTTTCAGGTACTATGAGGATGAAAAAGGCAAGTTCGTTGTTCTTCCGATGAAGGGAGGCATAAATGCTGTTTTTATCCTGGGTGAAGTTGATGATGTTATTAAAAAAATCCCGGCTTCTTCCTATGAAGAAGTTGCTGTTTGTCTTCCCAAGTTTGAAACCGAAACTGAATTATCAGATAATCAGCTCCTTGATTTCTGTAAAGCACACGGAGCCACGAAGGCTTTTAGTCCCGATGCTGATTTTTCGGTAATGAGCCATGAGATGAGCCTTATGATCACTGATATTATTCAGAAAACGAAGATCAAGGTTGACGAAAAAGGTATTGAGGCTGCTGCAGCGACCGCAATTCTGATGTTAGAAGGCTGTGCTCCTGAAAAACATGAAATAAAAGAATTTATCGCAGACAGACCATTCAGGTATATGCTCCTTACAGATACTGCTGAACCTGAATTACTGTTCTACGGGCAAATTGTTGAATAAACCATATTACGATGTGGATGTCAAAAGTTGACTTCGGACCGCTCTGCACTGTAAGGTCATCAATGAAAGAAACCGGCAAAATGGGGTATCCACTGCACTACGTGAAAGGGAGACCCTCAACAACTTTGAAGACCCACAAAATGACAGAACGCCCCATCCTGAGTAAATCCAGGTAAGGGGCGTTCTGATTTTTTTGTTTTATTTTTCTTTTTACTGTGCAGTGTAACCGCCGTCGATATACATCCATGCAGGACCTCGGTCGGGATAGAAATTTATCTTCTCTCAGAAATCGCCTTATAGCATTCAGGTCTTCTGTCTCTAAAAAGTCCCCATGAGAGCCTGTCTTCCCTTATCCAGGAAAGATCAAATTCCGCTGTGAGTATGGCGTCGCCTTCTCTTTCAGCCTGCGAAATGATCTCTCCCGTCGGATCGGTTATAAAGCTCTTTCCATAGAAGCACAGGCTTGAGGACTGATTACCGTTAGCCTCACATGGCTCCACGGTCTCTGTACCGTAACGGTTTGCCGCAATGACAGGAAGTATGTTCGCAGCGGCATGTCCCTGCATGACCCTCTGCCAGTGCCCCGAACTGTCTACATTAAGAATAGGCTCACTGCCGATGGCGGTAGGGTAAAGGAGCATATCCGCACCCATTAAAGCCATACATCTGGCAGCCTCGGGGAACCACTGATCCCAGCATATTCCCACTCCGATATTTCCGTATCTTGTCTTCCATACCTTGAAGCCTGAATCGCCGGGAGTGAAATAGAACTTCTCCTGATAGTAATGATCATCGGGGATATGAGTCTTTCTATATACCCCAAGAACTGATCCGTCAGCATCTATCATTGCTATACTGTTGAAAAGAAGCAGCTCATCCTGCTCATAGAAGCTTATGGGGATGACCAGCTCTAACTCTGCTGCGATCTTTCTGAAATGATTAACCGCCGGATTTGACTCCACATCGGTCGCAAAGCTGTAATACTCATATCTTCTTTCCTGACAGAAGTACTGCCTCTCAAAAAGCTCCGGGAGAAGGATGACCCTGGCACCCTTCTGAGCCGCTTCACGAACGAGCTTTTCGGCATGTGCTATATTTTCCTTTGGATCGTTAGTGCAGCTCATCTGTACAGCTGCAACTGTAACATAACTCATCTTGTATTCCCTCTCTTAAAATGTGTCCATTACTGTGGGTGCCTGACATCTTTCGTGTCCACTGTTTTGGGTACAGTATAAAATCACCACTAAAATCTACTGCGTGTAAAGCTCACCTGCGACATGTTTTTTATCGCAGAGATTGCCGTCCCGGGAAATGTCATGGACGCGGCACCTGCTGCGTGATACAGTGAATGTTTCCGCCCCCAAGAAGTATGGCCATGGAATCTATCCCAAGCACCTCTCTGTCAGGACAAAGCTCCTTCAGTATCCTGAGGGCCCTTTCATCACTTTCTTTGTTCTCGCCCCCGAACTGAGGCACCAGAACAACACCGTTTCCAAAATAAAAATTCACGTAGCTTGCTGCCAGCCTTTCACCCGCTTCACGGGTGTCCTCACCCTCTTCGAAAACGAGATTATCGAGATCCTGCTCCTTCACCAGCACCGGATGATCCGGTATGGGAAGCTTATGTACCTTCAGCCTACGTCCCTTCGCATCAGTCACGGAAGCAAGGTACTGAAAATCCGCCTGTGACATGGCATACTGAGGATCCTCTTTGTTATCGGTCCAGGCAAGCACCACCTCGCCCGGGGATATGAAAGCACAGACATTGTCTACATGCTCATTTGTCTCATCATTGTAGATGCCGAAGGGCAGCCATAGCACCTTTTCTACACCCAGTGCATCCTTGAGGCGCTCCTCGATTTCTTCTCTCTTAAGATGAGGATTTCGTCCTTTGCTGAGAAGACAGGTCTCCGTCACCAGAAGAGTTCCCTCTCCGTCAGTGTGAATGGAGCCTCCCTCCAGAACGAAATCGCCGAAATCGTAGACGTCCTTCTTTATATGCTCACAAAAGGCAACTGCTGCCGCATCATCTTTATCGAAGTTCATGTACAGACCGTCCACGTCACCGCCCCAGGCATTGAACTTCCAGTTTATTCCCCGGATTTCTGTGCCGTTCGTCACGAAGGTCGGGCCAATGTCTCTGGCCCAGGCATCGTCAGTTGGAATCTCAACCACTTCCGCCATATCTCCCAGTCTCTCCCTTGCCTCATGAAGATGCTCCCTGTCTGCAAGGAACCAGACCTTTTCATGCCCGGAAAGCGCTTTTGCGATGGCACAAAACGCATCCTGTGCACTCTCAGGATCCCTGCCCCAGCTGCCGGGACGCACCGGCCACACAAGAAGTGTACCCTCATGCATCGCGTACTCTGCCGGCATATAAAAACCATCGGCTGATGGCTTTGATTTCAGAATTAACATTTATAATATCCTCCAAGACAATCACCAATATACCATTAACCCAGTTAAAACTGATTTTTGACAGCATCTCCAATTCCAAATCCATAAACTATATTCTAATGGTATTCCGAATTACCTCTGCCACCACTTTTCTCTAATGGATAGCTGCAGTAATATGTCAAAAATACTGACCCAAACACTCATGATGCTGTTCTCATACATATTCTATGTATGGTCTCACGACAACCTGTTCCTGAAATCCTCATAGCCGAAGCTTCTGACTGTCTCCACAGTTCCGTCCTCATGCAGTAAAGCAATATCCGGAAGAGGCATACCGTTAAAGGTGTTGTTCTTGACCATGGAGTAAATGGCCATATCCTCGAAGGTGAGGAT
>SVDD01000073.1:0-4551 GCA_015057945.1 Lachnospiraceae bacterium | reverse complement strand
CAGGAAACTACCTCCAGGTTAAGTTTGATGTTCGGATTTTCCTCTTCAAATTTCTTCACAAAGTTTGACCCCTTCATTCCGGAGCCCAGGAACCAGTCCTTCGTATCCTGCCCGTACTCGCATATGATCACATCAAGTTCCGTAACAGTATCACTATTCTTTTTTGCATCCTTTGGGAGCAGATTGTCCCATGCAGTTGAACCTTCCTTTGATTTGGAAGTCTTTTTTGATGCCAGAACTGTATTCTTTGATTCTGCAGGAGTAAAAGCTGTAAGAGAGAGGCATATAGATGCCAACAGAGCTGCACTGACTATATTCTTTATCCTCTTTGAACTTGACTTATTTTGTTTCTTTTTCACGATATATCCTTCCGCACCTGATTAATCGGGAATCCTTTCCCAAGACTACTATATTTTATATATCGACAGAAAATCCGTTTATAAAACCGGCTGCTGTTGATTTAAGGAATTTTTGTCATAAAAAAACGTGTAAATCATTAATGTCTTATACAGAATTATCTCCGTGTCGTAATAAGATACAAGGTATGTTGTCGTTTAGGTCAAATGTTTTCATGTTGGATGTTATATAGGTTGAACTTAAGTCTTATAACAAAATGGTATGGAGAAAAGGAACGCTTCGGAGAAGAAGGAAGCTACCAGACTTTAGTCTTTAACGAAAACGAAAAAGACCGTTATCTTACTTCTCTTAAGGAAGGCTATGAATGGAAAATCGAAGTCAACGCTTCAAAGGCTAATGGACAAGGCGTAGACTCCGAAGACAGTGACTGGGATAGATGGAACGAATAATTATTTAAAGAATTAATGGAGGGTTGCATTGATGCTTTTATGTATATAAGTTATCATTGAATCGAGATTACCTGTTGGAACGATTTGGGTGATAGATATGCTGAGAGAGATAAATACATTATTAAATCAATATGTTTTAAATTTGAAGGATATATATGGTGATTCTTTGCGTTCTGTTATTCTCTTTGGGTCTTATGCCAGAGGCGATTACAATGGAGATTCTGATATTGACATTATGATACTTTTGGATATTTCCGAGATGGAAGTAAAAAGATATGGCGATAGTCTATCTGATATGACATATGATTTTAATATGGAACATGATTTGGATATAGAACCCTTGGTACATACAGTTGCACTATTTCAAAAGTGGGAAAAGAATTATCCTTTCTTTTCCAACATTAAAAAAGAGGGAGTGACACTATATGCAGCATGAAGAGATTGGAACCAAAGAAGATCTTGCCAAATACAGACTGGATACCGCAAAGACAGATTTAAAGTCGGCCAAATTGCTTTTGGAGAATGAAGATTATAAAGGTGCGAATAATAGAGCGTACTATGCAATATACCATGCTGTTTCTGCGGTCCATGCTTTGGATGGAAAATCATATAAACGTCATAAGGATGCCTTGGGCAATTTTAATAAAGACTATGTTAGAACTGAGGTTTTCCCGAAGGATATGGGACGAAAAATAGCAAAAGCCGAAGAGATACGACATGCGAGTGATTATGATGATTTTTACATTGCCTCCAAAGAAGAAACAGTACGTCAGATAGAAACTGCGGAGGATGTGGTCGACCAAATTGCTAAGTATATATCATCCATTTCATAGACATAACTAATTATAGAAGAGCAGAGAAAAAAGCACGATTCCCCAATTTGGAGAATCGTGCTTTTTATTGCTTATTTATGTTTATACAATTTTCATAAAAAAATTATTCGGTAAATGCTATAATTATAAAAAATATTTTCATATTTTTAACAACATAAAGATAAATTTTCATTATTTGTGCAATGGATATAGTGGCAAGAGTCATTAAAACAGATAGTTACGGAGGTAACAGACATGTTTTGCATTAAAAGTGGAAAGCAGATTGACGATGACAGTGAATTCTGTGTGTTTTGTGGAGCTAAGATTAACGTGCAGAATTAAAGAACCGTATGTGCTGCGAACAAGAGATTATGGTACACGCCAATTATTAAAACGATTTCTTAACGAATTATTCGACAAATTAAAGATAGATGCAAGGAGAGACTGTAATTATGAAGTTTGATATCAGAAAAAGACTATCAGGAATAATGATGTCATTATTTTTGATCGCATTAGCGTTGTCAAACAATATAATCTCCAACGCTTCTTCAGTGCCTGTACAAGGCGGAAACTACCCCGGAAGCTGGCGAAAGACCGGCAACTATAAATGTTTTGGCCCACTTGAAAGTTCTGTTAAAGCTCTTGATATGACAATAACTGCTGGCGAAATAGATGAGGGGAATGCAGAATTTGTTTTTTCATCCGGAGAGGATACTGAAGAATCAGAAGAAATCTCAAGCTTCAAAGTTAGTGTTGACGGTCTGAAGGAAGCCTATTTTCCGGGACAGGAAACCTACGAGACCAATATTGTGATCGATTGGTCTTTTTCCTCAAAGAACAGCCAGGGAGAAATTAACGTAAGTGCGGCTCTTGCTGATCCTGATTTTTCACAAGGTGAGGACTATGGTTTCCTTCCTAATGTCAGAAATCTGATACCTCTTTTTAACTATGAGGGTCTTACAGATTATATGTGTAATGCCGAAAAAGTCGCTGATGACAGTAAGGGAGAAGATGTAGTTCAGACCGGAACCAGGTGGATTCCGATATGCAGTGCAATGCCTGATGTTCCTAAGGAGGACGAACAGCGGACTGTCTGGTTGATGATTGGAATAAAGTCATCTGACGATGTCAGGATGTTCCTTATGTGGGAGTATGAGTGGTCAGACGAGCAGTACATTGTAGATGCCGAGGATATGAGCTGGGTGAAGAATTCAGGTGGCAGCTATGATGCCGGAGTGGGCGTAATAGAATATGACGGTCCTGTTGAGACCGTGGCAAAATTCTCACTTTTCACTCTTGTGCCGGCGGTTGCTTTGATTGTGATTGTACTGGCTATTATTCTTATTATCAGAAAGAAGAGAAAGTAACATTACACGGTCCCTCTATTTGTAACGTTAACTATATGTGAAGAATGTTGAATTATAGATACCATAAAGCTTAATGTGTTTTACGATGATGGTGACGGCTATATAGACCTTGGGCTGGATCCACTGTTTAAATTTGATGAGGATGGCAACCTTATCGGAGAATACGACGGCACCTGGATCGCTATCGATCGTCAGCCTGTGGCATTTTATCATCTGACTACGATTGATAAGGGTGACAGATACCGTATCCTCGGCTATGTTCCGGCTTTCCTGAATGATTAGCATGTAAATCTGATCCTGGTCTTTGACAACGATCATCCTAAAGGCTATATCGCCGGAGCAAAGGTCATCAAAAACGGTCCCGGCACAGATCTCACCACAGAGCAGATGGTTTCTGATCTGATAGACGTAAAAGCCGGGGACTCGTTGGATTTTGTCTGTGACTATTATGAATACAACGGTACCTTCATCAATAACTACTTCTTTGGCAAGCGCATGACACTGTCCAAGGATCCCAAAATCCAGAATGTAAAAGTCAACGGCTCCTTGTCCGCATGTTACATGCTTACCGACAAAGAAGGCAACCGCTATTGGACACCATTGATGGATTGAGGTTTTATGATAATACAAATAGGAGGTATTTAATTATGGGCAAAAGATCAAATATCTCAACTCGTCGCATACAGACTGCAATATTTACGGCAGTAGTAGCATGTATAAGCATTTTCAGTAACAGTATATCCTTTGCTGCAGGCACCTACAGTAACCTTGCATACACTTCTAAACCTAAAATGAGCATCTTGATAATCTAAAAATTAAGCTTAGAACATTGAAGGAAGACTATGGATACATTAATCCAGACAAGTTACGTACTGATGAGCAGACTCTGAAGTAAGTAAATGAGCATCTGAAAGATGCCGAAACACAATTATCTAAGAGTATAAATCGCGAGGCTGAGCTAAATAAACAATATATTCACTTACGAAAAAGCATTCCGATAAAAATCAAAAAAACAGTATTGCGGGTCGAAATTAAATATCTGAAGGACTTGATCGGTTCGTTTACAGAGTAGGCTCAGACTGTATATCAGGTTATCGAGAAGATAATTGAGCGTGAAATGAAATGTGACCAATATCATAACCAATTAGCAGTTTGAGATGTGTACAAAAGTAACGTAGAAACGGAGCTTTATTAAATTTTAACATATATTCGTTTTGCCTTCGTTATTCTTTAAGCTGTTTATGTCGATATGTGAATATATATTATTACAGTTCGTGGAAATATTTAAAACGAAAGGAGAGGACAATGTTAAAAAAACTGAGTTTTAGAGTGCTGATTATGGCAGTGATGATCATATCATTATCAGCATTTGTATCTTTTGCAAAGCCGGGCTGGCATGAGGACAAGAATGGATGGTGGTATGAGTTCTCCGATGGAACATATCCATATGGAGATGCGTACATGATAAATGGTGTGATGTACGTTTTTAACGTAAGCGTCAAATAGAAGGTGCATGGTGTTTCAACCATCCATCCTTTATAATCAAATCCGGTTAATCCTTGATCT
>SVDD01000072.1:0-4551 GCA_015057945.1 Lachnospiraceae bacterium | reverse complement strand
TTAGCCGAAATCAAACGAAAATGCCTGCGCGAAGCGCATTCAAATGGCATTTTCTCCGATTTCATGTTAAGAGCTTACGCTCTTTAAGTTCTTCCCGTTCAAAACTTAAGCTTGGCTTTTGTTCTGTCCGTTTATTCTTTACTGCGAATAAATTCGCTTACGATTTGCATCGTTTCTGAAATTCTAATTCTTAGAATCTTCAGGGTCTGTGTATTAATCGATCTTTGATTTTCAAGGTTCTTTTCGCCTGATTTAGAAGAACTGGTGTTCCGCATCTCTCAAGTGCTCAGTTATAATATCAACTACCAATCTGATTGTCAAACACTTTTGAGTATTTATTTTAATACAATAAATACAGCGTGTTACATTGCCTCCCGTGATTTGAATCCATTATTTCATAGATGTATAAAAGATATATATCCAGCTGAGCTTTTGCAAATTCACTTTCTGTTTCCGAATTCCTGTACCCAATAATAAACTCCGTTACTCTTGTATACGCCTATTCCTATATCCCGGAAATCACCAAGTATATTCTTTCTGTGTCCGGTCGAATTCATCCATGTGTTTAAAGCATCTTTAGATGACATCTGTCCGTAGGCTATATTCTCAGCCGCTATACTATATGAATATCCATTCTCTTTCATAAGAGCAAAACACCTTGTTCCGTCCGGCCTTATATGGGAATAATTTTTGCTTAACTCCTCGGCTCTTTTCATTGCAACCTTTGAAAGGTCAGCGTCGAGCACAAACGCACTTTTACCTATCCCCGCTCTGTAAGCATTGACCATGGCATACACTTCACCGGAAATCTCTTCATAGCTCTTCCGGTCAGTCTCAGATTCTCCCGACATGCCAAAACCCGCAGCGGTGCCTGCCATGTAGTAGTTGTTTCCATAGCACAGGGGCAATGCCTTTCCAAATCCATTTATAAATGCATCTGCACTCATATTTGAAGCTCCGCCTGTGAAGCAGTTTATCAGAGCTCCGTCACTTCCAAAAAGATACGGTACTCCGCCTATATATTTCCAGCCTGTCACCATAAGGTTGGTTGCAGGATCAATATAATAAGTCTTATTTGAGTCACTTATCCATCCGGTTTTTACGGAATATCCATCCTCAGTATAGGTCCAGTTGTTTTGTCCAAGCTGAAGCCAGGTACCGGCATATGCAGATACAGACATCACTAAACATGTTGAAATCACTGCCGCACAGGTTAAAATGCTTTTCTTCATCGTTTACCTTTCAGGGTCATATACACTTTCATTCTGCTCAAGTTCTGTCATGACCCGACATACAATTCAAACTCAGTTGTATTAATTTCCCGAAGTTTTACTCGGTTTTTAATTTTAAAGTATACTATTATGAAAGCATTTTACAAGTTAAAAAGACGGTGCCGTTTCGCAGCACCGTCAATTCTTTTCACTCTTAATATATATGTAAATATTCTTTTATATTATGATATAAGTGTCATGAAGTCTATCCTCCACTTGTGCTTGCACAAAAGTGGAGGATAGACTTCATGACACGCCCCACATGGAGCACGAAAGGACGATTTATCGGCCTGAGAGTGCGGAATGTGGGAGGAACGCGAGAGCGCATAGCGCGAAGCGGTCCGATATCGACTTTTGACACTCACATCATATTATCTATACCATTTTTATAGAAGAATCATTTCTTCTTCTCGTTCTGCTTCTTGTCAGCATCCTGAACTGCAGGTGAAACCTTTGGCTCTTCCTTCTTTCTGTTCTTCGCAGCAAGGGCTTCTGCCTTTGCATCCTTACGGGCAATATACTGCAAAAGATTGATGCACTGGTTTGAATAACCCCACTCATTATCGTACCATGCGATCAGCTTTACGAAATTGTCATCAAGCATGATTCCTGCCTTAACATCGAAGATGCATGTCTGGAAGTTTCCTCTGAGGTCTGAAGATACGATCTCATCTGTGTTGTACTCGATGATGTCCTTCATCTCATGACGCGATGCGTGCTCGATAGCCTCACAGATCTCCTCATAGTTTGTCTTTGTCTTAAGCTCAGCCGTAAGATCCACTACCGATACATCATTTGTCGGTACGCGGAAGCTGAGTCCCGTCATCTTTCCTTTAAGCTCAGGTATTACCATTCCTACCGCCTTTGCAGCACCTGTTGAGGAAGGAATAATGTTGTTGAATACAGAACGTCCCGTTCTCCAGTCACGGCCTCCGTTAGAGTCTACAGGCTTCTGCTTGGATGTCGATGCATGGATAGTGGACATAAGTGCACGTTCAATTCCGAACTTCTCATTGAGAACCTTTGCAAGAGGAGCAAGACAGTTTGTAGTACATGAAGCATTGGAAATGATTCTCATCGAAGGATCATAGCTTTCATTGTTAACACCAAATACGAATGTCGGGAAATCCGGATCTTTACCGGGCGCAGTAAGAATGACCTTCTTTGCGCCGCCCTTAAAGTGCTTCTCACAATCCTCAAGGCGGAGGAACTTGCCCGTTGATTCAATTATGTACTCAGCCCCTGTTGATGCCCAGTCAATGTTTGCCGGATCGTCCTCTGAAAATACATGAATCTTCTTCCCATTGATAACGAGTTCCTTATCTGTACAGCGGACTCTTCCTCTGAATCTGCCAAATACAGAATCATACTCCATCTGATAAGCCATACGTGCAAGATCCGCATTTCGTAAGTTGATGGCACATACCTCGATGTCATTGTCACGCTCTTCAAGAATGCGAAGGATAACTCTTGCGATACGACCGAAACCATTGATACCAACTTTTACTAACATAATTACTCCTCTCTGAATGGAAACATCAGCCCGTTTTTTTCTTTTTGTGATGAGCTGACGTCACATGTCAAATTCAACAAAAATCCGACATGACCTTTCGCAAAATCAACTACGTGCATTGTAGCACTATCAATTTTGCATGAAAACAAATGATATTTTTCGGACATTTATGATTATTTTTTATCATTATTTATAAATTTTTAACAATCGGATGGTGTATGTTCGACAAAGCTTGAAATTCTGCCATTTGCAGCGTTTATTGTATACAATTTAATTAAATCGACCGTGGCTTTCTCCATGTTTTTTGTTGTATTTTGTATTCAAAAAAATGCAGATAACTAAGAGCATTTTCTCTCAGTCATCTGCACTTTATTTACAAATCTATATCTTATCAGATGTTAATCTGAACGCTTCCGTACGGAGTCAGATCATTGATTTCGGACTGGATGATCGAAAAAGCCAGAAGATCCATGCCAAAAATCGAAAGAAGCAGTAAAAGAACAGCTCTGTTCTGGTTCTGTCTTCCGCTCTTCATGAAGGTCTCATCAAGCTTGGTTCCTGTGCGGTACATCCAGTAATACTTATATATGCCGCAAGTCACTATCGAAAGAATAAGGACCATAGCCGCCGATGTGTCATCTCTATGGTCTGTCACCTCATTTATATCCCTTGCAAGGCAATAGTGCCAATACAGCATGAATATCCCGCATGTTACAATAGAAAGTAAAATTGAAATAACGATGTCACGTTTGTTTACCTGCATAATATATACCCCCTCTTTTTCAGATCTCGCCTATGTCGAATTCAACACATACTAAATCTTCTACATCATCTTCTATGCTGCCCATTATCTGATAGATATGGACCTCACCCTCGGGATTGTACCCCATCGATTTTATCTCGTCAATGATGCCCACAATGTCTCTGTACCTGATCTTGCTGCCCTTCTCATGCTTGCATATAGTCCTGTAATACTTATGGGCCGGGATCTTCTCAGTCTCATCTTCAAGTTCCCCGATGGGAATGTTAAAAAGCAGCGCATGTTCCTCAGGCCATACCTCATTTTTCAGATTTTCTTTTCTGACCCTGAAAACAGAATGGGCTATGCCGCCATTGTCGGCAAGAGAAGTATATATATTACCGAAGCTCTCATTCTTTACGACATAGCAAAATGAGCTGCTCCTTATTCCGATCTCGTACGGCACCTCATCTCTTACCATACTGAGAAGCTTGGCAGAATCCAACGCACTGTTGATTCTGGCGTGTATCCACATTTCTTCATTCCTGAGCCTGCGTATAGAATCCTCCAGCTCCAGAGTGGCATCTTTGATATTATGTCCTTTCATAAGTCTGGAAATGGTCTTCAGCGACATCCCCATTGTGCTGTATTCATGAATCATAACGATCAGATTCAGGTCATGGTCATTATATTCACGATAATTGTTTTCTTTGTTCCTCACCGGATCGATCAGACCTTTCTTCTCGTAGAAACGAATCATATCCTTTGAAACTCCGGTCATCTGACTGGCCTGATTAATATTCATAGCCCACATCCCCTTTATTTTGATGCCATAATACACTCTAATGTCTGTATATTGTACATCTGCAATCGGGCAAACTGAATTAGTCCGATTGTTCATTTTACCCCTCTTACATATATTTTATATTGACCTTGGAATAGTTCCAAGCTTTATTATTAAATTAAGGTAAAACCCTCAAACAAATATCTATATTCTAAAAAAAAGACTCATGGCTCCCCCTAAAGCC
>SVDD01000026.1:0-54676 GCA_015057945.1 Lachnospiraceae bacterium | reverse complement strand
ACAACCTACAAAAAAGGATTGCAACAACCTACATTTTTACTTTGCAACTTTATGCAAAAAGGGCTTGCAAAAAACATTTAACTCAGTCGGGGTACAAGCTCCGACTGAGTTAAACGCTCCGCGAGGATGCGCACGGATTCGGACAGGAATTTGTCTGCTGAAGCAGACCCGAATCCGGCGCGCAAGACTCGCGAGCGAGTCTTGACTGTAACCATTGCAACTACATCTGCCAGGAAGTAAAATGGTGACAGGAGGGCGCAAATCGTCCAGTGGACGATTGTTCTGCGCCGACCGAAATGGAATGGAGAGATTAAAAATGCAGATATCAAGCAGATTTACGGTTGCACTTCATATTTTTACATGTGTGGATACATTTAAAGATGAACACAAGGTAACGAGCGATTTTCTTGCAGCCAGTATAAATACGAATCCTGTCATCATTAGAAAGATACTTACTCAGCTTAAAAACGCAGGGTTAATAAATGTTATCAGAGGAACAGGCGGAATAGAGCTTACAAGAGATCTTAAAGATATAACTTTTTATGATGTGTATCAGGCAATAGAGCCTTTGGAGGATGGAGATCTATTCAGATTTCATGAATCACCAAATCCAGAGTGCCCTGTTGGTAGGAATATCCATTTACTTTTGGATGATAAGTTGAAAAGCATCCAGGAAGCGATGGAATCAGAGATGAAAAAATACACTCTTAATGATTTAAGATCCGGAATGCAAGAACTGTTGGCAAAAGAAGCTTAACAATGAGACTCTGAGGTGTTTACTTCAGAGTCTTTTTTAGAAGGATATGGAATATGGAAACTAAGGCTAAAAAATCAACACAGGAAGAACGTCTTGATTATCTTGTAGAAGAGTTCAAAGCAGATTCTGATGAATATAAGAAATTACAGACTCCAAATAGTACGGAAGATAAAAGACGAATCTTAAGGTCGCTTATGAACATCCGTATGCCAAAAGAATTGTCCTCTGAGGTAATGAAAGTACAGGATGAATATTTATTAGAGAGAGCGGCTGAAAAGGGTGTGGTGAATCTATCAGACATCCCGGTTATCAGGGACGAACTATCCATCTGGCAGGGTGATATTACGAGACTTTCGGTGGATGCTATTGTGAATGCTGCAAATTCGCAGATGCTCGGTTGTTTTGTCCCGATGCACACCTGTATAGATAACTGTATCCATACCTTTGCAGGAGTGCAATTAAGAGCTGAGTGCTACAGGCAGATGAATGAACTTCGAATCAGATATGGAAGAGATTATGAGCAGCCGACCGCCGTTCCAATGCTCACTGAAGCGTATAATCTTCCGGCAAAGAAAGTTATTCATATAGTAGGACCAATTGTCCAATACAAACTTACTCCTGAATTGGAAAATGATTTGGAGAACTGCTATAGAAACACTTTGGATATGTGTGCTGAAAATGGCCTGAAGAGCGTTGCTTTTTGCTGTATTTCGACAGGGGTATTTCATTTTCCTAACAAAAAAGCGGCTGAGATTGCTGTTAAGACTGTATCAGAATGGCTTCGTGATAATCCTGGTAAGGTAGAAAGGGTGATATTCAATGTTTTTAAAGATGAAGATAAGGCCATTTATGAAAAACTTATATGATGATATGCCTAATGGTTATCAGGAAACTATAGAGAAAGGAATGAATGCTGTGAGATACTTTACTAGAAGCATGTCCTATGGTAAGGGAAGCAAAGAAGAGCAAATAAAAAGGCTTTTGCATGAAATCAAGGAAGCAGACGCAATTGCCATTGGAGCAGGAGCGGGACTATCAACATCTGCTGGCTTAACATATAGCGGCAAGCGTTTTGAAAAATACTTCTATGACTTTGCCAAAAGATTTGGAATAAGAGATATGTATTCAGGTGGTTTCTATCCGTTTCCGAGCGAAGAAATACGCTGGGCCTGGTGGGCGAGACATATTTATTTTAACAGATATATTGATGCTCCAAAGCCAGTGTATAGGGATCTTCTTAAGATGGTTTCCGATAAGGATTATTTTGTTATCACAACAAATGTAGATCACCAGTTTCAAAGAGCAGGTTTTGACAAGAAAAGACTATTCTATACTCAGGGTGATTATGGTTTGTTTCAGAGCGTGAATCCTGCTATTCAGAAAACCTTTGATAATGAAGAGTGGGTAATGAAAGCTATGGAAGCACAAGGTTTTGTAAGAGATGATCAGGGAGTATTTCAGGTACCGATTGATGGTAAGCTACTGATGAAGATTCCTTCTGAAATGATTCCAAAGTGCCTTGATGATGGCTCTGATATGACTATGAATTTGAGAGCGGATGATTCTTTTGTCGAGGATGGAGGATGGCATAGGGCATCTGCAGCATATTCTGATTTTATTCGCAGACATGAGAATCTTCATGTTCTTTATCTTGAATTGGGAGTAGGAGCTAATACGCCCGTAATAATAAAGTATCCGTTCTGGCAGATGACGCTGGCAAATGAAAAAGCGGTATATGCCTGCTTAAATTATGGCGAAAGCTATTGCCCGGAGGAAATTGCAGATAGAAGTATATGCATTGATGGTGATATAGGAGAAGTATTTGAAACGCAGATTTCTTAAATGTCTGCAAAATGTCTCGGAAATCCGAAGCTCTTTAGATAGTTAGGTTATGGTGCTAAAATAACGTTGTGCGCTTACTTTTAACCAGCTTGTGACCTGCGTTATCTGCGGAAAGTGTGGAAGATTCAATGTGTTCATGACATATACTGTGCTGTCGCTTTTCTTCATACCTACCTTTAAGTGGAACAAGCGCTACTATGTGCAGACAAGTTGCTGCGGGTATCCGAGTTGATATCTGCGGTGACTGTAGCTGGGATTATATTTGCAGGGAAAAGGAGTGAGGAACGATGGAATTTACAACAGATATTTTCAGTCAGTTTGACAAGAAGTGGGCTCTGCTTACAGCGGGAGACAAGGACAAGTTCAACACGATGACCATCAGCTGGGGCGGCCTTGGAACACTGTGGGGCAAGCCTGTTGCAACAACATATGTAAGGACATCCAGATATACTCATGAGTTTATGGATAATAACGAGTATTTCACAATCAGTTTTTATCCTGAGGACTATAAGGGTACACTTGGAGTTCTTGGCTCAAAATCCGGCAGGGATATCGATAAGATGCATTCTTCAGGGCTTACAGCTAAGGAAGTTAGTGGATCCATGACATTTGAGGAGGCTGAGGTTACTTTGGTCTGCCGAAAGCTCTTTTGCCAGAGGCTTGATCCAAAGAACATGAACCCAGATATTGCCAAGCAGTTCTATGAAGGTGTTGCCGAGCATGACATGTACATTGGCGAAGTTGTGGACATCATAAGGTGAATTAGATGATAAACGTTAAGGTAAAAGAGTTTTTAGACATAAAGGGATTTGGAGACAGGCTGACAGAGCATTCCGAGACAATAGATACTGTTGAGCATGCAGCACAGCAGATTGGTTGCACAGAGCCTGAGATTGCCAAGACACTGTCATTTGTTGTGGATGAAAAGCCTGTTATTGTGGTCATGGCTGGGGATGGCAAGGTGAACAGCTCCAAGTTTAAATCTGTTTTCCATACTAAGCCCCATATGATCCCGAGAGACCAGGTGGAGGATATAACAGGATTCCAGCCGGGCGGAGTGTGCCCTTTTGCAGTTCCTGCAGGGATTCCGATATGGCTTGATGTATCAATGAAACGATTTGAGTATGTTCACCCGGCAGGAGGTAACGAGTTTACGTCGGTCAAGATTACTCCTGACGAGTTGGAAGAGATTACTGAGACCGTAGGCTGGTGCGACGTTTGCAAAGGATGGGAAGAAGAGGAATAAGTACTAGAGTTTTCAAGCTGCTTAAGTAATTCTTAAAGAGATTAGAAAAAAGTTATGAGCAAGGTATTATAGTTCTGGCGCAGAATGGGTTTAGATAGTATATGAGTATAAAAAACGAGTGAGGTAAGCAATGAAACAATATATTGTTGATGCTTTTACAAACAAACCTTTTTCCGGGAATCCGGCGGCAGTTTGTGTAATGGATAAATGGCCGGAAGAAGATTTCATGATGAAGCTCGCTATGGAGAATAATCTGAGCGAGACAGCATTTATAGTCAAGGAGGAAGAAGGCTATCACCTCAGATGGTTTACTCCGGGATCTGAGGTTGAACTATGCGGTCATGCGACCCTGGCCTCCTCTTTTGTGATATTTAACTACTTTGAGCAGAATAAGGATGTAATAGAATTTGATACTCTCAGCGGAAAACTAACAATTGCCAGAAAAGGTAAACTCTATGAGATGGACTTTCCCACATATGAGCAGCAGGAGATACCAGTGACAGATGATATGGAAAGTGCTTTTGGAGTGAGACCCGTTAAGGCAATATTGGGACCTGATCTTGTATGCATTTTTGAATCTGAGGAGCAGATCCGAAACATACAGCCGAATCAGAGTAAACTTGCTGAGCTACCCGGCCGTGGGCAGGATGTTACTGCAAAGGGAACAGATACAGACTGTGTATCACGTAGCTTCTTTCCTAAACTTTTGGTTCCTGAAGATCCCGTGTGCGGTTCTGCACATTGTCAGATAGCAGATTACTGGTCAAAAGAACTGGGAAAATCAGAGATTCATGCATATCAGGCATCAAAAAGAGGTGGTCATCTATACTGCAAACTGCTTGAGAATGGAGGAATAAAAATAAGCGGAGAGGCTACTTTGGTGGCTATCTCAGAAATTGTCGTTGATTTTTAACTTTTCAGGATAAATAGGAAAGATATGGTTTCAAAAAAGAAAATGAAGTCATGCTGATGGGGCTTGAGCTTTAATTATCCCAATATCTTACAGCAGGTAGATGGGATGGTTGTTCCAGCTGTAAGAGAGCATAAGAATTTAATGCGGCACATTATAGCAGCTATGGAGAAATCTGTAGCTGCTTTTATTAAGTAAGGTAAATTGTGATATCATTTTAGTATGAGTCTACAGGTGTTAGGAGTGCTTTGCTATGAACAAGAATGAGAGCAAGTATTTTAAGTCAGCGGAAAAAATGCATACAGCGTTACTGACACTTCTTGATAGTAAAGATTTTGAACTTATTTCTGTTAAGGAGATATGTGAAACCGCTGGCGTTAACAGATCCACCTTTTATCTTCACTATGATAATGTAAATGATCTTCTGCATGAAACGGTGGAAGCTGTATATAAAGATTTCTTTGGGCGCTTTGGTGCTGAGGGGCCTAGAGCACTTGATAGAGTTTTTAAGGTACATCACACCTTTTTGGTGTGGGATGTTTGAGTAACTAACTTTAAAGGTGGTCTTTATATTATTTGAAAGGTGGCATATATGAGGAAAGTAGGAGTATCAAAAGAAGAGCTAACACTATCGTACTTTAAGTATTATGAGAAAGAATTAGCAGAGATTCCACAAAAGAAAATAGATATTTTAAATGCCGGAGCTTCTGAGCGATCAATTGTTCCATTAGGGGAGCGAAATTCTTATTTGAGCGGTAAGGACAGTGATTATTGTCAGATTGGTTATGGAACAAACCCGGATGGAATGGGTTTCGTTTGTAATGAGACCTATATGTCCGGAGTTGCTCCTGAAATGCTTGACTGGTGGTTTCCTTGGCATAGTGTAGGTTCTGATTTAAGATATAAAATTTGGGATCCTGAAGATCATTATTTTGCAAGAGCTGATAGAGCTGATTATGTGGTTGACCCTTCAGTTCCGATTAATCAAAAAACATGGAATGTAAGTCATTACATCTTGGAAGATACAGGTTTTGGTCCGGATTTCATTAAACTCAACTTTAAAAGACCAAGAGACTTTGGATATGATGAATCTTTGATCGGAACCGAAAAATGTGCATCTATGGTATGTGCCATTGGAGAAGGGAATTGTGCAGCTGCTATGACTCACAAATGGTATCCACACAAGGATGGTGTAATGCTATGTTCAAGATTTTGGATTGGAGTAAAAATGTCCGGAAGTGGCGAGCTTATAAAAGGTTTGCCTGACGGTATTAGCGTTCCTGAACAGGTTTCAAAGAATCTTTATGCCCATAATATAAAAGAATTTACTAACTTAGCTTCTTTCCTTCCACAATTGTATTACGATAATAAAGATAATTTCTAACCTCCAAAAATTGTCAGTAGGGGGCTAAAGAGTTCTCTACTGACACAATGTAAAAAGCAAGTAGGAACATACATGGACAGCATTAAAAAATGGAATGATTGATGTTCTGGAGGTGCTGTATGGCTTCTATAAGAGCTGATGTAGAAAAATATATAAAGAAAAAATATAAAGCATCCCCGGAATATCTTTGGAAAAAATATCCAAGCTTTGCGGTATTCAGGCATGAAGATAATCGTAAATGGTTTGCGCTTACAGCCACTATAAGCATGGATAAGTTAGGCATGGAATCATCTGAGGAAGTCGATGTCATAAATGTTAAAATTGATGATTGGATGTTGAGGGATATACTTTTGCAGCAACCGGGATTTTTTCCTGGATATCATATGAATAAGACCAGTTGGATCACAATTTTGATTGATGGCACAGTTGGTCTGGATGAAATCTGCAATATGATAGATGCCAGCTTTTTAGACACTGCATCTAAGAAGAAAAAGGATAAGTTCCGTCAGCCTAAGGAATGGATAGTGCCTGCAAATCCAAAATATTATGACATTGAACATGCTTTTGACAATGCTGATGAAATAGATTGGAAGCAGGGCGCAGGGATTATAAAAGGCGATACAGTGTTTATGTATGTAGGTGCACCTGTATCTGCAATTCTTTATAAGTGTAAGGTTACAGAGGTAGATATTCCATATGATTATGAGGATAAGAATCTCAAGATCACAGCACTTATGAAGATAAAACTTCAGAAAAGATATAAGCCTGACAAGTTTACTTATGATAGGCTAAAATCTGACTATGGAATATATGCTGTGCGTGGACCGAGGGGGATTCCTAACAGCCTCAGCGCAGCTTTAAAATAAAGAAACATATTTCTTAGGAATCTCCTTATGGGAGAGCATAACGAGCTTAAAAACAGGTATATGCATATAAGATGGAAAAAAACAACACATTCAACGTCAAAACAACACATTGAACAGCACATTGGACAACACATTCCAGAACAAAACAGCATTTTGAATCTGTTGGATACCAAAGAAATCTCATCTAAGATGAAGAGCAATATTACAAAGTTGTATGAAGCTTTTGGGATGGAAAAGATATTCGGAAGAAGTGATGTGATAGAGGTACTTGGAATAACTGAAAGACCTGCTTCTACATTGCTTGGAAAAATGTATTCCTTGGGATTAACTGAGAAAATAACCGGGGCCGGAAAGGGAAAATATCGGTTCATTGTGTGATGTTAAAATAATCTAAGGCATATTGATCCTAATGCGCCGGAGGAAGGATTATGATATGGATACAAAAGAAGCCATAAAAATTCAGTTTATGAAGGAATATATGAGCAAAGACTTTTCGCAGATTACGGTGAAAGGTCTTTGCGGCAGCACACCTGTGGCCAGGACAACCTTTTACTCATATTTTGAAAACACTTCCGATGTGTTGGAAGCTGTAGAGGACGACCTGGTAAAGGGTCTGGCAGAAGTACCGGTAAAGGTATGTGGTGGAAATCTCAAAGAGATGGACTTTCATGTTTTCCTTGAAGAACTTGAAAAGTATATAAAGGAGAACTGGACTTACATATATGCTTTCCTCGTTACTCAGCCCGACCTTAAGTTTATGAGGAAATGGAAGGATGCGATAAAGATTAATTTCAGTAAGAAGTATCCGGATATTTCAGGAAAAGACAGATTTGAAGTGGTTGCTGAAGTTGCAGCATCATCAGTACTCAGTGCATATACATATTGGATGGAACATCCTGATGAAATGGGGATTAGAGAGTTTGAGCCTCTTATCACCAAGCTACTTGATGATCTTGTTCATTCAATTTAAGTCCGAACACTTTTGCCAAATGTGTAGTGTTAATTTAATATGCGGCTCTCCTATAATTGGGATATAAAGAAAACAAACCAATATCTCATAGATAGGAGGGCTTTTTATTATGGCTGATATCAAGATTCATGTATTCCATACCGGTGAAGTGTGCGTTGCACCGGATCTTCCATTTGGAGGAGATAATTGTAATGCCGTTAAGGCATCAGGTGTATTTGGAAAAAAGGAAGACCGGTTGTGGCTTCCGGTATCCGCATACCTTATCGAGCATCCCAAGGGAAAATTCCTTGTGGATACCGGTTGGGCAAGAGATGTGAGCCCTAATGGAGAATTTGATAAAAAGGCACAGATAAAGTCTCTAGGTTCAGTTATGCTCTACGCGGTAAATCAGGGAAGGATTGGTCTTGGACAGTGCATAGATGAGCAGCTCCTTGAAATGGGCATAAAAGATTCTGACCTAGATGCAGTGCTTATTACACACCTTGACTGTGACCATGCAAATGGACTTAAGCAGGTTAAAAATGCTAAGAAGTTCATGGTTTCTGCTGATGAAGTGAGGTTTGCAAATAAGATAACCAACAAGGTACGTTACTACAAAGGATGGTGGGAAGGCATCGATCTTACCGAATTTGAATGGAATGATAATCAGGGACCTGTAGGAAAATCCTATGATCTTCTCGGTGACGGCTCGATCGAACTTATCAATATCCCCGGACATGCAGATGGGTTGTATGCTGTTAAGGTCAAAAACGACGAAGGAAAGTTCGTACTTCTTTTCTCAGATGGCGGTTATGCAAGAAAGAGCTGGGAAGAGCAGATCACATCAGGAATCGCAGCAGATAAGCAGCTCCAGAAACAGTCACTTGCATGGATAAGGGAGCAGAGCCTTGATGAGAACTGCGTGGAATCCCTTGCAAACCATGATCCTGACATTGCTCCGCATGTCATTGAACTGTAAAGGGAGAATGAGATGAGGAAACACAAAACAGCGCTGATTACCGGAGCTTCCGGAGGCCTTGGCCTTGAATTTGCTAAAATCCTGGCAAAGAAAAAGTACAACCTTGTGCTCATAGCCAGGAACGAAGGAAAACTCTATTCAATAAAAAATGAACTTGAAAGTAAATATGGGATTGATGTGAATGTCTGCGCAGCAGATCTTTCAAAAGTGGATGCGGCACTTGATGTGTTCAATTACACGCTTGAGCGAGATATTGCCATAGATGTTCTTATAAATAATGCCGGATTTGGAGACTCGGGAAGCTTTGCAGACAGCGACTGGCAGAAGCAGTATGAAATGGTGCAGCTCAATGTCATAGCTCTCATGCAGCTCACTCACTGTTTCTTAAATACGATGATAGAGCAGGGACATGGTAAAGTCCTGAATATGTCCTCTGTGGCTGCATTTTCTGCTGGTCCATACATGAGTATATATTACGCAACCAAAGATTTTGTACGCAGCTTTTCAGAGGCAGTTTCTGAAGAAGTAAAAGGAACAGGTGTCACTGTGACAGCCTTCTGTCCTGGACCAACAGCAACAGGCTTTGAGCAGGCAGCTTCAATGGATAAAGGGTCAACTATGTTTAGAAAAGCAGCCAAAGCAGAGGATGTAGCAAAGGGTGGAATACGTGCAATGATGCGAGGCAAGGCTTTAAGCTATTTTGGCAGCTACACAAAGTGCATGAGTCTTTTATGCAGGATTGTTCCAAGATCCGTGGCAAGAAAATACGCAGCAGGGATGAATCAGTGATATTCCTTTCAGAGCTGATGGAACATATTGGAAAAAAGCTGAGGGATTTTTAGGATCTCCAAAGTTTAGTGGGGTTTCCCAAAGTTATTTAGGGTCAGACAGTGGGGTCTGACCCTTTTATCATTACAGCTTGGTGTGCAGATTGGGGAGATGGATCGATTTTAGAGAAGCATGGGCTTTTTCTCACTTGGATAGATTTCTGCACAGATGCTGGCAAAGTCATCCGGTGAAATCGACATTCCTTTTTCAAACCAGAGAAGAAAAGAATTAAAGATTCCGCCGGTATGATAATATACGGAAATCTCTTTGATGAAATCATGCTCCAGATGCTGCTTGTCTATGAAGATCATGTTAAGTACGTCAAGGAGAAGATAAGAAAGCCCTGCTTTATGGATGAGAAGCAGTTCATCCTTTTTTTCATAAAAGGTGTTGAAATGGACTCTTAGATAGCTTCGTATGGATGCTTTGACATTCTCATCCATACTGTCGAGGCTCTTTTCGAGGAGCCTGGCATAGAAGCGGCGGATGATATCCTCCTTGGAGTCAAAGTTACGGTAATATGTGGATCGGTTCACTCCTGCTTTTTCCGTGATCTGACCGATGGTGATACTGTTGTAATCTTTTGTATGCATGAGAATAAGCAGGGCTTCCACGACATAATCCCTTATCATTTCGTTGGTAACATTTTTATGTTTCATAGCGTCTCCTGTTAAGCAACAATTTATTTGTTTTTGTTGCACCTGGCACCTGAAGTGTTGAAATGGTTTCTTGCTTGTGACATTATGATTATGCAACAAACGTTGCTTAAAGTAAACCACAGGAGGAAATAAGATGGATATCAAAGCAATCGATCATAATGTAAATGTATTGGCAATGAAAAAGAATGGAAAGCGCTATGGAATGTGTGTTGCATGGGCCACACAGATCTCTGCTGATCACATCCTGTGCGCAGTCGGCGGACAGAGCAGCACAGGGAACGCCATAGAAGAGGGCGATATTGTCGGATTCTCCAATCTTGCAAATGGACAGCAGATGGTCTGCTTTACTTTGGGAGATATGGAGAAGCATTCGGATACTGTAGATAAACTTGTAAACATCCCATGCGCAGAGGACGATGGGGCTATCCTGATCGACGGTGCAAGAACGGCGATAAAGTGCCGTGTGATAAAGAGAGTGAAGATTGAGGGCGTGGATACGGCAAACATGGTATGCCTTGAGATGCTTTCCGGAAATGAGAATGATGTTCCCGCCCTTCACATTGCTGATCTTGGAGGGATGTAAATGCTTCTTGATTTCAATTCTATGCAGGAGATCACCTGTCCGGGTATGAATGATGGAATCGGCACTATGTCATCAAGGATGTATGTGGATGCTGAAAACAGGATGGTCTACTGCCGAATTCATCCGGGCAGTTCCATTGGGATGCATACACATAATGGGAGTGCCGATATTAATTATGTGATCAGCGGGCATGGCAGAGCGATCTGTGACGGAGAAGAGGAAATGCTTGTACCCGGAACGTGCCACTACTGCAGGAACGGACAGGCACACAGCATCATTAATGACGGTGACGAAGATCTGATAATCTTTACTGTTGTGCCGAAAGCTGCGGAGGTGTGAATAGTGAAGGAATATGTATTTGACAAAGAACTGAAAGAGGCGGCCATCATAAAACGTAACTCGCAGTTTACCATGAATGTGTTGATTGATGGCCGGGAAGAAAAATGTCATTGTCCCGCCACAACAAGGATCGGGGATGTGGATGTGGCTGGTCTGCACTGCCTTGTTTCCGAGAGCAGCGATCCAAAGAGAAAGCTCAAATATAAAGTAGAAGCGATTTCAATGGATGATCCAGACGAGGCGGATAAGAACTGGGTGGGCATCAACCTGATACTTTCAAACAGGATTGTAGAGTTTCTGCTGAGCACGCATCAGCTGGATAGTATGGTGTCCGATTATGATGAAGTGAAGCGGGAAGTGTTTCTGGGAATATCAAAGCTCGATTTTTTGGTGGGAAGCACTTACCTTGAAGTCAAAACGCCTCTTACAACAGTCAATGTGAAATACGGTGATAAGGTCAAGACAAAAAAGGTAACGCCGTTTTCTTCCACGGATAGGATGGTAAAACATGTGAGGGAACTGGCAGGGTCACTTAAAGATCATGAGAGGGCGATCCTGCTGACAGTGCATCAGTATGAGCCTACTGAAATAAAGCCGCATCTTCACAGCACAAATTTTGAAGAAGTATCAGAGGTGATGCGTGAGGCTCTTGGAAAAGGCGTGGAGTGCTGGAATGTTGATCTGAAGTTTACTACAAAAGGGGTAAAACTTTTGGGAGTGACAAATACAACAGAGGATCTGTTGAAATACTGAATTTAATAAGATTAATATCTGAAATGAGAGAGTCGAGAAATCGGCTCTTTTCTTTTACCCAAAATCAGTAGACCCTCAAACCAGACCCGCAAAATGATTGACCCTCTACACCTTGGGGACAGGTACCATGTACATTTTATGAACTGTTGTTAATAATTCTTTTACAGTACCTGACCCCAAGGTGTTGCGGTGTCTAAATTGAGAATTATCCAACGAAATATCTTGAAGAGACGGTAACTGTAGAAGAACCCAGATATCATCAGAAGTTTCAGGCATTCAAATATGAAGTTGAAATAAATGGCCAGAAAAAGGTGTTTGCTGCAAAGGAATATTCGATGGGTATTTATATGTACTTTGTTGAAGAATAAACAGCAACGGAGTGAAGTCACAAGTAAAACGGTAATCATAGGTGGCGTGATTATCAGAAGTTATGATATGTGTGCTTGACAAAAATACTCCTATATCGTAGTATAAAACTACGATATAGGAGTATTAAATTATGAAGACAAATGGTGGATTTCTTGTTACAAAAATAAAACAGCTGGGTGATCGTATATTTGAAAGGATACTGGCAAAAAAAAACATTGATGCATTTAACGGAGCTCAGGGAAGGATTCTTTATGTCTTATGGCAGGAAGATGGTGTTCCTATTAAAATTATTTCCGAGAAAAGCGGACTTGCAATTACTTCACTTACAACCATGCTTGAGCGGATGGAAAAAAACGGACTGATAAGCCGCAAAACTGATGAAGCTGATAAGAGAAAAACTCTTCTGTTCCTCACATATAAAGCCAAAGAACTTAAAGAAGCTTATGACTCCGTATCAAATGAGATGGGGAATATTTATTATCGTGATTTTACGGATAAAGAGATTCTTCAGTTTGAAGAGTATCTTAACCGCATCAGGGTAAACCTTGAGGAATGGAGTGACAAATGAGTATCTGTATTAAAGATCAGATTCAGAACATGAATCTTGTTATAGGGTGTACTGTTGGATGTCCGTACTGCTATGCCAGAAACAATACGAGGCGTTATCACATCATAGATGATTTTGAAAAGCCACAGTTTTTTCAAGGAAAGCTTCGTATGATGGAAAAGAAAAAGCCGCAGAATTTTCTGCTGACCGGCATGAGCGATCTCTCGGGCTGGCATGAGGAATGGAGAGAGGAAGTCTTTAAAAAGATATCAGAGAATCCTCAGCACCAGTTTCTTTTTCTTACCAAACGACCGGATATTCTGTCTTTTGAAACAGATCTTGATAATGCATGGTTTGGCGTTACAGTTACGAGAAAGTCTGAGTTATGGCGTATTGATGCACTGCGGAGCAATGTGAAGGCAAAAAAATATCATGTTACCTTTGAGCCTTTGTTCGATGATCCGGGTAAGGTTGATTTTACAGGCATTGACTGGATTGTGGTGGGAACCATGACAGGTGCAAAGAGCAGGACTGTTAAAACAGATCCCGGGTGGGCTTATTCATTGACAGAACAGGCTCATGAACTGAACATTCCTGTATTCTGGAAAGAAGATCTTGTTCCGATTATGGGAGAAGAAATGATACAGGAAATGCCGGATGCTTTTAACAAAGTGCTGGAGGAACAGAGGATATGGAACAACCAAAAATCAAAGTAAATCATATAGAAACAAAAAGTGTAATGACAAAATCGAATACTCCTATTGGAGGATATTCGGTGAATCCCTATGTGGGGTGTCCCCATGCCTGTAAATACTGCTACGCATCTTTTATGAAACGTTTTACAGGGCATACGGAGGAATGGGGAACTTTCATGGATGTGAAAGACTGGCCTGAAATAAAGAATCCAAAGAAGTATGCCGGCCAGAAGGTAATCATTGGAACAGTTACGGATGGTTATAATCCGCTAGAGGAAACATATAAAAATACAAGAAGACTTCTGGAAGAACTAAAGGACAGTGGTGCGGACATACTTATCTGCACAAAGTCAGACCTTGTACTAAGAGATCTGGATCTGCTAAAAGAGATCAATGAAAATAGCAGACTTACAGTATCATGGTCAATCAATACTCTCGATGAAGAGTTTAAAGATGATATGGATGCGGCAGTAAGCATAGAAAGAAGGCTTGCTGCAATGAAAGAGGTATATGCGGCAGGCATTCGTACAATTTGCTTCATTTCACCCGTTTTCCCGGGGATTACGGATATAGAAGCAATCATAGACAGGACAAAAGATCAGTGTGACCTTGTATGGCTTGAGAATCTGAATCTTCGCGGAGGTTTTAAGGTAGATATCATGAAATACATTTCCGATAAACATCCGGATCTGGTGCCGCTGTATGACGAAATTTATAACAAAAAGAACCGCAGCTATTTTGAAGCGCTGGAAAAGAAAGCAGAAGAGCTGGCTAAAAAGTATGATTGCAGGTTTGTTGATAATGAAACTCCGTATGAGAGAGTAGAGAAAGGACATCCAACAATCGTAGATTACTTTTACCACGAAGAAGTAAGAGGAACTGCCAATAGTGGAAAGAGAAATGTAATACATAATTCTTGATGGAAGAATAAATCAGAAGTTAATCGCACAACTTCAAGTTTGTGCATATAGAAACACTTTTGTAAAAAGGGAGATACATTTTTATGATAGAGATCCCGTAAAAGACGCTGAGCGTCGTAGGACAGCTTACATGTTTAAAGTAATCAGGGAACAGTCCGGTATGAATCGTACAGAATTTGCCAGGTGGCTTGGAGTTCCTTATAGAACTATGCAGGAGTGGGAGCTTGGACGTAGACAGATGCCTGACTATGTACTTCGTTTGATTGCCTATAAGGTAGCAAATGAAAAGCGTGAGGGGAGGTTTTGACAAGAAAAGACTGTTCTATACTCAGGGTGATTATGGTTTGTTTCAGAGCGTGAATCCTGCTATTCAGAAAACCTTTGATAATGAAGAGTGGGTAATGAAAGCTATGGAAGCACAAGGTTTTGTAAGAGATGATCAGGGAGTATTTCAGGTACCGATTGATGGTAAGCTACTGATGGAAATTCCTTCTGAGCTTGGAAATGGTGATGTGGTATTGAAATTAGTTAACTAGTATTTATTAAGTACAAGAGACACTGAGGTGTCTCTAATTTTTTTGATTTGACAAAAGTCCGAAATCAGACTAAAATATAAAAGTCTGATTTCGGACTAAGGAGGTACTATGCAAAAGCAGGATAATACAATGCATCAGTTTGATGCCATTTATGGAGAAATATCGAATGTATACCATGAAATCAATCGTAAGTTGGGATTGACGGATACAGAGTCTATCGTGTTGTATTCTGTGGCAGTTGATAAAAATGTTTCCCAAAAGGCTATATGTAGCTTGTCAGGTCTCAGCAAGCAGACAATCAATTCTGCAATAAAGAAGATGATTACAGATGGAATCCTAGAGGCCTTGTCTGGTCAAAAGAATGAAAATCTTATCCCAACCCAAAAGGGACAAAAGATAATCAAAGAGAAGATAAGCATTTTGATTGAAATGGAAAATAGGATTTTTACATCATGGAAGCCAGAAGAAAGGAAAATCTTTATTGATTTATACGCAAGATATTTAGACATGCTCAAGGATGAGTGTGATAATTTAGAGGTTTAGAGAGGTATTTGTGAGAAGTATTATAAGAAAAAAAGTAAAACATAATGCGATAGAACTATCGAATCATTTTACATATTATTCCTTGATTCGATTTACCATGTCATCTATGTTGATGATGATATTTGCATCTATCTATACAGTCGTGGATGGTTTTTTTGTTTCAAATTATGTAGGTAGTACACCTTTTTCAGCATTGAATTTAATCTTTCCATTTATAATGTTTTTCTCTGCAATTGGATTTATGTTTGGTGCAGGTGGAAGTGCTTTAGTAGCATTGACATTAGGACTTGGAGAAGAGAAAAAAGCAAACGGTATCTTTTCGTTTATCATATATACGGCCCTTGGATTAGGCATATTGCTTTCTATAATTGGATTCATATTCACACCACAGGTGGCAGTGCTCCTGGGGGCAAGTGATGAGATGCTGCCATATTGCATTATCTATGCCAGGGTTTCTTTTGTTGGACTTCCAGCATTCATGCTTCAGAACTGTTTTCAATCCTTTATGATTACAGCAGAAAGGCCACAGCTTGGGCTTAAGATTACACTGATTGCCGGTATTACAAATATGATTCTGGATGCGGTTTTCATGGGATTCTTAGGCTGGGGACTTTGGAGCGCAGCACTTGCGACTATTATTGGGCAGTTTATTGGTGGTTTAGTTCCACTATTTTATTTCTTTGGACCTAATGGTTCGAAGCTTAGACTAGGGAAGCCGTTAATCGATTTTTCAGCTTTAGGTAAAGCGGTAGTGAATGGTTCTTCTGAGTTTTGCTCCAATGTATCTATGTCGATTGTAAACATGCTTTACAACTTTCAGCTGATGAAATACGCTGGAGAGCAGGGCGTATCTGCATATGGCATTATCATGTATACGAACTTTGTGTTTATCGGCATTTTCATGGGGTATTCCATGGGAGTTGCGCCTGTAGCAGGATATAACCTTGGTGCCGGAAATTATGATGAGCTTAAAAATGTTTTCAAAAGAAGCATCAAACTTGTAGCAGGTGCCTGCTTCGTTATGACAGCAGTATCACTTTTGGCTGCGGGATTTATGGCTGGCATATTTGCAAAGAATGATGTTTCCTTATATGAGATGACACGTTATGCAATTTTGATCTATTCCATTGCATACTTATTTGTTGGATGGAGCGTTTTTTCATCGGCATTTTTTACCGGACTTAATAATGGAGTAATATCGGCTGCCATATCATTTCTTAGGACATTAGCGTTCCAGGTAATAGCGGTACTGATTCTGCCAGTATTCTTTGGACTGAATGGAGTGTGGGCAGCTATCGTTGTGGCTGAAGGAATGGCATTTGTATTTTCTTTACTTTGCTTGTTGAAGTATAGAAATAGATATCACTATGTTTAAGTTTGACAATTACTGATTTTTTTGCAGATGGTAAAGCGGGAGGCACTTTAAGTGCCTCATGCCTGCTTATTTCACATATTCTTCAATTGGATATATTTATTTACAGAGGAAAAGCAACAGCTTCGTTGTATAGCTTCTGTAATATTTTAATAAAGGTATCAAGACTCTGACGATGATCTGCTTTATGAGTACAGAGAACACATGAAAAGGTATCATTGCAGCCATAAGGAATCCAGGCAAACTGTCCGCTGTGGTCATTAAGAAAACCGGGAGCCAGACAGATTCCTTTGCCTGAAGCAACATTAGTAAGTGTGGTGTCATGATCTGGGCTATTAAAATATTCAATCTTTCCTGATGAAATAAGCTTTTGCTGTACACTACGAAGAAGTGCCGGTGAGCCGCCACCTACCATAAGAGTGCGACCGTAAATGTCTTCATCTGTAATGAGATTTTTGGCAGCAAGAGGATCATTCATATCGCAAATTAAATAAATATGGCTTTGAAACAGCTTGTGGACGGAAGTGCCTGCTAGCTGTTTTGTCTGTTCTTCTAAGGCAAATACAACATCGGATTCATTTTTAAGAAAGCTATCCATACTGTTACCGTATTGGAAACGTGGTGTAATCTGAGTTCCTTGAGCTTCCTTTTCAAATTCTCTGATTGCTTCAGGCAGAAAATAGATAGCCTGTCGAACCATCATACTAATGGTGATGTTTTCTTTGTATTTTGCACTGAAGTTTTGACCTTGTTCGATGGCTCTTTTCATTTCTTCACGCATATTGGAAAGGTATGTTACAAACTGCTGACCGGCAGGAGTAAGAGTAGCCCCTTTTCCATTTCTAACAAAAATCTCAAAACCAACTTCCTCTTCAAGAAGTTTTATCTGATAGGAAAATGTAGGCTGGCTTACAAACATATTCTCAGCACCTCTGGAAAAGCTCTCTGTACGTGCTAGTTCTATACAATAATCTATCTGCTTTGTTGTCATAACGTAACCTTGATATTTAAAAATTAAATCAACTATCGGATGTTTCTATTGGATAGTATAAAGCGGACGTGAGATAATGTAAACAACAAAGGACAAAACTAATTAACATAAGCAGTTATCTATAGAAATGTTAAATGGAGGAAATTCAAATGGCAAAAACATTAATCGCTTTCTTCTCAAGAGCGGATGAAAACTATTTTGGCGGAGCAATGAGATATGTAAAGGTGGGAAATACAGAAATCGTTGTTAACCAGATGAAGGAACTGATAGATGCGGATACATTCAAGATTGAGATGGTAAATCCCTATTCACCTGTGTACATGACCTGCATTGATGAAGCCAAGAAAGATTTAAGAGAAAATGCTCGTCCGGAGCTTACAAATTACTTAGATAGTATTGATGAGTATGACACCATTGTGCTTGCTTATCCAAATTACTGGGGAACATTTCCTATGGCAGTTGCAACTTTCATTGAAAGATACGATTTTACAGGGAAAACAATTCTTCCTCTTTGCACAAATGAGGGAAGTGGCATGGGTTCTAGTGAACGTGATGTAAAAAAGTATGCTAAGGGCGCAGATGTAAGACCAGGTCTTGCAATTACCGGAAGCCAGGCTGCAAATGCGAAAACATCTGTAGAGAAGTGGTTTTCCGCTAACGGGTTGATGTAAAGGAATAGAGATGGAGGATAGATTAGTGGATTACAAAAAAGGATATGTTTTTGAATTAATGGCCCAGGGTGGACCTACTGATAATAGAGAGCCTTATTTTAAGGATGCAGTTGATGAAATGCTGAGAGCCAGAACACTTTGTGCAAAGGCGAATGCCTGCATGCCGGATGATCCATCTTATGTGGATTACCTTGAAGAGCTCTTTGGTAGAAAGCTTGATGATGTAAGAATCCTTACACCATTTACCTGTGACTTCGGAAATACGGTAAAGTTTGGTAAAGGAGTATTTATCAATCATTCAGCAATTTTATCTGCTTCTGGAGGAATTGATTTTGAGGATGGGGTAATGGCTGCTCCGGGGCTTAAAATTGCAACAATAAATCATGATGTAAATGAGCGTCATACCAAATACACTTATGGAAAAGTAACTGTGAAGAAGAATGCTTGGCTTGGTCTTAATGTGACCATCTGCCCAGGCGTAACCATCGGAGAATATGCAGTCGTTGGAGCGGGAGCTGTTGTTACAAAAGATGTACCTGCATATGCGGTTGTAGGTGGTGTACCTGCTAAGGTAATCAAGATGCTGGATCCAGCAGAGCAGAAGGAATAATAATGCTATGGGTGAAGAAGCAAAAATTTCAGAACTATATAAATACTACTGGGACTATATGATAGAGAAAAATATAGAAGGTCTCAGAAGTCTTATGTCTTCAGACTATTGCCTTTACCATATGACTGGTGTGAAACAGTCTGCAGATGAGTTTTTAAACGGATTAAAAAGTGGCACCTTTAATTATTTTTCAGCAGAGCATGATGACATTATAGTTAAGATTCAAGGTGATGAGGCAACCATGACAGGTAAAAGCAGAGTAGTTGCTGCGGTCTACGGTGGAGGAAAAGGAAGCTGGAGATTGCAGGGTGATTTTACACTTAGAAAAGAAAAAGAAAACTGGAAATTTACAAGTTCCAGAGCATCAACATATTAAGGAGGATTTTACAATGGAAAACATCGTATTAAATAACAAATTAGAGTGCCCGGTAGTGGGAATTGGAACATTTATGCTATCACCTGCTGATGCAGAAAATAGCGTACGAGAAGCACTTAAGATGGGCTATAGATTAGTAGATACAGCAAATGCTTATGTAAATGAGCGTGCGGTAGGTCGAGGAATCCGGGAAAGCGGGGTAGATAGAAAGGAAGTATTTTTATCGACAAAGCTTTGGCCCTCAGAATATGAAAATGATAATGCTGTTGATGAGACATTAGAGCGCCTTGGCGTCGATTATGTGGATTTACTTTATATTCATCAGCCTGCTGGTAACTGGCTTGCAGGATACAGACAGCTTGAAAAGGCATACAAAGAAGGTAAGGCCAAGGCCATCGGTATCTCTAATTTCGAAGGAAAGTATATTGAAGAACTACAGACTAAATGGGAAATTGTTCCTCAGTTTATCCAGGTAGAAGCACATCCATATTTTACACAAACAGAGCTTCGTAAGACTTTGGACAAATATGACATTAAGCTTATGAGCTGGTATCCACTTGGACATGGTGACAAGTCTCTTATCAACGAGCCTGTATTTGCAGAGATTGGTAAGAAATATGGCAAGTCATCAGCACAGATTATTCTTCGCTGGCACACTCAGATGGGATTTGTTGTTATCCCGGGAAGTAAAAATGTAGATCACATCAAGGATAACTTGGACATTCTTGATTTTAATCTCACAGATGAAGAGATGTCAGAAATCGCCAAGCTTGATAAGAACGAGAGATATTATCACAGAACGGACGCTCAGCTTGTTCAGTTTGCAGGATGGAAACCTGATTTTGAAATATGAGATGTGATAAGCTTATAAGGTAATTTAAATTAACAAATCGGTGTTTTGTAAGTGAGAATAATGAATAAAATCTTAAAAATGGTAGGATGTATTTTAAGCGGAATTATTTGTGTGACACTCATCTTATTGGTGTCATCTGATATTAAAACGAAACATACCCAGAATGATTATTCATCATCCTATACAAATCCTAAGTATCAAAAAGCATTAATAATTGATGATGTAGAAGTAATTAAGCAGCATATATCATGTGGCTATGCTGTTATTGAGATGTTTTCTGCATGTGATGGTGGTAATATTACAGAAGACAGCCTGTATGAGAAATATGGGACCATAGTGACTTCTACAGGAGATAAGTTCTGTGAAGAGATGAATAAACAATTTCCTGAATATGTTACAGAAATTCATAAGTATGTAAAGAATACTGAGTTTATCGATATTATGTACGATACCCTGGCGTCAGGAAAACCAGTTCCATTTGAATGGGCAGCTTTGTATGGGAATGGATGGACATTACGCTATTCTTTAATCATTGGGGCTGACATTCCAAATGATAAAATCACTGTGGCAAATCCCTACGGATACTATGAGGAGCTTACATTGGAAGAATTACTGAAAAGAACCAGCTTTCAGGCCTATGAGAATATGCCACTTTTTATGAAAATGGGCTTTGCAATCGGAATGTTTGAAAAAAATACTATTTTTTCAGTGAGGTAAATTAGCAGTTAGAGTTTTATATACTGAAGAGTTCGACAACTCCAAATCTGTCGATCTAATTGAATATTGAACGTTACATAGCAGTTATCTCAAATCGAGATAGCTGCTTTTTTTGCGCTCATTTTGAGCGGTAACTATTCACTATTCAAAGGAGGTAGACATCGATGCCTTCGGCCTCCACGAGTCCATTCGTATGGTTGAGGTGACGGAGAATGCAACTGCGCTCATGATTCCCGGTCTTTTTGTGCTGCCTGAGCCTGTTTTTTGAAGAAAGCATTAACAGTCTCAGTGATCTTTATAAGAGAAGTTGATTTCAGCACATAACCTGCAGGCCCCAGCTTCAGAACCTCCATAACGCTTTCCGTATCATTGGCACCTGTCAGGAAGATGACAGGAATATCACGGAGATCAGGATCGTCATGCATGATATAGAAAACCTCACGCCCGGATTTGACAGGCATCATATAATCAAGCAGGATAAGATCAGGTTTGTTCTTCTTCAGGTATGCCAGTGCCTGATCACCGTTTTTTGCCATAGCTATACGGTAATGCTGCATCAGAGCACCATGCAGCATCTTTATGTACATAATATCATCATCTACCAACAGAACTAATTTACGATCGTCATTAGCCATATATTTCCCCTAATTAATTATGATTAAAGTTTAAAAGTCTGCGATGAGACTCTGGACCTTGTCCCAATCGATGTTCTCAAGTGCATTCTTTACTTCCGTAAGAGTTGTTTTCATCTTATTGGATACAGACTGTGCTGTAAGGAAGTCAACCAGTTTTTCACAGGAATCAAAATCAAATTCATCGGCTTTCTGTTTGAGAATAGCAAAGACCTTTGACATCTCTTCCGAATTTAATTTACGAATTTCTCCTATATGTCCGATTGGGTCTGTACTCATATCCTTTGATTCTCCTTTTGGCTGAATAGTATCGACATCCACGTTCGGATTGTTTTCTTCAATGCCGGAAACATCTGACTGTGAAGTGTCACTGTCTTTTTTTGTAACTTGATAGCCTTCACGGAATGCCTGTAAAGCTGAAATCAATTTCTCATAAATCGCTGAAAGACCGGAAATGAATAAAGGAGTATTCTCTGAAATCAGATCTTCATCCTTTGATTTTCCTGCTTTTTCAAGTAACTCAGCCAGTCGGCTCAGCTGATTGGCACCGATGATCCTTGAGGTACTTTTAATAGAGTGAACCAGGATGGTAAACTCTTCCACATCCCTGAGATCCTGATATAATTTGAATCTATCAAGGCAATCCGGGATTTTCTCAACAAATCCGCTAAGTGCTTTATAATATGTTGCCAGATCCCCGCAGTATTTGAGACCGGAAATGATATCTACTTCGGAAATCTGCGGCATGACGCCAAGTTCGTCCAGACCAAGAGGCATGTTTTTCTTCTGAAGTAAATTATTGACCGTTGCCTTTTCGTCTCTCTCTTTTTCGATTATCCGGACTTTATCCTCTGGTAAATATTGTATCAGCTTTGACTCCAAATAGGTAGGGGATATAGGCTTTGAAAGATAATCTATAAAGCCTTCATCCAGATACATTTGTCTGGCACCGGAGATCGCATTGGCAGTGAGAGCGATGACAGGTACAGTATGAGTCCATTCCTGATCCATCTCCCGAAGAGCATGGAATGTCACTATTCCGTCCATATCGGGCATAAGATGATCCATGAAGATAAGATCGTAACGGTGTTGTCTGCATAGATCCAGAGCTTCCTGGCCGCCGGACGCCTCTGTGATCTTAAGCTCTGTGTTTTTCAGCAGTGAACGGAAAACAAGCCTGTTCACATCAACGTCATCAACTACAAGGACATTGGCCTCGGGTGCCTTGAAGGATTCGTGATAGTGATTGTTTTTTATGATCTCACTTTCGTATTCGGATTTATGGGAGCTTACAGTTGCCCAATCTCTGACATTTATCTTTATGGTAAAGTAAAAGTCAGAACCGATGCCATATTCGGAGACGAATTCCAGTTTACTGTCATTCATATTAAGCAGTCTCTGAACTATGGAAAGACCGAGTCCGCTGCCTTGTGTGGTCCGGTGATTTTTTTCGTCAAAACGTTCAAAGTCACTGAATAGTTTCTTCTGGTCCTCCGGTTTAACACCTATACCGGTATCCTTGATGTGTACAGTCAGGTACTCGAAGTCATCGTCGATCTTCTCGTAGTCCAGCGAAAAGGTTACTGTACCCTTATCGGTGTATTTGGCGGCATTTGAAATCAGATTCGATATGATCTGCTTCAGCATGACTACATCAAAGTGAAGAAGATAAGGCATGTCATCATTCACTATCACATCGAATTTCAGATTCTTTTTCTCACAGTAGTGCTGAGCTATCTGTACAAGATCCAGAATGAGCTTGAAGAGATCGAAGTCCACGGGAATGGGAGACATCTTGCCTGCTTCAATTTTTGAAAAATCAAGTATGTTGTTTACGATGTTCAGCAGCATATCACCGGAGTTGGCTATACTGTTTGCATATTCAAGTATATGTGGATCCGTGGATTCTCTCAGGACCATTTCGTTCATTCCGATGATGGCATTGATAGGAGTACGGATCTCGTGTGACATTCTGGAAAGGAACTGGGTTTTTGCTTTATTTGCCTGGTCCGCTTTTATGGCCATATCATTCAGATCCAGAGAGGTCTTTTCAAGATAATTAACCAGTCTTTCGGAAAGAGGCACCACGCTGTTCAGTATAACTTCCTGTCCCGCCTTAAAATCTGTACGAGGCATGGAAGCGGTTATGGGACCCTCGCGCATGGCAACAGATACTATGGATCCGGAAAGAAAGCCTCCGAAACCATTGTATTTGTATATTTCTCCGGCGCCATGAGCGTAAGTGGCCTGTGGGAGTATACGGGTCAGATTATCGATCTCCGCAAAATAACGATCCCTAAGAAGCATAAAACGGCTTACGCAGATAAAGGAAAACATGGCTTCCGGAACAAAATCCTGTATCCTTAAGCTCAGTAATTCCGATTCTCTGATCAGTTCTCTGGGATTTCCGTATCCTATCTGAACCTTCTCGCCCTCCTTTATATCTCCGTAATAGTAAAATTCTCCGTTGTCACCGCAAAAGAAGGGTATACGAACATAAGGAATCCCGTCTCGTTCCAGAACTATGGGGAATTCATTTATGTTCATCATATTATAACCGTCGATGTCTGCATCAAGATAGTATTTGTATATGTCCTTGACCGGAGTTTCATCCAGTGTTTCGAGACAGGTATCACCGACTTTCATCTGGATGTTTTCGTTCACATGAGCTGAAAAGGCTTTTCCCAGAGGCTTCCAGCCGAGACAGGCATCAATCTGTATATTCAGTTCCTCACCGTAAAAAGCAACTGCAGCAAGACCATACTTTACTGTATCATCGGTAAAGGCATAGGGAAGGCCTGCCTTTAAAAAGTCATCCACATGTGTGCTGGCAAGACTTCCGAAAAACGGAACATGTGACAGTCCTTCAGCAACATCCTCGATTATCCTGGAGATACCGATGGAATATCCTGCAGGGTACAATGCCACTCCCTTAAGATCCGTGCCTGAACGTAGAATCCTGTTAAGCTCCAAAGAGCCGGTTTCTTCGCTTATTTCGGTGAAATCAAAAAGAAATGTTTCTATATGACTGGAATGGAAGAACATAAAGCTCAGGATAACAGCAGTTTCATCGTTTATCTTGCTGGCACCAAAAAGAGAAATTCCCGCAGTTTTTATCCCCGGGAAAGCGGAGATAATAAGTGACAGCATATCTTTTAAATCATCTTCAGGAATCCGGGTCGTGTAGATCTGAACAAATGAAGCTACGGTATTGGAAAAGAAACCTTTCAGGTCTGTATTCTCGACTATTTTTCTGACATCTGCGATGTCACGAGCTATAAACGTTTTCTGATACATAGTACTCCGCCAAAAACAACACAATCCTTAATCTCAGTTACATACATAAATGATATCGACGAAATATTATCCCAAGATAATAAAAATCCATATGTTTTAGACATTGACGGGAATCTGTTTTTTAAGACCCGGAAGATATGTTAAAACATATGGATATAATCATTAATTTAAGCTGTATTCAGTCATCTCAGAGTCTAAGATATGAACATCTCGGATTCCGAGATGTGAACATATCAGACACTGAGGTTTGAATATCTCAGACTCCAAGATATGAACATATCATACTCTGAGATTTGAACCCTTGAAATCTCTCTCCAGCTCACGCTTCTGCTGTTTCTTGGCGAGATCCGCACGCTTATCGTACAGCTTCTTACCACGGCAGAGACCTATCTCTACCTTGACGAGAGATTTTCTGAAGTAGACTCTGAGAGGGACAAGGGCGTAACCCTGCTCCTTGAGCCTTCCGATCAGCTTGTTGATTTCGTATTTATGCATGAGAAGCTTTCGGTCACGGAGAGCATCCTTGTTGAAGATATTGCCCTTCTCGTATGGATTTATATGCATTCCGAGAATATAGACCTCGCTGTTTCTTATACTGCAGTAAGCCTCTTTGATGGAGCATTGGCCCATCCGAAGGGACTTGACCTCGGTGCCGGCAAGCTCTATGCCGCACTCGAAGGTCTCGTCAACAAAGTAATCATGATATGCTTTTTTGTTGTTGGCTATAAGCTTTGTGCCTTCTTCTTTTCCGTAGTTAGCCATCTGTAATCCTCCTGTATTAGGAACTTGGCCCGCTGTTTTCGGGCAGATGTCATTTGCTTTATGTGAATGTTTTCCGCCGGTCTCAAAGACACATCAATCCTCAGAATCGGAGACCAGCTGGAAATCTATGGTTCTGGTAAGTTTGTCAGCCCTCAGGGCTCTCACGTGAACCCTGTCGCCTAATCTGTATATCCGTCCGGTGCGTTCGCCTACGAGCTCGTACTTATCCTCATGGAATACGAAATAATCGCTGTCCATAAGACGGAGAGAAACCATACCTTCAACAGTGTTTGGCAGCTCGACATAGAGACCGTAATTTGTGATGCCGGAAACCACGCCGTCAAACTCCTCGTCGATATGATGCATCATCCACTCGCACTCTTTGAGCTTGTCCGTCTCCCTCTCGGCCTCGTCCGCACGTCTCTCCAGAGTGGAAGAGCGGTCAGCCACGCCCGGAAGCAGATTCCGGTAATGCTCAAGGCGGCGGTTCTTAAGCTCTCCCCTTAAGTCCTCCTTGATTATACGATGAATCTGAAGATCCGGATATCTTCTTATAGGAGAAGTGAAGTGACAGTAGTACTTGGCTGCGAGACCGAAATGGCCGCTGCATTCTGTTGAGTAGCGGGCCTGCTTCATGGACCTTAAGGTCATGGTCTTTATGATAGGCTCCTCAGGGGTTCCTTCAATGGACTCAAGAAGCTTCTGGACCTCCTTTGGCCTGATGCTTTCCTCGTCACGCATCCTTATGAAATGACCGAAATTGGACACCGCAAGACTGAGTGCCGTGAACTTTTCGGGATCCGGCTTCTCATGGACTCTGTAAACAAAGGGGATCTGCTGCCAGAAGAAATCCTCGGCCACAGTCTCATTGGCTGCCAGCATGAAGTCCTCGATCAGCATGTGTGCTTCGTTACGGATGTAGGGAAGGATCTCGGTGACCTTGCCCTTTTCATCAAGCAGTATCTTGGTCTCAGGGAAGTCAAAATCAATTCCGCCGCGCTCGTGACGCTTTTTACGGAGGATCTTTGACAGCTCATACATCCTTTCTATCATCTCCTTATAGGGGAGATATGAGGAAAGGTCCTCACCATTGGTAAGTTCCGCCCCCGTAAGGATGGAATGAACGCCGTTGTAGGTCATCCGTTTGTTTGATCTGATGACGGACTCGCATATCTCATGGTCAAGCATCTTGCCATTCTTATCGAAATCCATGATACAGGTAAGAGCCAGTCTGTCCTCATTTTCGTTGAGAGAGCAGATGCCGTTACAGAGGACTCTCGGAAGCATGGGGATGACTCTGTCGGTGAGATAAACGGAAGTACCTCTGTTGAGAGCCTCCTGATCTATGAGAGAATGCTCGGTGACATACTGTGTGACGTCTGCGATATGTACATAAAGCCTGTAAACTCCGGTTTTCTCATCGAAGTTTAGAGAAATGGCGTCATCCAGATCCTTGGCATCCTCACCGTCGATGGTGACGGTTGTGAGATTTCTGAAATCGTGGCTGCTTCTCTGAGCTATGATTTCCTCGGGCACACTGTCAGGAACAGACTCCGCTGCCTTCATTATGTCCTTTGGAAATGTCTCCGGCAGTCCGTAAGCGCGAACTATAGAGAGGATATCCACGCCGGGATCATTGACATGTCCCAGTATCTCCTTGATGATGCCCTCAGGCTTGTGATGGGCGTCTCCGTAGTTAAGGATCTTTACAACTACCTTGTGTCCGTTTACGGCACGCATGTCCTTGCCCTGAGGGATGAAGATATCTTTCAGTATCTTCTGGTTGTCCGGCTCCACGAAGCCTACGGATTTATTCTTTCTGTATATACCGACTATTTCTTTGTTGGCATGTTCAAGGATCTGGGTGATATGCCCCTCAGACCGATGGATTCCATCACTGTTTTTTGTGATAATGATTCTGACCTTATCACCGTCAAGGGCCTGACCGATGTAATCCTCCGGTATGAAAATGTCTTCCTCATCCTCGTGACCCTCGAGACTTACAAAACCAAAACCTCTTTGGTTTGCAGTGAAGGTGCCAACATGAGTGAAGTTCTCGGTGCGGCCGTATTTGCCTTTCTGGGAAATGCCTATCTTTCCTGTAGCTACCAGCTTGTCCAGTACCTCCTGGAGAGCAGCGCGCTCAGCCTTTGGTATGCCCATAAGAGCGGCCATTTCCTTTGCTTTCATGGGCTGATAGATCTTGTCCTTTACGAGATCCACGATCAGCTTGGAAAGCTTTTCCTTTTGATAATCTTCCATAAATAAAAAAACTCCTTGTCCGGACCGGTGGGGGCCCGTCGAAATCGGGGTGGTGTGATATGATATAGAATCGTTACGCGCCAGGCGCATCTGGAAACGTCAGTCAAAAAAACACCTGCATACATTGTATGCAGGTGTTAAGCAAATGTCATTAAACAGCAAGTTCAATTTACCAGATGATATCAAGGATAAGCGCTACAACAAAGAAAGCAACAGCTGCGAACTTTGTGAACTTCTCAAGACCACCCTCGATAGAACGTCCCTTGTTCTTGGACCAGTAAGACTCAGCCATACCGGAAATAGCACCAAGACCTGCGCTCTTACCTTCCTGCATAAGAATGATAGCAGAAAGAGCTACACCAATAAGACAAAATATAATAACAAGTGCGATTTTCATAAATCCTCACCACCTTACAAACAATATAATTTGAAATACCATAGCACTATAACATAGAAGAATTGTAAATGCAAGGATAATTCTGCAAGGTGCCTGATGAGTCTGACCAGTCTGATCTGAGTCTGGAAGGTATCTGAAATGGTATTTTCAATTTGCGGCAGCTGAGTTATCACTTTTTGGTGACTGTTGAGAGGTCATCCTTTTTTCGGAACAGGAAGAAGGTGTCATTATTCAGGTGAGTAATCAAAGGGCAGATTAAGAAGTTTTTCTGCCAGAGCAGTAGGTTCCGGGGTAACTGATGTTGAGAAAAGCTGTATCTTTCCCGGCTCCTTGCTGTCATTCAGAAGTCCTGCTTCAGAAAGGCGTCTTTTTGTTTCTCTTGAAGTTCCGTATGCCCCGTCATAGAAGGTTACATCGTATCCCAGTGCTTCCCGTATCTTATTCATGGCAAAAGGAAAGTGAGTGCATCCCAGAACTACACTGTCCACGATTTTGCCATCACCGCCATCCTTTGTATATCTGAAAGGCCTGAGAAGTTCTTTCAGATAATTTAGAAGCTCCACGGAATCTTCTTTTCCGGCTTCCACAAGGGGAACAATACCCGGAGCTGCCACGGCGTGAATGTCGGCATCTGCGGAAAAACGTCCTATAAGGTGATGGAGGCGTTCGCCGTGAATGGTTGCGTTGGTGGCCAGAACAAGTACATGTGGGTGAGCTGCTTCGGCCTTGTCTACTGCAGGCTTCACAGCAGGTTCCATGGCGACGATTATGGTATCAGGATACTTTTCTCTGAGGTAAGTTGCAGCAGCTGAGGATGCTGTGTTACAGGCAATAACAATGGCTTTCGCCCCCTGTTCGAATAAAAAATTAATGTTGTTTTCGCACATTTCCTTTATGCGGGTTTCACTTTTTTCTCCGTAGGGAGCATTTATGCTGTCTCCGAAAAAAATATAATTTTCATTTGGCATATCGTGCTTTAGAACACGAAGTACCGAAATCCCACCGACTCCCGAGTCAAAAACGCCGATGGGGCTGGACTTTGAAATCATTATGTTACTCCGAATTACTTATAATTTGCTGCAAAGTCGAAAATCCGTTTCATACATTCTTGCAGATGTTTTGCAGCTCAATAAATAAAGCATAGAACCTTTTTTTTCGGAAATCAAGTTTATGGAAATTGGAAGACATACAGCCGGCTGTAAAAGGGAAGACATACAGTTGGTTGATTTTTTTCTCTATGCAAAATATACTTAATTTAACTATGTTTTCTACGAATGGAGGCCCATTATGACTAGTGTAGACAAGGTCAGTGTAAGTGAACTTATTAAGAAGGAAAAGCTTGTAAATCTCACACCTGATGTGAGTACCGATGATAAATATATAAACATTCCCAATGTAAACCGTCCGGCACTTCAGCTCACAGGATTCTTTGATCAGTTCGATTCAGAGCGTGTCCAGATCATCGGAAATGTTGAAAATGCTTATCTTATGACATTTGAGGCACCCCAGCGCCGCGCTAAGTATGATGCCATAACAAGATACAATATGCCCTGCATCATTTATGCAAGAAACATCGAACCTGACAGCTGTATGATAGATGCGTGCCGTGCTGCTCAGATTCCGCTTCTTCAGTCTCCGAGACCAACCACAGAGCTTGAAGCTGAAATCATCGGATGGCTTAAGGTAAAGATGGCTCCGATGATCTCTGTTCACGGTGTTCTCGTAGATGTATACGGTGAAGGTGTTCTCATCATGGGTGATTCCGGTATCGGTAAGTCTGAGGCTGCTCTTGAGCTTATCAAGAGAGGACACAGACTGGTTTCCGATGACGTCGTTGAGATCAGAAAAGTAAGTGACGAGACACTGGTGGGGTCGGCGCCTGATATAACCAAGCATTTTATCGAGCTTCGAGGAATCGGCATCATAGATGTCATGCAGATGTTCGGTGTAGAGTGTGTTATGGATACACAGAATATAAACATGGTTATCAAGCTTGCAGAGTGGTCAAAGGACAAGGACTACGACAGACTGGGACTCAAGGATAACTATACAGAATTTCTCGGAAACAAGGTTATATGCTATGATATTCCGGTTCGCCCGGGACGTAATATCGCCATCATCGTTGAGTGTGCGGCAGTAAATAACCGTGCAAAGAAGATGGGTTACAATGCGGCTCAGGTGCTTTATGACAGAGTCACAGCCAATATGAAGGCGAATGAAGCATAATACATGTTTATATATGGTGTCTCAAAGGGGAAGTCGGGACGAGGATTTTATTCTTTGACCGCAAAACCTCAAGATTTTTTGGTGAGCGGTCTCTGAACAGGGAAAGTCAGGATGAGAGTTTTACTCTGATGATCACGATACTGAGAACCTGAAAAAAAAAGAGACATCTTGGAGGTTTATGAAAGTTCTGAAAAATGAGCCGCTGGACAAGCATACCAGCTTCAGAGTAGGCGGTCCGGCAAAGGTTTATGTGGTTCCTGAGGATGAGTATGAGCTTCAGAAGCTCATAGAGTTCTTACACTCAGAGAAGCTTTTATACAATATAATAGGAAACGGTACAAATTTACTGGTGAGTGACGAGGGAGTGGATTCTGTAGTCATTGAAATCGGAAAGGCACTTGACGGAATTGAGTTTGTTGACGGTGATGGAATCTATCGTATCAGAGCCCTTGCAGGGACTTCTCTTGGAAAGACTGCCCAGTTCGCTGCAAACCACAGTCTTACAGGCATGGAAGCCCTGAGAGGTATTCCCGGGACTGTGGGTGGTGCCGTTACCATGAATGCCGGGGCCTATGGTACAGAGATGAAGGATGTGCTTGAGTCGGTGGAGGTCGTGACTAAGGACGGAGGCTTAAAGAAACTTCCTGCAGCAGAGCTTAAGCTCGGCTACCGTTACAGCATAGTTCCTGAGGAGGGGTATGTTGTTGTGGCAGCAACATTTGCACTTAAGAAAGGTGACAAAAAGCTCATTGAAGCCGAAATGGCGGACTATCAGCAGCGACGCAAGGATAAACAGCCCATAGAGAAATTTTCAGCGGGTTCAACTTTCAAGAGACCAGAGGGCCACTTCGCAGGAAAACTCATCGAGGACTGCGGGCTTCGCGGATACAAACACGGAGGAGCAGAGGTCAGCGAAAAGCACTGCGGATTTGTTATCAATGATGGAACGGCCAGAGCTGCCGACATTTACTGGCTCATAGGAGAAATTCGCAAGATAGTTCTTATGGAGCAGGGCGTTATGCTCACTCCGGAGGTCAAATTATGGGGAAACTTCTGATCGTAACAGGCATGAGCGGTGCAGGAAAGACCATCGCGCTTAAATCTCTTGAAGATATGGGGTATTATTGCGTGGACAATCTTCCCATTCCGCTGGTGGATAAGTTCGCGGAGCTCATTACCGACGGCAACGAGCAGATAACCAAGGCCGCCCTCGGTATAGATGTGCGTTCCGGAAAGGACCTGCCGTTACTTAAGGAGATATTTGACGACTGGGACATAAAGGACAATGTTGATTATGATGTCCTTTTTCTCAATGCTTCCGACGAGACTCTCATCAAGAGATTCAAGGAAACGAGACGCGCCCATCCTCTCAGCAAGGACGGTCGTGTTGAGACGGGAATAGACGCTGAACGTCAGGAAATGGGCTGGATCAAGGAGAAGGCGGATTTTATCATTGACACATCCCATCTTCTTACAAAGGAGCTCAGAAAGCAGATAGCGGATATATTTGAGAAGAACCGTGCCTATGAAAATCTTCAGGTTACCATCCTGAGCTTCGGATTCAAATACGGTATTCCGGATGATGCGGATCTTCTCTTCGATGTAAGATTTCTGCCGAATCCATACTATGTTCCTGAGCTTAAGAGCCATACGGGACTTGATCAGGATGTGAGGGATTTCGTAAAGAAGGACGGAACGGCAGACCAGTTCCTTACGAAGCTTTTCGATATGGTGAATTTTCTTATTCCTCATTATATAGAGGAAGGAAAAAATCAGCTGGTTATAGGCATCGGGTGTACCGGAGGAAAGCACCGTTCCGTGACTATAGCAGAGCTTCTGTATGGGAAACTTAAGAAAACCGCGGACTATGGCCTGAGACTTGATCACAGAGACATCAACCGGCATTGACTGTATTGAAAAATATTATGCTGGAAGCTGTTTCATCATAAGAAGATTGTATGATTGGCTGAACTTATACAAAAAGAGACCGTTTTGTTGATAAAACGGAAAAAGTTCAACAAAAGTCAGGCGGCTTCAAAGAGCTATTATAATACTTTTATATAATGCCCGGAGGGTTTATGGCACAGGGGTCAAAATCTAAGGTGTCTTTTTCAAGCAGGGTAAAGGACGAGTTAAGGAAAAAAGACTTTACAGCTTATGAAAAAGTTATTAATATTGGAAACGTCGATTCACGTGATTTTGAGACTCGTTCTTATGTCAGAGAACGCTTTTTGAATTCCGGGTCGGTTACTGATCCGAAGAAGGATTATCATCTGGAGTTTGTATGCGATGGTGCTGAAGATGCGGATCGCGTTTCGGTAGAACTCCGGACCTTCGGACTGGAGCCGAGGATCATGGACCGCAACGGACATCTGGTGGTGTACTTAAAGGATGCTTCACAGATTTCCGATGTTCTGAATCTTATGGGTGCGGTAGACGGACTCATGGAGTTTGAGAATACGCGTATCCTGAAGGAAGTCAGCGAGAAAGTTAATCGTCGTGTCAATTGTGAGACTGCAAACCTTCAGAGGACGGTTTCGGCAGGTATACGGCAGATTGAAGATATAGAATTGATTGAGAAGGAACTGGGACTTCGTAAGATTGACCCGGGACTGCGAGAGATAGCTGAGAAGAGACTAGAGGATCCCAATGCTTCCCTGGCTGAACTTGCAGAACGTCTCAGTGAACCGATTGGAAAGAGCGGAGCCAATCATCGTATGAGGAAGCTGGCAAGTATTGCCGATGAGTTACGCAAAAAGACCGCAAGGGGAGTATAAAAAAGAAGTTGAGTTTTTTGTTGGTTAGCAATGCGAAGGTATTTTCATTGCGGACATTTAGCTGATCTTCATGGAGGACAATGATGAAGGACACAAACGTGGTAGTTAACTTACCAAAAAAATCTGATGACCATCCGGTTGCTATGCTTGTACAGATCGCAAGCAGATATGAGTCACGTATTTACATGGCAGACGGTCCGAGAAAAGTAAACGCAAAGTCTATTATGGGTATGATGGCACTTGGTATCAACAACGGTCAGGAGCTTGTTGTATCTGCAGAGGGTTCTGATGAGAATGATGCAGTAGAGGCTATCTCAGAGTATCTGCGCGGTGAAGCAGTTTAATTGACATATAGATTTTTACATCATATTCAGGCAGTCGCATAAGCGGCTGCTTTTTTTTTACATATATTCAAGAACATATATTCTAAAATTCGACTCTATGTGATATGATGATATAAATCTTACAAAGTCTTGCTTTAAGGAGTTTCAGATGGCTTTTACACATTTACATGTACATACTTCATACAGTCTTTTGGACGGTGCCGGCAGGATACCGGAGATGGTAGAGAGGTGCAGGGAACTGGGTATGGATTCCATGGCTATCACCGATCATGGAGTCATGTATGGCGTCATAGATTTCTATAAAGAAGCAAAAAAACAGGGCATTAAGCCCATACTCGGCTGCGAGATCTATCTGACCTCCGGGTCCAGATTCGACAGGGAGATAGTAAAAGGGGACGATAGATATTATCATCTGGTACTTCTTGCGGAGAATGAGACCGGATATTCAAATCTCATGAAGATAGTGTCTGCGGGATTTACAGACGGCTACTACTATAAGCCCCGTGTGGATTATGAGATCCTGAAGATGTACCATGAGGGCATCATCGCCCTTTCTGCATGTCTTGCGGGTGAAGTGTCCAAGAATCTGACAAGAAACATGTATGACGAGGCTAAGGCTGCGGCACTTAATTATCAGAGCATTTTCGGGGAAGGGAATTTCTTCCTGGAGCTTCAGGATCACGGATATCCGGATCAGAAGCGTGTCAATGCCGGTCTCCTGCAGCTTCATGAAGAGACAGGCATTCCTCTTGTTGCCACAAACGATATTCATTATACCTACAAGACCGACGCAGAGGCACATGACATACTCCTCTGTCTTCAGACAGGAAAAAAGGTGGCGGATGAGAACCGTATGCGCTATCCGGGAGGACAGTTCTACATTAAGTCAGAGGAGGAGATGCGGGCCCTTTTTCCCTATGCACAGGAAGCACTGGACAATACTCATAAGATAGCTGAGAGATGCAATGTTGAGATAGAGTTCGGGCACTACCATCTTCCCAAGTATGAAGTTCCACAGGGCTATACTTCCCTCAGCTATCTCACAGAGCTTTGTGAGAACGGACTTAAAGAGCGTTACGGCGCGGAGGCGGAGAAGTACAGGGAACGTCTTCAGTATGAGCTTGACACCATTACCTCCATGGGATTTGTTGATTACTTCCTTATAGTCTGGGATTATATTCACTTTGCCAAGACACACGATATATCAGTGGGTCCGGGAAGAGGTTCTGCGGCAGGCTCCATAGTTGCCTATGCCATAGGCATCACCGATATAGATCCCATGAGATACAGCCTCATCTTCGAGCGTTTCCTGAACCCGGAACGTGTGACCATGCCCGATGTGGACGTGGATTTCGAGTATGAGAGACGTCAGGAGGTCATTGATTACGTGACCGGGAAGTACGGAAAGGACGATGTCACTCAGATCATTACCTTCGGTACGCTGGCTGCAAAGGGCGTTATCAGAGACGTTGGCCGTGTTCTGGATATTCCTTATGCAAAGTGCGATCTTATAGCAAAGCTTGTTCCCAATGAGCTCAACATGACTCTGGACAGGGCTCTCGAGATAAGTCCGGACCTTAAAAAGATGTACGAGTCTGACGAAGAGACTTACCGTATCATCACCATGAGTAAGAGACTGGAGGGACTTCCGAGACACAGCTCCATGCATGCAGCTGGAGTGGTCATCTCGGGCCAGCCTGTTGTGAACTATGTACCTCTTTCACGAGGATCAGATGGCTCAGTCACCACGCAGTTCACCATGACAACCATAGAGGAGCTGGGGCTTCTCAAGATGGATTTCCTCGGTCTTCGCACCCTGACTGTCATAAAGGATGCCATAAGAGCTGTAAATAAGTCTCGCGGACTTGATCTCACTGTGGACAATATGGACTACAACGATCCCAGAGTCTATCAGATGATATCCCAGGGAAAGTGCGAAGGAGTGTTCCAGCTGGAATCTGCGGGCATGAAAAACTTCATGAAGGAGTTAAGACCCGAGAACATCGAAGATATCATCGCCGGTGTGGCGCTTTACAGACCGGGTCCTATGGACTTCATTCCGAAGTATATAAAGGGAAAGCGCAATCCGGAACTCATAACCTATGACTGTCCGGAGATAAAGCCTATTCTTGAGAACACCTACGGCTGTATCGTTTATCAGGAGCAGGTTATGCAGATCGTTCGTGATCTTGCGGGCTACTCCATGGGACGTTCCGATCTGGTACGTCGTGCCATGAGTAAGAAAAAGGCATCCGTCATGGAAAAGGAACGCCAGAATTTCGTTTACGGAAACAAGGAGGAGGGTATCCCGGGATGCATCGCCAAGGGAATAGATGAAGATACCGCAAATCATATCTATGATGAGATGATCGATTTCGCAAAGTATGCCTTCAACAAGTCCCATGCTGCCTGCTATGCGGTGGTTGCATATCAGACTGCATACCTCCGCTGTTACTATCCTGCGGAATTTTTTGCTGCACTTATGACATCTTTTATGGATAATCAGGGGAAAACTGCCGAATATATAGACGTAGTGAAGTCTTTCGGCATAAAGATACTCCCTCCGGATGTCAATACTGCCGAAGTCGGGTTCTCTGTGAGCAACGGTGCCATCAGATACGGACTCAGCGCTGTAAAGGGTGTAGGCCGCAGCGCAGCACTTCAGATCATCAATGAACGGAAGCTTCACGGACCCTTCAGGGATTTTGAAGACTTCGTCATGAGAGTGACGGACAGAGGCATTAACAGACGTGCCATAGAGTATTTTGTCCAGGCCGGCGGAACAGATGAGCTTAAGGGAAACCGAAGAGAGAAGATAGCCATGACTCCCATGATCATAGACAGCAAAGCCAAGGAAAAGGTGAATTCTATGGCCGGTCAGATGACCCTTGCGGATCTTCTGGGAGATGATGATAAGGAAGCTCAGGAGTTCCGGATCACCATGCCGAGGCTTTCTGAATTCACAAAGGGAGAGCTGCTGCAGTTCGAGAAGGAGGCTCTCGGCTTCTATCTCAGCGGTCATCCGCTGGACGAGTACAGTGATGCCATTAAGGCCAATGTCTCTGCTTCCAGCTATGATTTCAGAAGAGACACTGAATCCGGAAGTGTAAATCTCAGAAACAAACAGAGAGTCACTATCGGAGGCATCATAACCGAGATCAAGACGAAGATTACATCGAAGCAGCAGAAGCAGATGGCATTCTTACAGCTTGAAGATATGGCTGGAACCGTTGAGGTCGTCGTATTCCCCAATGTTTATGAGGTTAAGAGGCCTCTTCTTGTGGAAGAAAACAAGGTGTTCATCTACGGCTATGTGGATGGTACCGGCGATGGAGACAGTAAGCTCATCGCTGATAATATTTATACATTTGACGAGGCTCCGAAGGAGCTTTGGCTCCAGTTCGATTCGAAGGACAGTTTTCTCAACCTGAAGCAGAAAATGGCCAGAATCATATATGAGCATCAGGGATCGGACTTCGTTTCCATATATCTCAAACAGGAGAAGGCAGTGAAAAATCTGAACCGTGATCATGGAGTTCATGTTAATGATGCACTATTAAAAGAGTTTGAGCATTTACTTGGTGAAAAAAATGTCAAAGTTACATACAAAGTATTGAAAAAAGTACAAAATTAAACTATTATATAAACTCAGTTTGAAATATTTTTCATGGCATTTCTGCGGCTAAAATGCAGTGGTGCTATGCCATAAATGAATGACAGAAGGATTGACATTCATTTTGTTCCGAGGGGCTGATATCAGTGCTTCGGAGGAGTTGAGCATTGATTTCAAATGTCGCCATATGGCTATTAATAGGGAGAATCTAGACAAAAAGTGGAGGAATGACTATGGCTGCAAAATCTGTAAAAACAATAGGTGTTTTAACATCAGGTGGTGATGCACCGGGAATGAACGCCTGCGTTCGTTCTGTTGTAAGAACCGCTATTCATGAGGGACTTAAGGTTAAAGGTATCATGAGAGGTTATGCAGGCCTTCTTCAGGAGGAAATCGTAGATATGGACACTACATCCGTATCCGATACAATCAGCCATGGAGGAACTATTCTTTATACAGCGAGATGTATGGAATTCACAACACCTGAGGGTCAGCAGCGTGGAGCTGAGATCTGCAGAAAGCACGGAATCGACGGCATAGTTGTTGTTGGCGGTGACGGTTCTTTCCGCGGAGCAGGAAAGCTTTCAGCATTAGGCATCAACACTATCGGTGTTCCGGGTACTATCGACCTTGATATCGCATGTACAGACTATACTATCGGATTTGATACAGCCATCAATACAGCTATGGATGCTATCGATAAGCTGAGAGATACTTCTACATCCCATGAGCGTTGTTCCATCATCGAGGTTATGGGAAGACGCGCAGGTTACATCGCTCTCTGGTGCGGAGTAGCCAACGGTGCAGAGGAGATACTCATTCCTGAGCGTTACGACGGTGATGAGCAGGCTATCATCAATCGTATCATCGAGGCTCGTAAGAGAGGAAAGAAGCATTATATCATCATCAATGCTGAGGGTATCGGCCACAGTGCATCTATGGCAAAGCGTATCGAGGCTGCTACAGGTATCGAGACAAGAGCTACTATTCTCGGACATATCCAGCGTGGTGGTTCACCGACCTGTAAGGACCGTTATTATGCTTCTATGATGGGTGCAAAGGCAGCAGAGCTTCTTTTCGAAGGTAAGTCAAACCGTGTAGTTGCGTATAAGAACGGTGAGTTCGTTGATTTCGACATTCAGGAAGCACTTCAGATGAAGAAGGATATTCCTGAGGAGCAGTACAGAATCGCAAGTCTTCTGGTAAGATAACAGACAGCTGTATCTGATCGGAAGAGATTCCAGCGTGAATATAATAAAGAAGATAACAGGGATGTGGTGTATGTACTTTTACTGCACCACATCTTTTATGTGGTGTATGTACCTTTACTGCGCCGTATCTTTTTATGTGGTGCAGATACTTTTACTGCACCACATCTTTTTTTATTTGCACACAATTGATAATTGTGTTATCATGCGCCTTACGGTTAACAGTAACTGAAATGAAGTGATTTTGATATTCAGTCGGATATTTGGGAGCCTGTGCAGATTTAATAAGTGACAGTTAAAGTGTGCGGGCTCTATATGATATGGAGGTAAAGCTATGTCAGCAAATGCAAATTCAAGCCTTGAGGGCAACAACGTGGTCCTTTGTGCGGCCAATTCATATAATCAGAAGTTTTTCATGAACCCGGAGTATAACAATCTTCCGGAGGATGTTCTTAAGGAATTAAAGATAATCTCCGTAGAGTATACAGAGGAGATCGGAGGCATCTTCCTTATGGAGTTCAATGCTGATAACAAGCTGGTGCTCAAGTCAATGCATGAGGACGGGGATGTGATGTTTGATGAGGACAATTCAAGAAAGAAGATCGACAGTATCGCCGAGAAGTATGAGGCACTTTTTACAAAGCTTGAGACCTACTATGCGGCCATTCAGGCACTTCATGGTAATGTCAAAAGAGGTGAGAGCGAGGTAGAGATCACAGACGAGGACAGAAATCTAGAGCCCGGTGCCAATAACCCTGAGGGTATCGCTGAAGTAAGAAGAGCGACAGCCGAGGAAGCGGAAGCCATGTACGGAGCCTCTGAGCCGGATAAGACAGTAGTTTCGGAGGAGGAGCAGGGCTCCATCCGCATGACAGGCTCCTGGGATATGCCGGTACACCCGGATGACCCGGACGCCGAAAACACTGCATACCATACACTATTTGGTGATTAATCCACATTTCTTTGAAATGTGGATGCCGCCCAGCCGGCGAGGCTGGTTTCGACGAAAAGTCGAAATCAAACGAAAATGCCCGGCGCGTTAGCGCCAAATAATGGCATTTTCTCTATGTGAATGATCCTCATTTCGAAGAAATGAGGATGGTTTTTTATATTTGTGATTTAGAAAGAACATAAATGAAAATCGGAAACATTGAACTTAAAAATAATGTGGTGATGGCGCCGATGGCGGGAGTCACAGACCTCCCGTTCAGAACATTGGTACACGAAATGGGTGCAGGACTCACCACAACAGAAATGGTCAGCGCAAAGGCCATTTTATATAAGAATAAAAACACTGAAGAGCTCATGAAGAGGGACGGTGACGGATCTCCGGTTGCTGTGCAGCTTTTCGGCTCCGATCCTGAGATAATGTCGGATATCGCCCATCAGATTGAAGACAGATTCGACATGATAGATGTGAACATGGGATGCCCTGTTGGAAAGATAGTCAACAACCATGAGGGATCAGACCTTATGAACCATCCGGATCTTGCTTATGAGATATTGAGCAGTATGGTGAAGAAATGCCATGTCCCCATAACTGTAAAGTTCCGAAAGGGATTTATGAAGGAGGATGACACTGCGGCAGAGTTTGCAAAAATGGCAGAAAGCGCCGGAGTTTCCGCAGTGACAGTACATGGAAGGACACGTTCCCAGATGTACGCCGGAAAGGCAGACTGGGACGTTATAAGACGTGTGAAGGAAGCTGTTAAGATACCCGTATTCGGAAACGGTGACATCTTTGAACCGGAGGATGCCAAAAGAATGCTCGAGGAGACAGGTTGCGACGGTGTGGCTATCGCGAGAGGTGCTCAGGGAAATCCGTGGCTCTTTAAGAGGACGATACATCTTCTTGAGACAGGAGAACTTCTTCCGAAACCGGAGCTTAGGGATATCATTGAGATGATCCACAGACACACGGAACTGATGCTTTCCATTAAGGGGGAATTCACCACCATAAGAGAAATGAGAAAGCATATTTCATGGTATACGGAGGGACTTCCCAATTCATCACGTCTGAGGGCTCAGGTGAATACTGCGGAGAGTATCGAAAAACTCTATGAGCTGGTTGACAAACTACTTATTAATGTATAAAATCAGCATTTGTAAAAATCGTAAGGTAAAGGTGTAGTATTGCGCCTAAAAATAAGGATAGGCCCGTCAGGGGAACATCAGTTTTTATGTGAAAGGAGCTATGGCAAACATGGCAGAGGAGCAGACAGTAAAGAAAAACTTACTCACACGTGCAGGCCTTAAGAAGTATGAGGAAGAGCTTCATGATCTCAAGGTAAACCGCAGACAGGAGATCGCCGCAAAGATCAAGGAGGCCAGAGAGCAGGGTGATCTTTCAGAGAATGCCGAGTATGATGCAGCGAAGGATGAGCAGCGTGATATTGAGGCAAGAATTGTTGAGCTCGAGACACTTCTCAAGAACGTAGAGGTAGTTGATGACACTGTTGATGGTGAGATCAATGTAGGATGCCGCGTTGTTCTTCTCGATGAGGAGTTTGACGAGGAAGTTACATACTATATCGTTGGTTCTTCAGAGGCAAACAGCCTTGCAGGAAAGATTTCAAACGAGTCTCCTGTAGGTCATGCTCTTCTTCATCATAAAGCAGGTGATGAGGTAGAGGTTGAGACTGATGCAGGTCTTCTCAAGTTCAAGGTACTTGAGGTAGCTCGTCACGAGGCTGAGTAATTTCTTTAGTCTTTTTTGCGAGTCATAATGTCTGAAATTCCCCAAGGAACAATGGTGGTTTTCTGCGAAGAAGCAGAGCCTTGGGATTCCGGAGATTAAAGTAGATAATATAATATAGTCAAGTTTTAATATCTGACGGCTGGGTGAATGTGGCCCGGCCGTCTTCATTAGCATAAAGCGGAGTGCAGGCTTAAACGACCTGCATTTAGGAAGAACAGGCACATGGTTCTTCATGTGCGGATTTCATATCAAAGAGGGAGAGAAACATGGCAGAGAATCAGCAGAACAATCAGCAGAACAATCAGCCTGTTGAGGATACAAATCACATCGTACAGGCTCGTCGCGATAAGCTTGCAGAGCTTCAGGCAGCAGGACAGGATCCGTTTGAGATCACAAAGTTCGAGCAGACACATCATTCAGAGGAGATCAGAGAGAATTTTGAGACTCTTGAGAATCAGCATGTGGCTATCGCAGGACGTATCATGCTGAAGCGTGTCATGGGTAAGGCTTCATTCGTACACCTTCAGGACAAGCAGGGCAGAATCCAGGCTTATGTAGCTCGTGACGGTATCGGCGAGGATGAGTACAAGGCATTCAAGAAGCTTGATATCGGCGATATCATCGGTATCGAGGGTTATGTATTCAAGACTAAGACAGGTGAGACCTCTGTTCATGCCGAGAAGCTTACACTTCTTTCAAAGTCTCTCTATCCGCTTCCAGAGAAGTTCCACGGAATTCAGGATACAGACACCAGATACAGACAGAGATATGTTGACCTCATCATGAGCGAGGAGTCAAAGAAGGTATTTATCAAGCGTTCACAGATCATCAGTGAGATCCGTAACTTCCTTGCAGGACGTGATTTCATGGAAGTTGAGACTCCTATGCTTGTTTCCAATGCCGGCGGTGCAGCTGCACGTCCATTCGAGACACATTACAATGCTCTTAATGAGGATGTTAAGCTTCGTATTTCTCTTGAGCTTTACCTTAAGAGACTTATCATCGGTGGTCTCGAAAGAGTATTCGAGATCGGTCGTGTATTCCGTAACGAGGGTGTAGATACCCGTCACAATCCGGAGTTCACACTTATGGAGCTTTATCAGGCATACACAGATTATAACGGCATGATGGAGCTTACAGAGTCCATGTTCCGTTATCTTGCTGAGAAGGTTTGCGGTTCAACAACCATCACATATCAGGGCACAGAGATCGACCTCGGAAAGCCATTCCGTCGTCTCACCATGACAGAGGCTATCAAGGAGGAGACAGGTATCGACTTCGATACAGTTAAGGATCTTGAGGAGGCTCGTGAGCTTGCCAAGAAGAACCACATCGAGTTCGAGGATCATCACAAGATCGGTGATATCGAGAACCTCTTCTTCGAGACATTCTGCGAGGAGAAGATGATCCAGCCTACATTCATCATGGATCACCCTGTTGAGATCTCACCTCTTACAAAGAAGAAGCCATCAGATCCGTCAAAGGTAGAGCGTTTCGAGCTTTACATCTATGGACGTGAGATGTGCAATGCTTACTCAGAACTTAACGATCCTATCGATCAGAGAGAGCGTTTCAAGGCTCAGGATGCACTTGCAGAGGCCGGTGATGAGGAGGCAAACCACACAGATGAAGACTTCCTTCACGCTATGGAGATCGGTATGCCACCTACCGGAGGAATCGGCTATGGCATCGACAGACTCGTTATGCTGTTGACAGATAGTGCAGCCATCAGAGATGTGTTACTTTTTCCGACGATGAAGTCTTTGGATAAGGAATGATAGCAATACCGTGCGTTATTCTACCTTTTATATATAATTTCGTGCAAATTAGATGAGTATTTGTTGTCAGACTTACCCTTATGAAGATGGGTTTAGAGCTGATACACTTTATATTCAGGTAAATAATTACAATCTTATATATAGATTAGTCTGAAAAAGACTTTTCTTCAGATTATCTTCTGAAGAAAAGTCTTTTTTGATAGAATGGAAATAGTTTAGAATCAACTAAAAGTAGGAGGACTGCCTGACAGCTTTAGTGTATGGGATGAAAAAAGAAGTGATGCCAGACCCATGGGGGATGAATTATGAATAAAATCTCAGAAGAAATAAATTCAGGAGCAATAACAGCATTTATAGATTTGAATAACAAATCTAATCTTGCCTATAAGCCTGTGTTGCTAGCGAACGATCATAAGGCAGGCACAAAGGTTCTTACTTCCATAGAAGAGGAACTTAAGTCCTGTAGATCATTTATATTTAGCGTAGCTTTTATAACAATGGGTGGTGTAGAACCACTTCTTCAGGTTTTAAAAGAACTTGAGATAAAAGGAATTCCAGGTAAAATTCTAACAACTGATTACAATACATTTACAGACCCGAAAGCGCTTGATAAGTTGGGTGGTTTCAATAATATAGACCTTCGTATCTATCGGGTTGATGAGAATGCCGGGTTCCATACAAAGGGATACATTTTTCAAAAGAACGAGGTGTATACCTGTATTCTAGGAAGCTCAAATATGACAGCTACTGCATTGTCAGTGAATAAAGAATGGAATACTCGCTTTGTCTCCACAGAAAACGGAGAGATGTATCAACGTATCCAGGAAGAATTTGATACCCTTTGGAATGATAGTGAACACGTTTTTTCGTATGATGAATTCATTGATGAGTATAAAGCCAGATATGAGATCGTAAAAAAGCAAAGAAAAATAGCCATTGACGCATCGCGGCAGAATGAGAATGGAGACATTAAACCTCTCTCCCTTACTCAATATAGATTGAAACCAAATTCGATGCAGGTAGCCTTTACAGAAAACTTGAGAAAAATTTTTGATAAAGGTGAAACTAAGGCGCTGCTCATAAGTGCTACAGGGACAGGAAAGACTTATGCATCTGCATTCGGAATCCGAGATGCCTTAAAACCATCGGGTAAAGTTTTATTCATTGTTCATAGGAAACAAATCCTTAAGCAGGCACTGAAGTCTTATAAAAATGTCTTTGGGCGGAACGTGAATATGGCTCTTCTGACGGGCGAAGACCAGAATTATGATGAGATTCAAAGTGCAGATTTTGTTTTTGCTATGATTACTATGATCTCTAAAGAAGAGGTGATGCATAGATTTTCGCCGGATTTCTTTAGTGTATGTGTTGTCGATGAGGTGCATCATATGAGTGCCCCCAGTTATCGAAGGATCATGGGATATTTCAATCCGGAATTCTGGCTTGGAATGACGGCAACTCCGGATAGAACAGATGAAGGAAACATCTATGAAATGTTCGATCACAACATCGCATATGAAATACGACTTCAACAGGCATTGGATTATAATCTTCTGTGTCCGTTTCACTATTTTGGTATCAGAGACATTGCATTTAATGACAGTGAAGATGCAGATGAAATGATAAAGCTTGCCGAAAAAGGTGATCTTACAGTTTTTAGACGTTTAATAAGTGATGAACGTTTGGATTACATATTAAAGGAAACATCCTATTACGGCTTTTCGGGAGAACGTGTTAAGGGACTTATCTTTTGTTCCTCTGTTCGTGAGGCTAAAGAATTATCTCTTAAGATGAATCAAAGAGGTTTGAGAACTAAAGCACTTTCAGGCAATGATTCTGATGATGAAAGGCAAAAAGCTATAGAAAGACTAATTGGGGATGAATGTGACGATGCTCTTGATTACATTCTTACTGTAAATATCTTTAATGAAGGTGTTGACATTCCGGATATAAATCAGGTGGTAATGCTTAGACCAACGGAAAGTTCGATTGTATTTATACAGCAGCTGGGAAGAGGTCTCAGAAAAAAAGAAGATAAGGAGTATGTTGTAGTTCTTGATTTCATTGGAAACTATTCAAATAATTTCATGATTCCAATAGCACTTTCAGGCGACCGCACATATAATAAAGATAATTTAAGAAAATATATTTTTGAAGGGTCTAATATGATTTCCGGATGTTCATCAATTCATTTTGATGAAATATCAAGGAAGTCTATATTTGCTGCGATTGATAAGGCTACCACACCATTAAAGATGTTAAAAGAGAAATATTTTAACCTTAGAGACAGGCTGGGAAGGATGCCAAGTGCATATGAGTTTTATCAATATGGTGAGATAGATCCAATATTATTCATTGAGTATCGTAAGGCTTCATATTACTCATTTGTTAGGTCTATAGATAAGGATTGTGGGTTAGAAGAGTTTTCTGATAAACAGGAGCGAACTCTTGATTACATATGCACGCAGATTGTTAATGGAAAAAGACCGGATGAACTTGTCATGCTCAGTCAGTTGATTGAAGAAGAAAATGTTTCATACGAAGGTCTCAGGAAACGTCTTGAAGCATATGGCAGTAGTCTTACAAGAAAGGATTTTGAGTCTTCTGTCCGAGTGCTGGACAAATCCTTTTTGAACACACAGGCAGATGTAAAAAAATATGAAGATGTTTCTATAATAATGAAAGAAGGAAAGGACATACATAATCATTATTTGCGTTGTGCATCATATATGCTTAAAACTGCACAAACCACAAATAGTGATAAACGTTTTTGCGAAGCAGTTGAAGATCTCATCAGATATGGTCTTGCAAGATATAAGGATTTTTATTCTGAAAGTGAGGGAGACAATCTGGTTCTGTATCAGAAGTATTCAAGACGTGATGTTTGTAGAATCTTAAACTGGGAGCGGGATGACAGCTCTACGATATATGGATATAGAATCAAGTATGGAACCTGCCCGATATTTGTCACATATGAAAAAAAGGATGATATTTCAGAGACAACAAAGTATGAGGATCAGTTTATTGACCAAAGTACCTTTAGCTGGATGACAAGAAGCAGAGTGTCTGTAAATAGTCCTGAAAGTCAGGAAATCATTCATTCAGATGAAAACGGATTAAAAATGTATCTCTTCATAAAGAAGAGTGATGGTGAAGGAACTGATTTTTACTATATGGGACGTGTCAGACCAACATCTTATGTTGAGACGACCATAAATGATAAGAATGGAAATAAACTGCCTATCATGAACTTCAGACTTAAGATGGAACATATGGTCAGAAATGATATATATGATTATTTAACAAAGTGAGAAAAAGATGAAAAGTATAAAAGTTGTTGCTGCAGTAATAAGAAATGGTAATGAAATATTTGCTACTCAAAGAGGCTATGGAGAATTTAAAGATGGCTGGGAGTTCCCCGGAGGAAAGATTGAAACGGGGGAAACTCCGGAGGAAGCATTGGCCCGAGAAATCAAGGAAGAGCTTGATACTGAGATCTCTGTAGATGAGTATATCGACACTATAGAGTATGATTATCCGACGTTTCATTTGTCCATGGATTGCTTCTGGTGCAGCATAAAGGAAGGCAATCTTACACTAAAGGAACATGAAGCGGCAAGGTGGCTTGATATAAAAACGATAGATAGTGTGGAATGGTTACCGGCAGATATTACATTGATAGATAAAATAAAGGAGAGACTTAGTTAATCGATACGATACATTCGGGCGATGAAATGCAAGAAGCGAAGTACAAAAAGTGCTAAAGTTCGTAGGGCAGTAGATTTGTTCAGAGCAAAGGAGACATTATATGATGAATGATGAAGGTAAGAGTGATAAAAAGAAGAAAATCAACTATACGGTTGTTTGTGTAAATGAGTTTGCCGAGAAATTCAAAATCACCTCAAAAGAGGCCTTTCATTACTTATATAAATATAATGGCATAGAGTTTATCAAGGAACACTATGATATTGAACATACTCTTAGCCTGGATGATGCTGTTGAGGATTTGACTATGGTTTGTAGAAATAATGGAGGTGGCTACTGATGCTTTTATATCACGGAAGTAATACAGATATAAAAGAGATAATTCTTTTATGGAAACTGAGGGCTTGAACATCAAAGATTTCGGTTCGGAGACATCTGAGGAGTGGGCACGTTTTGTAAGAAATAATCGAAGCAAGAAGTTTACTGATTTTTCTGATCCAGAATGTAATTTTGATAATAAGTATGACATCGTTATAGGCCCTATTGCAGATGATGATATGGCTCTTTTGTTCAGGCAATATGAGAATGGGGTAATTACTTTTGAAAACATGCTCAGTGGCATGATTTATAAGAAGACTACCAATCAGTATTCATTCCACACGCAGAAGGCGATTACTTTATTAAGAAAGGTCAGTGATTAACCTATGAGTAAAGAGCAACAGATGATTGAATATATGGTACAGGATCTTGTAGAGATGCTTACTGAAGCACAAGGCATAGAATATGATATGGCTATGCGTTTCATTTATGATTCACAGGTCTATGAAAAACTCATAGATACTGAGACAGGGCTGTATAGAGAAAGTCCCGCTTATGTATATGGTTTACTTCAGGATGAGCTCAACTTTGGTCATATTGTGCAGGCAGAGATATAAATTATGTAATAAGCTTAAAACCTAGGAGCTATCCTTATCTTTAAAATGAACAACAGGAAAATAATACGTGATGAAAACTTAAAGGGCTGCTCCGAAGAACAGCCTTTTTTCAACTACCACTTTGATAGCTAGGCTATCCGGTAGGCCGCACCGACTTTTAACAATTGCCACTTTGATGAATGATCATCTAGCAGGCCGCTCTACGTATCTAGAAGTTTAAGCGAGAATAATTTAAAATTCAATGATTTCTTTAAAGAAGAAATTAACTTTTGGTTAAAGCAGTAAACTTAAAACCAAATAAAAACACGTACATGAGGCAACAGTTATTCCGCTCCTATTTGATGAAATGGAAGAAAACATGGCTACAAAAACAATATACGATATGAAAGTGAATTTGTGTTATCATTAGCATTATCAAATAGGGCACCTGTATTTCCATACTTACTGGGAGGAGGATTATGGAATTCAAAAAAGGATGCGGCTGGAAAGTCTGCTATGATGAGGGAAGAAATCTCAAGAGAGAATCATACATCAGAATCCTGAGGATGAAATTATGAAGTATATATACTTGATAGTTATCAATGCAGTAGCATTTCTGATGTATGGTATTGATAAAGAAAAAGCACGAAAAGGAAAATGGCGGATAAAAGAGAAAGACCTTATTCTGGTAGCGGTGATCGGAGGCAGCATAGGAGCTTTTTTGGGAATGCACTTCTTTCATCATAAAACCAGACACTGGTATTTCAGATACGGTATCCCTGTCACAATGATCTTGCAGATCATAATAGTTGCAGTTGTGGGAGCAAAATACTTATAGATATAGTGCTCCCGTTTTTGCTGGGATCATCAATCTCACCCGTTTGCCCTGAGAAAGTTTTTGATATTTTCAACAGTTCTTTTTTCCAGGTCTTTGAGTGTGGTTATCTCTTTTTCGGAAAGTCCCTGATATCTAAGGGTGTCATAATCCTTTAAAGCTTCATCAAGCTGATCTTCTATGCGTTTTGCGTCATCTAAAACATAGTAGGCGCGGTATCTTTCCGAGAAGGAGGCATTGGCATCATCCTGGGTAGGACGAATGCTTTTTATGAAATGTCTTGATTTCATTTTCTGAAGGGATGCAACAACCGTAACAATCGGAAGTCTGGTGTAATCCATTACCATCTTTTCAGTCACCGGGCTTCCTGTCAGGTGCATGTAAAGCAGTATTCGCACATCCTCAAACTTTAGATCATTCTGTAAAGAAATGGGATTAAGATAGTATTCAATAAGCTTATCCTTGTAATAGTTGTCGGAAAAAACAGTGGCGCGTTCATCTGGATGATATTGAACTGATACCGTTTCTGTGCCAAGTTTTTTTGAAACAGGAGTCCCGGGGATAACAAAGTCATCCTTTGCAAAATCCACCAGGAAGCCGGCAATTTCAGCTCTTCTAAGATCGTACTCATCTTCATCAAATACATTTCTGTAGAACCTGTCATAGTACTGTAACACATTCATTTTCATGTTGATGATCTTCGTCAGGTTCATATTTTGTGAGACCAATGATCCCTCAGTTTTCACATAATAGTAGATCGGTGATTTAACCACTGCGATATGTTCTGCATGAAGCAGATATTCCATATTAAAAATAAAATCCTCACAATAGCTAAGCTCAGCATCCATTCTGAGCTTGTAGCGGTCCAGGAGTTCTTTCTTGTAAAACTTATTCCAGATGACGCCATAGTAGTAATCCGCGGGGTTAGAAAGCATATAATCCGCATAATCTTTTCTTGTCAGAATCCGGTCGGTGTCAATGTCTCCTTTTTTCGAAAGATGTTCTCCCACAACGCGGTAGAAATCCGCGATGACCATGTCTGCTTCTGCATCCTCTATAGCACGGACCAGAAGTTTTGTGGCATCAGGAGTTATCCAGTCATCTGCATCAAGAAACTGGATGTAAGTACCTTCTGCCATATCTATGGCCTGATTTCTTGTATCGGAAACTCCGGAATTTTTCTTATGGATAGCTTTCACTCTGCCATCTTTTTCTGCATATTCATCTATGATTGAAGGACTTGAGTCCTTACTTCCGTCATCAATGAGAAGAAGTTCAAAGTCTTTGTACTCCTGGTTCAGTATGCTCTCTATACATTTCCTGACGGCTTTTTCGGCATTGTAAATAGGGACTATTATGCTTACCTTAGGCATGCTTTTTTCCTCCATGAATATTCCTTACTGAATATCATTTTACACAAATTCCGGCATTTATTACAAACGTATATAGAAAGATAAAAAGTATAAAGATTAATACCACAGAACTTTGATCTTAGTTTCAGCTCTATATTGCTTTCTATTTTCACGTCGGTCGGTGGGATTACTGCGATAGAAATAAGAACTTATACATGATATAATCTATCTATCATTTTGCGGATTTAGGAATTTTATTTTAGGGAAAAGAAGGGGAAAGGAAATGACAAAGAATCTGAATATAACTAAATCGACATCACTTGTCTTATGTGGTCTTTTCACAGCACTCATGGCTGTAGGAGCATTTATAAAGATCATGCTCCCAATCGGAATATGGCAGGTGACATTTTCGCTACAGATATTTTTTGCTGTTATGGCAGGGATGTTCCTCGGCAGCAAAAATGGTTTCTATAGTGTGCTTGCTTATGTGCTGGTAGGGCTTATGGGAGTTCCGGTTTTTGCACATGGTGGCGGTATCCAGTATATGATGAAGCCGACCTTCGGATTTATAATCGGATTCATAGCCGCAGCCTGGATCAGCGGTCTCGTTACTGAAAGTAAGAGCGGAAAAGGTATTGGAAAACTCATACTTGCCGCATTTCTTGGTGAGATGGCATATTATTTCTTTGGGCTTCTATACTATTTCATAATGTACAACTATGTTCTCACAAACGGAAAATCCATCGGCGTAGTTGCACTTATTGAAGTATGGTTTCTGAGCACTGTCATTCCGGATTTTATAATCTGCGCTTTGGCTGCAGTAACCTATAATCGTATTTATCCACTTGTTAAAAACTACATTTGCTGATTATTCTGCATTATGAAAAAACTAATCATTGCAACCAGAGGAAGCAGGCTCGCTCTGGCTCAGACAGATATAGTTTGCGGCCTTCTTAAGAAAGAAAATATAGACTATGAGATCAAGGTAGTTCACTCCAAAGGGGATCATAATCAAAAGGATGCACTATCCAAAATAGGAGGGAATGGGCTTTTTATACGTTCTCTTGAGACGGAACTTATTGAGGGTAATGCTGACATCGCTGTTCACAGCGCAAAGGATCTTCCATATGATCTGGGAGAGGGGCTGGTGATAGGCGGCGTGCCAAAGAGAGGCGACGCAAGGGATTGCCTTGTGACATTAAAGGGCGCGGGACCTGAACAACCTATGGTCATAGGCACAGGAAGCCCCAGAAGGATAAGTGAATTAGAACAGCTTTTTCCGAAGGCGGTTTTTGAAAACCTCCGTGGTAATGTTGACACGAGACTCAGAAAATTAAGTGAAGGCCGGTACACTGCCATTGTTGTTGCGGCAGCAGCGCTGGACAGGCTTGATTTGGATTTTCAGGAATATGACATCAGAAGACTTGATATCAGGGAGTGCATCCCTGCCGTTTGTCAGGGAATGATCGCAGTGGAATGTCGTGAAAAAGATAGGGAGATCGTGGAGCTTCTTGACAGAATATCTGATCCGGTAACGAAGCTTCGATTCGGAATAGAAAGATATCTTTTCAGCAGGATGAAAGCGGACTGCACTCTTCCCGTGGGAGCACATGCAGAGATAGACGGAGAAGAAGTTCGTATTTCGGCTATGTTCAGGGGCAAAAAATGCGAGCGGACAGGTAAGGTCAAGAACCATAAGAGTGTTTGTGATGATATGGTAAGGGAATTAACCGGAAACCGTTCAGGTAAGGTTACCCTTGTGGGAGCAGGCTGCGGAGAAGGTCTTATAACCCTAAAAGGTCTTGATGCTGTAAGTAATGCTGATGTCATAGTTTATGATGATCTTCTGGCTGTGGAAGTTCTTTCCCGGATTCCTCAGAAAACAAAACGAATATATGTTGGGAAAAGATCCGGAAAGCACAGTCTTCCTCAGGAGGAGATCAACCGCATACTGATCCGGGAAGCGCAGGAAGGAAATAATGTTGTCCGCCTTAAGGGTGGAGACAGTTTCGTTTTCGGAAGAGGCGGAGAGGAAATCCTTGCACTCATGGAAGAAAACATCCGCCATGAGGTCATACCCGGTGTAACATCATGTGTTGCTGTTCCCGAAAGATTCGGAATTCCTGTAACCCATCGGGGCGTGGCACGTTCCTTTACCGTGGTTACCGGTCATACAATGGAAGATGGGGAAATCAGAGTGGATTGGGAGAATCTTGCAAAAAATCCCGGCACACTTGTATTCCTTATGGGAATAAAGAATCTGAGAGAGATATGTGGGAAACTGATGGAGTATGGGAAGCCGGAGGATACTCCGGTAAGCGTATTGTCAAAAGCTTATTGCAAAGAGGAGCAGCGTTTTGATGGTAAGCTTTCCGATATAGCGGATGTGTGCGAGGGAAAGGCATTGACCCCGGGGATCATAGTTATAGGTCAGGTGGCGGGGATGGATTTAAGATGTAAAACAGATTACAGCAATGTTGTTGACCAGGAGCATCTCATAGATTCATACTGTAATGAGGATAAAGAATATAGTGCAAAGTGTGATTCTGATGTGAATTGCGATGATGCAGCTGATAAGGTATGTGATACCGGAAGGTCTGATGTAGAAAAAAAGACAATTACAGTTACCGGTACTGAAAGATTTGTGAATATCCAATGTAAGGCTCTTGAGAAGCTGGAAGCAAAGCTTGTTCCCATGACCACAATGGAAGTCAGGTTCTTATTTGAGAAGATGCCAAAAAGCTTCGAAGACTACAGTTGGATAGTTTTCACCAGCAGAAACGGGATCGAGGCATTCTTCTCATATCTGATGGAAAGTCAGATAGATCTGCGTTCAATCATGAAGCTAAAATTCGCCTGCATAGGTTCGGGAACTGACGAGGACCTTCGGGTTCATGGAATCCACGCGGATTTTGTACCGTCGGAATATACTGCGGAGGTGCTTGGTCGTGAGCTTGCGGAGCATCTCGGAAAGAATGATCGATGCCTTCTTTTGAGAGCGGAGATAAGTTCAGAGGCTCTTTCGGAGGAACTTAAAAAGGGCGGAATAAATTTTGATGAAGTGCCTATATACAGGACTTTAGTTAATGAAAAGCTTGCCGGAGACGGAAAAAAGCAGGTGGATTCTGATTATGTGATATTCGGATGCGGAAGAGGTGTTGAAGCTTTTTTTACTTTCTGTTCACTTTCTGATGGAACTGTACCGGTTTGTATAGGGCCAAGCACTGCGAAAAAACTTAGAGAACACTATGATGGAGAGTTCCTGATGGCAGGGGAGTATACTGCCGGGGGAATAAGTGAAGTCATATTGAAAGATATGGAATTATAGCCATGCAGTCCGGAAGAAGTGTGTCAAAGCTTCATGGTGAAATATGCATTTGTTGAAGAGTCGATCAGAATTTTATCTTAGTGAAATATGATAAGCGGCTCAAAAAGGAGATTAACGTGATCGTTTCATGGATGACAACCAATAGTTGTAATCTTAAATGTAAGCATTGTTATCAGGATGCCGGTGAAAAAAAGGCTGAAGAACTGACAACTGATGAGGCAAAGAAGCTTATTGACGGAATACAAAGAGCCGGTTTCAGGATAATGATATTCAGCGGCGGGGAGGCTTTAACCAGGCCGGATATATTTGAACTTGTAAGCTACGCTAAGGACAAGGGACTTCGTCCGGTATTCGGTACTAACGGTACTCTGCTTACGGAAAGTGTGGTTGAAAAACTAAAGAATGCCGGAGCCGGTGCCATGGGCATAAGTCTGGACAGCCTGGATGCAAAAAAGCATAATGAATTCCGTGGGGATGCCGGAGCCTACGAAAAAACCATGGAGGGCATAGATAACTGTCGGAAGCTTGGACTTCCGTTCCAGCTTCATGTAACAGTCATGGACTGGAACAGAGACGAGATCCTCGATATTATTGATTTCGGTGTGAAGGTTGGGGCTATCGCAGTTTACATATTCTTCCTTATACCTGTGGGAAGAGGGAAAATGATTGAGGATCATCAGGTGCAGGTGGAAGCTTATGAGCAGCTGCTTAAGGATATCATGCTGAAGCAGAACGAGGTCGCCATAACCATTAAGCCGACTTGTGCACCTCAGTTCATGAGGGTTGCAAAACAGCTTGATGTGAAAGTAAGTCCAAGATTCTCCAGAGGATGTCTTGCCGGGCTTACCTACTGCATCGTAAGTCCGGTGGGAAAGGTGCGTCCATGCGCGTACATGCTTGAGGAGGCCGGAGACATTAGAAAAAAAGAATTTGATGATATCTGGAAAAACAGCGACCTGTTCAGGAAACTGAGAACCAAGGATTACAAGGGAAGTTGTGAGAACTGTGGATATAAAGATTCCTGCGGTGGCTGCAGAGCCAGAGCCGCTTACTACAACAACGGAGATATTCTTGCGGAGGATCCTTATTGTGCCTACGGAAGATTGAGGGAGAAGTCTGATGCTTAGTCTTACCAGAATGCTGACTGAAGATACATATTTTGGCGATGAGCTTCGCTATAAAAAGGGGGCCTCCGAACAACGTAACGGAGTTTCAGAAGGCAAAGGTCCGGTGGTGGTCTGGAATTACACTAG
>SVDD01000025.1:0-55101 GCA_015057945.1 Lachnospiraceae bacterium | reverse complement strand
CGTCGCAATAACTTTATCACTTATTCGAGATCGTTCTCTTTTCTATTTTCTTAAACCTACAAAAACTTTACGCTAGCGTAAAATATGTAGCTTAACCTTTATCTTGTTTTTGATGCTTCAGGGCGTGCTGTCAACGGACGCCATTCATCCCACCACCTAAAGGTAGTGGGTTTTCTGGCTGTTACGTTATAAAACTTACGTGGAGTGTCGAAGCACATATATATGATATGTATGAAACAGTCTCTAGATAATATGAAGTGACCTCACATTTGTAGCCACGTGGATTTACCTGTATACTGATGATTGACGAAATCAATGGTAACAGGGATTACCGCATACAAAAGGAGGTCACCTTATGAATAGAATAATCAAAATCGGTATGGATGTCCATAGCACAAACTACACTTTATGCGCAATGGAGCCAACAATCGGAGCTGAAGACCGGGTTTTCGGAGAGATACAGATTGCTCCGGACTATAAAGAGATCATCTGTTTTATCGAATCTTTAAAGATGAAACTTGGTCTATGCGATGATTATTCTATTGAATGCGGTTACGAGGCAGGTTGCCTCGGGTATACCCTCTATCACCAGCTCACTGAAGCCGGAATCAAATGTGTCATACTTGCACCGACAACTATGCTTACCCAACAAGGACAACGGATAAAAACAGATAGACGCGACGCACGTCTGATTGCACAGTGCCTGTGCTACGGTGGATACCATCCGGTATATATACCAACTGGAGAAGATGACGCTGTTAAAGAGTATCTCCGGATGAGGGATGACCATAAGCTGGCTCTCAAGAAACTAAAACAGCAGATCAATGCATTTGTCCTTCGGCACGGACACCAGTATGCCGGAACCAAATGGACTATTAAGCATATCACATGGCTAAACAAGCTGGAGCTCGACCCGATTTATAGGGAAACACTGAACGAGTATATGGCTTCCTATGAGGAACAGGAAACAAAGATCTCACGTTACGATAAGCGGATCGATGAGATTGCTGCTGAAACCCGTTATCAGGAAAATGCAAAAAAGCTAGGATGTTTCTTGGGGATCCGTACGCATACGGCACTGTCCCTAATTGTAGAAACCGGAGATTTCAAACGTTTTTCTAAAGGGAATACCTACGCGGCATTCCTGGGACTGGCACCTAGCGAACATTCCAGTTCAACAAAAGTGAATCGTCTTGGCCTTTCCAAAGCGGGGAATACTCATCTGCGCTGCCTGCTGATCGAAGCTGCAAAGGGAATCTGCAAAGGCGCTATTGGACATAAATCCAAAGAACTTCGTTCAAGGCAGAACGGACAAACAGCTGATGTCATTGCATACGCTGATAAAGCGAATACCCGACTCCGCAGCAAGTACTACAAGATGATTCGACATGAAAAGAAGAAAAATGTAGCAGTCGCTGCTGTAGCAAGGGAACTTGCCTGCTTTATCTGGGGCATGATGACCGGAAATATCAGTATCACCTCTGCAGGAGCTACATCAACTCCGGCTACCAGTCAAGGGTATAATGAACCGCTGGCGCGCCCCTTGACTAGCATCCGTCACTGATGTATTGGTCACCTAAGCAGCAAGCGGCATAAAACTGCAGCTTGCTGCCAAACAATAACAATTTAATATCTATCAGTATCTGTAAGGAGCTGTGATCACTGTAAGGTTCGAGCTATCTGCGTTTAGTCTATGTTGGTGCTTCGGTGATCCACGCTTCTAGATCGCAGAGCTCTCGGCGGAACCATTAGCCTGTCGGTAACCAATCCACGAATAACAGAGTGGCCACATGCCGGAAACTGTTAAATCAGGGTTCCTTACACATACTGATAGATCAAACAAATGCGACTGTTGAGAAAATAACTTTGGTCGGGCAAGTCCGACCAAAGAAAGCTTGTTGGGTGCTTAATTTACATCTTGACAAAGGTCACTTCATAACAGACTGACTGAAACACTGACTGAGAAATAGAGGGTGGCAGATTTATAAACATATCATTTGCTTATGCCTGCGGGAGAGAAGAAAGCCGACAAAGTGGAGGGAAATATGAGTGAAAACACAACCAGCGATAAAATAAATATATCTTCATTTTTGCAGAAGAAGGATTCTCAGGCACTTTATGGCGTCGCAATATTGCTGATGGTGTTCCACCATCTTTTTTGCATACCGGATCGACTGTCATATGGTTATATTTCTATATTTGGCAACTATGATCTTGGAGCGAGATTTGCCTATCATGGAAGACTGTGTGTGGCGATTTATGCATTCATTTCGGGATATGCGGCTTCCATCGCATCAAAGAAGAATCCGGAGATGAGAGCATGGCCGAGGTTCAGGAATAGTGTGAGATACTCTGCAGCAAGGATGAAGAAACTATACGTAAAGCTTTGGCTTGTATTTGCAATTTTTGTTCCTATCGGTATTCTTTTTTTTGGTGTCAAAACCAGTGTGATCGAAGTTATCCTTGCCTTGATAACAGGCTTTAGCGCCATAAATACTGAGTGGTGGTACTTTTTTGAATATCTGTTGTTTGCACTCATTTATCCTTTGTTTGATCTCTCTTTACATCATAGAAACAAAAGAGATCTTTTTATCAAAACGGCCGTATTGGTTTTGGCAGCCGTGATCTTGCCATTCATTGCCTGTGCCAACATAGCACGCAGTGGTATAAATGAAATAGGTCTGATGGCGTTGGAAATGTTCATTTCATATATTTATATCTATATGATCGGGTATTTTGTTGAAAAATGGAGATTGTTTGACTGGCTGGATAGTAATCTGCCGTCTGAGTTAAAGGCCATAACAGGTGTTATATTGACGGTTTTGGTTTTCGTCATTCGCTGGTTCATGGTACCTGCCAATCCCGGGGAATCCAAACCCGATATAATTCTGGCTCCGTTTTTGGTATTTGGTTTAACACTGATGCTTCATTCGGATATAGCAGAAAGGAAAGTGGTGCCGGTTTTATGCCTGTTCGGTCGGTATTCCACCTTTATGTGGCTTACACATACTTTCTTTATATACTATTATTTCCAGCCGGTGATCCTGCTTCCGAGGGTATCGATACTTATATTCATTTGGGCAGTGCTTATCTCGCTTGTTAACGCGATGATCATGGAGAAGATATATGAGAAAATTGCCGGGTTAAAAGTGCCTGATAAAAAAGGATAGCATCCTTAAGCTTACGCTTTGTTGCATCTATTGATTCTGTAAGATACTTTTGCTTCTGTGCCAGAAGATCAGCGTTGCCTGGGTCCATCTTAAGGAGCTTATTTACATCCTTAAGATTATTCTGGGTATCACGAATATCCTTATTCACACCTTTTAGGGCGTTAGAGAGCTTCGTGGTATCGCCATCAAGTTCGATTGTTATTCCCTTAATACGATCCGCCATTCTCTAATCCCCCTAAAATATGGCAAAAGGAAACACCAATAGGTATTCCCTATTTATGTTTTTACATTATTGTTTATCACTATTTTTTTGCTTATGAAAAGCGATATACTCTTTGATGAATTTTACTATAAAAAAGATTACAGCAAAAATTCGTAATATTAAACTCCCTAATGATTCTTCATATCTTTTGTATATAAATGTTTCAACAAGAAGAACAATCCATATAGCTGCTGATAGTCCATATCCTATAAGTGATTTAACTGTTATTTTCTCTTTTGGCATGTTTACTCCCTTCACAAATTATATGTTTACACTACTGATATTAAGGCATTATAAATCGCTAAACTATATGTGGTAAATTACTACATACTTAAAAAATGTGAAGATATATGGAAAACTGTAATACTATGTTCAGAAGCTATCAAAATCTTCTTGTGAAGCAACCTGCCTATACTCATCATCATGGATGTCATTACCAGATTCGATTATCATATCCATGACAAGCTTCAGCCAGGCTAATGTCTCCGCAGACAAAAGCACCGAGCTGGGACGTTTTTATGCTCGGTAGCTCCACCTCTCTTAATTCACGCTCTTTAAAGGTCAGATCCTCCGGCATTATTTTTGGTATCCTTAAATATTTTCTATTCATCCACGCACTGAGATGACTGTAGCATCGGGTCTTTTTCAGGATCAATAAAAAGAAATATGATCGTTCTATATAAGCAGAACGCTGCGGCGCAAAAAATCCCGATATTAAAGAGGATATTTACTGATTCAGATATGTTCATGGGTCTGTCAAAAAGCAAAGATATGCTAACTACTAAAAGGACCACATAACGGATCAGGTTACGTGTTTTCCATGTTTTGGCGTCACTGATCGTATATGGTCTGTCACTGTAATAATAATACAGCCGCCCTTCCATATAATACTTAAATCGATGTGCTCCGATAAAAATGTGTGTACCGAATCTTGCATTTTTCCGATACGATCTGCCATGCTTGAATAATGTATATGCGTTCATAATACACTGCCATTCCTTTCCGACTAGAAATCCATCCAACTGCTTGATTGATTTCTATAATTCCAACACTTTATAATATAGTTATCATACAGAGGTTGTATTTTTTTTCTAAATCATCTTTTATAAGCTGTTTGCTTCAATATCCTATTCTTGATTCAGGAATTGTATAACTCTCTCATGAAATTCCTTGTAATATGGTTCCTCGATGAAAGCAACATGTGATGCCCCTTCGATAATTTTCAGTGCTGAGCCTTCCGGAAGGTAGGCAAGACAGGAATTTATCTGTTCATTGTTTAAATACGGATCTTTATCGCCACATATGACAAGTGTAGGAACAGAGATTTTCTCAAGATCTATCAAAGACTGCGATTTGTCCACACAAAGATCCTGACGACCACCGTTAGGACTTGATTCACCATCGTAATGCCATGAGCTTGAACATAAGAGCTCTATCACTATCGGATCTGTAATCGTTTGGTCAAATGTTCCATCTTCGTTCTTTTGGAAATCATCAGCAGCGTGTTCCCATGTATTATGATGAAATGGCTCCGTTACTTCATATTCACCAATTCCGCATAGAATGGGCGCATATAAAACGAGCTTTTCTACATGCTCCGGATGGCTTGTTATAAACCGGCTGCTTGTTACTGTCCCCCAACTCCATCCGAGTAGGTCGATTTTCTCCTGTCCTGTTACCTGACAAATCTTATTTACAGCAGCATCGATATCTTCAGCTGCATAATCAGAATCAGGCATAAAGCCATCTGTAACTACGCCTGATCGTCCATATCCCGCAATGTCAAGTCTCCACACAGCATATCCTTTACTTGCAAGGAACCGTACAAGGCTATAATCCTTATAGTCGATATCAAATTCATGAGATGAATAAGTCAATCCATGTATCAAAAGGATATTGTTATCAATTTCTGTTCCTTCTGTCTTCGTACAATCAAGATGCAGAGCTATGCCATTTCTCTCAAGCGGTATCTCTTCATAGCTGTATGTCAATTCCGATATATCATCTTGAAAATCAGGTACTTTTTTATTGCTGATACTGAATCCTATATAAACACAAAAAAGAACTATTATTAAAGGTAGTAATATTTTCTTCTTTTCTATTTTTGACATAATGATTTGATTATCCAGTTTTCGTTTGTTATGCTTAAATAACTATAATGATTTACTTCAAAATAAACAATACTGATAAATATCTCCCGGGATTCTCTCAGCAATACCCGTATTTATTACGGTAGCGCCGGAGGCAGTAGACAGAAAAGAACAGGGTCACGGTCTCCGCGACACTCTGTGCGGCAAAAAGCCCGTCTTCTCCAAACAGCCAGGCCATCAGAAGTTCTGCTCCTACCATGAAAACAAAGGTATTGAGTAAGGAGAGGATCCCCGATATCTTTGCATCGGAAAAGGAAGTAAACAGGCATTGAATATAGACATTGATTCCCTGTAGGGCGATCCCGACAAGGGAAAAGCCCAGAGCCCGGATTGCCAGGCCGCAGAGGCTGCTTCCCGATTCAAAGAATAAGTCCACATAAGGCCTGCGGAAGATCCACACCAGGGGAACCCCCACAAAGGCGATCAGCAGGGTCCAGGCAGAGGACTGTCTGAACAGTTTCCGGATCTCCTTCCTGTCCCCGCTCCCATAGTGAAAGCTGAACAGGGGTTCCACGACAAGGTTCAGGCCGTTAAATACAGACAAAAACAGTTCTGTCGCATAGCTGACGACCAGGAGGGCACTGATCCCTCCCTGGCCCCCTGCCTTCACCATCAGCCGGTTCATCAGGAGTACGGATACGCTCAGAGCCAGTGTCGAAATCATCTCCGATACGCCGTTGGTACAGATCCTGCCCAGCCTGTCGAAATGCCGGATCCGCCGGAAATGAAAACATCTTCTGTCCTTCCATACAGGCATATAGTGGATCAGCATAAGCCCAAAGCTTAAGACAGTCCCGATCACCGTGGCATAGGCGGCTCCGGAAACACCCATATGCAGGTATTTCAGAAAGATATCGTCAAGAATGACATTGACCAGACCTCCGGCCAGACTGAAGAGGCTGGCCCGTATGATCATCCCCTCTCCGCTCATCAGGACGGTGAGGGCGATACTTGCCACATAAAGCAGAGGCTTATACATGCAGACGGAATAGTACTGGTCAAACCATACTCTCATGGACACCGCACCTTTTCCTGCTCCAAGGAGAACCATAATGGGGTTTTTCAGGAGGACCAGGACAAGGGTCAGGACAAATCCGCACAGGATCGAAGTCCAGAACAGGTCGGAAAAGATGCTGTCGGAGTACTCTTTTCTGCCGCTGCCGGTCAGGCGTTCCAGTTCTGCATTTCCTCCGCTTCCCAGCATGAAGGCAAAGGCGAAACACAAAGTCTCGATGGGGAGAAACAGTTCCACAGCGGAAACAGCCTGCTCTCCGACATAGGTTCCGATAAAATGGCCGTCCACACAGGCATATACAGCATTCACAAGCATGGACAAGATGGCAGGCAGGGCATACCCCATGAGCCCGAAAAAGGAATAACTCCTATATTCCTCCTCTTTTTCTTGTACATCTTTCATCATGACAGGCCCTCATCAGAGATGGAAAGAATCTGGTCGTAGCCTACCATTTCCAGGGTCTCTTTTACAAAATCAGAAACACCGCATATGATGAATCCATCTTTTCCCTTTTCCCTGAAGACCTCCAGCAGCACCCGAAGCCCTGACGAACATATATATTTGAGTCCGCGCATATCAAGCCGGATCGGAAGATCCAGGCCGCAGGATTCCAGCATCTTTTCCTCCAGCAGATCCGCATTATCCGTTGTGATCCTTCCATTGGCCATAAAACGAATATCACCTTTTTCTGTGATCCTGGTCAGTTTCAGGATTCCTTTGGTCCAGGTCTCCTCTGCCGGATTGGATGCGGCCGGATCCGGACTGTGATAGTAGACAGTGTATTTGCGGATATAGACCAGGGGGGAGAGGTGCTCTTTGGCGTTCCGCAGGTTCTCCACCCCTTCATCCTGCATGATATTGATGGTCATGATCCCCATGTCTTTTTGCAGCTGGGCATCTGTCAGCGTAGAAAAGGCGTTGATCCCCTTAAAATCATAATTATTCTTCTGATAGATCCCGATGCTGGCGAATTCATTCAGCCGCTCATTGATTACAGCCGAAGCGATCTGACCATCCACTTTTACCATAAAGCCAAACAGATGGCTCCTGGGATCACCCCAATATTGCAGCATCCTGCGGATTGCCTGGTCTTCCCTTTCCGCTTCTGCCAGATTATCGACGCGCTCCTGCAGTTCTTTTTCCGACGCTTCATGGAAAGCAAGGAGCTCGGGCAGTTTCTCCTGTGTGATGGGAACAATCTCTACATTGTCGTAGGTTTTCCGGAACTTGTTGGCATTCTGTCTGAAACTTCTGAATACCTTGCCCTCCATCTCTTCGACCCGGTTGGGATAGAGGATATAATCCCACTGATCTCTGCTTTCAACGATTTCAATCCTGTCCGGCATCTTGTCCTGCCACAGGCGGAGAAGATATTCGGGCACACAGGCGATCTCTGCACCATCCGGCATATTCCGCTCCATCACAGTCGGCCAGTCTACATTGTACCAGTCTCCGGCAGGCGGAAGCCAGTTCTCCTGACAGACATCCTTATTCCAGTAAAGATCATCTGCATAAAACTGTTTGTAACCATAGCCCAGGGCCACCATGGGACTCAGATCGCTGATGATCTGCTGGCATTGGTTCAATTTCTCAAGATATCTGTCATTTCCTTCAATGGCAGGATTCTGTAATTCATGTAAGCTCATTATATAAATCCTCCAATTTCCGGTCGGGTTCCTGTGCGTATTGTACGAAAAGGGCTGCGGTTTTCATGATCAGCCGGCGGAAGCGCTGCATACTCTCCTCCTCATAACAGGATGGTATATAATTCAGTTCTACCTGGGTTCCGCTTTCTGTGTCATAGATCTCCAGATCGATCAGGTTGTCATTGCCTGCAAAGGGTTCCGGCAGTTCTTCTCCCACAAAGCCCAGTTCACTGAGCCGATCCAGTTCTCCCAGACCGGACTGATACAGAATACACAGGGTCTGGTCTTCGATCATATTGGCATGAGGGTAGCTGCAGTAGGATAAGCCCAGAACCATCTGGTCTCTGACTTCCCGGAAGAAATCACCCACCGTCATCCCTTCCTTCAGGCTGAGATAGAAGGTGATATCCCGGATCATCATGCCGACGATGCGGTCGTCCTCTTTGCTTCCTCTTCCATTGTAGGTCCACAGAATGGAGACATCATTGACCTTATTGTAAGCTGCCATCGCAAAGGCTGCGATTCCGACAAAGAAGGCGTTCCTGCCGATCCCATAGCGGTCCTGAAGGCTTTGGTAGCCTTCTTCATCCACCGGCAGTATAAATGTAGTACCATCACAATCAATGGCTGAGGACGCATGGTCCACCACGGGCGTACGGGCCCAGTCGCGGGAGTCCTCCCGGGCCACATAGTATTCTCTGGCTTTGGCATAATTCTCTGTCCGGCTCTCCTGCTCCAGACGGGAGAGGGTATGATAATAGAGGTCTTCCTCAAGCGGCTCCCCCTGATAAGCCCTGGCAATATCGTCGATCAGGATATACATGGAAGTGCCGTCACCGATCAGATGATGCAGATCAAAGAAAAGGTAGCCTCCCCGTTCCGTCTCAAAAATCCGGAAGCGGTAAAGGGGGCTGTCCACCAGTTTAAAGGGTCTGACCAGCTCTTCCCGGATATCCACAAGTTCTGCCTCAGAGACTTTTTCAATCTCCACCGTCTTGTCCAGGGCATCTGTATATCTCTGGATCAGGTCTCCTTCTTCATTGAATTTAAGGATCGTGGAGAATACTCCATGGGCCTTGAGCACATTTTCTACTGCCTCTTTCAGCCGGGGCAGGTCGATCTCTTTTCCGAACCGGAAAAAGCAGGGGAGGTTCCACATGGTGGACCGGGGAGCATACAGCTGATAGTCAAAAGCAGCCAGCTGCTCCATCAGCAGGGGGTGGTCTTTCCTGCGGGCCAGGTCTTCCTGCATTCTGAGGGTCCCTTCATCCGTACCAGCCGCCTCATTCCGGTAAATCTGCGCGATTTCCCTGGCGCTTCGTCCCCGGAAGATCATATCCGTTGTCAGCCCTTCCAGCCCGGATTCCTGCAGAAGCTTCATGGAACTGATCGAGTCTCCGCCCAGTTCATAGAAATCATCCACCACACCCACTTTCTCCAGATGAAGCACTGTCTGCATGGCATCGCACAGTGTTTTCTCTGTATCCGTTTCCGGCGCGATGTAGTCTTCTCTGGCTCTAAAGTCCGGTTTGGGGAGGGATTTACGGCTCAGCTTCCCGTTGGGATTCAAAGGGATCTCGTCCAGTTTGATGAAGTGGGAAGGGACCATATAGGCCGGCAGTCTTTTGATCAGCTCTTTCTTTGCCTCAGCCATGTCAAGGTCGATGTCTTCGTTATAGTATCCGCAGATGTAGACCCTGTTATCTTCCACAAATGCTTTGGCTGCGGTCCAGTGAAGCCCCAGGACTTCTTTCATGGCCTTCTCGATCTCGCCCGGCTCTACCCGGTTACCGTTGACCTTGACCATATCGTCATTGCGTCCTAATAATACGACATTTCCATCCGGCAGATATTTTCCGATATCCCCGGTATGGTAGATCCCTCCCTGAAATGCCCGTTCTGTCTCTTCCGGAAGGTGCATATATCCTCTGAAATAGGGGTTTTCAAAGCATACTTCCCCCATCTCTCCCGGCCGGGCTCTCTTTCCTTCCTCATTGAGGATAATGATTTCATGATCCGGATCCTGTAATTTGCCGATGGGCGTAATCTCATAGGCTTTATCCAGCCGGAAAATACCGGCAAAAAAGCCTGTTTCAGACTGGGCATACACGTTATACAGTGTAATCCCGTCATGATAGATGTTTTTTGCAGGTTCACTGGACAGGAATAAGATCTTAAGCTCCGGATGGAACTTCGGATTCAATTGAAGCAGGGAGGGCGTGAAAAAGGTGACGGTGATTTTGTAAGCCGCCATAAAGGCAAGCAGTTTTTCCTTGTTCTTGACAACCGTATAAGGCGGTATGACCATCGTTCCGCCATACTCCAATGCGATTTGCAGGGCAATGACGGTTGACACAAAGGAAAGCGGAGACAGGAGGAGGAATCTGTCATCCCCCTCGAGGAAATTCTGTCCCTCATAATTAAAATACTTCCTGTTCTCCTCCATTGTTCCATATTCATGGATGACCCCTTTGGGGTTGCCCGTGGTACCTGAGGTATATACCGCATAACTGGCATCATGAAGATCCGTCTTCTTATATCCTTCCTTTCCGGGAAGCTCCAGAATCTGCGCAAATTCCTCCGTCCTCAGCAGCAGGGAACACCCGCAGTCCTTATAGATATAATCTCTTTTCTGCGTGGGCATACCTTCTTCTACAATCACATAGGCAGCGCCCGCTCTCCATACCCCAAGGGCCGCCACCAGGGCATAGATGCCCCTGGGAAGGTTGATCATAACAAAATCTTCCCTTCCGATTCCCCTGTCAGACAGATACGCGTAGACTTTTGCTGTAAGCGCATCCACCTCTGCATAAGACAGCTTCTTTCCGGTTGCCCCGTCAATAAAGGCGATCTTATCAGAATATGCCTTACAATTCTCAAGCAGATATTCTATAAAGACCATGAATAATCCTCCTTTATGATTGTTTTATTTCTCTGTAAACAGAGTATCATATCCGGCACATCCTCAGTCTCGCCAGGATAATTCGGACTATTCCGAAGAAAAAACTATGCCGAAGTTCATGATAAACCTTTTACACTAAAATATCTATTCGATTTTTTCGGCATAGTATTCTGTACAATTAGGTCACCTTAACTGAAAAACTTGCAATGGGTGTAGGTTCTTCCGCTGAATTCTGTTACAGGCCAATCTTTGGTTTTCTCTTTTCCCTGATTTTGTGTGGTGACTTTGACGGTGTAGCGGGGCATGCCTTCGGAAACAGTCATCCTGTACATGGCGCTTCGCTCCTTGTTCAGGTACTTTGTATAGGTGAGCTGCTTATCACCCTCATACACATCAGTCGTGGTAGCATCCTGTAATGCAACGACCAGGACATCGTTCTCGGCCCCTTCCTCTATCACATCCTGCATGTTAAATACATTCCGGGTCCAGATCTGAGGGTCAATGGCAACAAAGAATACTGCGTCTTTAGGAGCATACTCCATGAACTTTCTGTAGTCGCTTGCTCTTCCAGATTCTGCAAACGTGCAGTAAGCATTCATGGCACCATCAAGTCTTTCAGGCATTTCGAAGACTTCTTCATAGGTTTTACTATCCCCTGATTTGATCGCCGAACATCTGACTTTTTTGCCATCTTCTATGAAGGCAAGGTCCAGGATCTCATCATATTTCGAATGATACATGAGATCTCCGCAAAGGTCTCTTACGTCATTTCCCTGGGAATAAATGGCAGTCGTGAAATCATCATCAAGCCAGATAAGGTTAGTGCCCTGTATGGTCTCCGGGCAAAGCTCCCCCAGGAATCTGTCATATATATAGTATTCACTCATGTGCGGGCTTACATGGCAATCTATGATTTCTTTACCGTATGCGTGGAACACGTCCAGGATGGCATTGCCTGCTCCCAGTTTGGAAAGGTCATAAAACTTGTTTTTAAAGTGGAATGTCATTCCCTCGAAGCTTACTTCCGGCTCCAGGTCTCCTAAGTCATACATTCCATAGAAAGCATTATCCACCTCTTCGATATCCTTGAGACTGCCGTCTGAGTTAACTGTCAGCCTGCACATATATCTCGGGAAATCCAGCTCGAGATTGTATTCGTTGAGGAGCAGCTTCTTGTTGACACTGTTGGAATACTTATAATATTTGGAACCCATTTCCTTTGGCATAAAGGCCGCTGCGGTGTATGGGTTTCCGGTGTATTCATTTTCATCATCCCAGGTAAGGGGCTTCATCTCCTGGGCCCAGATGCCGCTATCGTCGGCCTTCCATATCCATGCGTAAAAGGTATCAGTTTCGGCAGAAGCATTAGCAGCCTTGCTGCTTTCTCTGTGCATGATAAATGAGTTTGAGCCAAGAGAAAATGTCTCGTCCGGATATTTGGGATCCTGGAACAGCACGGAACTCATGAAGGAATCTCCGTTTCCTGTCTCCTCCATGTATATGTAGTCTTCTCCGTCGCAGTTTCCGTAATACAGCTTCGCATATGTGGAATCGTATCCGTCGTCAGGAGCAAGATATCCCGTGTCGGGTAATGTCATCTTGTCCAGACCCGACACACTGAGGGCAAATGACAGAGGAACGTTCTCTTCTCCCATATACTGGTGATCCGGCGTGAACACCCCGGTACATCTTTCATCAGAGCCTGTATAGCCGTACTTGAAATATCCGTTGTCCGAGACTTCTATATGTGCATAATCTTCATGAGTTACTGGATTTGTGAAATCCCATTCGCCGGACATGAAGGTGAAAAGCTCTTTTTCTGAGGCGGGAACTTTGAGGGTTTCTGAGTCGGATTTTGTGGTGGAGTCTGCATCTGTTGCTTGTGAGCCTGAGTCTGCTTTGGATTCTGAATCCGAGTCTGTTTTTGGTCCTGAGGGGTCTGCATTTTCCGCAGAATCACTTTTCCCGGAGCCCTCACTTCCGGCGCTCTCACTCTGCTGTGTACTCTCTTTCTGCAGTGTGCTGTCTTTCGGGCTTTGCGGTACATTACCTGCGCATCCACCGAGGAGCAGGCCGGCTGATATCAGCATTGACGCTGTTAATAAGGTCTTTTTTCTCATTTTTCTTTTCTCCACTTCCTTTGATCCATGTTCTATGGACTTCAAGTAATAGTATATCGCATTTTCGGGGCTGTGTGGGCTGGGTTTGTAGGGGCTTTTGATGGAAATGACACGCAGAAGAACGCACATATCCACCGGGGACGGTTCTCTCCGGCGATAACCGTCCCCGGTGGATTTCTATGACCCATCTGTTTTGTATTATCTCTTATATGCCGCAACTCTTTTTGCCACGTTGTCCTTGATGTTGTTGTAGTAAATCTGGTATTCGTCCTCGTGGAAGCTGTCAGGTCCGAAATATTCAGTCATCTCAGAGGCAGGGAAGTTGGCATTTGTCACAACCACACCACGGCCGGGAACAACCTGCGCATCCGCGCCTAAAAACGTTGGTACCGTGTACCATTTCATGGGCACAGAAAAAGACTCTGTTCCAAGCAGCTGCCTTTATCGCTACACGGAAAGAGTCTTAGTCTTCATTTAGTTCGATGACTTCATATTCGTCATCGTGTTTCAATATTAAATTGTTTCATACCATACTACTAAGAAGTATGTGTCTTATTCTCCATCATTCTGTAAAAATCAAGAAAGTAGTCAGGTCCTTCCATCCATAATCTTGAGTCAAAATCATATAAACACTTACAGGCTTCTGAATCCAAAAGTTTGCTCCTTGCTTCTTCTATTGAAATATTCTCATTCATTGCCATATCTTCAATAGCATTAGTAAGAATCATATCTGCACATGCATTCATTTTATCAGATGACATATTTCCTTGCCTCCTGAAATTCCAAGCAACAAATTGCATCTTCACTAAGAAAGCAGTATTGATCAGAAAGATGGTCTGGCAATAATTGTTCTATCGCAAAGCTGACTGATAACGAAACGATGATACATAACCATAATTCTGGGTTACAGATGCTCTTCCTGTATTCTGCGCCTTAATCAATGATGATCTGATGAAACTTTTTGCCTGATTAGGATCACTTGTAAGGTAAAACCCTTTTCCGAAATCTTTCCCTTTCATGCACTGGTCCAAATCTATGCTCTCAACAGCTGTATAGCTGCCATGGAAAAGAAGCATTCCATCTTTTAATTTCATAGAACGACTCCTTTACCTTTTAAATAATCAGAAATATCATCCAAATTATATTCATCACCATTCAGATGGAATACTTCATAGCAAGACTCAATATACTGCCAAATATTGTACTTTGAAAAAATCCTGTTTACAGCTGACCTCGTAAGCTTATATTTTTCACTAAAAGCTCCTACTAATCTTATTTCCATATACAGAACTTCATTTATCATATTAAATACTCTCCATTTTTGATATCAAATAACAAAGTCGATGTACTCGTTGTAATTATACAATCTTTTCACAAGATTTGTCATTGTTTCACTTAGATATGACTCAACAGTATTGAGAGATTGTTACTGTTCACAGGTGAACTTGTAGTAAAACAGCCGATCCGTTAAACTGAGTCTCAGTAATAACGGGTCGGCTGTTCTGCCAACTATGAGTCAAATCTTTGTGTCACTTCATCAAACACATTGGCTCCTTCATTTTGCCGTATCTTAAAGCTCGGCAATTCCTCTACAAAAAAGTACCGTGTATCATTAAGAAAGACTTAAATACGTAATGATTATAAAATGATGCACGGTATCAATGTCTCGGTTCTAAACTTTCTCTTACATATCCTTCGAGTCCCCCGAATCAATTATCTCCCCGGAATCCGCATTCACATAATCCACATGAACGTTTTCTACTTCTTTTCCGGAAAATACTGCGTACATGCCGCCATACATATATAGTGTTAATATTCCAAATGACTCAGCAAAATCAGGCTCCTCATTCTTAGTAGTAACGGTAAAGCTTGTAAAATCATCATTAGCTTCGATCTTTGTGATATTCGGATACTCTTCCGATCCGACCATCTCTTGAAGTGACGAATTAATAGAATCCCTGATTCCTGAAAGAAGCTCCTCATGCTGTGCCTTATTCATTACATAAGTAGCACTTCCGTCGCTGTTCAGCGTTATGGACCTAAAACCTTTTTCCTTTGCCAGCTCATCAAGTTCTTTCATGCCATCATCGGAAGTCTCTGTTGTTTCCTCTGTTTCAGGTTCTGTACCCTTTTCTGTCTCTGTGGTTGTACTCTTAACAACCTCGGGCTTTGCTTCCTCCACCTGACTGCCGCAGCCTGAAAGAGCCGATAAAACAATTGCAAATGTAAGGAATATGGCCAATGCTCTCTTCTTCATGGCTTAGAATCCTCCCTTTCGTCCGGTAAGATACAATTCAACCGTATCAAATGGCTCATAGGCTGTGATCTGCTTTGAAAGTGTTGCTCCGGGCTTTATCTCACTGTCTCCGTCTGTTATGTATGTTGATCCATATTCAACTACATTTCCGGAAGAATCCAGGAATAAAGCATATGCTTCTACAAACTTTGCAGCCTCAGTACCCTTGTTTGTTGCAGTAACGACCACATTTTTATCATTTATGTTCTGAACCACTTCAATCGTAGCAAATAAGGTGAGAAAAAAAATGTGCATAAAAGAAGAACATATATTTGCATATAAAAACACCCATATTGGCAAATTTTCGAAATTTTGCCAATATGGGTATCGTATGTTCATAATTAATATATGTTGTTATTTGCTATCACTAAAAGCTTTTAATTGCTCCATCGCCTCAACCGCGTAAGCATAGCCTTCTGGAGCTAATCTCTTTATCTTTGAAAGCTTACTGTATTTTTCCATAGGAATAACTTTTTTAAGGAATACTTCAGGATGATCTATCCTTTGTATCTCAGAGTCAGTTAATATACAAGCTGCCGCATACATTACCTTACATGCTCTGACTACTGCCATTTCAGCCGTAAACTTCCCATCAAAAATATGATTATCTATCGCTCTAATACCCGATAGGTAAAGCTCATAATCATTGCCTATCTGACCCCTTCCCGCTATGCAGGCAGCTGCATCTATGGTATCTAACAACGCATCAATGTATGTTATCTCTTTTTCCCTGTAAGCTATTTCTGACTGAACTGTAGCCATATAGGAATCACGAACATCCTTAAAATTGTCAACCATCTCAAACAGACACGAAACATCGTACATCTGCTTTATGATCTCAAGTTCTTTATCAATTCCAAACGGAATGCCTGTTGTATGTGGTGCAAATGCCGTAAGCTTATCACCCATTATGCAATTTACTGTTGGCATTGTCACGTTGATGTAGGGTTCTTCAGTTATTAACAGAGGACTCTTTATTTGCCTCTGAGTAGTCATAGCATAGTGATTCTTCTCAAATAGTATATTCCTCAATATGTTCAATCGAAAAGTTCTGTTCTAATATCATCAGTCTTCTCCCAACAATTTAATATTTGTATATTCTTTAATATAATTAACGAGCTGGTCCTTTCTGTTCCTGCGTCTTGCATATCTGAGCATCTTTGTCTGATCTATATTATACTTATCAAATATTGATTCGAGAATTTCAGGATAATCTCCTTTAGAAATCATGCTCATAAGAGTTTTATTTGAAAACAACTCAACAATAATTTTCTCCATAGGAACCTCATAGGCATTATTCTTACCCTTTGGACTTTCACTAATCAAACGCTCTATGATAATGCTGTCAGTCTGCAGATAATACTGTAACTCTTTTACTGAAGGTCTTAATAGCATCTTTCCATTATAATTGTCAGCAAGAGATGTATATACAAATTCGCACCCGTCATTTTCCACATCAAGAAATATCCTGTTATGCGCAACTAGGTGATTTAAGAACTCGTTGAGCCAGGTTATTTCCCACACTTGAAAGTTTAAATATGGGTACTTTTCCTTCACATCCTCAATTAGCTTCTTGGCTTCATTTGAATAAACAGGATTATATTCCTGTTTGCTGCTCTTCTTACGGACATAGTGATTATGTGCGATCCTAACAATATTTCCACGAACAAGCAAACCCTCCATTAGATTACGCATATCCGTATCTTTGAAACCTTCTTGTGCAATGGAGGCAGCGTCAAACACATCACGTCTTGTAAAGATGTCTTTGTCTATTAAATTCAAAACAGTGCTGGTATCCACTAAAATCACCTCTTTCTATAGATAGAATCACATATACCCGTATTGGCAATATTTTTATTTTTTGCCAATATGGGTATATTTACTTACCATCATTTAAAGCCTCAAGCTGCTTTATCCCCTCTTTACTGAGATATGGCTTAAATAACCTTAGACTTAAGGAAATGAACGAATCTTCATTCATGGTAGTATATGTATTTTTACGCCCTGAGTTAACCGCCCATGTTACATGAGAAAGCATCTCCATCTCTATGATATCCCTAAGATCCTCATCCTTGACGGACTTTTTTATAATGCCACATTCTCTCAGGTCCATAACCTTTTTCAGCAATATTTCCTTTTGTTTCTTTACATTACTGCAGTATTTGATGACATGCTTATCCCTGTTGCTAATGGCGGAGCTGCCGGAATCGCTGAACTTGATGATGAAACAAAAACAGCCCTTGGTGACATGGTGATAGAAGCTAATGATAAGGCATATCCTACTTCCATGAAGATTGGTGACTATGTCTTTACTGCAAAGGCAGATGATAAAACTGGAGTAGCATATACAGCTGAGATTGACGGGAAAGAAACTGAACTCATGACTTATATTATCACAAAGGAAGGCGGTGACTGGTACTGTTCTCAGGATAAGGCAGAATTCCTTGATAAGGATGGAAATGTTGTAGGAGAAGCTAAGATTCAGACAAAGAAGGATATTAACCACGGTGAAGACTTCTGGCCAAGTGATTTACACTTCAACGGTAACATTGAAGCTTTAGAGAAGTTTGTTGTTGAGAACGGCCTTGACTATGACCTCTCACAGATGGTTCAGAACGATGAGCATGTTTGGGTAGTTGCTGATGCTGTAACAGGTGCAACCCTTGCCGGTGCTCCGAACTATCTTCGTATCGCTCAGGAAGCAGCAAAATAATGTGAATAATAAAGCAAAGGAAGGGTTCTGGCCCTTCCTTTTTAAGTTCATTGTTTTTGAACATACTCAGTATAAACCTGGTCCACTGCTTCATAATCTCTAAGATCATCCTGCTTTACATAAGCTTCATAGGCGAGTTCTTTTAATCTGTTAGCCTCTTCCACTGACACATTGTGCTTTTCCATAAACCGTTCCATCATGTATCCTTTCAGAAACCGCTTATGTCCCTCAAAATCTTCATTGTATTTTATTTCCATGTTTTTCTATTAAATTGTCCTTAACCTGCCGATAAGCCCACTAGGAAGTATTTAAAGCATCTGAACAAGATTTTAGGAGGTTTATCATGTCAAAACTAACAATCAATGATGCCCTCACTACCTATGGGAAACAGATCAGACAATATACGATGAGGATGAGCGAAGTTCGTCACGAAAAGGAATCATTGGCAAAAATAATGGAAGAAGAACCGGAGAAGGCTGACATATTAAAGGAAGATTATGATCGGCTGGAACTTAGCTACCAGGCGCTTTCTAAAAAACATAAGGAATACTGTGATTATACAGCCATGGTCACAGAATTACAGGCATCCCTCCAGAATATACAGGCTGCAAAAAATGAAGCTGACGCTTATGCCAAGGAAAGCGAAGAAATGAGCAAATGCATGCAGGTGGCCATTCGTTACGGAAAAGGTGATCGTGTACCTGCAAAGGATTTAAAGAAACTGATGGAAAAGTTTCCTGAACTATACACCATGGCAGAGCAAATGCGTATGATGTCGAAGAAAACCAACAAGAATCATAAATCTCTTTGGGAAGACGAAGATGAAAAGCCGGAAGAACAGCCTGATATTGGCGAGACTGAAGCGCCCGATGGTGCTCCGGAAATAGTTGAGGTGGAAGCTATCGCTTCGGATGCCGGCGGAACCGGTGCAGAATAGAACAAAATGAAGGCCTGTGAAGATACTGCTAATGCTTCACAGGCCTTATACTCTCACAATTGGATTTCTTATAATTCCATTCCCATCAGTATCACTTCTTTTTCTTTCTTAAAACCATACCTTTCGTAGAATTCGGGTAGAACGCCTTCCCCGGCAGTAATGAGGTGCACACCTACCATCCCTTGATTTTTTATATCAGCAAGACACTTTTCCATGAGAAGTTTTGCTATACCGCGTCTCTGATATGCCGGATCTACTGCCAGGTCATTAATCTCAAAAGTCCTGCCATAATGGAACAGCATTGATGTACCCCACGTTGGTGCCTGTCACTGTGAACTTTTGTTCACAGTGACAGGCACCTATGGTTTCTTATTATGATTCAGATTAAGAGGGCATCTACATCTCTGGGCAATTCAATCAGTCTGACAGCCTGGACGCTCCCACATCGGATATCTTTCTGCCCTCTGGCATGATAACTGGCGATTCTTTTGGATGTAGTTCTCCATCTGCCTTAAGGAATTTCCCTGACTTTTCATCATATCTATACCACCTTGTACTAGATCCCTTAACCCCCATGGTGACCACCTCTGAAAGGGTGCCATCAGGATAAAGCTCGGCAATTCCTCTATATGGTGTACCATAAGAGTATACGGCATCTCCACCATGTGAATATATATCCACAATCTGCCCATAATATGTGATTATAAGATCAATACAGTCATCGTTGTTTATGTCATAATAGTGATACCTGACCTCATTATTATTTGTTGTTTTCGGCCATCCATGCTGAATGAGTTCTGTTTTATATCCTCTCTCATTTAACTCTTCTTCTGTATATCCTGCATCCTGGGCCTCTTTGTAACTAAGCAATACTCCCCAGTAAGGGTCGACTTCTTCATCAACCGATTCGACTACCTCATTTACTGAAACCTCTTCTATTTTTACACTCAGGTCTTCACTGACGACTACCTTATAGTTCATATCAAGATTATCAGCTATCGGTGAACGCGCCTCTATAAGCATATCTGTTTCACCTGGTTTTATTCCCGTGAACGTGAACACCTCATCATATCCGGCACCAGTCATCATATCATGATCTTCTTTGGCATACTCCCTCATAGCGGTATAAGATACAATGCTTTCGTCCTTAATGATCACGTTATATTCCGGTCCACCTCCGTCAAATGAATCAAATCGGAGAGTTACCTCTTTATTGACCGGATCAGCCTTTTCCTCTGTTGTTTTCTCAGCCTTGTTCTCAGTTTTTTCCTCTGTTATTTCCTCAGATGTTTCTTCTGTTACTTCACTTTTCACAACTTCACCTGTCCAGTCTATAATGCCCCCAAACTCATAAACATTCTTATATCCCATGTCAGCGAGTTTCTGAGAAGCTTCTTTGCTCCTCCGTCCGCTGCGACAGTAAACAAGAATGATCTGTTCATAATCAGGTAATTCTTCAGGTGGGTCGTTTTCTATAGTTTCATTAGGTATAAGTATGGCTCCGGGAATATGCCCTTCAACATACTCATCCTGTCTTCTGACATCAACAATCACATGACCGTCATCCTGCTCCATCATACGTTTTGCATCATCCTGTGTTATAATCGTATAGGAAAATGTCTGAAACATACCGTCACCGTCCATTATCTGATCCTTTGATTCACATCCCGAAAGTATAACCATGGCGCACACGGCAATTACGATTAAACATTTTATATTAGTCCTTCTCATAATCCTCCCATATCAGCGTAGTAGACAGGAATCGATCCTGAATATCAGCAAATTTTACATCCAAAGTTCCATTCACAAATGCAGCTGCATTATTCTCATAGTAATCAATAGTCTTATTCATATGTAGCTCTTATTATTTCGATTAAATTTGATCTCAACGATACATCTATTATAATCCAAAGCTTAGCCAAATTATAATTTGAATCTTTAAGGAATACCGTATTCTAGCAATATCGGCTGTTTTCACAGCCACATTACGCAGAATGAACGTCATATGCTTATTTACAAAAACTGTACGCACATGCAAACGCCGAAAAATCAAGCAGCTCTCCCATAGTATTTCCGATTTTCGAAGGCTCCATAACTTCCTTGATCATTACTTCTATCCTATGCTATTAAGAAATTATTTATTTCCCTCAGGAACAGTTAGAAGATATCAATTACTATTTTCATTTAAATATCTGTATGCCCATATACTACATCCCGATGTGTACATTAAAAACGCCAGTACATTTGTTCTTTTATCTCGATTTTATTAAATTCTGGAGAATCTGAAATCTATAGGGTTCACTCCCTCGGAGCAAAACGTTTAAATCCAAGAATGAAACAGGCACCCGATCATACCGAATGGATATGACCGGGTGCCTACGCTTTAATTAATATTTTCAATAAATCACTTACTGTAATCCTTCAGTTCTGTTACATCATGCTTTGGTCTGACTACCTATATTAATGATCCAGATTGCCATCCATACCGCGCTCTGTTGCTGTTTTCATGGTTTCCTTACCTGTTTCAGTCAGTTCTATTGTATCTTCCGTTGCAGTGTAACCTGCATTTTCAGCAGCTGCAGCACCGGCAATTCTTCCGGATGTCAGAGAGAATCCAAGACCTACACCTTCAACATTCTGGTATGCGCCAATTGAGATGCCGGAGACATTGTTACCTGTAGCATAAAGGTTCCTTATTGTCTTGTTCTGTTCATTCAGAACGTTGAGGTTCTCATCTGTATTAACACCGCCTAATGCACCAAGGATGCCTGAATGACCCTTTGTGACATAGAATGGTCCTTCGGATACGGTATAAACGAGTGATTCTTTATCCTTAAAGAATTCTGTATCCTCACCTGTTTCAACGGCTGTATTGTACTTAGCTATTGTCGCCTCTAGATCGTCTGCATCGCATCCGATGAATGCTGCAGCATCTTCTATTGTATCAAATACTCCGCCTTCTCCGGCTTCTGTAAGAAGCTCAAAACCATTTTCCCAATCTTCCCTGGAAACAGGGGCATGATATATTGTGGGATCTCCATTCTCATCGATGATGCCATAACGATCCCAGTAATGTACCCATGTACCGGTGTTTTCCTGAGATTCGTCTGTCCAACGATCAACAGTAGTCTGATCAACGATTGTATATACAACGCCTCCCTGTGCAGCTACTGCAGAGGAGAATTCAACAGTATCTTTAAGAAGATCTTCATTCATGAAACGCTTGCCGCGACTGTTCACCCAGAGAATCGGGCTGTTTAATGTTAACTGAGAAACGATTTCATCACCGGCATTAAGTGTTACAACGCCATGGTTCATAGTAAGAAGTTCGCCCTGTGCAGCACCGATATCCCACATCATCTCAAGTCCCGGGAGTTTTGATCCTGCCAATACCATGGAATTGTTGTAAAGCTCTTCACCGAGAGTTTCCTTCATAAGTTCCGGATTATTGGCAAATGAACCGGTGGACATGATAACAGACTTTGCGTTAACTATCAGTGTGTCTCCGTCACTTGTTGTACACTTCGCACCGGTGACAGCACCTTCTCCATCAACTGTAAGTTCAGTTGCAGTTGTGCCGTAACGGATATCAACGCCGTTTTTTTCAAGGGATTCACCAATATATTTGAATGGATCAGCATTGTTCCATCTGTGGTAAACAACTTCATCATCCAGATGCGCAATCTGCTGTGCCTGCTTGGAAAGGAAGAATCCTACACCATGATTCAGCATATAGCTTACGGTATTCTTAGCTTCAGAAACAAATCGGCTTATCAGAGATGCATTACCAAGATAATCAGTTCTTTCCATCAGGTGGTTAAACCAGTATTCTTCATCTGTCTGTTCTCCGTTCTCACCATATCGGTCAATCTGTTCAACAGAACCTATTGCAAACATGCCTTGTGCAGCATTACCCATGCCACCAAGAGTATCTGTTGCTTCAACACCTAATACAGAGGCACCGGATTCAGCTGCCTTTAATGCAGCCACGGAACCGGAAGCACCCATTCCGATAACGAGTACATCGGTATCTACGGTTTCTGTTTCGCCTGATGCAGTTTCTTTGACCATAGAATCCACATCAAATCCGGCTTCTGACATTGCTTCCTTAACAGCTTCAGAAACAGCATTTCGTGTCATTGTGGCTCCTGAAACTACATCAATATCATATGTCTGACCGTCAACAACTTCCTTTGCAAGTTCGTCCGCGGCAGTTTTTCCGTACCCGTCTGTCTGTGTTGAAGCATCAATATCAACACTTGTGATCTTTCCATTCTCAACAGTAATGGTAACAGGTACTTCACCATTACTGAAACCGGTGCCTACAGCACTGTATGTTCCATCAGTGACCTGAGATGAAGATACAGAAGTCGCTTCTGATGTTGCTCCCTCTGTTGTAGTCTCTGTTGCTGGCGTAGAAGCTGACTCGTTCTCTGTAGCAGCCGCAGAAGTTGTAGTGTTCACCGGAGGTGTAGAGGTTGCCGAGCATGCTGAAAGTGCACTGCATGCGAGCGAAAAGGCGACCAATCCTCCAAGACCTTGAAGTTTCCAATTCTTTCTTTTCATGTTGTTATCCCTCTCTGGAATATTCCCTGTGTTTAATATATATTCAAGCTTACTTAGTTGTGATTTCTTTAACAATGCCCGTAACTTGTTTAAATTGTTCTCTTTTCTTAGCTTTTTGTGCGATGATATGATAAGATAAGGGCATGAACGTAATATCATTAACATTAGCGGAAAACGGATTAACAGAATTCTTCACTATATTACGAGCTGAGCGCAGAACATCACTGACATTTGCAAGCCGCCGGTTCACCATGGGGAAGGGAGATTTGATCCTGAGTCGTGAAAATATCAGCTGGAATTGCGATGCCGGATCAAGTCTCAGTGTGCTTTCAATCCGGCGTGATTTCTTTGACGGACTTTTTGTCTCACAGACTGCTGACTGTCGAATTATTTATGATTTCATTCATGATGAATCAAAGAACAATGAATATCTGTATTTCTCCTGTCAGGAAGACCAAAATGTGCTCCTTGCTTTTCGTGCATTGGAACAGGAACTTAAAAAAACAGATTCTCATCATGAGAAAATGACACACCTTTTAATGGTGGCAATAGTTACTGAGCTTGACCGTGCAAGAAAGGACTCTTTGATAGTTCCGAACAGCACCATGGTTTCACAAAATCGTTTTGGAAAACTCATGAAATATATGGGTGATCATTATAATGAATGCACACTGGCTGAAGTTGCCGAAAAATATGGCTATAACCCGGATTATCTTAGTGCCAGATTTAAGATGATCACCGGTGTTACCTTTTCAAAGAAGATGCTGGAAATGAAACTGGAACAGGCAGCAAATATGCTGATATCCTCTGAGCTTACATCTGATGAAATAGCTCAAAGCTGTGGGTTCCAGAGCAGAAGCTGGTTTACCCGGAAATTCAAGGAGCGTTTCGGTGAATCCCCCGGGAAATGGCGGAAAACGCGGAAAGATTAATGCAGGTATTGTGAAAATATCGGGAGTCTATCCAATAGATTCCCGTCATTGATTAGATTGAAAAACCGGAGGGAGATTTTCAATCAGATCTGATTCATGATCACCGACAGGCTGAATTAAAACAACCTGGGCACCTTTGTCTCCAAATTCATTTATCTCCATTACAGATTCCTTTACAGATAATACCGTCAATAAATACTCCAATAAGCATAATTATCCAACCTGTAATACGTGTTTTTTCAATCTGTTCTTCCGTGGGAAACATCTCCAATGAGCCATTAATAATTAAGTACAGACCACATAAAGCAACTATTGTCACTATGACAAAAACAATTTTTAATATCAGTTTTTTCATTTCTCTAGCTCCTTATAATTTTCAAGAAATGCTTTCCCGTAGTCCTTCAGCTCTTTAACAACATCATCCGGTCCAACGACCTTAACTTTGGTTCCGAGGCCAAAGATCCAGGCAAAGAACTGTGGGCTTACGTTTACTTCCACAGAGAACTCGCTGTGGATATCATCAACAGGGCGGAATGAGATATCATCTTTTCCGAAGCGGTCCAGGAACACTCCACACATACTGTTATCAAGCTGTATGGTCACTCGTTTCTTAGGTCCTCCATACATACTGAAAGTGGATTTTGAAAGCTTGGCCATATCGTATTCTTTGAATTCTTTCTTACCGGCACGGGCTTCATCTGTTATTGAAATACGCATCATCTTATCTATACGGTAGCTCTTTATCTTGCCATCCCACTCGTCGAATGCAACCATATAGTAATTCTCGTCCATCCAGGTAAGCGCCCATGGGCTTAATATAAACCAGTCTCCGTTTCGACGGGGAACAAGTTTTTTATTGATATCCCACTTATAATACTTGAAGCGGATCTTCTTATTATCGTTGATGGCGTTATAGACTTCATCAACATTGTAGAAAACACTTTCGTTCATGGACTTCACACGATTATCGATAAAGACCTGACGCTGGAGTGTGCTTCCCTGATATTCACTGACAAAGGTCTTTAGCTTGCTGATCAAATCCCGGGATTTGGTCTGGGTAATGAACTTTGAAGACTGTATGGCATCAACGAGAAGCTTTACCTCTGCAAGTTCAAACTCTCTGGAAGCTACATGATACAATGTGTCCCGTCCTGCCTGCTCCTTGATGATGTCTATCCCGAACTTCTCCATATCCGCAAAGTCCTGATAGATGCTTTTACGTTCCGCTGTCACATCGTACTTTTCAAGTTCTTCCATAATCTGAGACATGGTAAGTGCATGATCATCATCTGTCTTTTCCAGCATTACCTTCATGAGATATGTGAACTTGAACTTTTGGTTGGTGCCTCTGGACATCTTTTTATCCTCCGAATTTATGTATATTCGCTTTTGCAAATCCGAGAAATACAAATACATTTTAACATAGGCGAAACATTTTAAGGGACATGAAATGAAGGGATTAGTTATACCGAATTTTTCAAAATGAATAATGAAAAAGCATGATGTTATACCGCTATTCTCCATATTTTTTAAAAATTTGCGATACTAGCAAGCAGTGCCAACGTTATACAAGAAGTCACTCATAATTGTAATCATTTAACGTCATTAAATAAAGCCCTTATTAAATTCACCTATTTTTTAATACGAACATATGTTATGCCGAATATTTAGTTAATGCACTTTCCTATAAAGACAAAAAAAGATCGGCATCAAGTCCATTTCTGAATTCTTTGCCGGTCTCCGCTTCGCTTCGGTCGTTGCTGAACACGTGCCACTGGCACGTAGCAACCTCTGCTTTTCCTTCTTTCGATTGTAAGTCTTTCCGCTCGGTACGCTCCTTGTCACGGGATTAAGTTCTCCCCAGGTGCGTCTCTGCTTTGCGTGATACTCGCGCTGCGCCTTCTTACTTCGCTTATCCAGCGAAACATACTTGTTCATGAATGTTACCTCCATAGTATATTGGGTTGCCCACGCATTATATCGGATGGGCAACTGTCTGTCATTACATCTGCGAATCCTCCTTGCTACATTTAACTGAAAGATAATCTTTCCACAATATCTGCTTCACTTATATATGTTTCATTTTCTGACACTTGTTTTGGGCGTGAACGATATATTCAAAACCATATCCATCCCTTCTGCAAGCCTCTGCAATAGTTTAATTGACGGATTTCTTGTTCCGTTCTCCAACTTGCTGATCTCTGTCTGGGCGATACCTGTTCTCTCAGCAAGTTCTTTCTGTGTCATATTCTGTGAGATGCGAGCGTCTATAATAGCTCGGATCACATTCATTTCCGGCTGGATTTCCTCGTATGCCTTTGCAAATTCAGGATCATTCATCTTTTTGGTTTTATACTCTTTAAGATTCATGTTAGCCCTCCTTATGGCGACTTAGCCAATCTTCACGCCGTTCTTTTGCCAGCTTAAGTTCTTTAGCCGGAGTTTTTTGCGTTTTCTTTACAAATCCGTTTGTCGCTATAATCTTCTTTCCTACATAAAAGAAATACATCACTCTTGTGATATTACTTCCTTGTTTACAGCGAAGTTCAAAAATACCATCCTCAAGATGTTCCGAGTAGGGCATACGTAATTCTGTCCCCTTCTCTTCCAGTATTTCCATAAGTCCTACCAACTTTGCAGACATCTTGGAATCCAAGGAATCCAAAAACTCCGCTACCGGCTCCCTTCCGTCTTCGCTTGAGTAAAATTCAATTTCAAATGCCATTAAGATTCCTCTTCTTTAATTATTATATGAGATATATCTCAACCCGTCAATCCTTCACCTACCTATCTGGAGCATCTCTCTTACAGAACCACCCTTTATTTCCTGTAATAATCCCAGTACTTCCTAAGACTTTCATCTGTTTCTGCAAAATGAATAACTGCCTCCAAGACCCAGCAACATTATTCTATTTCCAAGTCTTTCATTTGTCCGGAGAAAATCATACTCCTCCGAGTTCATTAACTTCTTAAAATCCATTACAATCCTAACCCCCCATTCTGAACTCATCTAACCATACGCTCTACTATTTCTTTAGTCTCATCACTGAATCCATCAAGGTCCTTCATTGAGATAACCTCATAACCCACCAATGACGCCAGATGCACATGGAAATTTGATCTTCTGACATCCTGCAAAAGAACTCCTGGATTCTTCCTGTCTGCCTTAATCTTCTTTTCAAGCTCCCAGAACTTGTCAGATGCAAGCCCATCACCTTTGAGGAACTCAATGTAGTCTTTGATCAGCTTTTCCATGTAGTTCTCCTGCCAATCAGGAAGGTACTTTCTGAAAAGCTTCCAGTCTCTTTCGTTTATATCCATAGTACTTAGCTCCTCACCTCAAAAAAACGCGATTTCTTCCATCATAGCCCTGCCATTTTTCTAAACATGCTCCAGTCTCTATTTTTTACAATTCTCCATGATTTCATCAAGACGCTCAGCAAAATCCAGATTTCTACGCATCTCATTTTTTATTGTATCGTAAGTAATTCCAAATTCATCTGCCGCTTTCTCAAATACCTCATCATCCATAAGAATTTCTATAATGCCATTTCTTTTCCTTTTTACACATTCATAAACAACACATGCGTGACGCACTAAGTGAACAAACTCCCATGGCGTACCCTTAAAGCTCCATTTATCTTCTACCATATAAAAATTCCTCACTTAAACAACTGATATTTCTTACTGATTGCATGCGCCCACTGTTCGTATACATCTGGATCCATTTCCATAAATACCTCATAGCGCTCTACTTCACCAGTATCTAATGATAACCTCTTTGAAGTTCCACTATTCAAAATCATATGAGATATAAATGCCATACTAGCATGACTAACCTGTGCTGACAGTTTGCCTGCTGACATATTCAAATCCTTGCGAGCGATAATAAGTTGTCTCATGTTTCATTCCTCTCTAGCTCATATTCCCTTGAATCAAAAAAGATTTTCAGTCAAGAAGTAACTCAGCAGGTTCCTCAGGAAGCCATATAATCTTGTCAAACCAGCGGTCTCTTTCTTTTTCCACATATTCAAAGTCGATAACTTTTCCATATTCCTCTGGAATAACCTCTGCACAATATCTTGAAGTCATCATATGTGGAACAATGCCTATGTAGTCTGCTCCTTCAAAACTGGCAACCAATTCACATCCTCCACTGACTATAACCGGATATCCCGCCTCTGATAGTGCATTATAGAATTTCACCGATTCAAATGGTCTATTTCCGGCAGCCACCACAAAGTAATACCCATAATTTCCAAGCATTTCCTTGTACTCATCCTCCGAAATATCTCCCCTCCTATACTCCATTTCCACGTGAAATTCATTATCAGAAACATACAGACATACTCCGGGGTATACTTCCCACGGATGCCCTGAGCCTCTATGTATACGTCCAAAATACCAATCATCCCAAGCTTTAGGATCATCGAAAGCAATACCTATATCTTCATCATATACACGATATGCCCCTGTGAGTCCTTCGTCTCTACCATCAGAAAAGTGCCTGTATAACTCCGAAAGCGAATATCCTTCGCAATTCTCTCCAACAGCTTCAAATCCAAGCTTACATGCCATAAAGAAATCATTAGCTGTAAACTCCTTCATTTTTCCGATCTTATCTTCATCATTTATTCCGGAAGCAATAAGACTTTTAAATTTATCCACATCATCCTCTGACAATCTTCCAAAAGCTTCCTTCTTTTTCTCCGGATCTACAGCCCATATTTCAGATCGTTTTATAACTCCTACTCTGTGCTTATAAGGCAACTGCATCTGAACTAATTCATTGTATTTTCCGTCCTTAAGAAGATTCATAGACTCTTCTACAGCAGGTAGAATCAGTTCACAGACCTTTATTGCCGCACCTTCTTCAAACTCCTCCGGAGATAGATCAACACGTCCTCCAATAGTTGCATTAATTACAGATTGATTATTCAAACTCAACGCATAATAGTATAAGGAACCATCATAATTAAAACCCTTACGTATCAGCAATCTGTACCAAACAATTTCCTCCGGATAATCATAATCGTTATCGCAGCTTTCGCCTCTGGGAATCCTTATCCATAATTCCTTCACTTCATCATAAACATCCTTAAGCGGCGCCAATGGTTTTAATAGATCAATTAGCGGCTCAATCGCTCGTTCAATAGCAGGTGTTGAAGCAACTGTATTAAATAGCTCTTGATCTAAGTAGCCGATAAGCTCATCAATATCCGGTGCAACCATTTTAAAATCTTTTTCGCATTCATCGAACATCACGATTATACCCCCTTAAAGTAGCTTATACTTCTCAATATACCAATCCTTAATCCTACGCATATATACTTCTTCACCAGCCTTTACCCATTTTTTTACCTGAGGAATGCATTTCTTAATCATGAGCTCGCCATTCATTGATGCCAAAAAATTAAGCATCTCAACCGGATGCTCTATAACGGTTTCATCATTCATAGTATCGTTTTTCATCAAGTTGCTGAGATTGTTCATTTCTTCAGCTGAAAGCTTTGTGTTTTTATAAATGTTTTCTTCGATCTGCCTTGGTTCAATGAACTCTGAAGCTGTCAAATAGCTAAGTCCTACCGCATTTTGCAACAGTTCTATTCGTTTTTCTTTATCAAGCTCAAGTGCAAAGAGTACGTTTAAAGCTCCATCAATTTTCCCGCTTACCTCTCCCTGCCATCTTGCCACCTCAAGTGCATCTTCAAATTGTTTCTTGTTATCTTTTGTTCTCGCTGCCATTAGTTACCTCTTCAATGTACTGCTTAACATACTCTCGATCCTTAATCTCGTACAAAAGCGGGATGTTGTAATGCTTAGTGTATTTGCACATTTTGCAGCAACATCCGATATGACCTTTGGAATATGCTCCATCTACTAAAAACCAATCAAAACCAAAGGCATGTCTGCTCAAGCTTTTCTTGCGCAAAATTGCCTTATTTCTAACATACCGCCTATATGCTCTTGTTCTTGCCATTGTATTTCACCACCTTTGATAATATTTGCCCCCTGCAAAGAGCATCAAAGGTTTATTCACTCCTTACAGGTTAGGCTTGGAGATCATTTTGACCCTCTCTACGAAGGGAATGTATTCAGTCCCCAACTTGGGGACTCGATAATAGAAAAAAGTGTTTTTTGTAAGGACATGATAATTGGCTACACATGTGTAGCCAATTCATCTGACGAATGGCATCATTATTTATGCATCACTTCATATATTTTCTTTGCCTCTTTCAAGTACTTAAGACGATCTAAATTCACGCCAAACATTTTATTAATGACGTCAGTGATTATTCCTGATATTTCCTCAATGCTGGTGCCTGCCTTTATCTGCTCAGCAATCATTTCTGCCTCTGTATCAAATTCATCATCAGGTGCACCATGCTCTATCAGGCCGTACATATCAATCTCCTTAAGTACATTCTTCACAGCATCAAGAACATCCTTAGATACAACTCGTCTTATTTTTATTTCTTCATCCATTTTCTCTTCCCAATTCGTAGGCGATGCCCAGCTCATCCAAATTTTTTGCCTGTGTTCCTCGTCTCTAGCCAATCTTGCAATAATGTCCTCACATGCCATCCATATATATTCATAATCATACTCTTTAGGGTTATAAAGGACTTTTCCTTTCACCTCAGCAACTAACAATTTACCATCTTTCTCAAAAATACAAGTTTTCCCATTTCTTTTCTGTCCAATGCAATAGCCACGCACTCTGTGGGATCTAAATGCGTTTTTCAAATAGTAGAGATACACCTTTGCCGGTACCATCACTGTTTTCTCCTATAATTATTTTTTCTTATGTACTATTTGATCTATAGAAGAAAGCAAAAACCTTGTATTGCTGCAAGGCTTTTCGCAACTCGGCCGCTTAACTCGAGTAATAGAGGCGTTTCATATGATAAAATCCTTTTACTATTATGTGCCTACAACACAGCCATGCGGATAACTTCAGACCAACCGGTTTAGCGCCCTAACCTTGTTCATGGATTTCAACATATTTCTATGTCTAAAACACGTTCGCAGTTACCAATTGATGATTCAAGTAAATACAATTGACCAGTAATAATTCATGGTTAACCCAAAATGCAAAACGGTTGATATGTTGTTAGTCGTTTTTCAGGCGACTCTCTTTACCCCTTTCAATCGGGGATTCAGAAGAAGGATTCGAACCTGCGAATTCCGGGTTATCAGCCCAGCGCGATTTCCACTTCGCCATTCTGAACACTCATCCAATATTTGCGGTATTGGTCTTGTAACTTAACCCTGTTACAGGGAAACCGGGTTTGAAGTTTTCGTGTTGCAGGCAATTCATAGTACTTTATTCAAACTTCAATAAAGGTTGTAGCATTTGATACCTTAATCTGTGTATCAAGCTCAGAGAGCAACGTATCCCTCTTTTCCTGAAGTGCTGCCACTTTCTTTTGAACATCTAATGGATCCACAAGCTCTGTTGTGTTCTCCTTGACATAGGCCTCCACTACCTCTAAAGGCTTCTCATCCTTAACCTTGGTATCCTTTCCAAGCTTGCCATCTTCTTCGCAATAGTAATGATTAATTGGCATTCCATATGGATAGCCATCATCACCGATTACAGATAAAACTCCTCGCTTAGTACTTTTTAAAATATCAATACACTCAGTCTCTGACACCTGCTGTTTAAATCTACGCATTTTTCTAAACATTTTTACCCCCTCAATCCTTCGCTAAAATCTTAAGACCTTAAATCCCAATTACAATCAGAATAACACATATCCCTTGTGGAACTGACAGCTTTACGTGAAAAAGAAATACGCCATTCCTTCACCTGCTAAGACCTAACGGTAAAGGAATGACGCAAATCCCACTACTCGGTAGCAATGGGCGTCTGTTTGATTTAATTTTTATGATGATAACTAATTTTATTGACTTAGTCAATCTACTCTATTAAAGAGTGCGACAACCTATAGGTTGTCATGCATTTCCGGAAAGCCTCCGGTACCGGATGTGCATGAAAATCAATCGTCATACTTCTGTCCTCCTGTCTATCATTATTCAAAAAATAGAATTCACAATCATACCTGAGAAAAACGAGAAAAGCATAATAAACACAATGTATAATGCGAAATGCTTCCATCCCATGGAAATCTTTAAGGCTCCAAGATTAGTTATCTTGGTAGCCGGTCCTGTGATCATAAATGCGGAGGCACTTCCCAGACTCATTCCATCCAGTAGCCAACTTTGTAATAACGGAATCGTACCTCCGCCACACGCATACAGCGGCACACCTATAGTGGCTGCCATCAGAACGCCCCATGCCTTATTTCCGCCAAACATATTCACCATCACATTCTGTGGGATATATCGCTGAAACAATGCCGACAGCAGAATTCCTATAAAAAAATATAATCCGGTTGCCTTTATATTCCTTAAGAAGTTCAGCAGATACCTTATCAGCAGATTTGGGTGTGTATCATGATTTGCACGCTCTTCAAAACCTTCAAAATTAAAATATTCTTTGTCCCGATAGAATATAAACATCAGAATTCCGGCGGCACATCCGCATAAAAAGCAGGTGACAATACGTATCGCAAGAACAGTCATACCAAGAGCTGCACTGTATATGATCAGCTGTGGATTTAAAAGAATCGATGCCATCATAAATGCTGCCAGCCAATCTTCTCTCATCCCTTGTTTACGAAACGACGCAGCAATCGGGATCGTTCCATACATACACAGAGGCGACAGGATTCCAAGAATGCAGGCAGGGATTATCCCTAAAAGTCCCAGTTTCTTTCCCTGAAGTTTTGCAAAAGCTCCATGAATTTTATCCTTGGCAAACACGGATATAAGTGATCCAATCGCCATGCCAATGATCCAATACATGAAAATCTGACGCAGTTGGATTTCAAAATAGTACCATACATAAATAAATTCTCTTTGAATCAACGCAATAATGTCATTCATCTATATTTACCAATTCATAGCCACGGCTTCCCAATCCGATTTCTTCTGCATGCTCAAGTGTATGAATGCCGTGAAGGGATTCCATTCTGTTTACAAGAGCCTCATTCCCTTCCGCTTCATATATTAAATCAACACATGCCTGATCAAGGGCAACAGGATCATAACTTGCAAGAATGCCTATATCATGGATATCAGGTTCAGCCGGATTCCCGTCACAATCGCAGTCAACAGAGAGTCTGTTCATCACATTTATATAAACTATATGTTCGCTTCCGACATGATCGTTAAAACCTTTGACCATCTCTGCAAGAGCTTCCAGCCATGCATCCTGATCGCTGTACCATATACTTCCGCTTGTTTTGGTCCCTGCTGTATGGACATACACTTTACCGCTAGGTGAGGATATGCCTATACCAACATTTTTTATCGCACCACCGAATCCTGCCATGGCATGTCCTTTAAAATGAGAAAGTATTACCCAGTCCGTATAGTTTTCCGCATGACTTCCCACAATGATCTTGTCAAGTCGGCTTCCTCCGGACATGGGCCATTCCACCTCACCCTCTTCATCCATCAGGTCGAAGTCAGCAATAACGGTAAAGCCGTGATCCTTTGCCACCTGCCTGTGCATGGCGGAGCTTGACCGCGAACCGCCATATGCGGTATTGCACTCCACTATTGTTCCGTCAAGCTGCTGTACAAGATTACCAATCAGTTCCGGTCTTAAATAATTGCTGGCCGGTGGTTCTCCGGTAGATATCTTCACTGCTACATTGCCGGTTGGCTGCCAATCAAGCTGCTCGTATATCCTTACAAGTCCTTCCGCGGTTATATCCTTTGTAAAAAATACAACCGGGAGTTCTGCTGCACTTTCTGTTTCCAGATCAGACTCCTCAGACGATATCTCATTTCTTTCCTCTTCTGCAACAGGAGCTTGGCTATCTTCTTTTGCAGTCAGTTCAGTACCACTCTGTACCTGATTCTTATTGCCACAACCAGCCAAAAGTGATGTCATAATAAATACTATCATTGTGAAAGCAAAAGTTTTTTTCATTTACAAGCTCCTCCCCAGCCGATATGCCTCTTCGGGATATCGGCTTCTTTTTGTCATAGATGGAGTGCCGCAGCCATATCCCAAAACCATCCCCTCATCCTCGAAGTTGATATAACGAACAAGAGTTTTATAATGCGACACCAAGGCTTCAAAGGTCCAGTCATCCGCATTCCACGCCACCGTAAGAAGTGCTGATTTTAAATGCCTGCTGTTTAAACTGCTGTTGTAAGCACAGAATCTGTCCACTACAGCTTTTAACTGCGCACTCATACCATAGTAATAAAGCGGAGTTGCAAACACTACCATATCCGATGAAAGAAGCCTTGCCTTGATAATCTCAACATCATCTTTCTGTACGCATGGTCCTTCATAACCACAGGCTACGCACCCGATACAGGGATGTATATCGGCATGACATACATCTATTACATCACAGGTATGTCCAGCATCCTCTGCTCCTTTTCTAAACTCATCTACAAGAATATGTGTTGAGCCATTTCTATTAGGGCTTCCAATAAGTATTGTTATATTCATAAAAATCATCCTACCTTCTTATTTGTAGATGCTTCACCTGTTATCTGATAAGCCATCAGACATAATAAGAGGACGGTCATACAGACATCCACTATTCTTTTGGTCATCATATTTTGTTTTCCCTGTATGCAGCCGTCCTTCACTCTTTCTTTACTGTAAACCCTCTATCCAGGATCTGATTTCATCCTCTGATGCTCCGGCACCAAATCGCATACCATCAAGCCATGTACCGGTTCCTGCATTATCTGCAAGATTCTGACCGCTTCTTCCTATTCCACTGCTGCTTGAGGTGCAGAAAGGGATCATGGTAATGCCATCAAAGCTATAACTCTCTACAAATGTATCCATGATGCGTGGTTCTTCGCCCCACCAGATTGGATACCCAATATAAATGGTTGTATAGCCGTCAAGAGAGATTGCATCACTTCCAATCTCAGGTCTTACGGATGAATCATTCTGTTCCTTGGTTGAGCGGCTATTCGAATCGTTCCAGTTAAGATCTGCATCTGTGTATTCCTGCGCAGCCTTGATCTCATAGGTATCCGCGCCTGTGATAGCTGCAATCTTTTCCGCAACACCCTTAGTGGTTCCGGTTGCTGAGAAATATACGACAAGAGTACCACCATTTTCCTCGGGGCTCTCTGTCACTTCCGAAGAAATATCTCCCACTATTTCATCGTTTGTATTTGAAGCAGCTTCATTCGTCACAGCCTGCTGTGTTTCTTCATGGTTATTTGAAGTGTCTGTTTCCTTTGCGCTCTCCGCTTGTATTGTCTGAGTAGTATCATTTGTAGCCTGTGCTGCATTATTTCCACACGCAGCAAGACCAAAAGCCAATAAAACAGCGGCAAGTACCGATATCTTTTTCTTCATTTTGCGTCAGCCTCCTATTTCAGTTTGCCGTAGTCTTCATCAGATACAGCTTCCAGCCATTCATTACTTGTCTCTTCACCGGCAACTTCTATTGCAAGATGTGAGAACCATGAATCCGGCGCTGCTCCGTGCCAGTGCTTTACTTCAGCAGGAATGTTTATTACTTTACCTGGAGTCATCTCCACGGCTTCCTTGCCCCATTCCTGATAATATCCTCTTCCACCGATGCAGATCAGCATCTGTCCGCCTCCACTCTTGGCATGGTGGATATGCCAGTTATTTCTGCATCCCGGCTCAAAGGTTACATTGAAAATAGAAACCTGCTCTTTTGATACAGGAGCCAGATAACTCTGTCCTACAAAGAACTCTCCATAAGGATTCTCTTCTCCAATGGGGAAGAAAATGGAATTCTGATACTTATCCTTCTCTGTAACAGCCTCTGTCGTTTCATTCCACACTTCTTTTGCCAGTCTGAATACTGCCCAACCCTTAGGCCATCCTACATACATAGTGGCATGAGTAATGATCGCTGCAATCTCTTCCTTTGTGACACCGTGTGTCTTCGCATTCTGAAGATGATAGGTCAGGGAAGAATCTGTGATACCTGAAGCCATAAGCGAAACCACTGTAATAATACATTTGGTCTTCACATCAATGGCTTCTTCATTCCATACCTCACCAAATAATACGTCATCATTTAAATGTGCGAACATTGGTGCAAATTCACCAAGCTGTTCTCTTCCTGCTGTCTGTACAATTCTCTCTGCCATTTTATTTTTCTCCTCCCAATATTTTCTGCGCTCCTGTAGTCCATACATGTTTCTTTGATGCATCAGTCCTTTTATTCTGCGCCATAACACCTGCAAGCGGATGGGGGACATATGGCTCTTCAAGGTACTCAAGCTCTTCATCCGTTAGTTCCAGATCTACCGCTTTTGCTGCACCTTCTATATGATGAAGTTTGGTGGCACCAACCACAGGTGACATCACCCTGGTAAGAAGCCATGCCAGGGATACTTCAGTCATGGTCACACTATGTTTCTCTGCAAGCTCCGCCACACGGTCTATGATCACAGCATCCTGCTCCGCCGTAGCATCATATTTAAACTTGGCATAGGTATCCTCAGCAGCTCTTTTGGTATCTCCCTCGCCCGGTTTTCTGGATAGTCTTCCGCTTGCCAGTGCGCTGTAAGGAGTCAGTGCGATATTTTCTTCTTCACAGTATGGCACCATCTCACGCTCTTCTTCACGGAAGATCAGGTTATAATGACCCTGGATTGAAACAAACTTTGCAAAGCCCTCTTTTTCTGCCAGAGCATTAGCCTTCGCGATCTGCCATGCAAAACAGTTCGAAATGCCGATATACCTTGCCTTGCCCGCTTTCACGATGCGATTTAAGCCATCCATGATATCGTAGATATCTGTATTCCAGTCCCACATGTGATAGATATACAGATCCACATAGTCCATTCCAAGGTTTTGAAGGCTTGTGTTTATCATGTTTTCTATGTGTTGCTGACCGGAGACTCCTTTTTCAATCTCTTCTGGTGTTCTCGGAAGAAATTTGGTCGCAACAACCACATCCTCACGCTTTGCAAAATCTCTGAGTGCACGTCCTACGTACTGCTCACTGGTTCCACTCTGATATGCTATAGCTGTATCATAGAAATTAACTCCAAGATCCAGACCTTTCTTTATGATCTCTCTCGAATGCTCTTCGTCAATCGTCCAGCTGTGCTGTCCTCTCGTCGCATCACCAAATCCCATACACCCCATGCATATACGGGATACATTCAAATCAGAATTTCCAAGTTTTGTATATTTCATTGCCTGACTCCTTTCCGTTTAAAGTACTTCATCAAGCCACTTTTTAATCACAGCTTCATCCGAGCGATTAATCTGTGTGCCCTTTTCCCACTTAACATCACCCTTCACATTCTTATGAAGATCTTCATCACTTCTTCCTACACCACTTCCTCCAGACGTACAGAAAGGAATGATTATCTTTCCACTGAAATCATAACTTTCAAGGAAGGTCTCAACGATTCTTGGCGCAACTCCCCACCATATTGGAAATCCGATGATCACCTTTTCGTATGAAGCCATGTCAGACACCATCCCTGTGATTTCAGGTCTCGCAGCCGGGTCATTCATCTCAACGCTGCTTCTGCTCTGTTTGTTCATCCAGTTAAAAGCTTTAGCAGACAGTTATTTGTTATCTCAAAAATGGACTGATATACATAGTCCACATTTGCCTCTTTCATGGCCCCCCTCTGTTTATCCGTTACCGAGGTGTAAGGATATATTCCAAACATAAATGGGAAGAATATGTATATAAAATTTTGAATCTCCTGAACCGATTTCTCAGGGCAGAACTTTGTGATTATCCTGCATACATTCTTCATGGACTCACCATAAGCCACCTTAAATGATATCAAAAGTTCCGGTCTGCTGTTTTCCTCCATATCGTAATTATTCATGGAGAGGAGCTTTAGTAGTTGCTGTCTGTTTGCCAGGGATGATGCAAGCTTGTTTGCAAGCTGCTCCTTGGAAAGCTTCTTATTCTCCTGAAGAATAGACTGTAATTCTTCATTCCAACGAATGTACTCCCTTTCAAAAAGAGCTAAAAATATCTCCTCTTTGGTCTGGTAGTAGTTATATATAGTCGGCCTTGAGAAAGATGTTTCATTTCCAATCTCTTTAAGCGTGATGTCTTTAAAGCTCATGTTCTGATATAGCTCCTCACATGCACTTATGATTTCCTCTTTTCTTGCCGCGGTTCTTTCCGGCGATCCTTTTGGCATATCTGCCCTCCATATATTTTATTCTGACTCCGTGTCAACATGAATTATAATTCTTTGTTGACACCGTGTCAATATATTTTCAAAAAATTAATATACGACTTATAGAAAGAAGGATTGATGTCGTTCTAGCCTTGGATCGTCATCCGCTGGCTGGTTACTGACATAAGAAAAGCGCCAGACCCATGAGTTTTAATTCTCATGAGCTGACGCTCAATATGCCTTTATTCTTTTGCAAAAGAAATGGACTCGGAGGTGAGGTGTTTTTGTTTTCCTCATTTCTTTGTCCATTGTAAATATAACACACTCAAAAACGCCTGAAAACAGACGGCAAGCGGACATTTTGCAGACATTATGCGGACATTTTGCGGACATTTTCAAAAAAAGTCCGTTTTATTCAACGCTAATGGTTATAGTAACATCTCCATTAGAAAGAAGATCAGTTATATCTTCCGCATTCTTATCAGATATATGTCCAAGTCTTGTATATGACCAGCTATTAGAACCATAGAACACTACCATCTGATTTCCGGAGTATAGTACAACGTCGCCTGAACTCGTTGTTATCTGCTTATCATCTCTCGGCAGACTCTGTCCAATTGAGCCCACCTGTTCAAAACCGCCATACATTGACATCTGAATTTTAACATCACCGTCTTCAGCCATATTCCTCAGTGCCTCTACAGCCTGATTGTCTTCCCAATCCACATTAACTTTTGTATCGCCGATTTTCATTGTCATAGAACTATCTCCAATAGCTTCATTCTCTGCTGATTCATTTTCTGCGGCAAGCTGGTCCTTTATATACTGCAATATGTATGTCATTGCATCTTCAAATGGCTGTCCATAAAATTCATGTCCACCATCTTTTATTACATGAAACTCACAATCCTTTATAATCCCGGCTGCTCTTTCCGAATACGAGACCGGAACGGTACCATCCTTATCTCCATGCAAGAGAAGAATCTTACCTTCATAATTTTCCAGAAGCTCATAAAAGTCTGTTTCCCAAATATCTGTAACATAATTCTTTCCTACATGCATCCAACCACCAAATAATGGCACATCATCAGGTACATCTTCTACAGAGCTGTACTGGGTAATTCCATGATCTTCTTTAATCGAAAGCGCAGGATACATAAGCATCATTCCTGCTATTTTTTCCTGATTCCTTGTCCCTGCAACTATGGAAACAAGACCGCCCTGACTTCCTCCAAGAAGAAATACTTTTTCCGGATCAACGAAATCCCATTCTTTAGCTACATTAAGCACCAGTTCGAGATCATCTGCTTCTGTCATGACTGACATTTCAGAATTACTTCCACTGCTCTTATTATCGGTTCCTGCTACACTTCCTCCGCCAAAGTCAAAGGTATACGCAGCAATCCCATTTTCAGCCAGCCTCTCTGCATATCTTATTCCTGCTTCGTGATTATTTCCAAGTTCATGAGAAAAGATTACCAGAGGATATGTTCCATCACCATCGGGTATATAAGCCATTCCATATATTTTCTTATTGCTGTATTCACACCATATTTCTTCTGTATGATACATAGTTGTTCCCTCCGGCATGACATTCTCTTCTGGACTTTCCGTTTCATTATTTTCTGATGCTGATATTTCAGTTACGGCACCCATATCTGAGCTTGTGTTTTTGGTTGTCCCTGCACAGGCGCTCATGCAAAACATTATGGTCATACAGAATGCCAGAAAAATCATTTTCGTTTTCATCGCAGACTTCCTTTATTTTAGAGCTTTACCAAATTCGAAGGCTTCGTTTAACTCTTCAGTTTTTTTCGATGCCTCACCCATATCGCCTATGCCACCGCAGAATAATGAGCCTGAAAACTGAGCCTTTTCAAAGCAGTCAACCCATCCCTGAAGTCCGCTTTCAGCCTTTTCAGGCACAAACTCTTCATCCTCAGCCGCAACAGAGAGCATATATACATTCCTAAACTTATAGTCTGAAGGATACAGCGGATTGAGCCTGTCCAAAAGAGTTTTCATCTGGCCGCTCATCTCGTAATAATAAATCGGAGTTGCAAATACAAGGGTATCTGCATTCTTTACTTTTTCTGCAATCTCAGCAGCATCATCCTTAATGACACATTTCTGAGTATTCTGACATGCCAGACATCCTATACAAAAGCCTATGCTCTTCCCTTTAAGACTTATATATTCCACATCATGACCTGAAGCTTTTGCTCCCTCTATAAGCTTTTCCGTAAGTATGTCGGAATTACTCTTTGCACGTAGACTTGTTGAAATAACTAATACTTTGCTCATATCATCCCATCCTTATTTCAAATTCTCCTTAAAGAAGCTCTCCAGCTTGTCAAAAGGAATATAATCCTTATCTCCGCCATCATATAAATCTGTATGTACAGCATCAGGGATTATCATAAGTTCCTTATTATCTGCATACTTGCTGTCTCTGATCATATCTGCATAAGCATCTTTTGAGAAATAACATGAGTGTGCCTTTTCTCCATGGACAAGTAAAACTGCACTTCTGATCTCATTGCTGTACTTAAGAATTGGCTGATTAACAAAGGACTCACAACCGATCACATTCCAACCTCCGTTGGAATTAAGACTTCTCTTGTGATAACCCCTGGCAGTCTTGTAGTAGTCATAGTAATCTTTTACAAAGAAAGGTGCATCCTCCGGAAGTGGATCTACTACTCCGCCGCCAAGCTTATATTCACCAGCCTTAAGGTCCTCCAGTCTCTGAGCACACATAGCTGCCTTATGCTGGTATCTTGCTTCTTCACTGTCCTCTGAATCAAAATATCCCTTGGCATTAACTCTTGTCATGTCATACATAGTCATAGCTGCAGTCGCCTTGATCCTTGTATCAAGAGCTGCTGTATTGATTGACATTCCTCCCCATCCACAGATACCGATTATTCCGATTCTGTCAGGATCTACCTTTTCATTAAGTGAAAGGAAATCAACTGCTGCCATGAAGTCTTCTGTATTGATATCAGGAGATGCCATATATCTTACATTTCCACCGGACTCTCCTGTAAAGGAAGGGTCAAATGCTATCGTCAAAAAACCTCTCTCTGCCATTGTCTGAGCATAGAGACCGGAACACTGCTCCTTTACTGCTCCAAAAGGTCCACATACAGCAATTGCAGGAAGTTTGCCCTCTGCATTCTTAGGAACATACATATCTGCTGCCAGGGTGATTCCATATCTGTTTACGAATGTTACTTTACTGTGGTCAACCTTATCACTTTTCTTAAAGGTCTTATCCCACTCGGTTACAAGGTTTAGTTCTTCTTTTCTGACCATTTTACATTCCTCCGTTTTTATCATTTCTCTTTTTGAATCTGTCTTATCAAAAAATCCATGTTATCAACTTTTTTCTGACTGTCATGAAGCTCATCCATAAGATGGCACCGGCATTTTCTAAGATCACGAAGAAGTGTATCGGTGTCACCTTCTTCATACATCTTTTTCATAAAGCTTATTTCTTTCTCATCACAGCCTATGTCAGTAAGACTTTCAAGAATCTTTTTGGTATCCATCTTTTTTACTCCTTCTGATTTCATAGTAAATCCTTGACCAGGTTTTCGCTAATGAATAAAATAAATATCATGATATTCGTTTTTAGAATAACATATAAATTGTCAACTTCAGGGAGGTTTTCATGGAAATAAAAAATCTCAGATATTTTCTTGCAGTTGCAAGGGAAGAAAATATGTCAAAGGCTGCTGAGCAGCTTCATGTATCACAGCCTACTCTTTCAAAGACGTTAAAAGCATTAGAGGAAGAACTTGGAAAAAAACTGTTTGTAAGGCACAGTTTCAGCATTTCGCTTACGGACGAAGGGATGCTTCTACGTGACCGTGCCCAGGATCTTGTGGCCATGTCAGATAAGATAGAGCAGGAATTTAATTCCCTGGATGATATAACAGGTGGAGATATTTATTTCGGACTGGCTGAAAGCTATCAGATCAGATATCTTGCCAGAGAGATTTATAAATTAAAGGAAAAATACCCTAACCTCACTTATCACATAACCAGCGGAGATACCGAGCAGGTTACTGAAAAGCTTGATAAGGGCATTTTAGACTTTGCTGTACTATGTGAAACACCTGAGAGCAATAAATATGAATATGTAAAATTTCCGGAAGCTGATGTGTGGGGAGCAATCATGCCTTCATCTCATCCCCTTGCAAAGAAAAAATCCATCCATGTCTCTGACCTGATAGGACAGCCTCTGTTTGTCTCTGAGCAAAGCTGGAACAATGAAATCAAAATATGGGCTAAAGAAAGATTTCCTGAGCTAAAACTTGAAGGATCCTTCAGGCTATCTTATAACGGCTCTGTATTTGCAAGAGAAAACCTTGGAATACTTCTTACATTTAAGGATCTGATAAATACCGAAGGAACTGACATGGTATTCAGACCACTTTCACCTGAACTGAAGTCAGAACTATATCTCATATGGAATAAATATTCGACCTTTACTCCTATTGCTGAAAAGTTTCTGGAGCAGATAAAAAAGACTTTCAAGTAATTTTCAAGAAGGTCACAGCATTATAAAGCTATGACCTTCTATAGTATAGTGTTCTAATCTTATACGTCACGTAACAAATTTGAATTTATACTACTGTATATCCTTCAGAAGCTAAAATAGTCAAGGCTCGTTCATAGTTTTCTTCTTTCACAAGAATATAATCTGTGTTGTATGTTGATACCGCGAAGATGCCAATTTTATGATCCGCAAGGATGCCTGATAACTTTGACAGAATACCAATCAGTGAAAAATCGAGGATACCCTGAATGCGGAATCCTCTCCAGCCATCATCACGCTCGACCGTGTTTTGTGGCGTATCCTCCGTTTTACACACCAACGACAATTCTTCATCTGTCTTCCCGATAAAATAGAAATCAGACTCCATGTTTATATCCAATGCTTCTGTCACTTTACAGACAGTAAATTTATAATTGAGCCTTTTCAATTCCATTTAGATTATCCTCCTCACAAATACCGATTTCCATCGAATCTAAAACCTGTAATTCAATTTCTCATCAACGTTTTTGTGGTTTCAATCACATCTTTATGCCTCAGATTGCGGGGATCGAAGTGAATTATCGTATATACAATCTGCATCACGATGCCTGCACCGAAAGTGCTGATGAGTGTTCCTATCCCGACAGGCCCTTCGAGGAGCCACCCGACAAGGAGCACAACTGCCCACAAAAAGACCTCAACTATTCCTATCGGGATTTTCTGCATTCTCTTCCCCAACCCGACAAGCAAAGCATCCCTCGGGCCGCAGCACTGTTCACTTTTCATATATACAGCCATTCCCAATGCCATAAATACAAATCCGACTAGCATTATTCCAATTCCCAGCCACCGATTGTTGTTTAAAGGCAACGGATTTATGCTGTTAAACAGCTGCACGAAATTTCCAGTAAGAAGTGCATCTATGATGGTCCCGTAACCTATTTTTTCCTTCAAAAGCAGATCGATTCCAAGAACCGTTACCGCTATTAAGGTCATTGAAAGTCCGTAATTGAGTGGAGTATGATACGACAACCCCATACCCAGACAATCCCATGGAGCAAGTCCTATATTTGCAAAAATAGTAAGATGGACTCCGAATGCAAAGATAAAAAGTCCTGCGATAATCCTGATCCATCCAAATATGATATCCTTTTTCATAAAACGTCATATTAAAATTCTTTCTTCAGTCCGACCATCATCTTTTCAAGTCTGTCGCCAAGCTCTTCTTTCAATATCTCATAGGCATGTTTCTCAGTACAATGCCCGGTACAGACATAATCTATCCCTGTATCTCTGATCTTTTTTCCGACAAGATGTATCTCTTCATCTGATTTGTTATAGAGGTGGAACCCACCTATAAGACCATATACATGCTTCTCCGGAAATGTCTCTTTGATCTCAGCAATGATGTTTGCTGCCCCTCCATGTGAACAGGAATTAATTATCAAAAGTCCTTTCTCTGTTTCTAAAACAAGGCTTTGTTCATGGGAAAAGTCATCGGGAATCCACCCGGCTGAGGTCTTCCTGTACATAGATTCTCTTTTCCCGATATCTGATAAACCTTTTGTTTTATGAGGAATAAGATATACTCCATCAATTATCTTGTAATCACCTGAAATCATTATGATTCTGTCACGGTAATTGCTTAATAGGTTCCGCGGTATACCTATGTATTTTCTAAAAATGAATTTCTTTCCATAACAATTTGCCTCAACACTATCCTTCATATAAAAGCTTGCCTTTGCATTGTTTTCGAAAAAGGCCGGTATTCCATTTACATGATCATAATGCGCATGGCTCAGTACACCATAATCTATATCCTTTACTTCGATTCCAAGCCCCTGCATATTTTTCAAAAATAAGTCAGAAGCTCCTGCATCTACAAGTATCTTTTTATCATTAAATTCAACAAGAACGGACAATCCCCATTCTCCTTTGAGCAAACCTGTTGAAGTATTATCAACGATTATTGTAAGCTTAGTGTTCATAGTTGGTCTCTGTAAGGTTTTGTTCATTTTAAATAAAATCTACAAAACAGTAATATACACCTATACAATATTGTAATAGTTTTGTTTGTTTTTACAGTAAAATATGTCATAAGTGGTAGATAAATGGTTTATTTCAAATTAAGCAAACCTCTATCTCATTTAGGATAGAGGTTATTCGTGCAAATTTGAAGTTGTGCGATTAACTTCCCAATATAGCTTGCTATCCTTTTGTTAATACCATACACTCTGTCGAATTAGTAAATCCCATTTTTTCATATAGTGGTCTTCCCAATGTAGTAGCATCGAGACTAATCTCTGAAGCACCTTTTTCCCACGTCTTCTCAATCAGCAATTCAACCATTTTACGGGCAATCCCCTTACGACGATATTCGCTTCTTGTATAGACATTCATCAGATGAGCCCGTTTCCCCGTGGGATGTTCAAATGTGGGCATTATTCTAATAAAACTCATTGATGCACAACCGATAACCACATCATCATCCATAGCAAGAGCAGTTAGATGGTCTCCGTTTAAAAAGTAATCACGACTCTCATTTATTATTTCTTCAGAGTACTCGTAATCTTCAGGCAGATCGTTGACGACCTTAAGCATTTCAAGACGACTGCTCATCAGTTCATTTATATTATCTTTTGATGAAATTTTTATATCTATCATTTTATTCCTCAACCGTTTCTCATTTTAATTCCGGTATAACCTATTATCCCGACAAACTTTAATTGACCGAGCTATTTTGAGCGAGGGATGCTTCTTGACCGCAAGGTCAAGAAGATGTACCCTGGCTTATAAACTTAAATTTATAATGACAAAGCCATCTTTCTGATTTTTTCCATCACGTCATTATCGTGATTTGTAAATATACCGCAGCCCTCCAAGCCAAGATAGCCGAGGAAATCACCTTCATAGGAGAATTTTGCACCTTCGTACATCTCCGGATCGCCGGAACTCAGAAACATTGCAGTCTTTTTAAGAGATTTCGGTGCCGTCGGGTAGAGTGCCGAGTAAAAGCGGTCTATCACACATTTAAGCTGTCCTGAAATGCCATGGTAATAGATTGGCGCGGCCAGAACAAGCATCTGGGTGTCTTTCAGTTCTTTGTATATCTCCTGCATATCATCTTTCTGAACGCAGGTGCCCTGTCCTTTTCCGTGGCAGTATTCACAGGCAAGGCAGCCTTTTATATTCATTTTACAGACATTGAAGCAGACTACCTGATGACTGTTTTTCTCAGCAGATTCACGAAATGCATCAATCATTTTTGCGGTATTTCCGTTAGACCGGGGACTTCCGTTCAGCACAAGTATCTTCATAGTATTTACTCCTTTTCAATCTGAGACTTATATATGTTTCTGATATTTACCAGTTCTCATATCTTCTCTGTTCATTTATTGCTTCGATCTCCCTCATTTCTTCTTCAGACAGTTCGAAGTCGAAAATATCATAATTCTCTGCAATATGTTCAGGATTCGATGAACCGGGAATCGCTATATAGCCTTCCTGGATGTGCCACCTGAGAATAACCTGGGCAGATGTAACATCGTGCTCATCGGCTATCTTAACTATCGCTTCATTATTGAAGTTTTCCGCAGTATGTCCTCTTCCGCCAAAAGGATACCATGACTCAATTACGATCCCATACTGCCTGACATATTCCTGCAGTTCTTTGTTCTGGTAATATATATGGTTCTCATTTTGTATCACCGCGGGAGTGATATTCGCAAACGACAACACCTCATCAACCTGCTCCTTAGTATAATAGTTCGATATACCTATGGAACGAATTCTGCCATCAGCTACTGCTTCCTCCATCGCCTTATATACACCTTCATCATCTGTACCGGGCTGATGGATCAGCAAAAGGTCGATGTAATCTACATTCAGATCTTTGATCGCATCATCAATAATTCCTTTTGCCCGTTCATGATCCCCGCCATATATTTTGCTGGTGATAAAGACATCTTCTCTTGTAACGATTCCTTCGTCAATTGCCTTTTGAAGGCCACGGCCTACACCCACTTCATTTCCATAATATCTGGCTGTATCAATCAGCCTCATGCCAACTTTCAGGGCCTGATAAACAGACTCCTCTGCTTCTTCATCAGAGAGTGTCCATGTACCCAGCCCAATAACCGGCATTTCATATCCGCTGTTCAGTTTTACTGTTCCATTCTCAAGATCAAACATTTCTGTTTCCTTTACTTCAACTTGTGACTCTTCTTGTTGTATATCTGAGCCTTGCTGTGCTGCTTCTTTTGTTCCGCATCCGAATACGAAAAAGGAGAACAGCAGAACAATGCCATATATTGACAATCTTTTTATTATTGATCTGTTCATACACTACCTCGTCATACCGGAATTTCTATTTGTGTTGCCATGTCATTACATAATCCTTTTCTCCGGTAGCCTCATCTAAGCCACTATGCTGAATCTCAAATCCTTCTCTCTTATAAAAAGATATTGCCCGTGCGTTCTTTTGGTATACGTTCAAGTGCAACTTATTCCTTTTATCCTTTGCATAATTCAGCAGAATTTTACCTATACCCTGCGATTGCATTTCACCAGAAACAAAAATACCCTCAACATATTCATCATTTAAGCCTATAAAACCCTGTATTTCTGTATCATACTCATACACATAAACCTCTGCTAGTAACAACGCTTCTTTTACTGATTGGAAATTGCTTTTCCAGTATTCGGCGGGGATAAAATTATGTGCCTTCATATTTGTATCCAACCATATATTTGCAACTTTATTTATATCATCCCTTTGAAATTCTCTAATCATAACGGTGACTCTCCATAAACTTGAATTTAAATTATAACGGTCTTTGCAAATACACCATATCTACCATACATCTTGCCGTTATCAAGATAACGGTCAACCATATCTTCCTGCTCATCTGCTAATAGGAGCAGATCAAGATATTGTTTTTTATTTTCTTTAACTTCAATAATTTTCATCAATCGCACCTACAAATTCAAAGTTATCGGGCTCTTTCTCTTGTAAAAGACCCCTACAAACTGTTATTAGTTCCAGCTATCCCAGTTACTGTCTTCGGATTCCACTCCCTGTCCAACAGAGTTTGAAGCGTTGATTTCTATTTTCCATTCATATCCTTCCTTAAGAGAGGTCAGATAACGGTCATTTTCATTTTCGTTAAAGACTAAAGTCTGGTAGCTTCCTTCTTCTCCGAATAGTTCCTTTTCTCCATACCATTTTGTCCCTGATGCCAGCTTGATATAGTAATTACCGCCTGGCAACGAGGTTTCGACAGTACCTTTGTAATTCTTCCCATATAGTTAAAGTTACAAAAATGGAACAGAGTAATGTCATCTTCTCTTCTATAGCCGGAATCAAATTTTCATTCCGCATTTTGAACAGAATTTGACGCCGGGTCTCAGTTTATTACCACATTGCCTGCAGAAATTTGGTACAGGTTTTTCCTGAATAGAAACTTCTGCGGTCGTTTCATTTGCGTCATAGTTCTTTGCTGTTTCTTCTACTTTAGGTTTTTCTTCTTCTGCCTCTTCTTTAGCAATGGAAAGTTCAGCCTTCGAAGCCGGAAGATACATCCAAATTACGTTATACTCAAATTCTTCAAAATATCCGATGGCTCCTTCCATACTCACCACAAAGAATTCATCATCATCCATATTCTCTTTTTCATAAATTTCAAGTAGTTCCTCTTTTGAGATGATCTTTCCTGAGATGATGTCCTTCCAGCTTCCGCATAAGCTTTCCGCTTCTGTAATTGCATCTGTAAACATTTTAAAATTCTTCATTTTATTCCCTTCGCCATTTATCAACCATTACTTACGTTTCTTCTTATGAATTTAGTAATTTCTCTATTAATGATTATTTGATAGACGGACATACTTAAAATGCTTCATTAGTTATTCGAAGAACTTCTGTACTCTCTATCATTGCTTTCTCAAAACTGGTTCCCCTGCTTTGAAGAATCATGTCGGTTTCAATCTTGCTTAATCCGTTATTGTGATCTGTGAATTGTTTGAGAATCGCTACGGTTGTATTCAGTTCATCTGATATAGCATTATTTCCTGTCCTGCTGATATATTCAGCGTTTCTTGGAACCGTGCTGCGAAAATGTTGCTTGGTAAACTGATAATAAGCATTATATTCCGAGTTATAGGCTCTATTATACAGATCATCCACTTCAAGCTGCAGTTTTTCGCTCAACCCATTCGGATTGGCTTTTTCAATAGCCTGGGCCCTCTGCCTGTAGTTTTCGGCCACATTAAATGCTTCCTTTGATTTGTAAATAAAGGTATTGATGTCACCTTCCACATTCTTCAGTTTTATTGTCGGATCTGATACCATTCCCTTTAAATCCGGATATTTTTCCGGATGAATCAACCAGTCCGGAGAAGATGCGTCAGAGAATTTTCCACTTCTGTCAGCCACCACAGCTACATCATAATCCGTTAAAGTCTGTCGATATTTTTCAGGAGATGCTCCGATTTCTCCGGTTACTTTCTCATGAAGTGCCTGCCCGATTTCACGTTCCTGGATATCAAAATCAATCTCTCCTTCATACTCTCCCTTCGCATTTTTCTTTATCATAGTTTCATCCAGGTCCATTCCGAACTGGTCGGATTTCTTATTTCCGGTTGCTCTCAGTTCACCAATCTGTTCCTTTGTACATCCGACTCTTTTAGCAACTCTTCCTTTGGCTGTATCCATAATACCATTGAAATAGTCTTCTTTGAATTTCTTTAAATCCTGTCTGAGAAGTCTTGCACCCTCAAATTTAGCTTCTTTCAAATGACCCTTTGCTGAAATATCACTTAAAACCTCCAAAGATGCTTTATCCAATAACGCCTTGTTCTCCGATGTCGGATTATGATTGTATGTATTATGTGCTTCTTTATATGCTAAAACCTTGCGGTAACCCTCCTTGCTGGCCCGGTAATACGCCTGCTCATTGCTGATTTCCTGAGCCGTATATTTATGGGTCCTTCGAAACTCACGAATTGCAGCTTCAGCTTCATATTCTGCTTTTGTTTTTCCGGAGGCTGTTTTCTTTGCCGCATTTGCCGCACGATTACCGGTTAAAGAATTGGAGAAATCCTTCACATTTTCTTTGAAACGGTCAAAATGTTTCTGGTTATTCAAATATTTGTTTTTTCCGATTCCCCAGTTGCCTAATTTTTTATATGTATCAGACTCAGTAAAACGTTTTACTTTATCAACAACATTCATTCCGACCTTTGTTTTAGCAAGCTTCCCTGCACCTTTCCCCAGAACATAGCCGAAGATTCTGCCTTTGATTTCCTCGTACGCCAGATGGCAAACTCCGATTTTAAAAAGAGTCCCCCATGTGATTTTATCCAGTTCATATTCATGCTCCGCAATGTACTGGTCCATCTTTTTCCGAATGGTTCCCGAAATCATGACAATCTCCGAAACTCCTGCCGTACATACACCGTATGCCAGTCTTTCAAAGAATCCGCATTCTTTATCCCACTGTGCACCACCCTCCAAAAGGCTGTCTATCGTCAGTTTAAGATTATCCGTGATTGTATATCGGATAGGATCCTCTATTTTGGCATTGGCACCTAATATTCTGCCATCGTTAAAACCCTGCCAGATTTCCCTTACCGCCTTAACCTGCTCCTCATCATATCCATAAGACTCACTGTAACCATCGAGCATTAATTCTATCATTTTAGAGAGCGGAAATAGTCTGTCACCCAGGTTTCTCTGGTAGATCAGATCCTGAATGCGCTCCAAATTTTTCCGTATTTCCTTATCTGCTCTTGCAAATTTGAACCTGCTGTCAGCTTCTTGAAAACTTCGAATCGGCATACTTCTTAAGACAACTTCTTTTTTCGTTTCGAATTCGGAACCGTCAGGCAAAAATACCGTCAACGAAATAATAGCCCGAAGACGTGCGGGAGGATCCAGAAATGCCTCTTGTGCGTAGATTTCACACATGGTTGCATATGCATTCTCTCCGGGATATGCAACCAAAGTTCTTACATTCTTTTCGCTTTCCACAGGCATTATCTGTATTCCAAGTGCGGAAATGGTCTTATTTCTGGCATCCGTTTCTTTTTGCGTATTGCATTTTACGGATTCTATTGAATATATTATTTTGGCCGGCGCAACCTGTTCCAGATCATGCGTTTTGATATTCCATGTCAGTACGGAAACCGGGAATTTGATTTTCTGAAGCCTGGTGTCTTCTGTTTTTCCCCGGTAACAGTTCACAGCATTGATATTTGCGCAAATTCCCATATGAAGACGACGGATTTCGAAATATCCCTCCGCCTTCTTCTTTCCGTCTTTGGAAACTGCCCGTATGGCCATAACGTATGTATCATATTCACCTGCATCTTTTTCTGACTTATCAATTTCCGTCAAAACTGCATAGTAAAGATTTTTTATTTCCGGATTTTCCTTTAAAACATAAGGTTCATACTTTACGGAAAAACCGCCGGATTGGTTAAATGATGCAGGTTCGAGAATATAATCATCTCCCATATCCGCCACTCCGAACAGAATCTTTCTGTTATCGTCATATGCTTTTTTATCTCCGCGGAATGCTTTATACGGATCTTTGGGATCATTTCCGGCAGGCCAGATTAAATACTCCTGTTCAATGAATACAATTCTCGGAATATCGATTTGAAAATGTATATTCTGAATATATTTCCCAGTCTTACAGCTGAACTCAAAGGAAACTATGGCATCTTCCGTTTCCTCATCCACCGTCGCAAGTTCAACGAAAGCAGTATTCCATTCTCCTTCAATACCGGTCTGATTTACTGTCACAGCATTATTCCCTGCATAAATGGATATCTGTGATGTCATAACCGGTTTGTAGATTTTTACACCGTTTTCATTTACCTCCACTATCTTCGCATAAACCTTTTGTTTTTCCCCTTTTACCAGGGTATCCCCAAATTTTTTATAAATTTCCAACGCCAAAGTTGTCTTAGGCTTCTTTTTCTTATCTTCCCCGGCTGTCGCTCCGACTGCCGCAACCACGCCGCCGATACCAACAAAAATAATAGCCGGTATTTTATGAATAACCGAACCCGGAGTTTCGGGAGCATCGGTATCCTCAATCACGACTCTTGAATCATAATTCGTATCCACCACTTCTCTGTTATGAATGACATTTATAGTCATGCCACCGTTAAACTTGGTTAAAAGCTTATTAAACTCCGTCTGCGCCTCAGAATGCAATTCCTCTGCTTTTCCCTGTTCTATAGGTTCGGGCTGTAGCTTACCATCAATTTCTATAGTCTTTCCTGCTAAGGCAGATCCTTCATATTGATAAGAAATGCGGAATGTTTTATAGGTTTCTCCGATATATTTTTTTATGAAAATCCAGTCTTGTTTATTAGACGGCTCAAAGTTCGTCCCTTCCACCGCATTGACTTTCTCCATAATTGCATGATCTTTTTCATCTGCCGCGGGAGTCGGATAATCCGTAATGTAAACAATGATCTGTCCTTTTGTCACGATTTCTTCATGGTCCGGTCCATAAACAGTTTTTGTAGTTTTCTTAGCATCAATCGCAGGATATCCGGCAAAAGTAATTTTATCCGCAGTCATGGTTACAGGCTTGGTCCTTTCTCCGAAATCCGAGTGCATGAATTCATTATAAGCATCCGGAAAACTGTACTTTAAAAAAGCGTCCGGATTATACATAGGTATTCCGAAATCATCTTTTGTAAAACTTGCTCCCCAGTCTTTCATTCCGATAACGGCTTTTCTTGTATAACTGCGCCAATCAGGTGATTCTCTGTTCACATAGTAGGAATCTTCCGTTTCTCCGATTCCGTATGGTGCCGGCGCATTTTCAATATCCGCACGGTAATAATCCTGTTGAAGAAAAACATCATCCACCCACATCTGATAAACATTGTCGACAGAGTACCGCCTGTTATCGGGATCTTTTTCAAACCCATCCCCATACAGATCAGCACCAAGGCCGTCAAAAGCGCTGGTGTAGACTTTTACGTCCTTATATTTTTCCATGCTATTAATCCTTTGAGGGGAGTAATAAGTTATCATTACGTTGGGATCGTCCCAGGAATATCCTTCTGTCTTTTTATCCGCAAGGACAGCCATAGCAGGTGATAACATGAAAATAAAAACAGCAACAGTAAAAGAAACCATTCTGACAAAGATATTTCTTCTCTGCCGGATAGCTTTTTTTATAGCGGTTTTCATGATATTTTTCATATTGTTTTTCATCATGCCGTCTGCCCTCCTATCTTTTCCCGAAGGACAAAATAAAGAATGATTCCGGGAATCAGGAAAAAGAAGAATCCGAAAATCAACGGAAAGAATCCGAAACGTCCTGCCGAAAGAGGGATGTTTAGAATCGAACCAATGGCTATGCCGGTAAGAATTCCGTTTGTTTTGGAAATATCGGCAACACGCTTACCATTTGCTTTCCGTGCCATAAAGGAACGCGCCATTCGAAACAAAAAACCGCTCTCGCTTCCGAGTGACGATACTGCAAGAAAAAATCCTAGAATGGCAACCATGGAATCTTCAAAAGTGATTTTAGCGCCGAAAAAATTGTAACAAATCATTGCAATTCCGATTCCTATAAGTACAGGTCCGATATTGCGAAATGATTTGAATGGCTTGAATAACTGCTTAAATCCGTTCCCCAAGCCTTTCGCACCGCTTATTAAACGAAACAGGGCTGTCGTATAGAAAACCTTTCCGAGAATCCCACCGATATACCCGAAAAAACCTCCGCTCATTCCCCCCTGCGCAAAAGTAAGCCACGATGCGAAATTAACGAAGCCTTTTGCTACTCCGCTTGTTTTTAAGATAATGAGAACCAGCCATATACCAGCCAGAATAATTGAAAAAACAAGAGCTTTTGGATTCTTAAAAATCCCGCCTATGTTTTTAAAGAACTGAAGAAATGATAAGCCGAATTCCTTGAAGGGATTAAATACAGACTCATCCACATTTTCCAACCCACCTTCACCTTCGTCAAGGCGCATCAAAATACTCTCTCCTGCATTGGAGGATGCTGTTGTATTAAATTCCTGTGGAATCAGCGATTGCATTTTTTGTTCTGCCATATCCATTTCTCCTCATGTCATGATAAGTGATAAATATTTGTACTAAACTGCAGTATGCCTTATATCTTATTTCGACTGGCAGATGATTCTTTATAAGGAATAAAGGATTTTCGGATTATTACATGATAAAAAGTCCTTAATTCAATCGCGGCAACGGGTTTATTAAACGAATTTTTTGTCGATATATGAAATATAGTGGTCTTGGGAAAGGATTCCCTGATTGTTTTAGAAGAGAGGATAACGATATGATGAAAAAACTAATGGCAAGCTTTGCTGTTGCATCTATGATCGTCACGATGTATGCAGGCTTTGGCTATAGTTCAGATAAAGGCGCCGTGGTAGTCGAGCCGGTTGTTTTGAAAAAATCAGCATTGAACAATCTGCTCCCAAAGGATGCAAAAAAGAATAGTGATACCGTTACGGAACTGGATGTGATCATATGCGAATACGGGCAGGATACGAAAAACTGGTTCCTGGGCTCCGGTATGAAGGGGTCAAACTTTGTGAAGAAATTTGAAGAGGAAAATCCGAACATCAAACTTAACCTGGAGGTAGTTTCCTG
>SVDD01000071.1:0-5064 GCA_015057945.1 Lachnospiraceae bacterium | reverse complement strand
TAGATCAAGGATTAACCGGATTTGATTATAAAGGATGGATGGTTGAAACACCATGCACCTTCTATTTGACGCTTACTATGATATGTGCATATTATATTGCATCTATCATAGGTTCTTTTGTACAATCAGAAAGATTGTTGCGCATTGGGACAATAGCTATAAAAAAGGGGAGTCAAGCTTAGATATGGAATACAATTGGGAATTCTTGTTTGATGAGGACGTGCTGGAAAGAGGCCGGAGTTATTATAAAAGAGGCAAGGTAAAGGGCTTTGTATCTTCAAAGAACAACTGTATGGCAAGAGTGGCCGGTACTCAGATGTATAATGTAAAGATTAAGTATCCGGACACTTATAAAATGGAGATGAGCTGTGATTGTCCGTATGCGAAGGACGGGAATAACTGTAAACATGAAGCGGCAGTTCTGTTCTGCTATGAAGAGTCTGTTAAAGAAAGCCCACAGTGGAGCGAGTCTCTGAAATCAAACAAGGGCTACACATATTTTGATGTAGGTAGAATCCTTAAGGATTATGACATTGAAGATAATGACATCAAAAAGGCTCGAGAGATGATTGATAAAGGCCAACTGAAACTCATTTCAGCAAGGACCATGTATCTCAAGTCAACATCAGGAGAAACCAATTTTGCTCTAAATGCCTTAGGCGAATGCACTTCCGGACGATATGACTCTTTTAGCGTGAGAGTCATGTTCACAAAGGAAGAGCTGCTGATAAGTGACTGTCCTATTGATGGCAATACTTATTACAGATATTTTTCTTATCAGACTATGTGTACTCATTCTTTGGCACTCTTGCTTTTAGTGGACGATTATATCGCCAAGTACAATCCCGGCGACGATACCGATCTACAGGGTGATAATGTCTTAAAGGCCTATCGCAATATGATGAGTAATCAGATCATCGAAGAAACAGTTCAGAAGAAAAATGTTGTAAAGATTGAGCCAAAGCTCTCTTTCGGAAGAAATGCAGACAGTGACCTGGCACTATCTTTCAAGATAGGCATCGATAAACTATATAAATTAAAGAGCATTACCAATCTTGTTGATACAAGAGATCAAAATGGGGCACTAAAACTTGGAACCAAAAACATGATATCCTTCATGGACTGTGATTTCGATGAAGAATCAAAAAAGTACTATGAAATCATAGAAAAAGCCAAAAGAGAAGTGGACTATATCTCAAAGAAGATCAATAACCTCAGATACTACTATGGCAATGATATCAGCTTAAAGGATAAAGTAGATTTAACTCCTGAGATTCTTGATATGTTTTATGAAGCTACAAAAGGTAAAACCATAGATATCGACGGAAGTCCTTTTACAAAAAGTATAAAGGTAACGGATGGTAAGTTAAAGGGAACAGTTGAGATAAACCAATTAGAAGCTACAGATAAAAAATTTGCCGGGATTTCAGTATCGGTAGACATACCATACATCATGAAAGGCAAAAACAACAGCTACATCCTGGATGAGGAAAAGGGGATATTCTATAAAATAGATGAATTATCACCTATGGCAAAGATGCTTATAGAAAGTGTCAAGGATACACCTGATATGTCCTTTACCATAGGAAAGAAAAAACTTTCAGAATTCTATTACAGATTTCTGCCGAAGCTTCTCGAATGTCCGGAGATGGAGGTGGTGGAAAATGGCAGGACTCAGCTCCAAAAGCATCTTCCACCTGAGTGCGAGATAAATTTCTATATGGATGCCAATGAGGATTTCATCACAGGAAAAGTGCAGGCAAAATATGGCGATGAAGAATTTTATCTTCACAAGCTGACGGATGCAGATTTTCCTTTTCCGGAATCCAGAGATATGGAGTATGAGCAGAATGCCGTAAACACTTTGATGAAGTATCTTCCTGACGCGGGTGCTGACGACGAGACATTTACCTGCGAAAAAACAGGGGAAAATACCTTTGATATATTAAACGAAGGTATGAAGGACTTGATGGCTATAGGAGAAATACATGCCAGCAAAGATTTTGAGAAACTCAAAATACGTAAAGCGCCGGTGACGAGAGTAGGCGTATCTGTAGAAAGCGGTATTCTGAATCTGGAGATATCCACTGATGATATGTCGGAACAGGAGCTTCTGGAACTGCTTGAGAGTTACAGAAAAAAGAAAAAGTTTTTCAAGCTTAAAAATGGCGATTTCATAAGACTCGAGCAGAATGACACCATAGAAGAGTTGATGATTACCATGCAGGCCATGGGTGTAGATGCGAGAGATTTCACTAAAGGTAAACTGCATTTGCCTCTGTATCGTGCCATATTTGTCAACAATCTGCTTGAAGAACATGATGAAATTGCGGCTGACAGAGACAGGAATTTCAAGTCACTTATCAGGAATTTCAACACCATTAAAGAAAGTGACATTGAGGTTCCGGAAAATCTTGCAAAGGTTCTCAGAGGTTATCAGATATATGGATTTAAGTGGTTAAGTATGCTGTCAGAGCTTGGTTTTGGTGGTATCCTTGCCGACGATATGGGGCTTGGTAAAACGATTCAGGTCATAGCTCTTTTGCAAAGCAGAAAAAATCTGTTGGAGAAGGAAGGTAAAAAGCTAACTACCCTTATAGTATGTCCTGCATCACTGGTTTACAACTGGGAGGAAGAGTTCAGGCGATTTGCACCGTCTTTGGATGTCAGGGCCGTTGCAGGTACATTGGCTGAGAGAAAGACTATACTGTCTCAGGATAGTATGCCTGAGGTGCTGGTCACATCCTATGACCTTTTGAAACGTGATATCGGTTTATATGAGGGAAAGAAGTTTGATTATGAGATCATTGATGAGGCACAGTTTATAAAAAATCCTAAAGCTGCTGTGTCAAAGTCGGTGAAGGTAATAAATGCAGAGCATAGATTTGCACTGACAGGTACACCTATTGAAAATAGATTAAGTGAGCTTTGGAGTATCTTTGACTATCTCATGCCGGGCTTCCTCTATACTTATGACCGGTTCAGAAGTGATTTTGAAAATGCTATAACAAAACACAAGGATGAGGAAATCACAAAACAGCTTAAGAACATGGTTGGTCCTTTCATCCTGCGGAGACTAAAGGAAAATGTTCTGAAAGACCTTCCTGATAAGATGGAAGAAATCCGTTTCTCAAAGTTTGATGCTTCCCAGAGAAAGCTCTATGATGCTCAGGTCACTCATATGAAGAAGCTTCTTGAAAGCGAAGACTATAAATCCGGTAAAGACAAACTCAAAGTGCTGTCGGAACTCACAAAGATCAGACAGATATGTTGCGACCCGGAGCTTATCACAGCAGGTTACACCGGCGAGTCTGCCAAGAGAGCATCCTGTCTTGAACTGATTGAAAGTGCTATAGACGGAGGGCACAAGATACTGCTTTTTTCTCAGTTCACTTCCATGTTTGAACTTTTGGAGCGTGATCTCAAGGAACGCGGCATAGAGTTTTATAAGATCACAGGTGAAACAAAGAAAGAAGAGAGGATCAAGCTGGTTCATGCATTTAATGGAAATGAAGTTCCGCTGTTTCTCATTTCTCTAAAGGCAGGTGGCACAGGCCTCAATCTGACAGGTGCTGATGTTGTCATCCACTATGATCCATGGTGGAATCTTGCAGCTCAGAATCAGGCAACGGATCGTGCTCACAGAATAGGTCAGACCAGAAAAGTTTCTGTATTTAAACTGATTGTCAAAGGCACCATAGAAGAGAAGATAGTGGAGATGCAGAATCTGAAAAAGGATCTGGCTGATGCTATATTGAGTGGTGAAAATGAGTTACTGATGAATATGAGCAAGGAGCAACTGATGGAACTTCTTGGATAAAACTGCTGAGATGTCTCAAATCCCTAACCACCGACTCTAAAAACAGCAGAAAATCAAGGATTTCCGAGTTTTTCGGAAATCCTTTTTTAATATATCCAGAAGATGATAATTATACAAAAAAAAGAACCTCGAATCCATGAAGCACTCGCCATGTCATCTACCGTTCCTTTTCAATCACGAATCGTTTTGGATCTGTGAAGCACTCGCCACATCTCTTTAACTTGTTTATATTGTATCGATTTTTATACAATCAGTCAACATGAAAATTATTTTTGCATTAAATTCAACGCTGCAACCTTATCTTTATAAAGATTTACAAGAAAATCTTTTCGCATCGGACTTAATGAACTGCTTTTATCCAACTCAGCTCTGATTTCTTCGCAACCCGGTAATTTTGCCAAATCAACACAGTTCAAATCCAAAACATGATCCAAACAATCTTTTTCAGTAGGATACAGACCATTAACTCTTGTATGTTCTGTATCTATAGGAAGCTCATATTCCATATTTTCACTGCTTCCGGAATCATAAACAGGAGCAATACTTACAATCTGTAATGTATCCGGATTTCTCAGAAATCCGATATTTCCCTGATGTCTGTCACGATTGGTGATAAGATAATCCACGATAGTCTGAATATCGAGATATCTATGTACAAGCCTGCCGGATACTCCGTATTTTGCTGCTAAATCAGCGAGTATACTGTATAAGTCATCCTGCTGAGTCATATTATATTCCTCGAGTAGGTCATACGCCGTAATAAGCTCAAGTTCTTCTGTTGTAAATGCCTTGCAGAAACACCCTACAATTTGTTTTTCTGAATTCAAAACATACTGATACTTACAATAATTGTCGTACCCAATACTCTCATAGATTATATCAGCCATCATCTCTCTGATTATGAGCACATCATCAGAAGGAGAGACTTTCTTACAAATATTCAGCTGTACACCATTATCAGTTTTTTCACAAAACCAGTATTTCTCCAATTCACCACCAAGAGTAGAGTTGGCACCGTTTCTATATCTTGTCTTTTCTGCAAGCTTTTCCTGTGTAAGAACATCAACCTGATTATAACCGTAGAGATTTACTTCTTCCCATGTCATGTGCTCATCTCTGCTTCTAATCCAATAACAGTCATCAAGGGAACAGGCATGATTATCCAACTGTATCTGCTAATCTAAAAATAAGTCAGACGGCTCATTGAAAATTCAGTCACTCACAACTCAAAATGATGTATCCTT